>NZ_JAVXZZ010000002.1:0-1056696 GCF_032337135.1 Curvibacter sp. APW13 | reverse complement strand
CGCTCCCACATCAGCGCTTTCTGGCTATCCGTGTAGTAGATCCTGGGTCGCCGCTTCATCTGCAACACTCCTTCCGCCTATGCGGTGGTTAGTGTGTTGCATCGACCGGTTGAATCCGCCGCCCAAAGCCGTCGTGCAATCGCTATAGAGTGTATAGCTGCTTACGCAATAAATACGCGGGCTGTCGCCTAATTTGACCCTAAGTCGCGCCGAGCGAAGCGATGGCGCGTGGGGTATTCCCCGCCGTCATGCGGAGTCGAGTAGCGCAGGGTGGGGCGGAATAAGAGGCGCGCGCTGTTTGAGCCCGCAGGGCGAGTTTGCGCGCCTCCCGCCCCGCGCGAGCAACGCAGTGCGCCCGAAGGGCCGACGCATCCGGCGCGCCTTTCTTTGCTCCCTTTCTTTGGCGAAGCAAAGAAAGGGAGGCGCCCGCCGGGGCGCGACCCGGCCTACGGCGCAGGCTAAAGGTAAAGCCCTTCGACAGGCTCAGGGCGAACGGATCAAGAGGCCAAGCACGAACGGCACACCGCCCGAAATCAGCCCCTCGGCACCTCACCCCCCACCACCGCCCGAATCAATGCACTCGTGGTATCCGCAATCGACTGCATGTCCCCAATCCGGTCCTGCTCGATCAGCTGCAGCACCAATTCATTGATGCCACCCACCACGGCCATGGCCATGGTGGGGCTCATGACGGCGTGGTCGCGTTTGGGGTTGACCACGCTGAGCAGGAATTCGGCAATCTCGTGGTTCACGCGTCGGCGTGCCGCCAGGCCCTCGGTGCCCAGGCTCAGGATGTCGATGAACAGGGCCCGCAGCACCACGGGGTTGTCGGCCAGCACGCCCAGGTAGGCAGTCATGGCGCCTTCCACCTGTTGCTGCCAGTGGCGGGTCGGGTCCAGCATGGCCTGCAGCTGGCGCAGGGCGTTTCGGCTGGCCGACTCGTACATGGCGATCAGGCAGTCGGCCTTGGTCTGGAAGTGTTCGTAGAAGGTGCGCCGCGACACTGCCGCTTCGCGCACGATGTCGGCAATGGTGCAGGCGGCAAAGCCCTGGGCCGCCACGGCCCGTGCCATGCCTTCGAACAGGCGACGGCGGTGGGTGCTGGCAGTGGTGGGCTCCTCGACGGTGGCAAGCGGGGCAGCGGTTTCCATAGCAGTGAATCGTAGCGGCAAATTAGGTGCAGGCGTCTAGCAATCGCGACAGATGGTACTTGACAGTACCAATCCTTAAAAAGCATGATCGTTCGAATTGGTACTTATCCGTACCAAGATGACGAAAAACAACTGTTTGGAACCCGAAACATGTCTGACTCTTATCTCAATTTCGCCAATTCCCCCGTGGGCGCCAAGCTGGCCGAAGCGCTGGGCCTGCCCAAGCCGCTCGTACTGGAGCGCTACAAGGCCGGCCAGCCCGTCATCAAGGGCACGGTACTGGTGGGTGGCGGCGGTGAACCGCAGTTGTTGGACGCTTTGGCGTCCTTTTTTGCATCTGTGGGGGCGCAGACGGTGGCCCACTCCCAGCTGCCGCAGTGGACTCCCATTGCCAACAAGGCCGGCTTGATGACCGGCCGCTGGGGCAGCGAAGGCAAGCCCGGCGAGAAGGTCAAGGCACTGGTGTTTGACGCGACCGGCCTGACCGACAGCACCCAGTCCGACGCCCTGTACCAGTTCTTCCACGATGCCGCCCGCTCGGTACTGCAGTGCGGCCGCGTGGTTATCCTGGGCCGCCCGCCCGAAGCCTGCGCATCGCCACGCCAGGCCACCATCCAGCGCGCGCTGGAAGGCCTGAGCCGCTCGCTGGCCAAGGAACTGAAGAAGGCCATCGGTGTGCAGCTGGTCTACGTGGCCGAGGGCGCCGAAGGCCAGCTCGACTCCACCCTGCGCTTCCTGCTGTCGCCGCGTAGTGCCTACGTTTCGGCCCAGGTCATCCGCATCGGCAAGCCGGTGGGTGCGGGTGCCGCTCCCGCTGATTGGGCCGCGCCCCTGGCAGGCAAGAAGGTGCTGGTGACCGGCGCATCGCGCGGCATCGGTGCCTCCATTGCCGAAGTCATGGCCCGCGAAGGCGCCAGCGTGATCTGCCTGGACGTGCCCCAAGCCAAGGAAGGGCTGGACGCAGTAGCCGCCAAGATCGGTGGCAAGGCCATTGCCCTGGACATTGGCGCTGCTGAAGCCCCCCAAGCGCTGGTCGATGCCGCCAAGGCGGATGGCGGCTGGGACGTGATCGTGCACAACGCCGGCATCACCCGCGACAAGACCATTGCCAACATGAAGGAACACCTGTGGCAGATGGTGGTGAACGTGAACCTGTCCACGCAAGAGCGCATCAACGACGCGCTGGTGGAGTCCGGCGCCCTGAAGGACGGCGGCCGCATTGTCTGCGTGTCGTCCATCTCCGGCATTGCCGGCAACATGGGCCAAACCAACTACGCGCTGTCAAAGGCCGGCGTGGTGGGGATGGTGCAGAGCAATGCGCCGGTGTTCGCACGGAGGGGCATCACCATCAACGCCGTGGCTCCGGGCTTTATTGAGACCGCCATGACCGCCGCCATTCCCTTCGCGATCCGCGAAGCCGGCCGCCGCATGAACTCCATGAGCCAGGGCGGCCTGCCCGTGGACGTGGCCGAGGCCATCTGCTGGTTTGCGTCTCCCGCATCGGCCGGCATCACCGGTAATGTGGTGCGTGTCTGCGGCCAAAGCATCATGGGTGCGTAATGGCTGCCAAGAAGGAAACCACGATGACCACCATCGAAATCACCAGCCCGAAGCACGCCGCGCAGATGTACGCAGGTGCGCTGCTGTCCAGCCGCAAGCGCCCCGGTGCGGTCAAGGCATTGAAGCCCGTCACCTACGTGCGCCCCGCAGTCAAGCTCGACGCCGCGGAAGTGGCCGCCTACGCCAAGGTGTGTGGCTTCAAGCCCGAGGCCGGCGTGCCGGTGCTGTACCCGCAGATGCTGACCTTCCCGCTGGCCATGGAGTTCTTTGCCTCCGAGTACTGCCCCTGGCCCGCCATGGGCACGGTGCACCTGGGCAACCGCATCGTTCAACACAAGAAGCTGAACGTGGGCGACGTGCTGCGCGTGGAAATGCGCACCGGTGAATTGCTGGCGCACGAGAAGGGCCAGATCTTCACGTTGGAATTCGCCATCTCCCGCGACGACGAACTCGTGTGGGAAGGCACCATGACGGCCCTGCGCATCGGCGTGAAGAACCCGGTGGGCAAGGAATACGCCAGCGCCCTGAGCGCTGATGTGGACCTGTCCTGCCAGACCACCTTCAGCGCCCCGGCCGACATCGGCCGCCGCTACGGTCTGGTGTCCGGCGACATGAACCCGATCCACCTGACAGCAGCTTCGGCCAAGCTGTTTGGTTTCCGCCAGGCCATCGCCCATGGACTGTGGACCAAGGCCCGTGCGCTGGCCGCCATGCTGCCGCGCCAGCCCATCGAGAAGGCCGAAGTGACGGTGGAGTTCAAGACCCCGCTGTACCTGCCCGGCCGCGCTTCGCTGTGGTCGACACGCCAGGTCAAGGGCAAGCAGCCCCACAACGCGATTTTCGAAGTGCGCAACGCCAAGGGCGACAAGCCCCACCTGCGCGCCCAACTGGCCTACACCCCAGCAGAGTGAATCCATGAAATTCGCAACCACTCGGCTGCCCCTCGACGCACCATGCGGCGTTGCAAATGCGCGCCGGGCAGAGAGCCCGGCTGTGCTTTGCGCCTTGCCTGCTGCGCCGCTGTGCAGCCGCTTGGCTGCGATTCCACGGATGCACTCTGCCGCCTGAACCCTTCAACCGAATACTGAAAGAACACCATGAGCAAGACCAAGACTTCCGCCGCCACCGCAACCGGCGTACGCCGTGTGGCCATCATCGGCGGCAACCGCATCCCGTTTGCCCGCTCCAACACCGTCTACTCCAACGCCTCCAACCAGGACATGTTCACCGCCATGCTGCAAGGCCTGGTGGACCGCTTCAACCTGCACGGCGAGCGCCTGGGCGAGGTGGTGGGTGGTGCCGTGATGAAGCATGCCCGTGACTTCAACCTGGTGCGTGAGTCGGTGCTGTCCACCACGCTGTCGCGCGACACACCCGCTTTTGACATCCAGCAAGCCTGCGGCACCGGTCTGGAAGCCGCCATGCTGGTGGCCAACAAGATCGCCCTGGGCCACATCGAGTGCGGCATTGCCGGCGGTGTGGACACCACGTCGGACGCGCCCATGGGCCTGAACGAGAAGCTGCGCAAGATCCTGCTCGAAGCCAGCCGTGCCAAGACCATGCCCCAGCGCCTGAGCGCGTTGGCCAAGGTGCGCCCCAACATGCTGGTGCAGCCCGCACTGCCGCGCAACGGTGAACCCCGCACCGGCTTCTCCATGGGTGAACACTGCGAACTGATGGCCAAGGAATGGGACATCAGCCGCGAAGACCAGGACGCCCTGGCGCTGGCCAGCCACCAGAACCTGGCCCGTGCCTACGAGGAAGGTTTCTTCAATGACCTGATGACCCCCTACAAGGGCGTGTCCAAGGACAACAACCTGCGTGCCGACCTGACCATCGAGAAGCTGCGCAGCCTGAAGCCCTGTTTCGACAAGAAGGTGCGCCCCGAACAGGGCACGCTGACTCCCGGCAACTCCACCCCCCTGACCGATGGCGCCTCTGCCGTGCTGCTGGCCAGCGAAGCGTGGGCTGCTGAGCGTGGCCTGCCGGTGCTGGCCTATCTCACGTTCAGTGAAGTGGCTGCGGTGGACTTCTTCGACAAGAAGGAAGGCCTGCTCATGGCCCCGGCCTACGCCGTGCCGCGCATGCTGGAGCGTGCGGGCCTGAGCCTGCAGGACTTCGACTTCTACGAAATCCACGAAGCCTTTGCTGCGCAGGTGCTGTGCACCCTGAAGGCCTGGGAAGACAAGGCCTTCTGCAAGGAAAAGCTCGGCCTGTCCAAGCCCCTGGGCAAGATCGACCGCAGCAAGCTCAACGTGAACGGCAGCTCGCTGGCCGCCGGTCACCCCTTTGCCGCCACCGGTGGCCGCATCGTGGCCAACCTGGCCAAGATGCTGGACCAGAAAGGTTCCGGCCGCGGCCTGATCTCCATCTGCGCCGCAGGTGGCCAAGGCGTTGTCGCCATCATCGAACGTTGATCTTCCAACCGCAGGAGTAACACACCATGTCCCAATACAAAGCCCCCCTGCGCGACATGCGCTTCCTGATGAACGAAGTGCTGGACTACCCCGCGCACTACGCCTCTTTGCCCAACGGCAAGGATGCTGACCAGGAAACTGTGGACGCCATTCTGGAAGGTGCCGCCCAGCTGTGCGAAGAAGTGCTGGCGCCCCTGAACCACAGTGGTGACCAGGAAGGCTGCCACTTCAACAATGGCGAAGTGACCACCCCCAAGGGCTTCAAGGAAGCCTACCAGGCCTTCGTAGAAGGTGGCTGGCAAGGCCTGTCCTTCCCCGAAGAGTTCGGTGGCCAGGGCCTGCCCATGTCCTTCAACATCTTCAAGTCGGAAATGATGGGAACAGCCAACTGGTCCTTCACCATGTATCCGGGCCTGAGCGTGGGCTGCATCAACACGCTGATGCAGTACGGCAGCGACGAACAGAAGGCCCAGTACATCCCCAAGCTGGTCTCCGGCGAATGGTCGGGCACCATGTGCCTGACCGAGCCCCAGTGCGGTACCGACCTGGCCCAGGTGAAGACCAAGGCCGTGCCCCAGGCCGACGGCAGCTACAAAATCACCGGCACCAAGATCTTCATCTCTGCCGGTGAACACGACCTGACCGAGAACATCGTCCACATCGTGCTGGCCCGCTTGCCCGATGCACCCGAAGGCACCCGCGGCATTTCGCTGTTCGTGGTGCCGAAGTTCAAGGTCGACGCCCAAGGCAACAAGGGCGAGCGCAACACCGTCACCTGCGGCTCCATCGAGCACAAGATGGGCATCCGTGCCTCCGCCACCGCGGTGCTGAACTTCGATGAGGCCGAAGGCTTCATGGTGTTCGAGCCCAACCGCGGTCTGGAAGCCATGTTCACCTTCATGAACACGGCCCGCCTGGGTACCGCCGTGCAGGGCGTATGCCATGCTGAAGCGGCCTTCCAGGGCGCCTTGCCTTACGCCAAGGACCGCCGCTCCATGCGTGCCCTGTCCGGCAAGAAGGAACCGGAGGCCAAGGCCGACGCGCTGATCTGGCACCCCGATGTGCGCCGCATGCTGCTGACCCAGAAGGCGATTGCCGAAGGTGGCCGCGCCATGATCTACGACGCGCTCAAGACCGGCGACCTGATGTTCAATGCGGTCGCCGCCAAGGACGACAAGGCCTACAAGAAGTACGACGGCCAACTGGGCTTCTATACCCCCATCCTCAAGGGCTTCCTGACCGAGATGGGCCTGGAAGCAGCCAACCTGGGCGTGCAGGTGTTCGGTGGCCATGGCTACATCAAGGAGCACGGCATGGAGCAGATCGTGCGCGATGCCCGTATCTCCACCCTCTACGAAGGCACTACCGGCATCCAGGCACTGGATTTGCTGGGCCGCAAGGTCCTGCTGTCGAGCAAGGGCAAGTGCGTGCGTGATTTCACCCTGCAGATGGTGAAGTTCGCCAAGCCCAACCTGCTCAAGCGTGGTGCCCTGGGTGCCATGGCCCGCGCCCTGGCAGCCCGTGCCGCAGAATGGAATGTGCTGACCACGGCCATCATGCTGCGTGCGCCGAAGGACAAGGAAGTGGTGGGCGCTGCCAGCTACGACTACCTGATGTACTCCGGCTTCGTGATGATGGGTTACTACTGGGCGGTGCAGGCTGCCAAGGCCCAAGAACTGCTGGACAGCGGCGCCGGCAAGGAATCGGCCGAGTTCTACCGCTCCAAGATCCAGACCGCCGAGTTCTACTTCGAGCGCCTGTTGCCCCGCGCCAATGCCCACCGCACAGGCGCCTTGGCGCCCACGAAGTCGGTGATGCAGCTGGACAACGAGCACTTCGCATTCGCCTGATTTCAGTCGAATGAGGGGCGAAATTCGCCCCTGGCCCGCATGGAAAAAGCGCAGACAGCTATCTATTCGATAGCGACTGCGCTTTTTTCTTGTCAGTCGATGACGATGGCGCGGAAGTCGTTGACGTTGGTCTGGGTTGGCCCGGTCACCACCGAGTCGCCCAGGGCCTGGAAGAAGCCGTGGCCGTCGTTGTTGGCCAGCGCATCCAGTGGCTTGATGCCCAGTGCCAAGGCGCGGGCTACGGTGTCGGGCCAGAGCAGGGCGCCGGCAATCTCCTCGGCACCGTCCACGCCGTCGGTGTCGGCGGCCAGGGCGTGGATGCGCGGGTGGCCGCCCAGCGCGGTCGCCATGGACAGCAGGCACTCCACGTTGCGCCCGCCACGCCCGTTGCCTCGCACGGTGACCGTGGTTTCGCCCCCGGAGAGCAGCACACAGGGCGAGGCAAATGGTTGCCCGCGCTGGGCCACCTGCAACGCGATACCTGCCAGCACCTTGCCCACGTCACGGGCCTCGCCCTCGATGGCGTCACCCAGGATGTAGGGGGTATAGCCTGCGCTACGGGCGACTGCCGCTGCGGCTTCGAGCGCCAGCTGCGGCGCGGCAATGGTGCGCACCTGGGCGCGCGCCAGCCGCGGATCGCCCGGCTTGACCGATTCGGCCTGTGCACTGTGCAGCACGTCCATCACCGCAGGGTGCAACTCCAGTGCGTAGCGGCGCACGATGTCCAGCGCATCGGCACAGGTGGTCGGGTCGGGTACTGTCGGGCCGGAGGCAATGTCGATCGGGTCGTCGCCCGGCACATCGGAAATCAGCAGGGTGAGTACCCGGGCCGGCCAGCACGCTGCTGCGAGGCGCCCGCCCTTGATGCTTGAGAGGTGGCGGCGCACGCAGTTCATCTCGCGGATGCTGGCGCCACTGCGCAGCAGGGCGCGGTTCACCGCCTGCTTGTCTTCGAGCGTGATGCCGGGCAAGGGCAGGGGCAGCAGGGACGAGCCCCCACCGGAGATTAGGCACAGCACCAGGTCTTCAGGGCGTAGGCCTTGCACCAGTGCCAGCATGCGCTGGGCAGCCGTGAGGCCCGCGGCATCGGGCACCGGGTGGGCCGCTTCGACGATCTCAATGCGTTGGCAGGGTGCAGCGTAGCCATAGCGGGTGACTACCAAGCCCGACAGCGGACCCTGCCACTGCGCTTCTACGGCTTGCGCCATGGCGGCCGAGGCCTTGCCGGCGCCGATGACGATCAGGCGGCCGTTGCCAAGCTCGGCGGGCGAGGGGAGGTGCGGTGCCACGCAGCGCGCGGGTTGCGCGCTGGCGACGGCGGCGTCGAACATGGCACGCAGCAGAGTGGCCGCCGGGGGGCGGGCGGAAGCAGGGGCGGGTGGGGTCATGGAAGGTTCCAGGCGCGGCGGTGGCCGCATGGTGCGCATTCTGCACGGCTTGGCAGAAAGGGGGCAGTTGGGCATGCCCCTGGTGGACGCGCTTGGCGTCGATACACTGCCGGCTCGTTGTGAAAAAGGAATCCTTGCCATGCACGCGGTCGTCCCCATCCGCTACATCAACCCGGTGTTTCGCCCGCCCAGCGAGGCCCAGTCGCTGATCCTGCCCGTGACCAACGGCTGCTCCTGGAACCAGTGCACCTATTGCGAGATGTACACGGCGCCACAGAAGAGATTTGCGCTGCGTGACCCCGATGAGCTGATGGAGTCCATCCGCCAATGCGCGGCACTGTACGGGTCCCAGGTGCAGCGCGTGTTCCTGGGCGACGGTGATGCCATGGCCCTGTCCACACGCCGCTTGCTCGACGTTCTGCAGGCCATCCGCACCCACCTGCCGCAGGTGCGCAGGGTGTCGAGCTACTGCCTGCCGCGCAATGTGCGCAACAAGCCCTTGGAAGAGCTGCAGGCCCTGCGCGAGGCGGGGCTGTCGATGGTGTACGTTGGCGCGGAATCGGGTGACGATGAGGTGCTGCGCTTCGTGCACAAGGGCGAAACCTTTGCCTCTACCGTGGATGCACTGCAGCGCCTGGGCGCAGCGGGCATGACGCGTTCGGTCATGCTGCTCAACGGCCTGGGCGGGCGCATCCACAGCCAGCAGCACGCACTGAATTCGGCGCGACTGGCCAACGAGACCCAGCCGGAGTTCCTGTCCACGCTGGTGGTGAGCTTTCCGCAAGGCGAGGAGCGCTTCCGGGCCGCCTACCCCGGGTGGGAGCCGCTGGACCAGCGGGGGCTGTTCAGCGAAATGGAAACCCTGCTGCAAGGGCTGCAGCTGGAGCGCACCGTATTCCGCAGCGACCATGCCTCGAACTGGCTGGTGCTCAAGGGAACCCTCGGCGCAGAAAAGCCGCGTTTGCTGGCCCAGGTACAAGCAGCACTGGCGGATCCCGGTGCGGCGCAGTTGCGTCCGGATTGGGCGCGGGGTCTGTAGAGCGTCGCCCCAGCATATTTCACCGCTCACGAAATTGTTTTGTAATATGAAATCAACCAAGCTAAATTGTCTTGGTGTGACGCTCTAAATCCATCACCATATTTCCATAATTTGAAAAGTGCTTGTAAGTCATTGATTTATATGGAATGAAAAATATGTCTTGTATAAGACATAAGACGTGTCATGTGTCTTATATAAGACTACAATTGCGCCATGGCGTCGCGGATTGCGACCCTTCCTTTTCAACCACTACGGAGTGTTCTCATGACGCAATTGACCCGTGAACAACAAATCGCCGCCCTGGAAAAAGAATGGGCTACCAACCCCCGCTGGAAAGGCGTGAAGCGCGGTTACTCCGCAGCCGACGTGGTGCGTCTGCGCGGCAGCATCCAGCCCGAGTACACCCTGGCCAAGCGCGGCGCTGAAAAGCTGTGGGAAAAGGTCAACGGCGGCGCCAAGAAGGGTTACGTCAACGCCTTCGGCGCGATCTCCGCTGGCCAAGCCATGCAGCAAGCCAAGGCCGGTCTGGAAGCCGTGTACCTGTCTGGTTGGCAAGTCGCCGCCGACGGCAACACGTCGGAAACCATGTACCCTGACCAGTCGCTGTACGCCTACGACTCCGTGCCCACCATGGTGCGTCGCATCAACAACACCTTCAAGCGTGCGGACGAAATCCAGTGGGGCCGTGGCATCAACCCCGGTGACAAGGAATTCATCGACTTCTTCCTGCCTATCGTTGCTGACGCAGAAGCTGGTTTCGGTGGCGTTCTGAACGCCTTCGAACTGATGAAGAACATGATCACCGCTGGCGCTGCCGGCGTGCACTTCGAAGACCAGCTGGCCGCTGTGAAGAAGTGCGGTCACATGGGTGGCAAGGTGCTGGTTCCCACCCGCGAAGCCATCGAGAAGCTGATCGCTGCCCGTCTGGCTGCCGACACCATGGGCGTGTCCACCATCATCCTGGCTCGTACCGATGCTGAAGCCGCCAACCTGATCACCAGCGACTACGACGCCAACGACAAGCCCTTCATCCAGGGCGAGCGTACGCAAGAAGGTTTCTACCGCGTCAAGAACGGTCTGGAGCAGTCCATCAGCCGCGGCGTGGCCTACGCTCCCTACGCCGATCTGGTGTGGTGCGAAACCGGTGTGCCCGATATCGGCTTTGCCCGCGAGTTCGCGCAAGCCGTGCACGCTGCCTGCCCCGGCAAGCTGCTGTCCTACAACTGCTCGCCTTCCTTCAACTGGAAGAAGAACCTGTCGGATTCGCAGATTGCTTCCTTCCAGGAAGACCTGTCGGCACTGGGCTACAAGTACCAGTTCATCACCCTGGCTGGTATCCACATCAACTGGTACAACACCTTCCAGTTCGCCCACGCATACGCTCGCGGCGAAGGCATGAAGCACTACACCGAAATGGTGCAAGAGCCCGAATTCGCTGCCCGCGAAAAGGGTTACACCTTCGTGTCGCACCAGCAGGAAGTGGGTGTTGGCTACTTCGACGACGTGACCACCGTGATCCAGGGCGGCTCTTCCTCCGTGAAGGCCCTGACCGGCTCTACCGAAGAAGAACAGTTCCACTAAGAACCACCACAGGCCCTGCCTTGTGCAGGGCTGTGCGACAAGCCGATGCCTCGCAAGGGGTGTCGGCTTTTTTGTGCGGTTAAAATCCCCACTTCACTTTGTATAAGAGCGAGAAAGGCACCCTGGTTATGACACCGCGAACTACACGGCCCGCAGTTTCAAGCGAATAAGGCTCGTAGTCCGCGCGCCTTGTGCGCAGGCAGCTCCAAAATTCATAGCAAAGCGCGGACCTTTCCGCGCTTTTTGTTTTTCTCCGCTTCACTTCATTGCACCCACCATGATCCACATTACGCTTCCCGATGGTTCCCAACGTGAGTTTCCCGGCCCCGTGACTGTTGCGGAAGTTGCCGCATCCATTGGTGCGGGCTTGGCCAAGGCCGCGCTGGGTGGCAAGGTCAACGGCAAGCTGGTCGACACGAGTTTTCGCATGGAGGCCGACAGCAGCCTGGCCATCGTGACCGCCAAGGACGCGGATGGTCTGGAGTTGATCCGCCACTCCACTGCCCACCTGCTGGCCTATGCGGTCAAGGAACTGTTTCCCGAGGCACAGGTCACCATCGGCCCGGTGATCGAGAACGGTTTCTACTACGACTTCTCCTACAAGCGCCCGTTCACACCGGAAGACCTGGTTGCCATCGAGAAGAAGATGGGTGAACTCGCGGCCAAGGACGAACCGGTGGTGCGCCGCGTGCTGCCGCGCGACGAGGCTGTGGCCTATTTCAAGAGCCTGGGGGAAAACTACAAGGCCGAGATCATCGGCAGCATCCCCAGCAATGAAGACGTGTCGCTGTATCGCGAAGGCAATTTCGAAGACCTGTGCCGCGGCCCCCACGTGCCCAGCACTGGCAAGCTCAAGTTCTTCAAGCTGATGAAGGTGGCAGGCGCCTACTGGCGCGGCGACCACCGCAACGAGATGCTGCAGCGCGTGTACGGTACGGCCTGGGCCACCAAGGACGAACTGCAGCAGTACCTGACACGACTGGAAGAAGCCGAGAAGCGCGACCACCGCAAGCTCGGGCGCGAGCTCGACCTGTTCCATCTGGACGAGCATTCGCCCGGTACCGTGTTCTGGCACCCCAAAGGCTGGGTGCTGTGGCAGGAAGTGGAGCAGTATATGCGCCGCGTGTACCGTGAAAACGGCTACCAGGAAGTCAAGGGTCCGCAGATCCTCGACAAGACGCTGTGGGAGAAGACTGGTCACTGGGACAAGTACCGCGAAAACATGTTCGTGACCGAAAGCGAGAAGCGCGACTACGCCTTGAAGCCCATGAACTGCCCGGGCCACATCCTGATCTACAAGCAGGGCATCAAGAGCTACCGCGAGCTGCCGCTGCGCTACGGCGAGTTCGGCAACTGCCACCGCAACGAACCCACAGGGGGCTTGCACGGCATCATGCGCGTGCGCGGCTTCACCCAAGATGACGGCCACATCTTCTGTACCGAAGAAATGATCCAGTCGGAGGTGCAGGCCTTCACCACGCTGCTGCAGAGGGTCTACAAGGACTTCGGTTTCACCAACATCATCTACAAGCTCTCGACGCGTCCGGAAAAGCGCATCGGTACCGAGGAGAGCTGGGACCGCGCCGAAGCGGCACTGGCCGCGGGCCTGAAGGCTTCGGGGTGCGAGTTCGAGTACCTGCCGGGCGAGGGCGCCTTCTACGGCCCCAAGATCGAGTACACGCTCAAGGACGCCCTCGGACGCCCCTGGCAGTGCGGCACCATCCAGGTGGATCCGAACCTTCCCGAGCGTCTGGATGCCGAGTTCGTGGGTGAGGACGGTGCCCGCCACCGCCCCATCATGCTGCACCGCGCCATCGTCGGCAGCCTGGAGCGTTTCATCGGTATCCTGATCGAGGAAAGCGCCGGTGCCTTGCCGACCTGGTTGGCTCCCGTTCAAGTGGCGGTGCTCAATATCACCGATTCCCAGGCCGACTACGCCAAAAACGTGGCGAAAACGTTGCAAAATCAAGGGCTTAGGGTCGATTTGGACCTGCGCAACGAGAAAATAACCTATAAAATACGGGAGCATTCGTTGCAGAAGCTGCCGTACCTTGCCGTGATTGGCGACAAGGAAATGGCTGCAGGGTCTGTGGCGGTGCGGGCGCGGGGTGGCAAAGACCTCGGGGTCATGTCGGTGGAAGCGTTTGCAGCGCTGGTACAAGCCGACATCGCCAACAAGTCAGCCAATGGGTGAATTCCACCGGTATTTCGTTGACGGTCGTTCGCACTGGCGCGCGCCTGTCTGCGTTTTTTGATGTTTTGTGAGGTAAAGAGCCATCGCTACTGAAATCCGTGACCGTCGCCAGCGCGAGGAGCGTAAGCACCGCCTGAATCGTGAAATCACTGCACCCGAGGTGCGTATTTCCGGTCCTGAGAATGAACCCATGGGCATTGTCAGCCTGTCCGAAGCCCTGCGATTGGCAGGAGAGATGGATGTGGATCTGGTCGAGATTGCAGCGACCGCGAACCCGCCAGTCTGCCGCCTGATGGACTACGGCAAGTTCAAGTACCAGGAACAGAAGAAGGCAGCCGAGGCGAAAGCCAAGCAGACGGTCATCGATATCAAGGAAATCAAATTCCGTCCGGGTACCGATGATGGCGACTACAACATCAAGCTGCGCAACATCCGCCGTTTCCTGGCAGAGGGCGACAAGTGCAAGATCACGCTGCGTTTCCGTGGCCGCGAGATCACGCACCAGGAGCTGGGTCTGGCCATGTTGCAGCGCATGCGCGACGAACTGGGCGATTCGATCATTGTGGAGCAGTTCCCCAAGCTCGAAGGTCGCCAGATGATCATGATGATTGCGCCGGGCCGCAAGAAGCCCGGCAGCAGTCCCAAGCCTGCAGCGGAAGCTGCGGCTTAAAGCATTTCGGGCAGGTCGGTCACCTGCCCGGAGTCTGAAGGCAGCTTCGGTTGCCTTCTGCACCTGTCCCGCAAGGGGTAGGTGCGATTAGTGGCTCGGGGCCAACAAGGCTGGAAAAGTTTTCCGGACGCCTCGCGAGCACAATTGATAAGGAGCATATCCATGCCCAAAATGAAGACCAAGAGCGCGGCGAAGAAACGCTTCCGCGTGCGTCCCGGTGGTACCGTCAAGCGCGGTCAAGCCTTCAAGCGTCACATCCTGACGAAGAAGACCACCAAGAACAAGCGCCACTTGCGCGGTGCAGTTGGTGTGCACGCGACCGATATGGGTCGTATGGCACAGATGCTGCCCGGTCAAGGCATTTGATTAACGACGTACAAGGAGTAACACAATGCCTCGCGTCAAACGTGGTGTAACGGCCCGCGCCCGTCACAAGAAAGTTCTGGCCCTTGCAAAAGGTTTCCGCGGTCGCCGCGGTAATGTATTCCGCGTAGCCAAAGAAGCGGTGATGAAGGCTGGGCAATATGCCTACCGCGATCGCCGCAACAAGAAGCGCGTGTTCCGTCAGCTGTGGATTGCCCGTATCAACGCGGCAGCCCGTCAGTGCGGTCTGACATACAGCCAGTTTGCCAATGGTCTGAAGAAAGCCAACATCGAGATCGACCGCAAGGTCCTGTCCGATATTGCTATCCATGACATGGCTGCTTTTGCTGGCATCGTGGAACAAGTGAAGGCCAAGCTGGCTGCTTGATTCACGGCAGGCGCTATTGTTTCAATAGCTGCCTGCGCACCAAGATCAAGGGCTAGGGCTTGAAAGAGCACTAGCCCTTTTTCATTTTCCAAACAGAAGAATTCTATGAGCGACCTGAACGCCCTTGTTGAACAGGCATCCGCCGCATTTGCCCAAGCGCAAACTCCGGCCGACCTGGAAAATGCCAAAGCCCAGTTTCTCGGCAAGTCCGGGCGGGTGACCGAGCTGATGAAGGGCATGGCTGCGCTCAGTATCGAAGAAAAGAAGACCCGCGGCGCCGCCATCAATGTGGCCAAGCAGGGTATCGAGGCGGCACTCAACGCACGCCGCCAGGCCCTGGCCGATGCCGAGTTGCAGGCCCAGTTGCAGGCCGAAGCGCTCGACGTGAGCCTGCCGGGTCGCCAGCGCGGGCAGGGCGGCTTGCACCCCGTGTCGCTGACGCTGGAGCGCATCGAGGCGATCTTTGGTTCCATGGGATTCGATGTTGCCCAGGGCCCCGAAATCGAGTCCGACTGGTTCAACTTCACGGCGCTGAACACGCCGGAAGACCATCCGGCACGTTCCATGCACGACACCTTCTATGTCGAAGGCGGCTCCGAGACTGCGCCCAACCTGCTGCGCACGCACACCAGCCCGATGCAGATCCGCTACGCCGTGCAGCATGTCAAGAAGTACAAGGGTGCAACCGAGGGTTTGTATGCGGGCGACATGCCCGAAATCCGCGTCATCGCGCCAGGCCGGACCTACCGCGTGGACAGCGACGCCACCCACTCTCCCATGTTCCACCAGTGCGAAGGCCTGTGGGTGGGGGAAAACGTGAGCTTCAAGGACCTCAAGTTCGTCTTCACCGATTTCTGCCGCACCTTTTTTGAGAGCGACGATCTGGTGCTGCGCTTCCGCCCCAGCTTCTTCCCTTTCACCGAACCCAGTGCCGAGATCGACATCCAGTTCCAGAGCGGCCCGCTGGCTGGCCGCTGGCTGGAAGTGGCCGGTTCCGGCCAGGTACACCCGAACGTGATCCGCAACATGGGGCTGGACCCCGAACGCTACATCGGCTTTGCCTTTGGCATGGGGCCTGACCGCCTGACGATGCTGCGCTACGGCGTCAATGACCTGCGCCTGTTCTTTGACGGCGATATCCGCTTCCTGTCCCAGTTCCAGTGAACCGGCAGGAACCCACACGTCGCCGTTTGAACCTCCTACCGCTTTCCGACCATGCAATTTCCTGAATCCTGGCTGCGCACCTTCTGCAACCCACCGCTGAGTACCCAAGAACTGGCCGATACGCTGACCATGGCCGGTCTGGAGGTGGAAGAGCTCGCACCGGTCGCACCCCCGTTCACCAAGATCGTGGTGGGTGAGATCAAAGAGGCCGTGCAGCACCCCAACGCCGATCGCCTGCGCGTGTGCCAGGTCGACGTGGGGCAGGGTGCCTTGCTCAACATCGTCTGCGGCGCACCCAACGCCCGCGTCGGTATTCGCATTCCCTGCGCGCTGGTTGGCGCCGAATTGCCGCCGGGGGAAGACGGCAAGCCTTTCCTGATCAAGGTGGGCAAGCTGCGTGGCGTGGAAAGCCAGGGCATGCTGTGTTCGGCCCGCGAACTCAAGCTGTCTGAAGACCACGGCGGCCTGCTGGAGCTGCCGCTGGATGCACCCCTGGGACAGGACATCCGACAGTACCTGAACCTCGACGACACCCTGTTCACCCTCAAGCTCACACCCAACCTGGCGCATTGCCTCAGTGTGTACGGCGTCGCGCGCGAGGTGGCTGCGCTAACCGGAGCGCCACTGCTGGCTCCTACCTTCCCCACCACCGCCGTGGGCAACGACAGCACCGTGCCCGTGACCATCAGCGCACCCGACTTGTGCGGCCGCTTCTCGGGCCGTGTGGTGCGCAACGTCAACACCCAGGCGAAAACACCACAATGGATGGTGGACCGTCTGGCACGCTGCGGGCAGCGTAGCGTCAGCCCGCTGGTGGACATCTCCAACTACGTGATGTTCGAGTTGGGGCGTCCCTCGCACATCTTCGACTTGGACAAGATACACGGCGGTCTCGACGTGCGTTGGGGCAAGGCGGGCGAAACCCTGAAGCTGCTCAATGGCAACACCGTGGCGCTGGATGAGAAGGTGGGCGTGATCGCCGACGAGCGGCAGGTCGAGTCCCTGGCGGGCATCATGGGTGGCGATGCCACCGCGGTGTCCGACGACACCCGCAACATCTACGTCGAGGCGGCGTTCTGGTGGCCGAAGTCGGTCGCCGGCCGTTCGCGCCGCTACAACTTCTCCACCGATGCCGGGCACCGCTTCGAGCGCGGTGTCGATCCGCAGTTCACCGTCGAGCACATCGAGCGCATCACGCAGCTCATCATCGACATCTGCGGTACGCCCGAGACCAGTTGTGGCCCGATCACCGACCAGCAGGCCCGCATGCCGCAAGCTGCACCTGTCACCCTGCGGGTGGCGCGGGCCAACAAGGTCGTGGGCATGCCGCTGAGCCAGGTGCAATGTGCCGATGCACTGCGCCGCCTGGGCTTGCCTGTGACAGAAGGCGAGGGCACCGTGACCGTAACGCCCCCGTCCTACCGCTTCGACCTGCAGATCGAGGAAGACCTGATCGAGGAAGTGGCCCGCATGGTGGGCTACAACAACCTGCCGCACACCCCGCCGCAGGCCCCGATCACCGCCAAGATCCGCGCCGAGGCACAGCGCAGCCCCTTCGCTGTGCGCCGTGCACTGGCGGCCATGGGCTACCAGGAAACCATCAATTTCAGCTTTGTCGAAGAGCGCTGGGAACACGAGCTCGCAGGTAACCCCAACCCCATCAAGCTGCTCAACCCCATTGCCAGCCAGATGAGCGTCATGCGCTCCTCGCTCTTGGGTTCGCTGCTGCAGGTACTGAAATTCAACGTGGCCCGCAAGGCCCCGCGCGTGCGGGTGTTCGAGCTGGGTCGCGTGTTCCTGCGCGACGCCACGGTGAAGAGTACCGATTCCACCGTCGAAGGCTTCGACCAGCCCATGCGCGTGGCCGGCTTGGCCAGTGGTGGTGCCGATACGCTGCAATGGGGCCGCAAGGAGCAGGCCGTGGACTTCTTTGACGTGAAGGGTGACGTAGAAGCGCTGCTGGCACCACTGCAGGCGTCCTTCGTGCCAGCGCAGCATCCGGCCATGCACCCCGGCCGTTGTGCGCAGGTGCTGG
This sequence comes from Curvibacter sp. APW13, assembly GCF_032337135.1. Taxonomy (NCBI): domain Bacteria; kingdom Pseudomonadati; phylum Pseudomonadota; class Betaproteobacteria; order Burkholderiales; family Comamonadaceae; genus Curvibacter; species Curvibacter sp. APW13. The sequence continues at coordinate 1,038,896 of NZ_JAVXZZ010000002.1, read as the reverse complement.
TGGCCGGCCAATCCATCGGTTTCGTTGGCGAACTGCACCCCAAGTGGCGCCAGTCCTACGAGCTGCCCAGCGCCCCGATCCTCTTTGAGCTCGAGCTGGATGCTGTATTGGCACGCAAGGTGCCGTCGTTTGAGTCCGTGGCCAAGTTCCAGCCCGTGCAGCGCGATATTGCCGTCGTGGTGGATGATGCCGTGACCCACGCCGCCCTGATGCAGGCCATCCACGCTGCGCCCACCCAGGGCCTGCTGCGCGACGCCCAGTTGTTCGACGTCTACCGTCCCAAGGTGGAAAAGGGTGCCCCGGCGCAGGACCGTAGCCTGGCGGTGCGCCTGACCCTCAACAGCGACGAAGCTACCCTGACGGAAGAGCAGATCGAAGCCGCGGTTTCCGCCGTGGTGAGCAATCTGCAGACCTCGGTTGGGGCGCGCCAGCGTGTCTGATCTCGATCCTTTTGCCCACGGAGGCCCGGTTATGGATTTTTCGGTGGAAAGTCTGGAAACCCCTGCGCTGACCAAGGCGCAGTTGGCGGACCTGCTGTTCGAGCAGATCGGACTCAACAAGCGTGAGTCCAAGGACATGATCGATGCCTTCTTCGACCTCATCGCCGCCAGCCTGGTGGATGGCAATGACGTCAAGATTTCCGGCTTTGGCAACTTCCAGATCCGCACCAAGGCACCGCGCCCGGGACGCAACCCGCGTACCGGCGAGGCGATTCCAATCCAGGCGCGCCGGGTAGTTACCTTCCATGCCAGCCACAAGCTCAAGGAACAAATCCAGCAGGATGTGAAATCGTAAGCAGCCTGTTGCAAACAATTTTTGCGATTGGCGGCCAAGACGCTTGGCACGGGCATGAAAGTTAGAGTAATCTCTACGCTTTCACCTGTACAGCCTTGATTTCAATGGAGAAAACTCTCCCCCCTATACCAGCCAAGCGCTATTTCACCATCGGTGAGGTGGGGGATCTGTGCGGGGTCAAGCCTCATGTGCTACGGTATTGGGAGCAGGAGTTCACGCAGCTGCGGCCCATGAAGCGCCGCGGTAACCGCCGCTACTACCAGCACCACGAAGTGCTGATGATCCGCCGCATCCGCGACCTCCTGTACGACCAGGGCTTCACCATCAGCGGTGCGCGCAACAAGATCCAGGAACTTCTGCAGGACGAGCGCGACAAGAAACGCATGGGCGAAGCGTTCCTCGATGGCATTGAGGTCATCGAGGGTTCTTCCTTGGAGGATGAGAGCGATGAACCCATGGACCTCGACGCTGGGGATGCCGGCACCGCTTTGCCCCTGGAAGCAGTGCGCGTCGAATTGCTGAGCATTCGTGATCTTCTTTTGCTGGACTGAGCCAAAACCAGCCAAAAACACCATATAATCTAAGGCTTCGGTGTGTGGCGCAGCCTGGTAGCGCACTTGCATGGGGTGCAAGGGGTCGAAGGTTCGAATCCTTTCACACCGACCAATCAGCAAGCCCCCAAGTAGCAATACTTGGGGGCTTTTCTGTTTGTTGGGTTGGATGGCCGGTGGCGCGAAATGGCCACCGCGGCATGCGTCTCTCAGCCGAGCTTCTTCACCAGGACCTGGCTCTTGCGGTCCCAGTTGTACTTGCGCTTGCGGGCTTCGGGTAGCCAGTCGGGGTCGACCTGCTGGAAGCCGCGCTTGAGGAACCAGTGCATGGTGCGGGTGGTCAGCACAAAAATGCTGTCCAGCCCGGCGGCCTTGGCGCGCTGTTCGATGCGCTTGAGCACCTTTTCGCCGTCACCCTGGCCCTGCGACTCGGGGGACACCGTGAGCGCCGCCATCTCGGCGGTGCGTGCTTCGGGGTAGGGGTAGAGCGCAGCGCAGGCGAAGATCACGCCGTCGTGCTCGATGATGGTGTAGTTTCCGATGTCGCGCTCGATCTCGGTGCGGCTGCGCTTGACCAGGGTGCCGTCCTTCTCGAAGGGTTCGATCAGCTGCAGGATGCCGCCCACGTCTTCCTCGGTGGCCTCGCGCAGGCTTTCCAGCTTTTCGTCCACCACCATGGTGCCTATGCCGTCGTGCACGTACACCTCCAGCAGGATGGCGCCGTCCACCGCAAAGGGGATGATGTGGCTGCGCTCCACGCCGGCCTTGCAGGCCTTCACGCAGTGCTGCAGGTAGAAGGCGGTGTCGGTGGGCTGGTTGGCCGCGGGCAGTTGCTGCAGCAGCTTTTCGGCAGCTGCCAGCGGCAGCTCGGTATCGATGGGGTTGTCGTCGCTGGCAGGCTGTGTCGGGTCCTGGCGAATGCCGGGTACCTCGGTGATGAAGATCAGCTTGTCGGCCTGCAGGGCAATGGCCACCGAGGTGGCGACTTCTTCCATGTTCAGGTTGAACGCCTCGCCGGTGGGCGAAAAGCCGAAAGGCGAGAGCAGCACCATGGCACCCATGTCCAGCGTCTTGGTGATGCCTGCAATGTCCACCTTGCGCACCAGCCCGCTGTGCTGGAAATCCACGCCATCGACAATGCCGACGGGGCGCGCGGTGATGAAATTGCCCGAGATCACGCGCACCGTGGAGTCGGCCATGGGCGTGTTGGGCAGGCCCTGGCTGAACGCAGCTTCAATTTCGTAGCGCAGCTGGCCGGCGGCTTCCTGGGCGCAGTCCAGCGCCACCTCGTCAGTGATGCGGATGCCGTGCGAATAGCGCGCCGTGTGCCCCTTGGCCTGCAGCTGCTCATTCACCTGCGGGCGAAAGCCGTGCACCAGCACAATCTTCACCCCCATGCTCTGGATCATGGCCAGGTCCTGGGCCAGATGCTGCAGCTTGCCCGCGGCAATGGCCTCCCCCGCGATGCCCACCACGAAGGTCTGGTTGCGGAACTTGTGGATGTACGGTGCTACCGAGCGGAACCACGGAACAAAGGTGAAATTGAAGACAGAGGTCATTGCAAGGCGGCTGGCGCGGTAGGGGCTGGGATAATCCGCCATTCTCTACGAAGTTTCTGCCTTGACCGCTCCGAGTTTGACAATCGATTTCCCCGAAACCCTGCCCGTGTCGGGCAAGCGCCACGAGATCATGGAGGCGCTGGAAAAACACCAGGTCATCATCGTCTGCGGCGAGACGGGTTCGGGCAAGACCACCCAGCTGCCCAAGATTGCACTGGCCATGGGACGCGGCAAGCTCAACTACCCGGCGGGGCAGAGGGGGCGCCTCATCGGCCATACCCAGCCGCGGCGTATTGCGGCCAGCAGTGTGGCCAAGCGCATCGCCGAAGAGTTGAAGACACCGATGGGCGAGGTGGTTGGCTACAAGGTGCGCTTCAACGACCGTCTGGGCAAGGATGCGTCGGTGAAGCTGATGACGGACGGCATCCTGCTGGCCGAAACCCAGACCGACCCGCTGCTGCAGGCCTACGACACGCTCATCATCGACGAGGCGCACGAGCGCAGCCTCAACATTGATTTCCTGCTGGGCTACATCAAGCAGATATTGCCTCGCCGACCGGACCTGAAAGTGGTGGTGACGTCGGCCACCATCGATGCCGAGCGCTTTGCCGAGCATTTCGCATCCGCCAAGGGCAAGGCACCGGTCATCATGGTGTCGGGGCGCATGTTTCCGGTGGAGCAGCGCTACCGCGCGTTCGAGGAGAGCCGGGAATACGACCTCAACGATGCGATAGCCGAAGCGGTGGACGAGCTCTGGCGCGTACCGGAGCAGCAGGGCGACATTCTGGTGTTCCTGCCCGGTGAGCGCGAAATCCGCGAGGCCGCCGACCATGTGCGCAAGCACCTGAGCCACAACCCGGTGCTGCGCCACGCCGAGGTACTGCCGCTGTTTGCGCGCCTGAGCCAGGCCGAGCAGGACCGCATTTTCGACGGCCACACCGGGCGGCGCATCGTGCTGGCCACAAACGTGGCCGAAACGTCCTTGACCGTGCCCGGCATCCGATACGTCATTGACGCAGGTACGGCGCGCGTGAAGCGCTACAGTTTCCGCAGCAAGGTGGAGCAGTTGCTGGTGGAGCCCATCAGCCAGGCGGCAGCCAACCAGCGTGCCGGGCGCTGCGGCCGCGTGGCCAACGGCATCTGCATTCGCCTGTACGACGAGAAGGACTTTGCCGGGCGCGAGCGTTTCACCACGCCCGAAATTTTGCGTAGCTCGCTGGCTGGCGTCATCCTGCGCATGAAGTCGCTGCGCCTGGGCGCGGTGGAAGACTTCCCCTTCATCGAGCGCCCCAGTGGCCGCGCCATTGCCGACGGCTACCAGCTGCTCAACGAGCTGGGCGCCGTGGACGATGCCAACGAACTCACGCCACTGGGCCAGGAACTGAGCCGCCTGCCGCTGGACCCGCGCGTGGGCCGCATGCTGATCGAGGCGCGCGAGCGCAATGCGCTCAGCGAAGCGCTGGTCATTGCCTCGGCCCTGAGCGTGCAGGACGTGCGCGACCGGCCCATGGAGGCGCAGCAGCAGGCCGACGCCGCGCACAAGAAGTTCGACGACGAGAAGAGCGAATTCACCGGCTACCTGAAGCTGTGGAAATGGATTCACGAGGCGCGGGGCGAGAAGACGGCGGCCACGCCCGGTGCCCAGCCGACCCACAAGCTCACCAACCGCCAGTACGAGCAGCTGCTGCGCGCCAACTTCGTCAACATCCGCCGTGTGCGCGAGTGGAAGGACATCTACACCCAGCTGCACACCGTGGTGGCCGAGCACCAATGGCGCGAAAACCAGCTGCCCGCCACTTACGAGCAGCTGCACCTGTCCATGCTCGCGGGCTTGCTGGGCAATGTGGGTTGCAAGGTCGAGGCGGAAAACGCGTCCGGCGAATACCTGGGTGCGCGCGGCATCAAGTTCTACCCGCACCCCGGCGCCCACCTCACCAAGAAGCCGGGGCGCTGGATCGTGGCCTCCGAGCTGGTGGAAACCACGCGCCTGTTCGGGCGCGGCGTGGCTGCCATCGAGCCGCAGTGGCTGGAGACTGTGGGCGCGCACCTGCTGAAAAAGCAGCTGCTGGACCCGCACTGGGAAAAGAAGGCCGGGGAAGTGGTGGCGCTGGAGCGTGCCACGCTCTATGGCATCGTGGTCTACAGCGGCCGGCGAGTGAACTACAGCCGCTACGACATGGCGGCGGCGCGCGAAGTCTTTATCCGCGAAGCGCTGGTCAATGGCGACTGGGAAACCCCGCTGCCGTTCCTGGCGGCCAATCGCAAGCTCTTCCGCCAGGTGGAAGAGCTGGAGCACAAGGCCCGCCGCCAGGACGTTCTGGTGGACGACGAGCTGATCTACGCCTTCTACGAGCAGCAATTGCCCGCCGACGTGTGCAGCGGCTACAGCCTGGAGCGCTGGTACCGTGAAGAGGTCAAGAAGCAGCCGAATCTGCTCAAACTCACCCGCGACGAGCTCATGCGCCACGAGGCGGCAGGCATCACCACCGCCTCCTTCCCGAAGACTTTGCGACTGGGCGGTGTGGACTGCGCAGCCACCTACCTGCACGAGCCCGGCGACGCCCGCGACGGCCTGACCGTGACTGTGCCCTTGTTCGTGCTCAACCAGGTGAGCGAAGAGCGTTGCGAATGGCTGGTGCCCGGCATGCTCAAGGACAAGGTGCAGGCGCTGCTCAAGACCCTGCACCAGCGACCGCGCTCGCGCCTGGTGCCGTTGCCGGAGACGGCGCAGAAATTTGCCGACCAGCTCAATGCGCCGGAAGTGTTCGGCTCCGGCAGCCTGACGGACGCTGTGCTCAAGCTCGTGAAGGACGCCACCTCGCTGAACTTGGTGCGCGCCGACATCAAGGTGGACATGGTGCCGGCGCACCACTTCATGAATTTCCGCGTGGTCGACGAGCACGGCCGCCAGCTGGGGCAGGGGCGCAACATCGGTGCGCTCAAGGCCGAGTGGGGCAAGCAGGCGCGCGGGGCCTTCCAGGCGCTGGCACAGCTCAAACTCGCCGGTTCAGAGCCAAATCAGGCTCCAGTCCGCGTGGATACTGCGCAAGCAGCTACCAAAAGCATAGCAATTGCAGCGGGCGGCGTTCACGGGCAAAAAGTGCCTTCTGCCCGCACAGACACTGCGCAAGCTGCTCCCAAATCAGGAGCGTCTTCGGCCGCACCCCCGCAGGCCGGTCAGCGCCACACGGCCTGGACCTTTGGCGAACTGCCCGAGTTGCTGGAAATCAAGAAGGGCGGCCAGACGCTGATCGGCTTTCCGGCCCTCATCGATGGCGGCGATGCGGTCAGCATCGAGGTGTTTGACGAGCCCGAGGTGGCGGCTTCCAAGCACCGCGCCGGGCTGCGGCGACTTTTCGCGCTGCAGATCAAGGACGCGCTCAAGTACCTGGAAAAGAACATTCCCGACCTGCAGAAGATGGGCGTGGCCTACATGCAGGTGGGCACGCTCGAAGGCGGCAAGGGCGCCAGCGGCGGCACCGTGGAGGAACTGCGCGAGCAGATCCTGGCCGTGGCGCTGGACCGCGCTTTTCTAGCCGACCCACTGCCTACCGACGAATTCGCATTCAAGAAGCGTGTGGAGGAGGGCCGTGGGCGCCTCACGCTCATCGCCAACGAGGTGGCGCGCCTGGCGCTCACGGTGCTCACCGAGTACGCGGCTGCTGCACGCAAGATCAAGGACAGTAAGAACTGCGGCGAAGCGGCGGTGGACGCACTGCAGCAGATCCAGCGCCTCATGGGCAAGCGTTTCCTCACCGCCACGCCCTGGGAGCGGCTGCAGCACCTGCCGCGCTACCTCAAGGCCATCACGCTGCGGTTGGACAAGTACCGCGCCGACCCGGCCCGCGACACCACCCGCCTGCTGGAGCTGCGCCCGCAGGAGCAGCGCTACTGGCGCCTGGTGGCCGAGCGCAAGGGCGTGAGCGATGAGCGGATGGACGAATTCCGCTGGCTGCTCGAAGAGTTGCGCGTGAGCTTCTTCGCCCAGGAACTGCGCACCCCGCAGCCGGTGAGTGTGAAGCGGCTGGAAAAAGCCTGGACACAATTGGCCAATTGAGTTCAGGCTTTTCGGTGCAGGGTCACATCTGCCCGCAGGGCATGTGGGCCGGAACCAAAAGGCCTGGGCGCAGTTGCAGAGTTGAAGCGCCGAATCAACCCCAGTATCTTGATTTCATGCGCTCACAGTAGGCCAGCAGCTGCGGGTACTGGCGGGCATGGCGCTGCAGTGGGTGGTCCAGCGGTGCCCACAGGATGTTGGCCATGAACGCGTAGACGCTGGCATCGAGCGAGCAGGGGGTATCGCCCATGAAGTAGGGCTTGTCTCCCAGGAAGTCGGCCACGGCCGTGATGTCCCGCTGACCTATGGCGGTGATCTCTGCGGCGGTGTGGCGCCCCATGCCGTGGCCGTGCAACTCCTGCCGCATGCTGCGGCGGGCCAGCGGGGGGACGAACCAGCGCAGAGGTCGCGGCATCTTGCAAAAGAATGCGACACGCGTCAGTGCCCAGCCCGCAGGTTCGATCCATCGGCTGTAGAGCACGGCCCAATACAGGTTTTCCTCCAGCAAGCGTTGGAACGCCAGCGCCTGGGCTTGCTGAGAGGGAGATAGCCAGTCGTCCAGCGCGATGTGGTGCTTGGCCTTCAGGTGGTCAATGATGAAGGTGGAATCTGCAACCACGGCGCCGTCGTCCACGATGTAGGGAAGCTTGCCAGCAGGCGCCTTGCCCAGTACCTGCATGCGCAGGGGCGGTGCCTCGTAAGGCAAACCTGCCATGCGCAGCCAGGTTTCCACTTTCATGCAGAAGGGACTGGCATTGGGCAAGCCGTAGACGGGGTCGAATTGGTGCAGGGTGATCATGGGAGTCAGCGGGGTGCGGTTGATCTCAGGTGGGTTTGGCGTTGCGGGTATACACCATGGCATTGGCGCACTATGATGCCATTCCACCACGTTGGAAAGAAAGGCGATGGACCATGCAAAGCGCCAGACGGCAATTTCGGACCGGTTTGCTTTCTGCCGCAGCTTGGGTGCTTGGGTGTTCCGCAGCGTTCACGGTCAACGCCGAATCGGTCACTTGGATCAGTACCGAACTGGCTCCCATGACCATGCCCGTGGGGGATCGCGCCGGGGAGGGATACATTGACCAGATCTACAAGTTCCTCGTCGAGACCCTGCCGCAGCACAGTCTGAAGGAAGAGGTCGTACCCCCGCCGCGTGTGATGTTCATGGCGCAGCGTGGCGGCGGCATCTGCACCAGCCTCCTGTTCCAGACCCCCGAGCGCGAAGCCTATCTGCGCTTCACGCCCCCTTATGGTTACCTTTACCCGATTGGCGTGGTCACGCGGGGCAGTGACCAAGCCCAGTTTGCGCCGTACATCAGCAAGGCTGGTTACTTCATGCTGGACAAGGCGTTGCAGGACCAGCGCTTGGGGCTTGGCATTGCAGGAGGGCGCAGCTATGGGGGCAAGATCGATGCCCTGGTCAAGCCGCAAGTGGAAGCAGGTGCCAAGAACATCCAGCAGATCTACCAGGACGAATCGACCAAGGTGCTGCTGGCCATGCTGGAGCGCCAGCGCTTTGATTACATGTTCGCCTTTCCCAGTGAGATCGAGTACTTCACTGGGCCCACGAACAACCTGCGCTTTTTTCCGATTGAAGGCAACAGCGACCTGTTGCCCGGGCGCTTCAGCTGCACCAAGAGCCCCGAAACCGACAAGATTTTTGCCGACCTGACGCGTCTGGTGCAGACCCGCAAGGTCCAGCCCACCTTCATGGCCGCCTACGAGCGCTGGCTGCCCAAGTACCTGATCAAGTCCTACCGGCAGCGCCTGCAGGAGCTGCAGGGCGGCACGACGCCCTGACAGGCGCCGTAGCACGACCTGCGCGCTTCAGTCGATCGACAGGCGTTGGGCGCCCGAGCCTGCCTGGCGTTTGGCCAGGGTAAGTGTCAGCACGCCGTTTTCGAACTTGGCACTGGAGCGGTCCTGGTCAATGTCCACCGGCAGCTGGAAGCTGCGAGAGACTGCGCCGTAGTAGCGCTCCGAGCGCAGTACCTTTTCATTGCGGGCCGTGCTGTCGTGCTGCTTGACTTCGGCACGCAGGGTCACTACGGGCCCATCCAGCGTGATGTGGATGTCTTCCTTGGGAACGCCAGGGATCTCCGCATGCACCGTGTAGGCCGTGTCGCTTTCCTTCACATCAATCTTGATCTGCTGTGCGCTCGGCAGCGGGTCGCCGTGCAGGGGCTTGACGTAGTAACTGGGGGCAACGTCGCGGAAGAAGTCGTCGAGGAAATTGCCGCGATGCATCAGGGAACTCATCTTGTACTCCTTGGTTCAGTGGTGAACGGGACGCACACCCTGCGCGCCCCTCAACCTGAAATTTAGGAGCTGTGGGAACAAACTCAAGCCACGCGAACAGGGTTTTTGACCTGGATCAAACGCTCCCCGTCAGCCAGTCTCAGGGGCTGGGAACCAGTCGCAGCAGGCTGCCTTGGGGATGGTCCGTCAGAAGGTAGATGTAGCCGTCCGGGCCTTGTCGCACATCGCGTACACGCTCGCCCAGGTCAGTGAGCAGGCGGCTTTCTTTCACAACCGGGCCGGTGAATGGCGCAGCCAACTCCAGCCTGGCCAGGTGGGTGAACTTCAGTGAGCCCACCAGCAGATTGCCGACCCAGTCATCGCCATAGCGCTTGCTGGTCACGAAGGCCATGCCAGAAGGCGCTATCGATGGCGTCCATTGGTGCACTGGTTGCTCGGTACCTTCCTGCTGCGTCTTTCCGTTGCCCACTGCGGTGAAGTTGTAGTTGCGCCCATAGCTGACCAGTGGCCAGCCGTAGTTCGCGCCGGGGCGTGGCAGGTTGATCTCGTCACCGCCCATTGGCCCGTGCTCATGGATCCAGAGTGTGCCGTCCGGCGCCAGTACCGCGCCTTGCGGGTTGCGGTGACCGTAGCTCCAGATTTCCGGTAGCGCACCGGGGGTGGTCGCAAAGGGGTTGCCCGGGGGAATGCTGCCGTCTGCAGCCACACGGACGACCTTGCCGTGGTGGTTGTCGAGCTTCTGGGCGTCGTCCCGGTGGTGAAAGCGTTCGCCCAAGGTCAGGTAGAGCACGCTGACAGGCATGGCGGCCGTCGGGGGGCTCTGGGCAATGCGACAACCGAAGTGCAGGGTGCTTTTGACCTTCGGTTGCTGTACGAAGATGGTCCGCACCGAATCCAGCCGGCTCGCATCGGCCGACAGCGTGGCCACCGCCAAGGCCGTGCTGTTGGTTCGTCCGTCAGCGCTTGGCTGGGCGTAGCAGAAGTACAGGCGCCGGTTGTCGGCAAACCCCTTGTCGAGCACCAGGTCGAGCAATCCGCCTTGGCCTGCGCTGGCGACCTCTGGCACACCCTGAAGTGGCGGGCCGATGCGGCCATCGGGTTGCACCACGCGCATTCTGCCGGGGCGTTCCGTGACCAGAAAAGCGCCATCAGGCAAAAAGGCCACGGCCCAGGGGTGTTCCAGGCCTTTGGCAATGGTCTGTACCGAAACTTCCGCATGGGCGGCCGCACCCAGCAGGGCCAGGGACCAGAGCGCTTGGGTCAACGGGCGTCGGTGCATCGCAGTGGGTCCTAGAAGTCGGAGTAGAAGCAGCGGGCGCACGACTGCTTGTAGCGTTCGTTGCCGCCCACCACCACCTGTTCACCTTCCTTGACCTTGCGGCCCTGGTCGTCGAGGCGCACGTTCATGGTTGCCTTGCGGCCGCAGGCGCAGATGGTCTTGATCTCTTCCAGATCGTCCGCCAGCGTCAGCAGCGCGGCCGAGCCCGGGAAGGCGTTGCCGCGGAAGTCGGAGCGGATGCCGAAGCAGATGATGGGCAGCTTGCAGGTGTGTGCCACGCGGTGCAACTGGCGCACCTGTTCGGGGTGCAGGAACTGGGCTTCGTCAATCAGCACGCAGGCCAGGCCATGGTCTGCGGGCAACAGAGCCGAAAAATCGGTGCGGTCGTCGAACACCTGGGCTTCGCGCGTGAGACCGAGCCGCGAATTGATCTTGCCCACACCCGCGCGGTTGTCGATGGCAGCGGTGAACAACTGCACCCGTTGGCCCTGCTCCTCATAGTTGTAGGCGATCTGCAGCAGCGAGGTGGATTTGCCGGCGTTCATTGCCGAATAGCGGAAGAAGAGCTTGGCCATGGAAAGCGAAATTCAGTGGGCGTGGGGCATGGGGTGGGCGCGGCCAGCCAATCCGAAGCGCACGAACAGGGCTGGCATCAGCAAGGAGACGAAGATGCCGCTGATCAGCCCCTTCATCAGGTTCCATTGCATCGGATCCATGGTGTTGCCGGCGCCCAGCACCTTGAGCAGCTTCTGCTCCGCAATGAAGGCAGCCGCACCGATAACCCCCACCAACACCTTTTTGGGTAGTTCGGATGGAGGCGCGTAGTCCAGCTGGGCGTCGTCCACATGTAGGGCCCAGGTGGCGGCGGCCAGCCAACCGGCGAGCATGGGAACGTAGTCCGGTGCCGTGCCGGGCCACGTCTTCAGTGCCAGCCCAGTTACCACCGCGATCAGCAGGGCGCTGGTGGTGAAGTGCAGCTGCCAGCGCAGGTTGCGGTGGCGCAGCGATTCGAAGATGACCAGCGTGACGGCGCCGATGGCAGCACCCACCGTCACGTCTTCGAGGTCATGCACGCCCAGGTACATGCGGCTGGCCATCACGCCCAGTGCGATCAGCCCGCAGAGCACCCAGGCCCACAGGGCGCGGATTTCCCAGGCCAGCCACATCCACATCACCACCGCAAGCTGCGCATGGCCGCTGGGCAGGCCGTAGCTCTTTTCCACCAGGTCGTCCAGACGCAGCTCCATGGGCGGGCGCGGGTCCTGGAACCAGTCCTTGGCATAGGCATTCACCAAGGCAGAAATGGCCACCAGCACCAGCAGGCGGTAGAACACGGTCTTGCTGGCACTCCAGTAGCCGATGGCCATGAAGAACATGATGAAGGTGGCTTAGCCGAGCCACGACAGGCCGAAGGCGAGCTGGGTCAGCAGCTCGGTGCGGTAGGGGACGATCCAGGCGACGTCGTGCCAAAGGTTCATGCTTGCTCCTCTATTTGTAGCTGTCTACGCAATATCCACAAGGGCTATCGCTTGATTTCGTCGATGACGGTGGCGCGCTCGAACAGCTCGGTGGCGTTCTTGGCGACCTGTAGGGTATCAAAGTAGGCGTAGGCACCCACGGTAGCGGCGCCCAGGAAGGGTACGAAGCGCGAGGCACTGCGCTTGAGCAGCGTCTTGGACAGTGCCAGGCCCAGCTGCTGGGTGATGCTCTGCAGCATCTTGTAGGTGGTTTGCTGCACCACGGCGCGCTCACCCACGCGCACGATCACGTCGCGGAACAGCTGCGCGGCCACGTGCTTGAACAGGCAATACAGCATCTGTTCACGGCCCAGCTGGCTCTTCTTGCCGTATACCGATGCAATGTCGGCCACCATCTGGGCCTGCACCTTCCACACGCCCAGCAACTCGGGCAGTACGGTCAGCCAGCCCAGGATGCCGGGCGGCAAGGCCATGGAGGCTGCAATCAGGCTGGTCTTGCGCGCGGCATCGCGGGCGATCGCCTGCGCACGCACAGCGGGGAGCTCCACGGGCTGCTCCGTGCTCTCGGGTATGGCCACCACCAGGTCCAAGATGGCGCTCTGCACTTTTCCGAGTTCGTCAGCCGGTGAATTCACCATGGGTTGTCCTTGTCCACAGGAATAGGTGGGGGTCGTGCTTGAGCGTGGGCAGTCGCTTTTGCAGCACGCGGAACACTTCGACGTCGAATGGGCGCTGCGCGGCCCGTTCGGTGTGCAGGTCCAGTTGCTGCAGTTCTTCCTCGCTCTGTGCACTGCCCAACCAGCGCCACTGGTCAAACACGTGCACGGCACTGCGTTCGCTGCCCGGGTGGTATTCGCGGATGGCCAGCGGTGCCGACAGCGGCCAGGCGGGCAGGGTAGCCAGGGTGAACTCCAAGGTGGCGCGCTCGCGCTTGAGCAGCCGGTTGTGGTGGGGCTGCAGTTGGGCCACCAGGCGGTTGCGCTCGATCAAGGCCCCCAGTTCACCGGCGGTCGGGTGTGCGTCGATGGTGACGGTCTGATCCGTCAGTTCACGGTCCTTGGCTACCGTCTTGGCGCTTTGGATGTGCTTGAGCACGCGCTGGCGCAGGTGGGCTGCCTTGCCTACATAGATGGCTTGGCCTTGAGCATTGCGCAGCACGTAGGCCCCGGGCCCTTCGGGAAGGTCGGTCAGCGGGGTCTGCAGGTGGGCAGGCAGGTAGCCGTTGCCTTGCAGCAGACTTTGGGCTGCCGCTTGCACGGCTTGCGCTCCGAGTTCGCGGGTGGCAATGTCCAGCCAGGCCAGCACGGCGTCCACGTCGCCCATGGCGCGGTGCCGGGCTTCGTTGAGCAGCCCGTGGCGCTGGCTCAGTGCATCCAGGCCATGCCCCTTGAAATGCGGGTACAGCCTGCGTGACAGGCGCACCGTGCACAGGGTCTGCACGTTGAGCAGGGCGCCGGCGCGTTCCATTTCCTTGGCGAGAAAGCCATGGTCGAAGCGTACGTTGTGCGCCACCAGCACGGCGCCGTGCAGGAGTTCCTGCACCCGAGGCAGCAGTTCGGCAAATGGGGGGGCGTCCGCCACCATGGCGTCACTGATGCCGGTGAGCGATTCGATGAAGGGCGGTATGGGCTTTCCCGGGTTGACCAGGCTGCTCCAGCGCTGTGTTGGTGTGCCGTCCTCGACCCGCACCATGGCTATTTCGGTGATGCGGTCGTGTTCGGCACTGCCCCCGGTGGTTTCCAGGTCGAGCATCACATAGCACGGCAGCATGGCGGGTGCGTCAGACAAGGTCGATGGTATGAAAGCGGAATTGGCCGCTCTGGCGGTCGGCAAAGTAGCGCTGAAGGGTTTGCTTGACGGTCTGGAATGCGATCTCGTCCCAGGGAATCTCGTCTTCATGAAAAAGCCGCGCTTCCAGCGTTTCCGAGCCGGGGTCGAACTGCTCGCTGGTCAGCCGCGCCCGGTAGAACAGGTGCACCTGCCCGACCACGGGCACGTTGATGAGCGAGAACAGGTCTTCCAGTTCGAACTGGGCACCGGCTTCCTCCACCGTTTCCCGGGCGGCGCCAGCGGCCGTGGTTTCACCCAGTTCCATGAATCCGGCCGGCAAGGTCCATTTGCCCCAGCGGGGTTCGATGTTGCGCTTGCAGAGCAGCACCCGGTCATCGAAGTAGGGCACCGTGCCCACCACATTGAGCGGGTTTTCGTAATGGATGGTCACGCAGGATGGACAGACGGCGCGCTCCTTGGTGTCGCCATCGTCGGGCAGGCGGTACACCACGGCCGTTCCGCATTCGCGGCAATGGCGGATGGGCTTGCGGTGCATGGTCTGGCCCTTTCAGGGAGTTGCCGGGTCGATGCGCACCGCGAGTGCGGGCAGGCCTTCGACCTGTGCCAACAGGGTGTCGCCGGGCTGCACGGCCGCGACACCGGCAGGCGTGCCGGTAAAGATGAGGTCGCCCGGCTGCAGGGCCCAGGCCTTCGAGATTTCTGCGATGGTCTCGGCCAGGTTGTAGATCATGTCGCTGATCCTGCCGCTCTGGCGCAGCGTGCCGTTGACGTGCAGGGTAATGGCGGCATCACCGAGTCCGGGCACCTGTTCGGCGGGTACCAGGGGACCGATGGGGGCGCTGTGGTCAAAACCCTTGGCAATGCACCAGGGGCGCCCCTGTTTCTTGGCCTCGGCCTGCAGGTCCCGTCGGGTCATGTCCAGCCCCACGGCGTAGGCCGCGATGTGGGATGCTGCATCCGCCACGGCAATGTTGGCGCCACCCTTGCCGATGGCGACCACGAGTTCGACTTCATGGTGCAGGTTGGCCGTCAGGCTCGGGTACGGCATGGCGGCCGGATGTTCCGCATTGCCGGGCAGCACCGCATCGGCGGGCTTCATGAAGAAGAAGGGCGCTTCCCGGCCACTGTGGCCCATTTCCTGGGCGTGCTCGGCGTAGTTGCGCCCCACGCAGTAGATGCGACGCACCGGAAACAATGCGGTGGTGCCGGCGATCGGCAGCGAGGGAATCGGCGTGGGAGGGATCAGGTAGTTCATGGCGAGCCTTCAGGCAGACTTGGTGACGAGTTCGAAGTGCTCGACCACTGGAGGTGCGGCAAAGAATGGTCCCACGATGGAACGCCATTGGGTGAATGCGTCGGACTGGCGAAAGCCCACGGTGTGGTCCTCCAGGGTGTCCCAGAAGATCTGCAGGATGTAGCGCTCACTGCTTTCGATGCCGCGGTTCACCTTGTAGCCCTGAAACCCTTTGGCTTTTGCGATGACCGTGGTCAGTCCGCGGGCAATGGCTTCTTCAAACGCGGCGTTCTGGCCGGGGTGGATGCGGATGTCGGCCAATTCGAGAATCATGGGGGCTCCTCTGCGGGGTAAAACGGGTTGGTGTCAATGGTAGCGGCTTGGCGTCATGGTTTTGTCGTGAGGCTGGTTTATCCTTCCTGCATGCACGTGTGTTCCCTGACCGAAGAAGCCATCCTGCGCCCCCAGTGGCCGGTGCCTGCAAACGTCCGCGCCGTGTTCACCACGCGCCAGGGGGGCTGCTCACCGGCACCCTACGAAAGTCTCAACCTCGGTACCCACGTGGGTGACGATCCTGCAGCGGTGGCCGCCAACCGCACCGCCCTGCGGCAGTGGGTGGGGTTGGCGCCAAATTACCTGGAGCAGGTCCATGGAACGGCGGTGCTGGAGTTGGTCGAGCCGCTGAACTTAGTGCCCTGTGCCGATGGCAGTGCCAGCGCAGCGGCCGGTGTGGTGTGCACCGTGATGGTGGCGGACTGCCTGCCCATACTCCTCAGTGACAGCCGGGGGCGTTGGGTCGCCGCGTTGCATGCGGGCTGGCGCGGTTTGCTCGGTACGGCCGGGGTGGGAGTCGTGGAGCAGGGTGTGGCTGCGTTTTCCACCTTTTTTCAGGCTGAATCCCGCCACGATGCTGCGTATCAAGCTTCTGAATTAATAGCGTGGCTGGGGCCGTGCATTGGCCCTGCGGCCTTCGAGGTCGGCGACGAAGTGCGCGCTGCGTTTGTGGCGAGCGATGCCGGAGCGGCCGCCTGCTTTGTTGCGCACCACGGCAAGTGGTTGTCAGACTTGCCTGCGCTGGCCAGAAGGCGACTCGCTGCCTGCGGTGTTACACGGGTCTATGGCAATGACGGTTCATTGCCGTGGTGTACGGTCAGCAACCCCGGTCGCTTCTTCAGCCACCGGCGCGACCGGGTCAGTGGTCGCATGGCCGCCTGCATCTGGCTCGATGCTGGCTTGTGAGAGGTACTGGGCCCGCTCGGCCGCTTCGCGTTCGCGCAAGGCGCGCTTGCGCGCCGGTGTGCCCATGAAGTACAGCATGAGCCCGATAGGTAGAAGCCCGTACAGCACGAAGGTGATGATGGCGCCCAGAATGGTGCCGTTGGTGTTGGTGGCTTCGGCGAAGGCCATGAGCAAGGCCACATACAACCAGCCGATGGGAAGGATGTACATCGTTGGTAACTTCTGTCAGGTTGGTGAGAGGTGAATGCAGTGATACTACGACTATTGTTCAGTACGCAGATTTGTGAGGTGGTGGTGTGAGTCAGTCTCCCAATGAATTCTGGGCCCAGGCAACGCAACAATTCCAGGACAGTCTTTCCACCGGGTGGACCAAGGCCTTGCAGTCCTTCCAGACCATGGACTTCGGTGGCGCCGCAGCGGGCAGCCAGCAGACTGTGCCGAACATTCAGTTCAATGCCAAGAAGCTCGAGACCTTGCAGAAGCAGTACATGACCGAGGCTATGGAGCTGTTCGGGCGGGGCATGCAAGGCCCCAATGTCGGCAATGACAAGCGCTTCGCCGATCCGGCCTGGGCGTCGAACCCGTTGGCCGCCTACAGCGCGGCCGTCTACCTGCTCAACTCGCGTACCCTCATGGGCCTGGCCGATGCCGTGGAGGCCGATGCCAAGACCCGCAACCGCATCCGCTTCGCCGTGGAGCAATGGTCCGCTGCCGCGGCCCCCAGCAACTTCCTGGCCTTGAATGCCGAGGCCCAGAAGAAGGCCATCGACACCAAGGGGGAGAGCATTGCCAAGGGGGTGCAGAACCTGGTGCATGACATCGCCCAGGGGCATGTGTCCATGACCGACGAGAGCCTGTTCGAAGTCGGCAAGAACGTGGCGACCACGGAAGGCTCCGTGGTGTTCGAGAACGAACTGTTCCAGCTCATCGAGTACAAGCCGCTCACGCCCAAGGTCTATGCCACACCGTTCCTGATGGTGCCGCCATGCATCAACAAGTTCTACATCCTGGATCTGCAGCCCGACAATTCCCTGGTGCGCTATGCCATCTCGCAAGGGCACCACACCTTCATCGTGAGCTGGCGCAACCCCGATGCGAGCCTGTCGCACAAGACCTGGGACGACTACATTGAGGACGCCGTCATCCAGGCCATCGCTGTCACGCGCGAGATCACCGGCGCACCGCAGGTGAATGCCCTGGGCTTCTGCGTCGGCGGCACCATGCTGGGTACGGCCCTGGCCGTGCTGGCGGCCCGCGGCGAGAAGCCGGTCAAGAGCGCGACCTTCCTCACCACTTTCCTGGATTTTTCCGACACCGGCATTCTGGATGTGTTCATCGACGAAGCCTTCGTGAAATACCGCGAGCAGGAGATGGGGAACGGGGGGCTCATGAAGGGGCAGGACCTCGCGTCCACGTTCAGCTTCCTGCGTCCGAACGACCTGGTCTGGAACTACGTGGTGGGCAACTACCTCAAGGGGGAGACGCCACCGCCGTTCGACCTGCTCTACTGGAACTCGGACTGCACCAACCTGCCGGGCCCGTACTACGCCTGGTACATCCGAAACACCTACCTCGAAAACAACCTCATCAAGCCCGGCCGTGCCACGGTGTGCGGTGTGCCCCTGGATCTGGGCAAGGTCGATACCCCCGTCTACATCTACGGCTCGCGTGAAGACCACATTGTTCCCATCGATGGCTCCTATGCTTCCACCCAGGTGCTCAAGGGCAAGAAGCGCTTTGTCATGGGCGCCTCCGGTCATATCGCCGGTGTGATCAACCCACCCGCCAAGAAGAAACGCAGCCACTGGATCCGTGCCGATGGCAAGTTGCCCAAGACCCACGCGCAGTGGATGGAAGGTGCCGTGGAGCATCCGGGCAGCTGGTGGACCGACTGGTCGGACTGGCTGCAGACCCATGCCGGCGCCCAGGTGCCAGCGCCCAAGCGCTATGGCAGGGGCAAGTACAAAGTCATCGAGGCCGCCCCCGGCCGCTATGTAAAGGCCAAGGCCTGATTCATTACCCTTTCCCGTGTTAGGAGACATTTCCATGGAAGACATCGTCATCGTTGCGGCGGCACGCACCGCTGTGGGCAAATTCGGCGGCACGCTCGCCAAGACACCGGCCCCCGAGCTGGGCGCAGCGGTCATCAAGAACCTGCTGGAGCGCACCAAGCTCGGTGCCGACCAGGTGGGTGAAGTCATTCTCGGACAGGTGCTGACCGCCGGAAGCGGCCAGAACCCCGCCCGCCAGGCCCTGCTCAAGAGCGGCATTGCCAAGGAAACGCCAGCATTGACGATTAATGCCGTGTGCGGCTCGGGCCTCAAGGCGGTCATGTTGGCGGCCCAGTCGGTCGCCTGGGGCGATAGCGAGATCGTGATTGCGGGTGGCCAGGAAAACATGAGTGCCTCGCCGCACGTACTGCTGGGCAGCCGTGACGGCATGCGCATGGGCGAGTGGAAGATGGCTGACACCATGATCGTCGATGGCCTGTGGGACGTATACAACCAATACCACATGGGCATTACCGCCGAAAACGTGGCCAAGGCACAGGGCATTACCCGCGAGATGCAGGACGCCCTGGCGCTGGCCAGCCAGCAAAAGGCTGCCGCGGCACAGGATGCGGGCAAGTTCGTCGACGAGATCGTGCCATTCAGCATTGCGCAGAAGAAGGGCGATCCGATCGTCTTTGCTGCCGACGAGTTCATCAACCGCAAATCGAACGCCGAAGCATTGGCCGGGCTGCGCCCCGCGTTCGACAAGGCAGGCAGCGTGACCGCCGGTAACGCGTCGGGCATCAACGACGGCGCGGCTGCCGTGATGGTCATGACGGCCAAAAAGGCTGCCGCCCTGGGCCTGACACCGCTGGGTCGCATCGCCAGTTTCGGCACCACCGGGCTGGATCCGGCCCTGATGGGCCTGGGCCCGGTTTCTGCCACGCAACGGGCCTTGGCGCGTGCGGGCTGGAAGGCGTCCGATGTCGACCTGTTCGAGCTCAACGAAGCCTTTGCAGCCCAGGCCTGCGCCGTGAACAAGCTGCTGGACATCGACCCCGCCAAGGTCAACGTCAATGGCGGCGCCATTGCCATCGGTCACCCCATCGGCGCCTCGGGCTGCCGCGTGCTGGTGACGCTGCTGCACGAGATGCAGCGCCGCGGTGCAAAGAAGGGCGTTGCCTCGCTGTGCATCGGTGGCGGCATGGGCGTGGCCCTGACCATCGAGCGCTGAACCGAAATACGGGGAATTGGCCGCCTGCCCCCGTACAGCAAGCGCAGGCAGCTATACAAACTGTAGCAACAACCCAAGAGGAGCAAGTAATGAGTCAACGTGTCGCGTATGTCACCGGAGGAATGGGCGGAATTGGGACCGCCATCTGCCAGCGTTTGCACAAGGATGGTTTCAAGGTCATTGCTGGCTGCGGCCCGACCCGCGACTTCACCAAGTGGCTGGATGAGCAAAAGGCCCTGGGTTACACCTTCTACGCATCGGTGGGCAATGTGGGGGACTGGGATTCCACCGTGGAAGCGTTTGCCAAGGCCAAGGCCGAGCATGGCACCATCGATGTGCTGGTCAACAACGCCGGCATCACCAAGGACCGCATGTTCCTGAAGATGAGCAAGGAAGACTGGGATGCCGTCATCGGTACCAACCTCACCTCCATGTTCAACGTCACCAAGCAAGTCGTGGCCGATATGGTGGAAAAGGGCTGGGGCCGCATCATCAACATCTCGTCGGTGAACGGTGCCAAGGGCCAGGCCGGGCAGACCAACTACTCGGCAGCCAAGGCCGGCATGCACGGTTTCTCCATGGCCCTGGCCCAGGAACTGGCCACCAAGGGCGTGACGGTAAACACCGTGAGCCCTGGCTACATCGGTACCGACATGGTCAAGGCCATTCGTGCCGACGTGCTGGAGAAGATTGTCGGTACCGTGCCGGTCAAGCGTCTCGGTGAGCCGAGCGAAATTGCCTCCATCATCGCCTGGCTGGCGTCGGACGAAGGTGGCTACGCCACGGGCGCCGAGTTTGCCGTCAACGGCGGTTTGCACATGAGCTGATGCTCAGGTGGCCATGCGCAATGGCGCATGGACATGCCTGCTCCAAAGACCCCGGTTTGCCCAGGCTGCCGGGGTCTTTTGCATGGTCGGGCCGGCGACATACCGGGGGTGGTACGCTAGGAATATGCGAGCGCAGCAAAGCCTTGCAATTCGTGGTAATTTCGGCCAGTATCACCACTTGGATGTGTGACGGTCACCAGGGAGCCGGGTCCAGTCAGGGCCCAGTATTGAATGCACAAAGACGTTTTTCCATCCGTTGATATCGACGACCTGCGCTTGGGTATGTTTGTCATGCTCGATATCGGCTGGTTGTCACACCCCTTTCCCACCAATCGGTTCAAGCTTTCCCAGACGCACCAGATCGAGACACTGCGTCGACTGGGATTGCGCAAGGTTCAGATCGACCCTTCCCGCAGCGACGTCGGCGATGCAACGCCCGCTGGCGTGTCTGCGTCCGCCGCGCTGGCCAGTGCGCAGGCCGCGGCGCAGGCTGCGGCAGCACAGTTGGCCGCCGAGCGGGCGGCGCGTCAGGCCCTGGAGCGTGCCGAGCGGGCACAGTTGCTCGCGGCGCAGCAGAAGAACCTGCAGGCGTGCGAAAAGCGTTTTCAGGAGAGCAGCCGGGTCTACCGAAAAGTCGCTGACATCAGCGCGGCCAAGCCCAAGGAAGCTGCGGAACAGACCCAGGTGCTGGTGGCGGGATTGCTTGCAGACATGGCTGGCGCTGGGGAGCTCTCCATCCGTCTGCTTTCCGAGTCGGCCGGGGAGAAGTCCGCGCAGCATCCGGTCAATGTCACGATCGTGTCCTTGCTGCTGGCCCGTGCCATGGGTATGCCCCTGGCCGACCAGCAGGAACTGGGGGTTGCAGCCTTCCTGCATGACATAGGCAAGCTGCAGATTCCAGAGCGTGTGCGTTGGCCAGTGGATGGCTTCAACGCCACGGAAACCCGCATGTACCAGGAACATGTGGCCTGCAGCGTGCAGGCGGCAAAGCTCATGGGGCTGTCCGGTGCTGCCACACTCGCCATTGCACAACACCACGAGGGGCACGACGGGGGCGGATTTCCGAAACGCAGCAAAGGCGATGAAATCGGTGCCCTCGGACGCATCCTGTCGGTGGTTAACCGTTACGACAGCCTCGTCAACCCCGTGCGGCCAGCAGCGGCACTGACGCCGCACGAAGCGTTGGCGGCGATATTCAGCCAGTTCAAATCCCAGTGCGAGCCTACGGTGCTGTCTGCATTCATTCGGATGATGGGTATCTACCCCCCGGGCTCGGTGGTTCAGTTGTCGGATGACCGCTATGCCATGGTGGTAGCAGTCAATTCCAGTCGCCCACTCAAACCCAGCCTGGTCATCCATGATCCGCGAGTTCCCCGGCACGAAGCCTTGATGGTCGATCTGGAAAAGCTCCCCGACATCAGCATACGCCGCAGCATTCGGCCGCAGCTGTTGCCAGCAGAGGCACTGGACTACCTTGCGCCGCGCCTGCGTGTGAACTACTTCTTTGAAGGTGCAAGCGAGTTGCCGACACCCGCAGAGGATAGTGCGGCATGAAGGACATGCTGCAGTCCTGGCTCTCTGCATTGACCGATGCAGCTTGGCTGGTCGACCCGCATACCCTGCGAGTGGTCGTGGCCAACCAGGCAGCATCCCAGTTGCTGGGTATCGGGCCCGAGGAACTGATCGATCGTCCCGCGATCGAGCTCATGGCCTCTCCCGAGGATATGTACTACTGGGAGGATGTTGCGGCGGGTCACGCTGAAGGCATTCACTCCCAGACCCTGGTGCGTTCCATCCAAGGCGTGGGCATTGCGGTTGAGCGCAAGGTCAGCCGGGTATGGCTGGACGCAGGGACCCCGTTTTTCCTTGTGGTGTTGCGTGACATGCGCTCGCAGCTCGCGCGTGAGGCGCTGCTTGAAGAACGATTGGATGACCTGCGCGCGACGCTGGAATCCAGTCACGACGCGCTGCTGGTGCTCGACCTGCACGGGGGCGTCAAGCATTTCAACCATCGCTTTGCCCAGATGTGGCAGCTTCCCGATGCGATGCTGGACGACGCCAAGCTCGCGGCATTGGGTACCCATCTCGAGTCATGGATGTCTGATCCCGATGCGTACCGCGCCCGGTGGCAAGTGATTGCACAGTTGCCGGAGCAGGCTGCATCGGATCATCTCTACCTGCGTGACGGGCGTATCGTGGAGCGACGGGTGGTACCGAAGTTCAGCCGTGGACGCGTGATGGGGCGCGTGTGTTCCTACCGCGATGTCACTGCCCAGGTCGATGCCGAGCGACGACTGCAACTGGCTGCCAAGGTGTTCGATTGCAGCCCGGATGCGATTTTCATTACCGACGCAGGGCATCGCCTGGTCCAGGTTAACCCGGAGTGCGAACGGCTGGTCGGGAGTCCCCTTTCGGAGTTGATCGGGCGCGAAGCCACGTCACTGTTTTCCGACCCATTGCGGCCCGATTATTTTGTCGGCGTAGCGCGCGCCCTGGACGAAGAAGGTATCTGGAGTGGCGAACTGGTGCATGAGCGACAGGGTCGTCGGTTCCATGTGCAGGTGTCGTGGGTGGCGTTGCGCGATGAGCACGGACACCTGGTCCATACCGTCGGCTTCGTGCAGGACCTCACCGCCCGGGTCGAGGCAGAAAAGCGTATCGACGTGCTGGCCAGCACCGATCTGCTGACCGGACTGCCCAACCGTCTGATGCTGGCGCAGCGGGCCGAACTGATGCTGGGGCTGAGCCAACGCCAGGGCATGCCCTGTGGGGTGCTGTTTGTCGACCTTGACCGATTCAAGAGCATCAACGAGTCTTTCGGACATGCCCTTGGTGACCGGGTCCTGGTGGAAGTGGCACAGCGCATCCGGCTATGTCTGCGCGAAGTGGATACGCTCTCCAGGCTCGGTGCCGACGAATTCGTGGTGTTCCTGCAGGAAGCAGACGCGTTTGGGGCAGAGATTGCCGCACGGCGCATCATTGCCGCATTGGGGCAGCCGTTTGAAGTGCAGGACATGGACTTCTCGCTGGGTTGCAGCATCGGCATCGCGCTCTATCCCGACGACGGACGTACCGTGGATGAACTCATCCAGTGTGCCGACACCGCCATGCAGGGTGTCAAGGAGCGTGGCCGGGGCTCGCTGCGCTTTTACCAGCCGCAGATGAACGTGGACTGGCTCTCGCGCATCCGCATGGAGCATGCCATGCGGCAGGGGCTGGAACGGCAGTTGTTCAGGCTCGTGTACCAGCCCCAGATATCCTTGGAAACCGGGCAGTTGGTCGGGGCCGAAGCGTTGTTGCGGTGGCACGACCCGGAACTGGGGCAGGTGCCGCCGTCGACCTTCATTCCCTTGGCGGAGGAGTCCGGCTTCATCATCAACCTGGGCAACTGGGTGTTGGGGGAGGCGGTACGCCAGGCAACGCTGTGGCAAAAGCAGGGCATGCCGGTGGTGGTTTCCGTGAACGTGTCGGCCTTGCAGTTCCACCAGGCCGAATTCGTGGAGCGGGTGGCCGACTCAATCCGTGGTGTCGGGCTGGATCCGGCCTTGCTCGAACTGGAGCTCACCGAATCCATCCTGGTCAAGGACGCCGAGGAGGCGCTCGCCAAGCTCGACGCGCTGGCTGCCTTGGGCCTGAGCCTGGCCATCGACGATTTCGGTACTGGTTACTCGAGCCTGGCTTACCTGAAGAAGTTTCCTATCTCCAAACTCAAGATTGACCGAGCCTTTGTCATGGGGCTGCCCGAGGACGAAAGCGACAAGGCCATTGTCAGCGCCACCGTGGCGATGGCGCGGGCTCTGAAGCTCGCAGTGGTGGCAGAAGGCGTGGAAACGGACGCGCAGCGCAGCTACCTGCACAGTGTGCAGTGCGCCAGCTTCCAGGGCTACCTGTGCTCGCCAGGCCTGGATGCCGATAAGTTCACCGAACTCGTTTCAAGGCTGCCAGGCAACGGCTGACAGCGCCCTGGCGCGTCAGCCGTGCAGACCCTTGTAGCCCATGTACAGGGCCAGTCCGTAGAGCAGGACAGCAAACACCTTCTTGAGCTTCGCCACCGGCAGGCGGTGGGCCGTCTTTGCGCCCAGTGGAGCCGTCAGAACGCTGGCTGTGGCAATCGCGGCCAATCCGGGTAGCCAGACATAGCCCAGCGAGCCCACCGGCAGCCCGCCAACCCCTTGGCCGCTGGCGATGAAGCCGGCGCTATTGGCCAGCGCAATCGGGAACCCCAAGGCCGCGCTGGTGGCTACGGCATTGATGACCGGCACGTTGTGCGCCACCATGAACGGTACGCTGATAAAACCGCCACCCGCCCCCACGAGACCGGACAGGAAGCCGATGCCGCTGCCCCAGCCCAACTGCCCTGCGGTGCCTGGCATCTGGCGCGAAGGTTTGGGCTTCTTGTCGAGGAACATCTGGGTGGCCGAAAAGCCCACGAAGACTGCAAAGAACAGGGCCAGCGCCGTGCCCTTGAGTATGCTGAACACGCCCACGCTGGCCAGCATGGCGCCCAGCACGATGCCGGGGGCCAGGCGCCGAACGATGTCCCATCGGACACCACCGCGCTGATGGTGGGCCCGCACGCTCGAAATGCTGGTGAACACGATGGTCGCCATGGAAGTGGCAATGGCCATCTTGACGGCGAGGTCGGCAGGCACACCGCGGGCGGAAAGGATGGCGGTGAGGAACGGGCCCAGGAGCATGCCCCCGCCAATGCCCAGCATGCCAGCAAGGAAACCAGTGACCAGGCCCAGCGAGACCAGTTCAATGAGCAAAGAGGGTTCGAGCATGGCGGAGCGGGGGAGAGCGGGCTACGTAGGTGCTGCCCGGTGTGAAAGAGGGTGTCTGCGAGCGCCACCGGGCCGCATCCTGAACCGGAGTTCAGGTGGGCGAGGTCAACTGCACATTGGGTCCATCTAACGCGAGACGGTCACGCTTGCACAGTGATGTTCCAAGCCCGGGCGCTATGCGCATTGGTTCAAGGAAATATAAAGCCCGGCAGCATCGCAGACAGGCGTGATTCTACGCCTGTGCGGCCAGCTCAGAGCAATTGCCCGTCCTCACCCAGTGCAGCGTCCAGGCGCTCGAGCAGCGAGGTCAGCAACATCGACGACTCCGCCGGTGTAACGGTCGTCGAGGGCACGGCAGCCATGCTGGAGGTAGATGGCGTGGGGGCAGGCACGGGGTCGAGATCGAAGGCCAGGTTCAATGCAGCCAAGACAGCGATGCGGTCGCGTGCACGCACCTTGCCTGCGTCGCGGATCTTGCACATGGCGGTGTCGACGCGCTCGACGGCATCGAGCAGGCGACTTTCGCCACCTTCGGGGCAGCCCAGCAGGTAGCTTTGCCCCATGATTTGTACTTCGAGTTGCTTCATGGCGATGGCGTGGTCGAAGATTCAGGCAGCCGTTGGATCAGGGCGTCCACCCGCGCACGGGCAGCCTGCAAGCGCGAGCGCAGCGAGTCGCGCTCGTGCGTGAGTGCCGCTACCTGCTCGTTGAGCAGGGCGTTGGTGCGCCGCAGTTCCTCGTAGCGCAGCAGCAGGCGCTCGACGCGCTCGGCGACCTGGTCGATTTGGCTTGGATTCGACATAAGCCTGCCATTGTAGGGTTTGTGCAAGCGCCATCGGCGTAGAATCGCCCCCGTTGGTGCTCGCGGTGTGGTTCACACGCCGCAGTTCAACGGGAAGCAGGAGGGTATGCCCCACTCAGGGGAGTACCTAACCTGCGCTGCCCCCGCAACGGTAAGTGGACGAGCCAGCCGGCTCCGCTTCCATCACAGCCACTGGGTGTTTGAACACATGCCCGGGAAGGCGATGGAGGTTGATTCCACCAGCCCGGATACCGGCCAACACGGTGGTAGTGCGCCTGGCGTACTGCCGTTTTGCCCAAGGCTGTCGGGGACGACGGCGCGGGTGTTTAGCCAGTCTTTCTTCTCTATGAAAAGCTCATTGAGCGTGGCGCGTTGGAGCGCTGTGTCCTTGGCCGTGGGTACCTTGTGCCCGGCTTTTTCCCAAACTACCTTGCCGGAGGTGGTGATCACCGCGACCCGATTTGAGGAGCCGGCCAAGGGAGCCCCCTATGCGGTCAGTGTCATCACGGCTGACGATTTGCGAGCCAGCGGTGCGAGCTCGGTCAGCGAAGCGCTGGCCCGGATGCTGGGTGTACCTGGGCGGCTCGATACATCCGGAGGGGGCAACTACACCATGGATCTGCGGGGTTTTGGCTCAACTGCCGATCGAAATCAAGTGGTGGTGGTGGATGGGCGGCGCCTCAAGGACGACGATTTGTCGGCGACCAATCTGTCCGTGATTCCGATTGAAACCGTCGAGCGGATTGAAGTGCTTCGGGGCAGCGGAACGGTCCAGTACGGTGAAGGTGCGACGGGCGGTGTCATTGTCATCACGACCAAGTCAGGCAAGGGTCTACAGCAACAAAACTCCGCTACCGTGGGGGCAACGGTTGGATCCTTCGACACGCGGGAAGTGCGCACCTCTGCGGTACTGGCCAGTGGCGGTTTTCTTGTAGACGTCGCTGCCAAGGATTTCAAAACCAACGGCCATCGTCAGAATTTCGCCTCGACGGTGAACAATTTGTCCTCGACGCTGCAGTGGAGTGGGGATGATCTGCGAGTAGGGCTGTCTACGGGCCGTCAGCTGATGCAGAGCGGCTGGCCAGGATCGTTGACCGCGGCACAGTACGCCGCAGATCCGTCCCAGGCATCTTCCCTGATCAACTTCGGTACTGCCAAAACCGAATATGCGGGGGTGTTTGCCCAGTACCTAGTCGGCGACTGGGAGTTTGGTTGGGATACGAATTCGCGCAGCAAGGTTTCCCGCAGCCGAACCTGGGGCATTGACGTCAGCGCCATGAACACAAACGTGCGGGCGCGGCACGAATACACGACGGATGCGGTGTCCAATGCGTTCACCGTGGGTGTCGACACCATGCAATGGTCTGGTCAGGACATCAACGCCGTCCTGTCTGACAGCCAATCGTCGGCCCTGTATCTGACTGACGACGTTACGCTGTCACCGACAAAGACGCGATTCAGCGTGGGCGTGCGCACAGAAGCTGATACCAAGAAGCGTTCTTCCTCCAACGTAAGGGTTGACGAACGACCATTGGCTTGGCATGCGGGTGTCAATCAGGAGTTGGCGCCTTCTTGGGCGGTGTATGGGCGGGTCGGTTCCAGTTACCGGCTGCCGACGGCCGATGAGTTCACCTACGTGCTCTCGGGTGTCGTGCTGCAGATGCAGACATCCAAAGATTTTGAGACCGGTTTGCGTTGGATGGAAGGCGCCGACAAGGTTGAGATTCGCTACTACCGAAATGAACTGACCAATGAGTTGGGGTTCGATCCCGTGGTCAACGGTGGGAATGGAGCGAACGTCAACTTTGATCCATCCCGGCGCCAGGGTATTGAACTGGAAGTCCGTCGTGCGATGACAAAAACGTTGGATGCTCGCGCGAACGTCGCCTGGCGTGAAGCCAAATACGTTGCTGGCACCTACGCAGGCAATGATGTTGCTCTGGTGCCGCGACAGACCGCTTCATTCGGTGCCAACTGGCGACCGGCCGCTGGGCATTCTGTGGATGGTGTGCTTACTTGGGTGTCCAGCCAAAGCCCAACCTTCACCAACCAATGTGAAATGCCCGCGTATACGACCATGGATGCGCGCTATGCCTACCAGACGACTCGTTGGGAACTTGCGTTGGGTGTCAAGAACCTTGCGGATGCAAAGTACTACACGCAGGCATTTCGCTGTACTGGCGGTGTGACAGCATCCATCTATCCGGAAGCGGGTCGGGCTTTTACCGCGTCTGCACAATGGCGTTTCTGAAGAGGATAGGCTAGAGACGAAAGGATACGCACCGGAAAATGACCACCTCCTGCCCCGCCATCCTCATTGCCGCCCCGGCCTCCGGCCAGGGCAAGACGACCATCACCTCGGCGCTGGCGCGCCTGCACACGCGCCTGGGGCGCAAGGTGCGGGTGTTCAAGTGTGGGCCGGACTTTCTGGACCCGTACTGGCACCAGTTGGCCAGCGGCGCACCGGTGTACCAGATGGACCTGTGGATGACGGGCGAGGCCGACTGCCGCGCCCGTCTGCATGCCGCGGCGCAGGAGGCGGACCTGATCATCGTGGAGGGTGTGATGGGCCTGTTCGACGGTGAACCCAGCGCAGCCGACCTGGCGCAGCGCTTTGGTCTTCCGGTGCTGGCGGTGGTCGACGCGTCCAGCATGGCGGGCACTTTCGGCGCCTTGGCCTTTGGTCTGCAGCACTACCGCCCCGACATGCCTTGGGCTGGGGTGCTGGCCAACCGGGTCGCCAGCGAGCGCCATGCCGCCATGCTGGCCCGAAGCGTGCGTGACCCTGCTCACTACCTGGGGGCCGTGATGCGTGATGCGGGCATGACGCTGCCGGAACGCCACCTGGGTCTGACGGTGGCGAGTGAAGTGGGGGACGCGATGGCGCGCCTGGATGCGGCGGCCGATGCCTTGGCCTCCACGCCGCTGGGGCGGATGACGCTGGATGATCTGCAGCGGTGGGCCGTGGACTTTGCTGCGCCCGAAGTCTCGGCAGAAGGATGGGGGGCCGGGCTTTTTGCGCAGGTAAAGGAGGAGCCCGCAACGCGGGCGGGGGACACGGAGCAAAGAGCCCGGTCTCCCAGCCGTTTCATAGGTTTGCAAGGCAAGACCATTGCCGTGGCCCGTGACGCCGCCTTCTGTTTCCTCTACGCCGCCAACCTCGACACCTTGCGTGCGCTGGGTGCCGAGCTGGTGTTCTTCTCGCCTTTGGCGGACGCGGCATTGCCCGCGTGTGATGCGGTCTGGATTCCCGGTGGTTACCCGGAATTGCACGCGCAGAGCTTGGCCACCAACACCGGCCTGCGCGACAGCCTCGCCGCCCATGTGGCCGCAGGCAAGCCCGTGTGGGCCGAGTGCGGCGGCATGATGGCCTTGTTTGACACCCTGACGCTGGTGGACGGCGAACGCGTGCCGATGTGGGGCCTGCTGTCTGGCGAGGTCACCATGCACAAGCGCCTGGCGGCCCTGGGGCCGCAGCAACTGGCACTGGCCAGTGGCACCCTGCGCGGGCACACCTTCCACTACTCCACCACGGCAAGCCCCTTGCCGCCGGTGGGCCGCACCGCGCGGCCCGACACCGATCCGCTGCCCGACGCTGGCGAAGCGCTGTGGCAGCAGGGGGCGGTGCGCGCCAGCTACTTCCATGCCTGGTTTCCGTCTTGCCCGCAGGCGGTGGTGGAACTGTTTACCGCGACCGCTGGAGGCACCCCATGAACCACGACTGGCGAGCCGCCCCGCAGGGTCCGCAGCGCATTGTCTGCATGACCGAGGAAACCACCGAGTGGCTGTACTTGCTGGGGCAGGAGCAGCGCATCGTCGGCATTTCGGGTTACACCGTGCGTCCGCGCCGTGCCCGCGAAGAAAAACCCAAGATCAGCGCCTTTACCAGCGCCAAGATCGACAAGATTCTGGACCTGCAGCCCGACTGCGTGCTGGGCTTTTCGGACATGCAGGCCGACATTGCTTCCGAGCTGGTGCGCCGGGGCGTGCAGGTCACCATCTTCAACCAGCGCAGCGTGGCCGAGATCTTTTCCACGCTGGCCCAGATTGCTGCCATGGTGGGGCAGTCGGCGCAGGGCGCGCAGCACATCGCGGCGTGGCAGGCCCAGTTGCAGGCCATGGAAGCGGCCGTAGCCCAGCGCGTGGCCGCCGGTGCGCGCCGCCCCAAGGTGTATTTCGAAGAGTGGGACGAACCGCCTATCAGTGCCATCCGCTGGGTGTCTGAACTGCTGGGCATTGCGGGTGGTGACGACTGCTTTCCCGAGCTGGCACGAGAGCGTGCGGGCAAGCAGCGCATCATTGCCGACAGCGCGGAAATCGTGCGCCGCAACCCCGACATCCTTATCGGCTCCTGGTGCGGCAAGAAGTTCCGCGCCGAGAACGTGGCGGCGCGCGCAGGCTGGCAGGCGGTGAACGCGGTGCGCCACGGCCAGCTGTTCGAGATCAAGTCCTGCGACATCCTGCAGCCCGGCCCGGCCACGCTCACGGATGGGGTGGCGCAGCTGCATGCCATCGTCACGCGCTGGATGGAAGCCGACCAACGCGGAGAGTTCGCATGACGATCAGCACCATTGCCAGGAGTGAACTGATCCTGGGTGGCCAGAAAAGCGGCAAGTCGCGCCGGGCCGAGTTGCTGGCGCGCCAGTGGCTGGAGCAGGGCGCCGACCACCGCGCCGTGCTCATTGCGACCGGACAAGCCTGGGACGACGAAATGCGCTCGCGCATCGCGCGCCACCAGGCTGACCGCGCCGATCGCGTGCCGGGCATGGCCACGGTGGAAGAGCCCTTGGCGCTGGCGCAGGCCATTGCGCAGCACAGCACCCCCCAGACCTTGCTGGTCGTGGATTGCCTCACGCTGTGGCTCACCAACCTGCTCATGCCCGCCGATGGACAGCCAAATGTGCGTTTGGCCCGCATGGAAACTGCGCAGACAGGTTCTCTTTTGGTAGCAATTGAAAATGCCCCCGGCCCTGTGGTGCTGGTCGGCAACGAGATTGGTCTGGGGGTGATTCCGCTGGGCGCCGAGGTGCGGGCTTTTGTGGACGCGCTGGGCCAGCTCAACCAACGGGTGGCGCAGGTGTGCCAGCGCGTGACCCTGATGGCAGCTGGGTTGCCACTGACCTTGAAGGATGCTCCATGAAACGAATGCAATGGATGCTGGCGGTGCTGCTGTGTTGCATGGCCAGTGCGGCAACGGCGCTGCAGGTCACCGACGACCGGGGCGTGACTGTGACCCTGCCCGGGGTGCCGCAGCGCATTGTCAGTCTGCTGCCCTCGCTCACCGAGACCGTGTGCGAACTGGGTTACTGCAACCGCCTGGTGGGGGTGGACCGTTATTCCACCTTCCCCGTCGAGTTGCACAATCTGCCGCAGGTCGGGGGCGGCATCGACCCGAATGTCGAAATGGTGCTTGCCCTGCGGCCCGACGTGGTGCTCATGGCGAAGTCCTCGCCTGCGGTGGCGCGCCTGGAGTCTTTGGGGCTCAAGGTGCTGGCGCTCGAGCCCAAGACCCATGCCGACGTGCAGCGCGTGATGCTCAGGATCGGCCAGTTGCTGCAGGTCCAGGATGCCCAGCGCATCTGGCGCGCCATCGATGCCGGGGTATCGGCGGCGGCCCAGTCCTTGCCAGCCAGCGTGCGCGGCACCCGGGTCTACTTCGAGGTCAACCCCGGCCCCTATGCGGCCAGTGAAGCGTCCTTCATTGGCGAGACGCTGACGCGACTGGGGGTCAAGAACATCGTTCCGGCATCGCTGGGGCCCTTCCCCAAGCTCAATCCCGAATACGTTGTGCGGGCCAACCCGGACATCATCCTGATTGGCCAGAGCAGCGCGGCCTCGCTGGCTACGCGCCCGGGCTGGACGGGCATGCGGGCCATGCGAGAGCAGCGCATCTGCGACTTCGCTCCGGACGAAGCCAATGTACTGGTGCGGCCCGGGCCGCGCATGGCCGAGGCGGCGCGCATCATGGCGCGCTGCCTGGAGGCCAAGGCCCCGCGCACGTCGGCGGGCGTATCGGGGGCGAAGCCTTGAACGACCCGCGCGCATTCTGGCTCGGTGGTGCGGGCCTGGCAGTTGCCCTGGCACTGCTGGCTGTGGGCGTGTGTGTGGGAAGCACCGGTTGGGAAAACCTGATCGGCCCGCTGCTGCAACCCGACCGTCACCCGGACATGGCCGCCATGGCGCAGCAGATCGTCTGGGAAATCCGCCTGCCGCGCACCCTGGGCGCCTGGGCGGCCGGGGCCTTGCTGGGCCTGGCCGGGGCTGTGGCGCAGGGCCTGTTCCGCAATCCGTTGGCCGACCCGTATCTGCTGGGCAGCGCCTCAGGCGCGTCGCTGGGTGTGGCCCTGGCGCTGGCGGCGTTGGGCGGTGGCGCCGGCATGCTCGGGGGCGGCAGCATGATGAACGGGGCCGTGGCCGTGAGCCTGTTTTCCAGCAGCGTCTGGGTGCGCCTGGGGCTGACTGGGGCTGCCTTTGCCGGTGCCGTGCTGGCGGTGCTGCTCACCTTGCTGCTCTCGCGCGGCGTGGGCCACACCCTGCGCCTGCTGCTCGCGGGCGTGGTGGTGGGCGTGGTGCTGGGCGCCATGACGCATCTGGTGCTGCTGGTCTCGCCCGATTCGCTGCAGGCCATGCAGGCCTTCATGCTGGGCTCCACCGCGTTCGTGGGCTGGACGGCGGCCTCGCTCATGGCCGGCGTGTGGCTGCTGTGTGTGCTGGCCGCCTGGCTGCTGGCGCGTGTGCTCGACGGGCTGAGCCTGGGCGACGCCACCGCTGTGAGCCTGGGGCTGCCGGTGGCGCCCATGCGCGCGGCGCTGGTGGCGGTGCTGGCCCTGGCCACCGGCACGGCGGTGGCGCAGACCGGGCTCATCGCCTTTGTCGGCCTGGCGGCACCGCACCTGGTGCGTTCCCTGGTCAAGACCACCCACGCGCAGCTGATGCTGCTCTCCAGCCTGGTGGGCGGCGTGCTGCTCATGGCGGCCGACACCCTGGCGCGCTCGATCCTCGCGCCGCAGGAGCTGCCAGTGGGCGTGCTCACCGCGGTGCTCGGTGGCGGCTACCTGCTCTGGCTGATGCACCGGGGCGGTGTCCAAGGTCGGGGGCATGCATGATGCTTGCTATGAATAACGTAGCTGTATACGCGAATTCTGTAAGGGCTAGCCTCGGAATTGGCGCTGCAAAGCGCGAGGTATTGCACGGTGTGTCGCTGGACCTCGCGGCGGGGCAGTGGACCAGCATCGTCGGCCCCAATGGCGCGGGCAAGTCCACCCTGCTCAAGTGCCTGGCGGGCGTGCTGCCCTACAGCGGTACGGTGCAACTGCTGGGGCAGGACCTGCACGCATTGCCTGCGCGCGAACGCGCCCGCACCCTGGCCTGGCTGGGCCAGAACGAATCGTCCGCCGACGACCTGACAGTGTGGGATGTGGCCATGCTCGGTCGCCTGCCGCACCAGCCCTGGCTGGCCGCACCCAGTGCTGCTGACCACGCCGCCGTAGAGCAGGCCCTGCGTTCCACCCAGGCCTGGGATTGGCGCTGCCGCACCCTTGGGCAACTTAGCGGTGGCGAGCGCCAGCGCGTGCTGCTGGCGCGTGCATTGGCCGTGCAGGCCCAGGTGCTGCTCATGGACGAGCCCTTGGCCAACCTGGATCCGCCGCACCAGGCCGACTGGTTGGCCGTGGTGCAGGGCCTGGTGGTGCAGGGCGTCACCGTGGTGAGTGTGCTGCACGAGATCGGCATGGCCCTGCACGCCGACCGTGTGGTCGTCATGGCCGAAGGTCAGTTGGTGCACCACGGTGCCAGCGGCGACCCTGCTACCCATGAAGCGCTGGTGCGCGTGTTTGACGGGCGCATCGCGATCCACGCCCTGGCCGGGCAGTGGGTGGCGTTGCCAGTCACCGCGCCAGGGCCCCAGACCCACTCCCAGGAATCCGAATGAACGTCGATACTCCCAAGCCCTCCATCAACCCCTTCAAGCACTACGCGCTGGTGTGCACCGGTCCGCGCTGCGGTGCAGACGGCGCGGCGCAGGCGCTGTACGACAGCCTGTGGGGCAAGCTCAAGGCGGCGGGCATCCATGAGGGGGCGCACCGCACCAAGTTCAACGCGGTGGGCTGCTTCGGTGCCTGCAAGGGCGGGCCCATCTTGTGCGTGCAGCCGGACAACACCTGGTACTACAACGTCACGCCGGCCAACCTGGACCGCATCATCGAAGAGCACCTGATCGGCGGCCAGCCGGTGCAGGAACTGGTGTTTCACCAGGGCGGTGAGGCCTGCGCCGCCCAGGAACCCCGGTAGACCAAGCCAAGAGAACACCATGCAGATCGAAACACCTCCCAGCGAAAAGCCCTACGAGAAGCCCGAGGGCGAGCGCCGTGGCATCGTCATCGTGAACACCGGCGACGGCAAGGGCAAGAGCACCGCCGCCTTTGGCCTGGCGCTGCGTGCCCATGGACGCGGCAAGAAGGTAAAGATCTTCCAGTTCATGAAGGTGCCTTCGGCGCGCTTTGGCGAGCACCGCATGTTCGAGCAGTTGGGCATTCCCATCGAAGGGCTGGGCGACGGCTTCAGTTGGAAGAGCCAGGACCTGGAGCACAGCGCCCAGCTGGCCCGCAACGGCTGGGAGAAGGCCAAGGCCGCCATCCTCAGTGGCGACTATTTCATGGTAACGCTCGACGAGGTGACCTACCCGCTGATCTACGGCTGGCTGCCGCTGGACGATGTGTTGCAGACCCTGCGCACACGTCCCCGCGAAGTGCACGTGGTGCTGACCGGGCGGCGCTGCCCGCCCGAACTGGTGGAGCTGGCCGACACCGTGACCGAGATGCAGATGGTCAAGCACGCCTTCAAGGCCGGCATTCCCGCCCAGCGCGGTATCGAAGACTGAGCCGTGGCCATGGGCTGGGCACTCTCCCTGCATGCCGCCCCGTTGGGCGCGGCCATCGTGGGCGTGTCCCTGCTGCTGGCCCTGGCAGTGGATCGTTGGTGGGGGGAGCCACCGGTGCGCTGGCACCCCGTGGTGTGGATGGGCAACTTTCTCGGCCGCTCGGGCGGCTGGCTGCAAGGCCATGCCCTGCAGGATCCGATAAAGCGCGACTACAAGGCGTTTTGGCTTGCAGCCCTCGTATGGATTGCGGGGGCAGCTCTTTTTTCCATAGCGGGCTGGTGGCTGCAACAGGGGCTGTTGGCACTGCCGTGGTGGCTCGCCGCGCTGGGCCTGGGCCTGCTGCTCAAGCCCATGCTCGCCTGGGCCCTGCTGCGCCAGGAGGTGCAGGCGGTGGAGTCGGCGCTGGGCGAGTCGCTGGAGGCGGGGCGCGAGCGCCTGCGCACCCTGGTGAGCCGCGACGTCAGTCAGCTGGACGCCACCACGGTGCGCGAAAGCGCCATCGAGACCCTGGCCGAGAACCTCAACGACTCGGTGGTGGCACCCGTCTTCTGGTTTGTGCTGCTGGGCCTGCCGGGTGCGGTGCTGTTTCGCTTTGCCAACACGGCGGACGCCATGTGGGGCTACCCCGGCATCTACCACGGCAAGAACTGGGCCTGGGCCGGCAAATGGGCGGCGCGGGCCGACGATGTGCTGGGCTGGGTGCCGGCGCGCATCACGGCCCTGTTGCTGATGCTGGTGGGGCGGGGCAGGGGGCTGAGGCAACTGCGTGCCGAGGCCGCTCGCCCCCCCTCGCCCAACAGCGGCTGGCCCATGGCGGCCATGGCCCTGGTACTGGGTGTGCGGCTCGCCAAGCCCGGCGGCTACGTGCTGCATGCAAGCGGGCGCTCGGCCCAGGCTGCAGACACCGCACAAGCCTTGGCGTATGCATCAAAATCGGTGCTGGCCCTTATGGTAATTGCGCAGGCAGCTATGGTTTGTATAGCGGTTAGGGGTGGCTCGTGAGTTCCACTGCGGGGCAGCGGGTCCACGGCGGCACGGATGGGCTGGGCGCAGCGCCATACGACTTTTCCACCAACAGCCATCCCGCCGGGCCGTGCCCACAGGCCTTGGCTGCCGTGCAGGCGGCCGATGCCACACGCTACCCCGACCCGGCCTACACCCGACTGCGGGCCGCGCTGGTGGCCTTCCATGGCGTGGTGCCCGGGCGCATCGTACTGGCCAGCAGTGCCAGTGAGTTCATCTTCCGCCTCAGTGCCTGGGTGGCACGCCAGGGCGGGCGGCATGTGCATGTGCCAGCCCACGCCTATGGCGACTACCTGCACGGCGCGCAGGCCTGGGGGCTGGAGCCGGTGGCCTCGCCGGACGCTGCCGACCTGGTGTGGGCCTGCGAGCCATCGAGCCCGCTGGGGCAGGCGCATACGGATTGGCCACGTCGCCTGGACCACCCGCAGGCACCGCTGTTGGCCCTGGACTGTGCGTACGCTCCCCTGCGGCTGCAGGGCCAGCCCACCTTGGGCACCGCACAGCTGGAGCGCGTGTGGCGGCTGTACTCGCCCAACAAGTCGCTGGGCCTCACCGGCGTGCGGGCGGCCTATGCCGTGGCGCCTGCCGATGCGCAGCCAGCCGCTGCCGCGCTCGATGCCCTGGCCCCCAGCTGGGTGATCGGTGCCCATGGCGAGGCCATGCTGCGGGCCTGGACCGAGCCCGGGGTACAGCAGTGGCTGCAGGCCAGCCTGGACCCGCTGCGCCAGTGGAAAGCCCGACAACTGGAGCTGTTGCAAGGCCTGGGCTGGGACTGCCAGCCCAGCGATTCCCACTACTTCTGCGCACGAACGCCCCAGGCTCTGGACCTGGGGGCGCTGCGCGC
The DNA here is from genome assembly GCF_032337135.1 of Curvibacter sp. APW13. Taxonomy (NCBI): domain Bacteria; kingdom Pseudomonadati; phylum Pseudomonadota; class Betaproteobacteria; order Burkholderiales; family Comamonadaceae; genus Curvibacter; species Curvibacter sp. APW13. Next base: position 1,002,271 of record NZ_JAVXZZ010000002.1, on the reverse strand, counting down.
TGCGGGCATCAAGCTGCGCGACGCCACTTCCTTTGGGCTACCCGGCTGGTACCGGCTGGGTACGCTCCCACCGCAGGCGCAAGACGCCCTGGCCGCTGCATGGCGGGCCCAAGGCGGCGACAATACGCACCCCCCAGTTCCCGTTTGAGTGCGTGCATGACCTACAGCGTCAAGGAAATCTTCTATACCCTGCAAGGTGAAGGCCACCATGCGGGGCGCCCGGCCGTGTTCTGCCGTTTCGCCGGCTGCAACCTCTGGAGCGGGGTGGAAGAGGGCCGCGCCAGCGCGGTGTGCCAGTTCTGCGATACCGACTTCGTGGGTACCGATGGTGAAGGCGGCGGCAAGTTTGCCGATGCCGCCAGCCTCGCTGCGCGCATCAACGCCCTGTGGCCCGCCGATTACCCCGCGCAGAAGTACGTGGTGTGCACCGGTGGCGAGCCGCTGCTGCAGTTGGACGAACCCTTGATCGACGCCCTGCATGCGGCCGGGTTTACCGTGGCCATCGAGACCAACGGCACCATTGCGGTGCCAGCGGGCGTGGACTGGGTGTGCGTGAGCCCTAAAATGGGGGCTGATCTCGTCGTGCGCAAGGGCAATGAAATCAAGGTCGTGATCCCGCAGCCGGGGCAGCCCTTGGAAGACTATGCCGCGCTGGACTTTGAACACCATTTCGTGCAGGCCATGGATGGGCCGCTGCAGGCGACCAACCTCAAGTTGGCGATTGACTACTGCAAGGCGCATCCGCAGTGGAATTTGTCGGTGCAAACCCACAAACTGCTCCAAATTCCCTGATGCCAAACACCAGGACCGCAACATGCTGACCATTACCCGCAAGATGGAATTCGATGCCGGGCATCGCATTCCCGACCACGCCAGCCAGTGCCGCAACCTGCACGGCCACCGCTACACCCTGCTTGTCACCCTGACCGGCGATGTGGTGCAGAAGGACGGCGAGTCCGACAACGGCATGATCATGGACTTCGGTGACATCAAGGCCCTGGCCAAGGAACACCTGGTCGACCTCTGGGACCACGCCTTCATCGTCTACGAGAACGACACCGCCGTACGCGCCTTCCTGGACAGCATGCCCAACCACAAGACCGTGGTCATCGACCGCGTGCCCACGGTGGAAAACCTGGCGCAGAAGGCGTTCGACATCCTCAAGGACGTGTACCACGACCGTTTTGGCCGGCACCTGTCGCTCACCAAGGTCACCCTGTACGAGACCCCCAACTGCTGGGCCGAGATCGACGGCTGATGCTTGCCAAGTGCGTGATGGTGCTGGGCACCACCAGTGGCGCGGGAAAAAGCTGGCTGACCACGGCCCTGTGCCGCTACTACGCACGCCAGGGGCTCAAGGTGGCGCCGTTCAAGGCGCAGAACATGAGCAACAACGCCCGGGTAGTGGCGTCCGAAAACGGCCAAGGCGAGATCGGTTCCGCCCAGTATTTCCAGGCCCTGGCCGCTGGCGCCGTTCCCGACGTGCGCATGAACCCGCTGCTGCTCAAGCCTGAAGCCGACACCCACAGCCAGGTGGTGCTCATGGGGCAGGTGAGCGAGCAGCTCTCGCGCATGCCCTGGCGGGGGCGCAGCGCGCACGTTTGGCCGCAGATCGGCGCCGCATTGGACGCCTTGCGAGCCGAGAACGATGTGGTGGTGATCGAGGGTGCCGGTTCCCCGGCCGAAATCAACCTGCACGCCAGTGACATCGTCAACATGCGCGTGGCGCTGCATGGCGATGCCGCCTGCCTGCTGGTGACCGACATCGACCGTGGTGGTGCCTTTGCCCACCTGTACGGTACCTGGGCGCTGTTGCCTGAGGATGAGCAGCGGCTATTCAAAGGCTTTGTGCTCAACAAGTTCCGGGGCGACGCCACGCTGCTGGCCCCGGCGCCGCAGATGCTGCAGGACCTGACCGGCGTACCCACCGTGGCCACGCTGCCCATGTGGTGGCACCACGGGCTGCCCGAAGAAGACGGTGTGTTCGATGACCGCAGCGTATCCGCTGGGCGCGTGACGCGCACGGTGGCGGTGGTGGCCTACCCGCGCATCAGCAACCTCGACGAATTCCAGCCACTCAAGAACATTCCCGGCGTACGCCTGCAGTGGGTGCGCAGCCCCAAGGAACTGGCAGGCTTGTCCCAGGACGACTGGATCATTCTGCCGGGCTCCAAAGCCACGGCGGCCGACCTCGCCTGGCTACGCAGCCAAGGGCTGGACGCTGCCATCGCCCAGCATGCGACGCAGGGTGGGGCGGTATTGGGCATTTGCGGCGGATTGCAGATGCTGGGGCAGGAACTACGTGACCCGCATGGTATCGACGGCAATGCGGTGGGCTTGGCGCTGCTGCCGCTGGTGACCGAGTTTGCGCAGGACAAGACGGTGTGCCACACCAAGACGGTTTTCTCCGCACAGTGGCCGCAAGGTGGTGCACGCTGGTCCGCGCTGGCAGCTACGCCCGTGGCGGGCTACGAAATCCACCACGGTCAGACCCGCTCTGTGGACACGAGCGCCCATACGGTGCTGCCCGACGACCTGGGCTGGTGCAACGATGCGGGCAACGTGCTGGGCGTCTATCTGCACGGCCTGTTCGAAGAACCCGCTGTGCTGCAAGCGCTTTTCGGTGCCGATGCGCCCACGCTGGACCGCGTATTCGATGGTCTGGCGGACTACATCGGAACCCACTTCACACCGGGCTTTCTGGACAGCTTGGTGCGCTGAATCGGCGCGGAACTGCAGGCGAGGGCGCTGGTATCATCGCCAGCTTCAGGTGCCCGCTGGTTACGGCCGCGGGAGAATCGGGAAGACGGTGCAAATCCGTTGCGTGCCCAACGCTGTAAGGACGATGCCCACCACGTAAACCACTGGCTGCCAGGCCGGGAAGGTGTGGGAAGGCAGATGACTCCAAGCCAGAAGACCGGCCTGATGCTTTTCTTGGTGCTGCAAGGCCGGGCAGCGCTCCAGGACACGCTTAGCGTGTCCTCAACCATTCATGCACAGGGGACTGCCTTGAATACATCACTTCCTGTCCTGTCGGACATCGCTACGCCTGCTCTCACCACCGCACTGCAGGACAAACTCAACAACAAGACCAAGCCGCTGGGCTCGCTCGGCCGCATCGAAGAGCTGGCGCTGCAGATCGGTCAGATTCTTGGTACAGAAGCCCCCGTGCTGGACCAGCCGCAGATGGTGGTGTTTGCAGCTGACCACGGGCTGGCCGCACGCGGCGTATCGGCCTTTCCGAGCGACGTGACCTGGCAGATGGTCGAAAACTTCCTCGCGGGCGGCGCAGCCGTGAGCGTGCTGGCACGCCAGCATGGGCTGGCGTTGACCGTGGTCGACTGCGGCGTCAAGCACGACTTCCTGGCTGGCTTGCCTGCGGGCAGTACGCGCCCAGGCTTGCAGGTGCGCAAGGCCGCTTCGGGCACGGCGGACTCCAGCCAAGGCCCGGCCATGACCCGCACCGAATGCGAGGCGGCGCTGGCCCATGGCATGGACCTGGTGCGCGGCCTGCCAGGCAATGCCTTGCTGTTGGGTGAAATGGGCATTGGCAACACGTCGGCCGCTTCGCTGCTGCTGGCCAAGCTCACTGGGCTGGGCATCGTGCAATGCACCGGCGCCGGTACCGGGCTCGATGCCCCGGCGGTAAAACGTAAGGCCGCCATCCTGCAGGAAGTTCTGGACCGCCACGCCGACCAGCGCGAGCCACTGGACGTTCTGGCAGCGGTGGGTGGTCTGGAAATTGCCACGATGGTCGGCGCCGTGCTGCAGGCCGCACACGAGCGCCGCGTGGTGCTGGTGGACGGCTTCATTGCCACCAGCGCTGTGCTCGTGGCCCACGCGCTGCAGCCGCTGGTGCTGCAGCGCTGCGTGTTTGCCCACCGCTCGGGCGAGCGTGGCCACGAGTTCATGCTGCAGCACCTGGGCGTGTGTCCGCTGCTGGACCTGGGCCTGCGCCTGGGCGAAGGCTCGGGCGCAGCACTGGCCTGGCCGCTCCTGCAGTCGGCGTGCGCCGTTCTGCGCGAGATGGCCAGCTTTGCCTCGGCCGGGGTGTCGGACAAGTCGGGCGAGGTGCCCACCGAAGCGCCCGCGCAGGCCTGATGCAGCCCATTCGCCATTACCTGCTGGCTGTCCAGTTCTTTACCCGCATCCCGGTGACGGGGCGCCTGGCTGAATGGGTGGGCTACAGCCCCGCCATGCTGCGGGCCAGTGCTGCGCACCTGCCGGGCATTGGTGTGCTGGTGGGTGGGCTGGTGGCGCTGCTGTCCTGGGGCATGCTGCAGGCCCTGCCCCCGGGCCCATTCAGCCCGCTGGTGGTGGCGGTGCTGGGTACCGTGTTCACGGTGCTGCTCACCGGCGGCTTCCATGAAGACGGGCTGGCCGATGTGGCCGATGGCCTGGGCGGCAGCTACGACCGCAACCGCGCGCTGGAGATCATGAAGGACTCGCGCGTCGGGGCCTTTGGTGCCATGGCGCTGGTGCTGGCACTGCTCTCCAAGGTGAGCTTGCTGGCGCTGCTGGGCAGCCACGGGGCGAGCTTGATGGCGCTGGCCTTGCTGGCCGCCCACGCGGTGTCTCGCACCTGGCCGCTGCTGGTCATCCGCCTGCTGCCGCATGTGGGCGATGTGGCTGGCTCCAAGTCCAAGCCGCTGGCCGACCAGATCAGCCTGGGCGCGCTCGCGGCCGGTTTTCTATGGTGTTTTTGCCTTGTTGCCGGCGTATTCATTGCGTGGCCAGCTATGGTTTCAGTAGCATCTGCGGGATGCGTGCTGGGTAGCGCAGTAGCGGGCTCGGCACTGGCAGCGGCGGCCATGGCCTGGCGCCTGCAGCGTCGTTTGCAGGGCTTCACGGGGGATGGTCTGGGGGCCACCCAGCAACTCGGTGAAATCGGCTTCTATCTGGGCTTGGCCTTGGCGCTATGAGCGTAGCGCCGGGCCGCCCCAAGCACACTCGCACCGCAGTGCGCAGCACGGAGGTTTTCCAGTGAAGCTGTGGCTGCTGCGCCATGCGCGCCCTCTGGTGGACAGCGGCGTGTGCTACGGCGCCCTGGACGTGGCCGCTGACGCGCAAGCCACGTTGGAAGCCGCCCAGCAGGCGGCTACGGCGCTGCCCGCAGACCTGCTGGTCTGGTACTCGCCGCTACAAAGATGTGAGCGGCTTGCGCATGTTCTGCAAGGACTGCGGCCTGATTTGACCATGCAGTCCGAGCCACGCCTGCGCGAGATGGACTTCGGAAGCTGGGAAGGCGTGCGGTGGGGCGCGATCGGCCTCGAGGCCATGGATGCCTGGACGCAGGATTTCGGCAACTACCGTTGTGGTGGCGCTGAGTCTGCCAACGCCATGCTTGCCCGGGTGGGGCAGGCGCTGGAGGACTTTGGCCGTCAGCTGGCAGCCTTGCAGTGCGACCAGGGTCTGTGGATCACCCATGCGGGCGTGGCACGCTGTGTACAGCTGTGGACGAAGGGGCTACGCCAGCTTGAATCGGCCGCCCAGTGGCCCAAGGATGCCCTGGCCTGGGGCGCCCTACACCAGGTTCATGTCCACGAATGACTCGGGGTCGGGCCGGGTGGCCTGCAGGTCGGCAACGTCAAGTGCCAACGTATCGACCAGCACAGCCGGTAGCTCAGATACTGGATCCGGCGTTTCCGGTGGCATATCGGCCAGCATCGATGCCAGGTGAATGATGGCGGCCAAGGTGGAAAACGGGCGCGCAGCGATGGGTTGGCCCAGGTGCGAGAAAGCCGCCACCACTTCGTCGGGGAAGTCCCAGCGGCGTGCCACTTCGGCCATGAGCTGGCCTTCGTCGAACCCGAGGACGGTGCGTTCCCGCAGCCAGCGTTCGCCTGGCAGGGAAGGCGGGTTTTCTATCTGATCGACCAACTGCGGGGAGCTCAGGGCGATGACCAGTTCGCCCAATCGGTGCATCATGCCCGCCATCCAGGCCTGGGCTTCGTCCTGGTGCAGCTTGTGGGCCAGCCATGCCGCATACCCGGCGCTGACCATGCTGTGGCGCCAGAACACCAGGCGATTGAGATTGCTTGGCAGTTTGAAGGTCTGCGTCATGCAGATCGACAGCGCTCGTGCTCGGATGTGCGACATGCCGACCACCTGGACGGCGTTGTCCAGGGTACTGACCGAGCGAGAGAGGCCAAACATGGCGCTGTTGGCCATGCGCAGCAGGGTTGCAGTGAGGGCAGGGTCCTTGGCAATGATGTCGCGAACCGTCACGATATCGGCATCATCGTCCTTTAAAGTGCGCATTAGCGCTTGGGCAGCTTCTGGCATGGCGGGAAGCTTGAGGGCGCGCAGGAATTCGGACGGAGAGGCCATGGTGTTAGCGTAACGCAATCTCAGGGTTTTGGCGAATGCGAAAGCTTAAATCGGCATAGCGAAGCCACCGCGCAGGCATTGCATTTTGGAGTGCTTGCCTTACAAACGTAGCGTCCGTGCAGGATGAGCCAGTGGTGGGCATGCTGCAGGTAGGCGGGAGGAACCTGCTTGAGCAGCTTTTTCTCCACTTCCAGCGGCGTTTTGCCCGGGGCCAGGCCGGTGCGGTTGGCAACACGGAATACGTGGGTGTCCACCGCCAGCGTGGGCTCACCGAATGCAATGTTCAGCACCACGTTGGCCGTTTTGCGCCCGACGCCGGGCAACGCCTCCAGGGCCTCGCGGTCGTTGGGTACCTGGCCACCATGTTCCCGAACCAGGATTTCACAGGTCTTGAGCAGGTTCTTGGCCTTGGTGCGGTAGAGGCCGATGGTCTTGATATGTTCTTCCAGCTGTTCCAGACCCATGTCCAGCAGCGCCTGCGGTGTGTTGGCTTTGGCGAATAGCACCCGGGTTGCCTTGTTCACGCCCACGTCGGTGGCCTGGGCCGACAGCAGGACGGCGGCCAGCAGCTCGAAGTCGCTGCTGTATTCCAGTTCGCTGCGAGGGTGCGGGTTGGCCGCCTGGAGGGTGGCAAAGAACTGTTCAATGGCTGGTTTTTTCATCAGGTGCTGGCGGCGATGACGGCTGGAATTCTCGAATCCTTCGGCGACAATCCATGCTATCCGCTTTTTGCTGCGGTGCACGCGGGCGCCACAAGCGCCCCGTTTCGATTACCTGCATCCATCCCTCACACAACCATGCAATTTGCCGACCGCCTCAACAACGTAGAAACCTCCGCCATCCGCGAACTGTTCAAGCTGCTGGGCAAGCCCGGCATCATCAGCTTTGCCGGCGGTTTCCCCGACCCGGCCCTGTTTGACGCCGAGGGCATTGCCCTGGCCAGTGACGCGGTTCTCAAGGGAGCCCCCGGCGCCGTGCTGCAGTACGGCGCGACCGAAGGCTACCAGCCATTGCGTGAGGCGCTGGTAGGGTTCATGGGCGCCAAGGGCGCCACTGTTGCTTCCGACGGCCTGATCGTCACCACCGGCTCCCAGCAGGCGCTGGACCTGATCGGCAAGACCATGATTTCACCGGGCGACAAGGTCATCGTCGAGGCACCGACCTTCCTGGCCACCATCCAGTGTTTCCGCCTGTACGGCGCCCAACTCATCAGCGCACCGGTCGATGCCAATGGAGTGGACGTGGACAAGCTCGAAGCACTGATTGCCGAGCACAAGCCGAAGCTTGTGTACCTGATCCCGACCTTCGGCAACCCCAGCGGTGCCACCCTGAGCCTGGAGCGCCGCAAACGCGTGTTGGAACTGGCTGCCAAGACCCAGACCCTGGTGGTGGAAGACGACCCCTATGGCGAACTGTATTTCGACCAGGCGCCGCCTGCCAGCCTGCTGGCCCTGAGTGACCAGGTTCCCGGCAGTCGCGAGTGGCTGGCCCATTGCGGCTCGTTCAGCAAGATCCTGTCGCCGGGGCTGCGTGTGGGTTGGCTCATTGCCCCCACCGCATTGCTGGCCAAGGCCACCATGTGCAAGCAGTTCAGCGATGCGCACACCAGCAACCTCACCCAGGCCATTGCCGCCCAGTACCTCTCCATGAACCGGTTGGCCGGTGCACTGGCGGTCGTGCGCCGCACCTACGCCGAACGCGCCAGCGTCATGGCCGAGGCGTTGCGTCGTGAACTGGGTGATGCGATTGCCTTCAACCAGCCTCAGGGCGGCATGTTCTTCTGGGCGCGGCTCACGGGGGCGCATGGCCGGCAGAGCGACGCCAACGTGTTTGCCAAGGCTGCCATCGACAAGTTGGTGGCCTTTGTGCCCGGCGCGCCGTTCTTTGCCAACAACCCCGATGTCTCGACGCTGCGACTGAGCTTTGCCACCGCGGACAAGGACAAGATCAACGAAGGCATTGCGCGCATGGCGCAGGCACTCTGAACCCTCGCTATCGGGGAAACCCCTAGAAGGTCAGGCTTCTAGAGGGTTTCCACCAATCGGGTCTTTCCCATGGAAAAACCCCCATTCCTGTCTGATCATTCCTGCGTTTATCGCAGTAAATGAATTCATGACGTCCCCTGCCACTCCTGTCGCGTCTGCACACCAAGGCCCCGGCTGGGCCTTGTTCATGCGGCGCTGCACCGATTACCTGTCTTCTGATTTTCTGGGCGGTCCGCGCCCCTGGAAGTTCTCGTGGGTGATCAACTTCCAGAAGGGTGGCACCTTCGTCTTCCTGGGCTTGCTCATGGCGCTGTACGGCAATACGTCGACGGCAGCGTGGGTCTATCTGGCCCTGCATGGCACCTATGGACTGGTCTGGTTGCTCAAGGACTTTGCCTTTCCCGACCCCAACTGGCAAAAGCGCATCACCATTGGGGGCGGCATCAACGCCTTCCTGTTCGTACTGGGCCCGTACTGGCTGTTTGGCTGGTTGCTGATTTCGGGCACATCGCAGCCGCGCTATCCGCTGCCTGAATACGCCTGGTATTGCCTGTGCATCAGCCTGTGCATGTTCGGCAGCGTGCTCATGATTGCGGCGGATGCCCAGAAGTACTTCACGCTGCGGGTCAAGCGCGGCCTGATCACCGATGGGGTGCACCGCTACATTCGCCACCCCAACTACCTGGGCGAAATGATGATCTACGGCAGCTTTGCCCTGATGGCCTGGCATTGGCTGCCGGTGCTGGTACTGGCGTGGGTGTGGGGCTGCCTGTTTGCCGTGAACATGGTCCTCAAGGAGGCCAGCATGTCGCGTTATGCCGAGTGGGCGGCCTACAAGCGGCGCAGTTGGTGGCTGGTGCCCTTCGTGCTGTAAGGAGTTGTCTATGCCCGTCAAGGTGAAGATCGATTTCGTGTCCGATGTGGTGTGCCCGTGGTGTGCCATCGGCCTGAGCTCGCTGCTGCAGGCCATGCGCGCAGTGGAGGAGGAGATTCAGGTCGACCTGCACTTCCAGCCGTTTGAATTGCATCCCGACATGGGGCCTGAAGGCGCGGACATCAACGAGTACCTTGCAGCCAAGTACGGCATGAATGCGGAACAGCTGGAGCAATCCCGCCGCACCATTGAAGAGCGCGGTGCAGCCGTGGGCTTTACGTTCCGTCTGAACCAGCGCTCGCGTACCTGGAATACCTTCGATGCACACCGCCTGCTGCACTGGGCCGGGTTGCAGGGGCACCAGCTGGCGCTCAAGCGCTTGCTGCTCGGGGCTTATTTCAGCGAAGGCAAGAACCCCAGCGACGCGGATACCCTGGTGGCGCTGTGCGTGCAGGCCGGCCTGGATGCCACCTTGGCGCGCCAGGTGCTGGAGCAGGGCACTTACGGCAAGGAAGTGCGGGCCATCGAGCAGTACTACCAGCAGCGCGGTATCCACTCGGTGCCGGCCATCGTCATCAACGACCGCCACCTGATCTCCGGTGGTCAGCCGCCTGAAGTGTTCGAGCAGGCCCTGCGCCATATCGCTTTGCGCGAACAGGAACACGCTCCCAGTGGAGCTTGAGTCAGCCTCACTGCTGTTGCAGCGTCGGCGTTGGCTGGCTTTGGCGGCAGCATCGGCGGCGGGTGGGGTGTTTCCCTCAAAGGCATGGTCCCAACCCCGCTGGCGCAGTGACCCGTTTGCCCTGGGCGTGGCCAGTGGCAACCCGGCGGCAGACTCGGTCGTGCTGTGGACGCGTATTGCACCGCAGGCCCTGCCTGCCGATGCCGGCAACGGCGTGGTGGTGCAGTGGGAGCTGGCTGACGATGCGGCTTTTTCCCGCATCCGCCAGCGTGGCAATACCCAGGCCCTGGCGGAACTGGGTTGGAGCGTGCACGTGGAGCCCGCAGGGCTGGAACCGAACCGCCACTACTTCTACCGCTTTCATGCTGCCGGTGCCACCTCGACGGTAGGGCGCACGCGCACGCTGCCCGCCAGCACCCAGTTGCAGCCACTCACCCTGGCCTACGCTTCCTGCCAGAAATGGGAAGACGGCTACTTCACGGCCTGGCGCCATCTGCGCCAGGATGCCCCCGACGTGGTGCTGTTCCTGGGCGACTACATCTACGAATACCCGGGTACCAGCAGCAAGCTGCGCACACCGGGTGGCGGTTGGGTGCTCACCCTGCAGCAGTACCGGGCGCGCTACGCCCTGTACAAGACCGACCCGGACCTGCAGGCCATGCACGCCGCCTGCCCCTGGGTGCTGACCTGGGACGACCACGAGGTACAGAACGACTATGCGGGCGTGAACCCTGGCGACGGCGTGCCGCCCGGTGGTTGGGATGCGCTGGGCTTCCTGGGCCGCCGTGCTGCCGCCTACCAGGCCTACTACGAGAACATGCCGCTGCGTGCCTCGGTGCTGACCAAGGCGGTCGCCGGGCTGGCGCAAGGGGCAGAGATGCGCATCTATGGGCGGCTGGACTGGGGACGCTTGGCTTCGCTCTATTTGCTCGACACCCGCCAGTACAAGGATGCCCAGGCCTGCACCAAGGATGGCAAGTTGGGCTCGGGCTTGGTTTCACCGGGGCGTTGCCCGGCATGGGCCGACCCGCAGCGCAGCATGCTGGGTCTGGCGCAGGAGCAATGGCTCCAGGCGCAGTGGGCGCAGGCGGCTAGCCGCGGTAGCGTGTGGAACGTGCTGTGCCAGTCCACCCTGTTGGGCCAGCGCGACTTCGCCGCCGAGGGTTCGGGTCAGCGCTTGTGGAACGATGGCTGGGACGGCTATGCAGCAGCACGCAGCCGGCTAACCCAGGCACTGCAGACGCATCGCGTTGCCAACCCGGTCGTGCTGGGGGGCGATGTGCACGAAAACTGGGTCGGCCATGTGCTGGCCGACTATGCAAGACCGGATAGCGCGGTGGTGGGCGTGGAGTTCTGCGGCACCAGCATCACCTCCCATGCGGGCAGGGAAGACCGCACCGCCCAACAGCTGGAGCGCAACCCCCATTTTGTGTTTGCCGACTCTCGTCACCGGGGCTACGGCCTGGCCCGTTTCGACGAGCGCCAACTGTCGGTGCAGCTTCGGGTGCTGGACGACGTGACGCGCCAGGACGCGTCCATTTCCACGCTGGCGGGTTTTCGGGTGCTGGCGGGGGTGCCACGGGTGGAACGCACGGGCTGAGGTGCCTGCACTCAACACGACGCTCGCGATGCGTTTGCCTGACCATCATGGTCATAAGGGATGCATCCGCACCGTCTTGCGGCTAGACCGCGAGTGATCCACTCATCGCCATGGGGGCATGGTCAATTGCTTGCGTGCGTCGCAGCTCTGCGCAGTGCCGCGCGGGCCAATAGACGTGTAGAGTCCAGCGTTGGCAAAGGGGAGTTCTTGTCGTCAATGATCAGCGGGATCTCGGTACACCCCAAGACAACGGCATCACAGCCCCGCTGCTTCATTCCGTGGATGACCTGCTGAAAGCGGGCGACGGTTTGTGGGCGGAAGACGCCATTGACGAGCTCATCCATGATGAGGCGCCCCATGTCGTCACGCTCCGTGTCCGTGGGGCGCACGTACTCTAGCCCCCGAGCTCGCAACTTCTCGGGGTAGACCTCGCTGGAAACCAACCAGCGCGTACCGGTAATGCCAAGCTTGCAATAGCCGCGCGCAACTGCTTCTGATGCGACCACGTCGGCGATGTGTAGCCAGGGAAGCGGCGACGAGGCGGCGACCCGTGAGAAGGCGCTGTGAATCGTGTTGTCCGGACAGATCAGAAAGTCGGCACCAGCCGCTGCCAGCTTTCTGGCGGAAGTGAGCATCAGGTTCGCAACGCCGTCCAGGTCATTGGCTTCCAAACACGCTACGTAGTCCGCCAGTGATAAGGAGTGAAGGGAAACCTCCGGGTGAGCATGTGGACCGAGAAGCGCAGCGCCTTCTGCGCAGATCGTGCGATAGCAAAGGGCCGCACCTTCGGCAGAGCAGGCAACAATTCCGATGTGTAGAGGAGTGGGCATCCCACGGGCTCCCTCAAGTCGCCCGCAGCTTGGTCGGCTTGCGCTTCTTCTTGCCCACGCCCATCATGCCCCAGACCTGCTTGGCAAACACCCACAGGCCCGGTTCCTTGGGTTTGGTGGGCTGGCCGCGGCCGATGCGCTTGAGCTGGCCGGTGTACCAGCTGATCTCCAGCAGGCCCATCTTGTCGATGGCGGAAATGCCGGTCCTGATGGGGCGCACCACTTGTTCCGGGTTCTTGCCAGCCAGCAGGCGGTTGGGCACATCGGGCTCCACCGCCATGATGCGGGCGATGCCCACCATGTCCACCGCACCGGAGTCGATGGCCTGGGCCATGCCCTTGGCGGTGCGGAAACCACCCGTCACCACCAGCGGCGTGTCGACCGCAGCGCGGGCTTTTTCCGCGAACTCCAGAAAGTAGGCTTCGCGCGCCTTGGTGCTTTCCTTCACCGGCTCCTTGGAGGTCTTCACGCCCGTCATGGCCGGGGCCTCGTAGGTGCCGCCCGAAATCTCGATCAGGTCGATGCCTGCGGCCGCCAGGGCGCGGATGGTGTCGAGCGACTCTTCCTCGGTAAAACCACCACGCTGGAAATCGGCCGAGTTGAGCTTGATGCCCACCGGGAACTTTGACCCCACGGCTTCGCGGATGGCGCGGTACACCTCCAGCACGAAGCGGCGGCGCTTCTCGGGCGTACCGCCCCAGGCGTCGGTGCGCTGGTTGTGGTGGGGAGAGAGGAATTGGCTGACGAGGTAGCCGTGCGCGCCGTGGATCTGCACGCCGGTAAAGCCAGCGTCCTTCACGGTTTTGGCCGCGAGGGCAAAGCGGTCCACCAGGGCTTGCACCTCGTCCGCCGTCAGTTCTCGCGGAGTCGGAAAGAAGGCCTGCATGTCCTTGCGAAACGGAATCGCCGATGGCGCGACGTTTTCCCGGTTGAGCCCCTTGGGTGCCTGCTTGCCGGGGTGGTTGAGCTGCACCCAGCACTGCGTCTTGTTGGCCGTGGCAGCCTTGGCCCAGGCCTGCAGTTCCTTGAGGTGCTGCGGTCCTTCGATGATCACGTTGCCGGGCTCGCCCTTGGCACGCTTGTCGATCATAACGTTGCCAGTGATGCACAGGCCGATGCCGCCAGCAGCCCAGGCGCCATACAGGCGAACCAGTTCCGGCGTGGCCGCACCGTCACGGGTGGCCAGCGCTTCGGACATGGCGGACTTGAGCAGGCGGTTCTTGACTTTGACGCCGCAGGGCAGGGTGAGTGATTGGCTAAGCGTAGTGGTGGCAGGCATGGCGCGGCTTCCAATTCAGGCGGTTTGCAGGACTTCGAGCAAGCGGTCCAAGCCGCCGCTGTTGATGGCCACCTGCGCTTTCACCCGGACCGAGGGTTTGGCGTGGTAGGCCACGGACAGGCCGGCCACACCCATCATCGGCAGGTCGTTGGCACCGTCACCCATGGCGATGCACTGGGAGGGCGCAATGCCCAGCAGGGTGGACACTTCCAGCAGGGTGCGGCGCTTTTCGGCGCCGTCACAGATGTCGCCCCAAGGTTGGTCAACCATGCGCCCGGTCAGCTGGCCACAGTTGGGGCCACTTTCCACTTCGAGCACGTTGGAGCGGGCAAAGTCGATGCCCAGCCGTTCACGGATGCGGTCGGTGAAGAAGGTAAAGCCGCCGGACACCAGCAGCACCTTCAGGCCGGCGGCCTTGCAGGCCTTCACCAGCGCCTCGGCACCGGGGTTGAGTTGCAGGCGCTGGGTGTAGACCTCTTCCATGTGGGCCACGGTCACGCCCTTGAGCAGCGCCACGCGCTGGCGCAGGCTGTCCTTGTAGTCGGTGATCTCGCCGCGCATGGCCGCTTCGGTGATGGCCGCCACTTCGGCCTTGCGCCCGGCGGCATCGGCAATCTCGTCCACGCACTCGATGTTGATGAGGGTGGAGTCCATGTCGAAGGCGATGAGCTTGTAGTCGCTCAGCTTCAAGGCTTGGGGCAGGTTCTGGACGACGAGGCCGGGGGCAATTTCCTGGGGTGTGGACATGGTTCTTGGTTCAAGTTGCTATGTTTTGGGTAGCTGCTTACGCAATGGATATGCGGGCTGGAGGCAGATTTTTCATGTTATTCAGGCTGCGGCTACGGGCGTGCCCAGCGAGCGCAGCACATCGCGCACCATCTGCACGCGGGCTTTCACCTCGGGCAGCTCACGCTCCACGCGCAGCTTTTCGTTGCCCACCAGCTTGATGTGCTTGTTCTTTTGAATGAGCGCAATCACGCCCATGGGGTCGATGGGCGCGTCTTTCTTGAAGGTGATGTTGATGACGCCCGGCGCCGCATCCACCTTCACCACACCATAGGGCTGGCTGATGACGCGCAGGCGGTGGGTGTCGATGAGCGTCTGGGCCTGGGCGGGCAGCTTGCCGAAGCGGTCCACAATTTCTTCCAGCAGGCTGTCCACCTGGGCAGTGGTCTTGGCCGTGGCCAGCTTTTTGTAGAACGACAGGCGCAGGTGCACGTCGCCGCAGTAGTCGTCGGGTAACAGCGCCGGGGCGTGCAGGTTGATTTCGGTGGTGGCGTGCAGCGGGGCCAGTAGGTCGGGCTCCTGGCCGGCCTTGAGGCAGCGCACCGCTTCACTGAGCATTTCGTTGTACAGCTGGAAGCCCACTTCGAGCATGTTGCCGCTCTGGTTTTCACCCAGCACCTCACCGGCGCCACGAATTTCCAGGTCGTGCATGGCCAGGTAAAAGCCGCTGCCGAGTTCTTCCATCTGCTGGATCGCGTCCAGCCGCTGCTGGGCCTGCTTGGTCAGGCCTTCCACATCGGGCACCAGCAGGTAGGCGTAGGCCTGGTGGTGGCTGCGGCCCACGCGCCCGCGCAGCTGGTGCAGCTGGGCCAGGCCGAACTTGTCGGCGCGGCTCATGACGATGGTGTTGGCCGTGGGCACGTCGATACCGGTTTCGATAATGGTGGAGCACAGCAGCAGGTTGGAGCGCTGCGCCGTGAAGTCGCGCATCACGGCCTCCAGCTGGCGCTCGGGCATCTGGCCGTGGGCCACGGCAATCCGCGCTTCGGGCAGCAGCTCTTCGAGCTTGGCACGGCGGTTCTCGATGGTCTCGACCTCGTTGTGCAGGAAGTAAACCTGGCCGCCACGCTTCAATTCACGCAGCACGGCTTCGCGGATGACGCCATTGCCCTCGGTACGCACAAAGGTCTTGATGGCCAGGCGCCGCTGCGGCGCGGTGGCGATGACAGAGAGGTCGCGCAGGCCCTCCAGCGCCATGCCCAGCGTGCGCGGAATGGGCGTGGCCGTGAGCGTGAGCACGTCCACCTCGGCGCGCAGGGCCTTCATCTGCTCTTTGTGGCGCACACCGAAGCGGTGTTCCTCGTCGATGATGAGCAGGCCCAGGTTCTTGAACTGGGTGGCCTCGCTTAGGAGCTTGTGCGTGCCGACCACAATGTCCACCGTACCGTCGGCCACGCCCTTGAGCGCAGCAGTGATTTCCTTGGCACTGCGAAAACGGCTCATCTCGGCAATCTTGACCGGCCATTTGCTGAAGCGGTCTACCAGCGTTTGGTAGTGCTGTTCGGCCAGCAGCGTGGTGGGTGCCAGGAATGCCACCTGCTTGCCGCCGGTCACGGCTACAAAAGCCGCACGCAGGGCCACTTCGGTCTTGCCAAAGCCCACGTCGCCGCACACGAGGCGGTCCATGGGGCGCGGCGAGATCATGTCCTGGATGACGGCGTGAATGGCCGCCTTCTGGTCGGCGGTTTCCTCGAAGCCGAAGTCGTTGGCAAACGCCTCGTAGTCGTTCGGGCTGTAGCGGAAGGCGTGGCCTTCGCGGGCGGCGCGGCGGGCGTAGATGTTCAACAGCTCGGCGGCGCTGTCGCGCACCTGTTCGGCCGCCTTGCGCTTGGCCTTGTCCCACTGGCCCGAGCCCAGCTTGTGCAGCGGCGCTTCGTCGGCGCTCACGCCGGTGTAGCGGCTGATGAGCTGCAGCTGGCTCACGGGCACGTAGAGCGTGGCCTTGTCCGCGTACTCCAGGTGCAGGAACTCCTGCAGGGCCGGGTTGCCCGCTTCGTCCTTGTTGCCCACATCCATGTTGATGAGGCCGCGGTAGCGCCCGATGCCATGGGCGCTGTGCACCACGGGGTCGCCCACATTGAGCTCGCTCAGGTCCTTGATGAGCGCTTCGACGTCGCTGACCTGTTCCTGCTTCTTGCGTCGGCGCGTGGTGGCGCTGGCGGCGAACAGCTCGGTCTCGGTGACGAAGTCGATACCCGCTTCCACCCACGAAAAACCGGCGCCCAGGGGCGAGGTGGCAATGCCCAGCTTCTCGTCGCTGGTGCGGAACTCGTCGAGCGAGTCGAACGCGGGTGGGTCGAGTTTGGATGCGCGCAGGAAGTCGAGCAGGCTTTCCCTGCGTCCGTCGCTCTCCACCAGGATCAGCACGCGCTGCGCCGTGTTCGCCAGGTGGCGTTGCAGCTTGGTCAGCGGCTCTTCCACGCCGCGCAGCACGGCCAGGTCGGGCAGGGGGGCCAGCTCCGCGAACGGGCTTTCGGTGCCAATTTGGCCTTCAGCCTCTGTGGATACTGCGTGAGCAGCTCCTGCTTTGATAGCGAGCTGGGCGTAGGCCCGGGTCAGGCCGTAAAACTGCTCCACGCCCAGGAACAGGCTCTCGGGCGGTAGGGCCGGGCGTTCCGGGTCGCCTTGCACTAGGCGGAAGCGTTCCTTGGTGTCCTGCCAGAAGTGCTGGATGGCGGCTTCCAGGTCGCCGTGCAGCACCACCGTGGCCTCGGCGCCCACGTAGTCGAACACCGTGGCGGTTTTGTCGAAGAACAGCGGCAGGTAGTACTCGATGCCGGCCGTAGCGACACCGTTGCCCATGTCCTTGTAGATGCGGCTCTTGGTCGGGTCCCCGTCCAGCAGTTCGCGCCAGCGGCTGCGGAACTTGGCGCGGGCCGCGTCGTCCATGGGGAATTCGCGCCCGGGCAGCAGGCGCACTTCGGGCACCGGGTACAGGCTGCGCTGGCTGTCGGGGTCGAAAGTGCGGATCGAGTCGATCTCGTCGTCGAACAGGTCCACGCGGTAGGGCACCAGCGAACCCATGGGGAACAGGTCGATGAGGCTGCCACGCACCGCGTATTCGCCGGGGCTGACCACCTGGCTTACGTGGTTGTAGCCGGCCATGGAGAGCTGGGCCTTGAGCTTGGCCTCGTCAAGCCGCTGCTTGGCCTTGAACTCGAAGGTGTAACCCGCCAGGAAGGACGGCGGCCCGAGCCGGTACAGCGCCGTGGTGGCCGGCATGAGGATCACGTCGGCCGAGTCCTTGCCGCGCTGACCATCCCGGTTCAATATGCGCCACAGGCTGGCGAGTCGCTCGCTGACCAGGTCCTGGTGCGGGGAAAAGGTGTCGTAGGGCAGGGTTTCCCAGTCGGGGAACAGCACACAGCGGATGTCGGGTGCGAAGAAGGCAATCTCTTCCACCAGACGCTGCGCATCGGTGGCATCGGCCGTCACGATGGCCGTGGTGCGGCCGTGGGCATTTTCACGTTGGGCCAACTGGGCCAGCAGCAGGGCGTCGGCGTTGGCCGGGGGGTGGGGCAGGGTGAAGCGCTTGCCGGCTTGAAGTTTGGGTAAATCCATGTCGGGGGTGATTTTAGAATGGGGGGCTTGGCCCCTGAGCGCGCCCAACTACCTACTTCTCTGCCTTCCGCCGTGAACCCACCCACTGATACCGTCGCTCCACGCCTGTGGGCCTTGCTCCCCTGTGCCGGCAACGGTTCGCGCTCAGGTGCCGCCGGCCCCAAGCAATATGCCCCGGTGGCCGGGCAGCCCATGGTGCTGCATACCCTGGCCGCCTTTGCGGCAGTCGAACGCTTGGCGGGGGTGCTGGTGGTGGTGAGCCCGGGAGACGAATTTTTTGACAAGCGTCCATCGGCTACGTTTTTTGTAGCGCCTTGCGGAGGTTCCACGCGGGCCCAGAGTGTTTTGAACGGTCTGGGGGCACTGTCGGCCCAGGGTGCCGCGGAAACGGACTGGGTGCTGGTGCACGATGCCGCACGCTGCCTCGTCACACCGGCCCAGATCAATGCCCTGATCGACGCTTGTCTGCCCGATGCCGTGGGTGGATTGCTGGCCTTGAAGCTGCCCGACACGCTCAAGCGCGAAGAGGGGGGGCGTGTGGCCGAGACGGTGGACCGCTCCGACAAGTGGCTGGCGCAGACCCCGCAGATGTTCCGCCTGGGCGCTCTGCGCGATGCACTGGTGGCGGCCGGTGATGCGGTGACGGATGAGGCCAGTGCCATGGAACTGGCGGGCCACGCCCCCTTGCTGGTGGAAGGCAGCGCCCAGAACTTCAAGGTGACTTACCCGCAGGACTTTGCGCTGGCCCAGGCCATCCTTGCGCAGCGCTAGCGGCTCAGGGTGTGCGGAGGCGCACCAAATTGGTGTGTCTTTCACGGATTCTCCGGTGTTCTGCTGCAAGATCCGTTATCGTTGCTGCCGTCGTTGTTGTTTCAGTTACAAGCTTTGGGAGCCCGTTCGATGCGATTGAAGACACGCCTTTATGTTTTGCTGGTGGCAGCCATTCTCGGGCTGGTGTTTGTCGGCGCGGTTGGTGTCTATAACGCGCGCCAGCAGGCCAGGTTTGGGGAGCAGGCGGCCAAGGTGACGAGCGTGGTACGGGCCCACATGCAGGCTGACATGATGCACGACGCCATCCGGGGAGATGTGCTCAATGCCTTGCGCCTGTCCGGCACCAGGTTCACCCCCGATGATCGCAAGGCTGTGGAAGCAGAGCTGGCAGAGCACCGCAAGACGATTGAGGAGTCGATTGCGTTCGTCGGTAAGGAGGGCGTGGGTGGCAATGGTGCTCAGCTGGACCCTGTGGTGGCCGCGCTCAAGCGCTACGAAGAAGCTGCAGCCCTGGTCGTCGATGCGGCTTTCAGGGACAAGTTCTCTGCCGAAGCGCTCTGGCCGGAATTCGAGGAACAGTTCGGTGCGCTCGAGGATGCGATGGGCAAGCTCGGTGACTCGATCGAACAGCGGGCAGCGCTGGTGCAGGTTCAAGCGCATGAGCAAGGTCAGCAGTTGCTGGCTCTCAACTGGGGTGTCATCGCGGTTGGCGCTGCTTTGCTGGTGGTTCTGGGGCTGCGCACCGTGGCGTCGATCTACCTCCAGTTGGGGGCCGATCCCATGGTGGCAGCAGCTTTGGCCCAGGAAGTGACGCAGGGCAATCTGGACCAAGCGCACCTGCGTGCCAATGCCAAACCCGGCAGCCTCATGGATTCTCTGCACCAGCTCGCGACCCGGGTGCAAGCCATTGTCGAAGGCGTCAATTCCCTGGCGCAGGCGCAGCAGCGTGGTCAGTTGCAGGCACGCATGGATGCCGGCAGCCTTCCCGGCCAATTTGGGCGCATGGCTGAGGAAGTCAATGCACTGGTGGCAGCGCAGAACCGTGATCTGCAGACCGTCAGTGCGCTGGTGGAAGCCTATGGCTTGGGTGATTTTTCGCAGTCGTTGCCGGCTCAGCCCGGAGACAAGGCAGCCATTGCGCACCAGCTGGAGCGGGTGCGCCAGGCTTTGGAGAGGAATGCGAAAGATGCCGAATACAACGCCCGCATCAAGAGTTCACTGGACAGCGTGAGCTATCCGGTCCGGGTGTGCGATTCCGATGGAACCATCATCTACATCAACAAGGCGCTGGAGCAGCGTTTCCATGCAGACCGGGAGGCATTTGCGCGGCAGGTTCCGGGCTTCGATCCAGAGCGCATCATAGGCAGCAGCATCGGTGCTTTCTATGCCGAACCATCGGCTGCACTGGCCCGTCTGCGTGGATTGCGGGAGACGGTGAAGACCCAGATGGTCCTCGGAGGGCGGACTTACGAAATCACCACCAGCCCCGTGGTGGATGGGCAGGGTGTTTCGATCGGTTCGGTCGGCCAGTGGAACGACATCACCGAGCAGCTTGCCACGGAAAAGGAGATCAACGCCCTGGTGGAGGCGGCTGCACGCGGTGATTTCAGCCTGCGAATCGATGCCGGCAACAAGGACGGGTTCCTCGGTACTCTGGGACGTGGAATGAACACCCTCATGGACACCAGCGAGCAGGGACTGCGCGACGTCTCCAAGGTACTGACCGCGATGGCGCAGGGAGACCTGACGCAGCGGGTGTCGCGCCAGTACGAAGGGCTGTTTGGGGAACTCAAGGACAGTGCCAACACGACTGCGGACAACCTGACGCGCGTGCTGGGCCAGGTGCGCAGTGCTGCAGATGCCCTGATGGATGCCTCCGGTCAGGTGAATGCAACGGCCCAGGCCCTGAGCCAGTCGGCCAGCGAGCAGGCTGCCAGTGTCGAGGAGACCACGGCACAGATGGATCACATGGCTGCATCGGTGGACCAGAACAGTGACAACGCCCGGGTGACGGATGCCATGGCGTCCAAGGCCAGTGCCGATGCGTCGGAGGGTGGCAGGGCAGTAGGCGCCACGGTGGTGGCCATGAAGCAGATAGCGGGCAAGATCAGCATCGTTGACGACATAGCCTACCAGACCAACCTTCTGGCCCTCAATGCGGCCATCGAAGCTGCGCGTGCAGGGGAGCATGGAAAAGGATTTGCCGTGGTGGCGGCCGAGGTGCGCAAGCTGGCCGAGCGCTCCCAGGAGTCGGCCAAGGAGATCAGTGAATTGGCGACCCAGAGTGTGTCCACGGCCGAACGTGCAGGAAAAATGCTGGGCGACATTGTTCCGGGTATCCAGAAGACCAGCGAGTTGGTGCAGGAGATCGCAGCGTCGAGCAAGGAGCAGAGCGAGTCCGTGTCCCAGATCGGCTCTGCCATAGGGCAGCTCTCGCGCATCACGCAGCAGACCGCGAGTGCATCGCAGCAGCTTGCTGCTACCAGCGAGCAGCTCAATGGTCAGGCCGAACAGCTGCAAAGCAGTGTCGCCTTCTTCAAGACCGAACAAACTGCCGCGGTGCGTCCAGCGGTTCCCCACCTGCGTGAGCGCCGCTCTCCCAGCCCCCGAATTGGCCACTCCGGCGTCCTGTCGTCCGGTTCACGCGCCGCAAGCGCAGGAAACTTCAAGCCCTATTGATGCCCCAAGCGGAGCGGGGTTGAGCGCCACCTACCGTGTGGCGTCTCGCGGGAAAAGCCGGTGCAGGTCGACGAGTCCTTCAGGCCAACGCGACTTGCTTGCCCATCCATTTCAGGACATTGGCGAAGATGGTTTCCCGGTTCTCTTCGTTGAAGTTTTCGTGGAAGTTCTTTGGGTAGTAGTGGAATTCCAGCAGGGCTGCCGGGATGGTTGCCAACAGCGTTTGCGATGCCTGGGGGTTGGCGAGCTTGTCATCGCCAGCCACCACGGCAAATACCGGATGGCGCACGGAGGACAGCCCGCCTTGCAGCGCTGACTGGGCCTTGAGCAAGGAGGTTGCAAAACGGAAGCTTGCTTCGCTGGCGCGGATATTGTCCTTCTCGTCGGTGTAGTGGCGCGCAGTGATCTCCTTGTCATGGGTCAGCACATCGGTGACCGGTTCCATCGGTACCTTGGCTGTGGGGAATAGCGCGGCCAGCACCCCGGAGAGGGCCAGCATGATCTTGGGTACCTTGACGGCGTTGACGTAGTAGGGCGAGGATAGGATGAAGCCCCGGATGTCTGCATCATTGTTGAATCGCCCCAAGGCCAGATGGGTAGCAATCAGCGCGCCCATGGAGTGCCCCATGACGAAGATCGGCAGCCCGGGGTATTGCGACTTGATCCATTGCAGCAGCAAGCCTGCATCGCTCAGGAAGGTGTCGAACCCCGGTATGTCGACGCGCTTCTTGCCATCGTGCCCATGCATGTCGAAGCTGACCGTGGCAATGCCATGGGGGCGGAAGTACAGAGCGGGTGTCACGTAGTCACCGGCATGCGCCATGCCACCGTGGATGGCCAGGATCACGGCCTTGGGAGATTCGGGTTGCCAGATGTGGATAGGTCGCTGTACGCCGTCGCTGCAGGTCAGCTTGTCAAGCTTGTCTTCGGAAAAACGCATGGGGGAGATCCTTTCGTGCGCTACAGTCTATCCGTGCGCCCGCCGAAAGATTAGGGCGTTTTCCCTGATGAAGTGAGGCAGAAGGCATGGTTCAGATGCGCGTTGGTGAAGGATGGGACATTCATGCCCTGGTCGAGGGGCGGCCTTTGGTACTAGGTGGCGTCACGATTCCGTACCACAAGGGCTTGCTTGGACACTCCGATGCCGACGCCCTGCTGCATGCGATCACGGATGCGATTCTGGGGGCCGCCGGGCTGGGTGATATCGGACGCCACTTTCCCGACACCGACCCGCAGTTCAAGGGTGCGGATTCCGGCGTGCTGCTGCAGGAAGCGGTGCGGCGGGTGGCTGAGCGCGGCTTTGCCATTGTCAATGTGGATTCCACCGTGGTTGCGCAGGCACCCAAACTGGCGCCGCACATGCCGGCCATGCGCTTGCGCATCGCCGGGTTGTTGGGGGTCGACGCGGATCAGGTGAACGTGAAAGCGAAAACGGCCGAGAAGATGGGGCCGGTCGGTGCGGGAGACGCCATGGAGGCCCGCGCCGTTGCCCTGCTGTGCAAGCCCTGAATCAGCCCGACTTCTTCAGGCGGATGCGCACCGCCAATCCACCACCGGTGGAGTTGGCAAGCCACAACTGTCCGCCCATGCGCTGCACCGTCTTTTCCACGATGGCCAGGCCCAGGCCAGCGCCATTGGCTGCCGTGCGTGCCGTCTGGCCACGGAAGAATGGCTGTGTCAGGTGGGCCAATTGTTCCGGTGCCACACCCAGACCATGGTCGCGCACCTTGATGTGCACCCACTCGCCCTCCGGGCGTGCCGTGATGTCGATGTTGGCCACGCCGGTATCGGGGGACTTGCCGTAGCGGCAGGCGTTTTCCAGCAAGTTGGATACCACGCGGCCGAGCTCGACCCGGTCTGCCATCACCTGCAGCCCTGGCAGCGTGTCGACGTGGACGTTGACGTTGTCCTGCTTTTCGAACGGGAATGCTGCATTGAAGATCACATCATCGACGTCGACGTTCTCCAACGCGGTCTTACCGGGACGCGCGTAGTCGAGGAACTTGTCGATCACGGCGTCAAGCTGGGCGATGTCGGCTGCCATGTGCGCGCGGGCGTCGAGGTCGCTGACGCTGAGCTCGGTCTCAAGCCGCAGGCGAGCCAGCGGTGTGCGCAGGTCGTGGGAGATGCCTGCCAGCATGACGGCACGCTCCTGCTCCACCTTGGCCAGTTGCTGGGCCATGCGGTTGAAGCCCATGTTGACCTCACGAATCTCGCTGGTATAGACCTCCTCGTCCAGCATGCTGGCGTCGAAATCCCCTTCGCGCACCCTGCTGGCAGCGAAGGACAGCTGCTTGAGCGGTCGGTTGATCAGGCTGGCGATGGCTGCTGCCCCCGCCAGGGACAGTGCCGCGGCTGCGAACAGCCAGATGGTCCATGTCTTGCCACCTGCTGTGTCGAAGCGTGCCTCATCGGCCAGCAACCAGTAATCATCGCCATCGATGTCGAAACCGATCCACAACCCTTTCTGACCATTGACTGCGCTGGCCATCGTGGTGTTGGCCCCCAGGCGTTGAAGCAGCTCCTTGTGGATCGTGTGTGACAGGGTGTCGCTGCCAAAGGCGTCGATGCGGTCATCCGGTTCCCGAACCACGATACGCAAACCTTCCTCCTGGGCCATGGTCTTGAGCAGTGAAATGCGTGCGATGGCGTCTGCATGGACCAGCGCGGCACGGCTCAGGTTGACCTGGGACGCGAGCTGCTGGGCGGTCTGGCGGGCGCGCGGTTCAAGTTCCAACGATCGCCACGTCTGCAACCACGCCAGAATGCTCCCCAACAACAGCACTGCGAGCAACAGGAACGTGCGCCAGAACAGGCTCATGGCCCCGGCGGGGGGCTTGATGGCACTGGCAAGCGAGTGCGCCGCAGGGTGGGCGTCAAGCGGGACAGCGTCGGTGTCGTCCACCACGGTGGTCGGTGTGCGGTGCTTAGCCATGGGCCGTTCAGGAGGCCGCGCCGCCGTCCGGGACGAAGACGTAGCCGACCCCCCACACGGTCTGGATATAGCGCGGCGAGGCCGGGTCGTCCTCCAGCATCTTGCGCAGGCGCGACACCTGCACGTCCAGGCTGCGATCAAAAGGCTCGAATCCCCGTCCGCGGGAAAGCTGGGCCAGTTTTTCCCTGGACAGCGGAATGCGGGGGTGCCTGACCAGGGTCTTGAGCATGGCAAATTCACCCGTGGTCAGGTTCAGGGCCTGCTCGCCACGGTGCAGGGTGCGCGCTGCCAGATCCAGCGTGAACGGGCCGAACTGGACGGTTTCGGGTTCGGTGGAGGGGGCGCCCGGCACTTCAGAGGCGGGCTTGCGCCGCAGTACGGCATGGATGCGGGCCAGCAGTTCGCGTGGGTTGAAGGGCTTTCCCATGTAGTCGTCGGCGCCGATCTCCAGGCCTACGATTCGGTCCACGTCTTCCCCTTTGGCCGTGAGCATGATGATGGGAACCTGTTCGTTGGCGGCGCGCAATCGGCGGCAGATCGACAGGCCATCTTCGCCCGGCATCATCAGGTCCAGGACCACCAGGTCCATGGTCTCACGCTGCAGGATGCGGTTGAGCGCGCGGCCATCTTCAGCCGTGAGCACCTCGAAGCCTTCCTGCTCCAGAAAGCGCTTGAGTAGTTCACGGATGCGGGTGTCGTCATCGACGACCAGGATTCGGCTGGGGCGTTTGGGCGGCGTATGCATGATGTTGGACAATTCTGGGACGAAGTATGCCAATGCGCGCCAGCCCTGTCGGTGCACAGTCTGGGGCCTTTGCATGCAGTTACAAAAGGTGCATTGGATTATGCGCGCGGGTGCCCACACTGTGGGTAATCTCACGCAATGGGGTACGTAGGACTATGAGGCAGATTTTGGTCGGACTGGTGTGCTGCATGGTGGCCATGGGCTGGGCGCAACCGGGTCCCGGTGGTGGCCATCCGAGCGGCGGTGATCGTTCCCAGTCGATCGAACGCTCGCCTTCCCACCAGCGTGAGGAACTCCGGGAGTTGATCCGCGCCCAACGCGTGGCCACACGCGACGAAGAGCGGGCCCAACGCCCGCAGGAGCGACCTCCGCGTCAGCTCAGTCCACAGGAAAGGGAGTTGTTGCGAGAGCAACTGCGCCAGCAGCGCCGAGAACAGCGCAGCCAGCCATAATAAGCCCGCTGTACCCGTTGGAGTTTCGCTCTTTTTTGGGTCTTTCCAAGTTTCGCAGCAGACATACCGGTGTCATACTCGGGTCTTCTATCTCCCGTAGTCTGACCGATGGCTGAGTCACCGCAGTTTTCCAACTCCCGCCCCAATCCTGCCGCGGTACGTGGGGCCGCTTTGGGGCGGTTCGAGTTGCGCAAGCGCTTGGGGCAGGGGGCCCAATCCACCGTCTACCTGGGTTTCGACCCGCGCTTGGAGCGCGAAGTCGCGATCAAGGTCATGCGCCTGGGCTCGGGGTCCGACGAGCATGCGGTGTCCCAGTGGCTGCAGGAAGCCCGCAGTGCCGGGCGTGTCACACATCCGAACATCGTCCCGGTCTACGAGGCGGATATCCAGGACCGCCAACCTTACCTGGTGTTTGAGTACGTTGATGGCCGGACGCTGGCAGCGATGCTGAAGGAGTCCGGCGCCATGCCTGCGCCGGCGGCGGTAGCCCTGGTGTTGGACGTTCTGGATGCGTTGGCCGCTGCGCACACGGCGCAGGTTGTGCACCGCGATCTCAAGCCCAGCAATATCCTGGTCGACAAGGCGGGTCGAGCCCGCGTCATGGACTTTGGCATTGCCGCGCGCATTCGTGACGCGAGCAGCATGGCTCCAGATACCCCCAGCGGCGGAACGCCTGGGTACCTCTCGCCCGAGGCTGCCAGCGGCGCAGCCCCCGCGCCGTCAATGGATATCTTCTCGGTCGGGATGGTATTGGCCGAGATGCTGCTCGGTGCCCCATTGATCGCCGAGCAGGATCCGTATCGGGCGATCTACCGTGTCCTGCACGAACAGCTGATGTTTCCTGCCCAGGCAGGCCTGGACGTGGATGAACGGCTGCGCTCGATTGTCACGCGGGCCCTCGCCAAGGATCCACGCCAACGCTACCCGAGTGCCCGGGCATTCATGGCCGAGTTGGAATCCTGGTCGAAGTCGGGCACCGACGCCCAGCAGCTCGAATCCCAGACCAAGTCTGCCAACAACCGTGACACACTCGATTTCCTGCTGCGGCGGATGCGCCACAAGAGCGACTTTCCTGCCTTGTCCGAGTCCATCGTGCGTATCCAGAGCATGGCCACGTCCGACAAGGAAAGCATCAATTCGGTCACCAACGAGATCCTCAAGGATGTGGCGCTGACCAACAAGCTGCTACGGCTGGTCAACAGCGCCCAGTTTGCGCGGGGTGGCAGCATTTCCACGGTCTCCCGTGCCGTTTCCCTGGTGGGATTCAACGGCATCCGCAACATGGCGCTGAGCTTGGTTTTGCTGGAACACATGTCAGATAAGGCGCATGCGGCGCAGCTCAAGGAAGAATTCCTGCGCTCGCTGATGGCAGGTTCCATCGGAGCCGAGCTCTGCCCAACCGTTCGCGAGAGCGAGGAGACCTTCATCGGCGCCATGTTCCAGAACCTGGGAAGGCTGCTGGTGCAGTACTACTTTCCCGAGGAAGCCAGGGCGGTACGCACTTTGGTGCAGAACACCCGGGAACCCGTGACCGAACAGGCCGCTGCGATCAACGTGCTGGGGATGAGCTTCGAGGATCTGGGGCAGGGCATTGCCAAGGCCTGGGGTCTGCCGACCTCGCTGGTGCGTTGCATGAGCAAACCGCAAGGGGCACCGCCGCAAACGGCCCCGGCGGATGCCATGGAGCGTCAGCGCTGGGTGGCCATGGCGGCCAATGACATTGCTGATGTGCTGCTGCATGCCGAGCCCCAGGACGTGGAGCGCAAGATCGAACAGGCCGCAGCGCGTTACGTGCGCGCCATGGGCCTTTCGCCCAAAGACGTGCAGGCGGCTACGGTGAAGGCCCGCAAGAAGCTGGTCGAGTTGGCTTCGGCCATGGAAATCCGCGTGGCGCCGCAGTCTGCCGCCGCCAAGCTGCTCCAGGTGCCGGCCGAGTCCACTGAACAGGGGAGCGCGGAGGCGTCGCCAGCTCATGGGTCCTTGTCGGGCTTGGAACTGCAGGCGACCCACACCCGTATGGCGGACGCAGCGCATGCTGGTGCGGACGCAGCGGTGACTAGTTTGCGCGCAGCAATGGGCGAAACTCTGGCTGCCGGCATTCAGGACATCACCAATGCCATGGTCGAAGACTTCAAGCTCGTCGATGTGTTGCGCATGATCCTGGAAACCATGTTCCGGGCCATGGAACTGGACCGCATCATTTTCTGCATGCGCGATGCGAAAACGGAAATGATGACCGGGCGCTTTGGCTTGGGGCAGGGTGTGGATGCGCATGTCAAGACCTTCCGCACCCACCTCAAGGCCCCCACCCCGGACCTGTTTGCCATTGTCTGCAGCAAAGGGGCAGACACCATGATCAGCGACGCATCAGAGGCCCGCATTGCACAGCGGCTACCGAACTGGTACCGCGCTGGGTTGAACGCACCCGCCTTCCTGTTGCTGCCGTTGCAGATCAAAGGTGGGCCTTTCGGACTGATCTATGCCGACAAGGTGCAGCATGGCAGCCTGGTCCTGGATGAAAAGGAACTGGCCCTGTTGCGCACCCTGCGCAACCAGGCTGTGATGGCCTTCAAACAATCGCAGTGATTTTTGTGACTGCTATCAGTTTGGTAGCTTCACGCGCAATTTTTGCGTTGGTTGTCGGCTGAAAGTCCTCGAAAAAGTGGCCTGGTGGCGCTATTGGGCGGTCCAGCCGCCATCCATGTTCCAGGCCACACCGCGCACGTTGTTGCCGGCCGGTGAGCAGAAAAACACGGCCAGGGCTCCGAGCTCCTCGGGCGTGGTGAACTGCATCGAGGGCTCCTTCTCTCCCAGCAACTTCTTGGTCGCTTCCTCGTTGCTGATGCCCAGGGCCTCGGCTTTGGCATCGACCTGCTTCTGCACCAGCGGTGTCAGCACCCAACCCGGACAGATCGCGTTGCAGGTCACGCCCGTGGTGGCGTTTTCGAGCGCAGTGACCTTGGTCAGGCCCACCACGCCGTGTTTGGCAGCCACGTAGGCAGACTTTTCGGCAGACGCCACCAGGCCATGGATGCTGGCGACGTTGATGATGCGGCCCCAGTTCTGCGCCAACATGGCGGGCAGGGCCAGGCGCGTGGCGTGGAATGCGCTGCTGAGGTTGATGGCCAAGATGGAGTCCCAGCGTTCCACCGGGAAGTTCTCGATACGCGACACATGTTGGATACCGGCGTTGTTCACCAGGATGTCGACGCGGCCAAACTCCTGGGCGGCGTAGGCCATCATGGCCTCGATCTCCTGGGGTTTGCTCATGTCAGCGCCGTGGTAGCGTACCTGCACGCCGTGGGCTGCGATGGCTGCTTTTGGTCCCTCGGCGTCGCCAAAGCCGTTCAGGACAATGTTGGCCCCCTGCGCCGCCAGTGCGTGTGCGATGCCCAATCCGATGCCGCTGGTGGAGCCGGTAACGAGTGCAGTTTTTCCTTGAAGCATGGTGTCTCTCTCGTGAAGTTTGCGGAAGTGATCCGGTACGATGGCAACATTATCAAAGGCCCCATTGCACCATGCCTGAACCTAAGCTGAATTACGTACTTTGCCCTGACAGCGGTGCAGGGCACCGCATGGCGTATTGGTCCTGGGGTGCTGACGATGCGCCGCATACCGTGGTGTGTGTGCATGGCCTGTCGCGCCAGGGGCGGGATTTTGACGTCCTGGCCCAGACCCTGCTGGAGCGCAGCAAGGGCCGTTGCCGCGTGATTTGCCCGGACGTGGTCGGGCGCGGCCAGAGCGACTGGCTGGCGGATGCCATGGGCTATCAGGTTCCTACCTACGTGGCGGACATGGCGGCCTTGTTGGGCCAGTTGCGGGCACTATCGGTGGATTGGGTCGGCACCAGCATGGGGGGGCTGATCGGCATGGGCGTCGCTGCGTATGGTCCCGCCCTGGGGGTGCAGGTTAATCGTCTGGTGCTCAACGACGTGGGCCCGACCTTGCAGTGGGAAGCGATCCAGCGCATTGGTCAGTATCTGGGCAGGAATATGGAATTTGCCAACCTGCAGCAGGCCGCCGATGCCATGTGGGCGGTGTCGACCTCTTTCGGCCCGCACACGCCAGAGCAATGGCTGGCGCTGTCGCGCCCCATGGTCAAGTCCCTCGGCGATGGCAGTGCGCGTGTGCGCTTGCACTATGACCCGGCCATTGCCGAACCCTTCCGCCACGTCACCCAGGCATCGGCGGCCGACGGTGAAGCCTTGCTGTGGCAGACCTACGATGCGATTCGCGCATCCACGTTGCTGTTGCGCGGAGCAGATTCGGATCTGCTGTCACCTGCCACCGCGTCTGCGATGACCCAGCGTGGACCGAAAGCCCGTCTGGTGGAGTTTGCAGGAGTAGGCCATGCGCCTACGCTGATTGCTCCTGAGCAGGTCGAGGTCGTGGTGCGCTTTCTACTTCAGGAACACGGTTTTTCATGAGAAGTCTGTACACCGAGCCGTCGCTGGAGCGCCCTGCTGCGGTGATTGCGGCCACGGCCGATAGCCTGCCAGCGCACAGTGGTGCGCTGGAGCGTGCCCGCGCATTCGCTGAACCACTGATTGCCAGTGAGGTGCTGGACACGGGCGAAAACATCCTGGCCCACGCCGATGCCGTGGCGGCGATCCTGCGCCAGATTGGTGGCTCGGAAGCGATGCAGGCGGCGTGTTACCTGGTCTATGCCTGTGACCATCTGCACAAGCCCCACGAGGTGATCTCCAAGGCCTTTGGCGACAGTTTTGCGGACTTGGCCGTTCAGACGACCAAGCTGGTGCAGTTGCAGCGCATGGCCCGGGTGGCACAGAACGCAGCCACACGCACCAACGCGCCCATGGCGCAGACGTCAGCTACCCAGACCGAGAGCGTGCGCAAGATGCTGCTGGCGTTTTCGCGCGATCTGCGTGTGGTGATGCTGCGACTGGCCTCGCGCATGCAGACGCTGCGTTTCTATGCAGCCAGCAAGCAGCCGGTGCCTCCAGGCCTGGCGCAGGAATCGCTGCAGGTCTTCGCGCCGCTGGCCAACCGCCTGGGCATCTGGGAAATCAAGTGGGAAATGGAGGATCTGTCATTCCGTTTTCTGGAGCCGCAGACGTACAAGGAAGTGGCCCACCTGCTGGAGGAAAAACGGGTGGAGCGCGAGGCCAGTGTTGAAGCCTTGCGGCAGGAACTTGCCCAAGAATTGGAACGCCATGGCATCCACGCCAAGGTGCAGGGGCGCCCCAAGCACATCTATAGCATTGTCAAGAAGATGCGTGGCAAGTCCCTGGCGTTTGACAAGGTGTTCGACGTGCGCGCCTTGCGCATCGTCGTGCCTTCGGTACCGGACTGCTATGCCGCACTGAGCTATGTGCATGCGCTGTACACGCCGATCACCAGCGAGTTTGACGACTACATCGCGAAGCCCAAGGCCAATGGCTACCAGAGCTTGCACACCGTGGTGCGCGACACCGCAGGGCGGCCGATCGAAGTGCAGCTGCGCACCCAGGCCATGCACGATTACGCCGAGCACGGCGTGGCTGCCCACTGGGCCTACAAGGAAGCCGGCGCCAAAGGCTATGCCGGCGTCAGTGCGACCGGGGCCTATGAAGCCAAGATTGCCGTATTGCGCCAGCTGCTGGCCTGGGAGCGTGATTTGGCCAGCAGCCAGGAAAGTCACCCGGGCGAGGTGGTGCTGGACGACCGGATCTACGTGCTGACACCTGACGCCGCCATTGTGGAGTTGCCGCAAGGTGCCACGCCGGTGGATTTTGCCTACAGCGTACATACCAACCTGGGACACCGCTGCCGCGGCGCGCGGGTCGACGGGGCCATGGTTCCGCTGCAGACGCGGCTGCAGAGCGGTCAGACTGTCGAGGTGGTGGCAGCCAAGGAAGGCGGGCCGTCGCGCGACTGGCTCAACCCCGAGCTGGGCTACCTCGCCAGCCACCGTGCCCGCGCCAAGGTGCGCGCGTGGTTCAATGCCCTGGCCATGGAAGAAACCATGGCCAAGGGGCGCGAGGCGGTAGAGAAACTGCTGCAGCGCGAAGGCAAGACGGCGATCAAGCTGGATGATCTTGCCGCTCAGTTGGGCTTTTCAGATGCCAATGCCTTGTTCGAGGTGGTGGGCAAGGACGAATACTCGCTGCGCAACATCGAGACCCTCTTGCGCCCTGTGGAGACTCCAGTTTCCGATGACCAACTCGTGCTGCGCAAGGCGCGGTCCAGCGGCGGCAACGGCAAGGGTGGGGTACTGGTCGTGGGCGTGGATTCGCTGATGACCCAGCTGGCAAAGTGCTGCAAGCCGGCCCCGCCTGATCTGATCAGCGGTTTCGTGACGCGTGGGCGGGGGGTCAGTGTGCACCGCGCCGACTGCCCGAATTTGCGCAATATGGTGCAGCGCAGCGCAGACCGCCTGGTGGATGTGGAGTGGGGCGTACCTTCGGGCGCAAGAGGGGCTGCGGTCTACCCGGTGGACGTGTCGGTGCAGGCGGTGGATCGGCAGGGCCTGTTGCGCGACATCTCCGAGGTGTTTGCCAAGGAGAAGATGAATGTCATTGGCGTGCAGACGCAGTCGATCAAGGGGGTGGCCTGGATGACCTTCACGGTGGAGGTCTCGGACTCCAGCCGATTGCCCAAGGTGCTGTCGCAGGTGTTGGAGCTGCGTGGCGTGCAAACCGCGCGCCGACGTTGAATCAGGGGTAGTGTCCGGCTGCTATGAAAAGACTAGCAGTGCCCCCAGACTTTGCGCAGGCTCACGCCTGATTTAATTGGTTTCCGTGGTGCTGCCAGCGTCAGCGGCGACGCGGCGGGCGCCATCGAAGCGCTTGGACCAGTAGCTCATGCTCATGTCTTCCACGCGCACTTCCGCGCCCGGCTTGGGGGCATGGATGAACTTGCCATTGCCGATGTAGATGCCCACATGGCTGAAGGCGCGACGCATGGTGTTGAAGAACACCAGGTCGCCGGGCTTGAGTT
Source organism: Curvibacter sp. APW13 (assembly GCF_032337135.1). Lineage (NCBI taxonomy): Bacteria > Pseudomonadati > Pseudomonadota > Betaproteobacteria > Burkholderiales > Comamonadaceae > Curvibacter > Curvibacter sp. APW13. The sequence goes on along the minus strand of NZ_JAVXZZ010000002.1, from coordinate 969,823 downwards.
CGTTGCGGCTGATCTTCTCGGTTGCAGCAGCCTGTTGGTCGGCTTTGCGTGGCAGGATCAGTCCGGCAGTCTGCTCGTAGATGGCCCGTACGAAGCCGCTGCAGTCAAACCCGGTTTCCACCGTGTTGCCTCCGCGGCGGTAGGGAACGCCCAGAAACCCCATGGCGTTGACGACGAGTTCGGAGGCGCGGGCTTCGAGCTGCATGCCGGCGTCTCCAATGCGCTGCAACAAGCCGCGCTCGGCCATGAACTGGCCCATCTCGTCCTGGACTTTTTCGGGAGCGGCCTGCACGGCAAGGGCGAAAATGGCGAAGGCAACGCCTACAAGGAATCGATGCATCGGCGCAGGTTAACGGCAGTTGGGGACGCTGTCAAGTGATAAGATACATGAGGAACACTTTGTAACTATTTGAAATTTCAGGGAAAAGTTAGTTTTTTCGTCCTGCCATCCGGAGCGCGGAATTTGGCTATGCTTGGCAGTCACCCTCAGGAGAATGTGGATGCTGCTTGAAACCGATGAATCCCAGCTGGTGCTGGTGGATTACCAGGAGCGCTTGATGCCCGTCATGCTGGAGGCGCCACTGGTGCTGGCCAATGCGGGCCGTTTGGCCCAGGCCGCACGCTTGCTCAAGGTGCCCGTCATCGTCACCGAGCAGAACGCGCCCAAACTGGGGGCTACCGTTGTCGAGCTGCGTGAAGCGCTTGGCGACTACGCACGCGTGTTCCCCAAGCTCATGTTCAGTGCCGTGGAGGAGGGGCTCACCGAATGGTTGCAACCGCCAGCAAAGCCCGTACATGGTAATGCGCGCAGTCTGCCCAAACATCTTCAAAAGCCGGTGCAGCAAGCCCCGCAGAGGGGTACGGTTGTTCTGGCCGGCTGCGAGGCGCACGTGTGTCTTCTGCAGACAGCATTGGATCTGCTCGAGGAAGAGATGGATGTCTGGGTGGTGGTGGATGCCTGTGCCAGCCGCTCTGAGCGCAACCGCGACGCCGCTTTCGACCGCCTGGCCGGTGCCGGAGTGGAATTGGTGACGACCGAGATGGTGTTGTTTGAGTGGCTGCGCGGGGCAGAACACCCACACTTCAAAGCGGTTCAGTCCCTGATCAAGTGACTTGGCTAGGCCCCATGTCTAGGGGCCTTCGTGTCTGGACAGTCAGCTTGCCGCAAGTTGCTTATTCATAATTATGAATGCAGTTTTTGGCATCTTGATTGGAGACACCCCATGGCAGCCTATGCAGATTTTCACCAGCGTTCTATTGCCGACCGCGACGCGTTTTGGTCCGAGCAGGCGCAGTTGGTGGGCTGGAAGACACCGCCCCAGACCATTTGCGACTACAGCAATCCGCCGTTTGCACGTTGGTTCGTGGGGGGAACGACGAACCTCTGCCACAACGCCGTTGATCGCCACCTGAAGGATCGTGCGGGTCAGGCTGCACTCATTGCCGTCTCCACCGAAACCAATACTGAAAGGGTGTACAGCTTCGCCGAGTTGCACCAAGAAGTGCAGCGCATGTCGGCCGCGTTTCTCGAATTGGGAGTCAAGAAGGGCGATCGGGTACTGATCTATATGCCCATGGTGGCGGAGGCTGCATTTGCCATGCTCGCCTGTGTGCGCATTGGTGCCATTCATTCCGTGGTGTTTGGCGGCTTTGCGTCGGGGTCCCTGGCGTCGCGCATCGAGGATGCGGAGCCCAGCCTGGTTGTCAGTGCAGACGCTGGCTCGCGCGGCGGCAAGGCGGTTGAGTACAAGCCGCTGCTGGACGAAGCCATCCGACTGTCCAGGCACAAGCCGCAGGCGGTGCTGCTGGTGGATCGTGGTTTGGCGGCCATGAGTCTGGAGGCCGGGCGTGATCACCTGTGGCGCGCCTTGCGCGAGAAGCACTTAAATGCGCAAGTACCTTGCGAGTGGGTCGATGCCACCCACCCGAGTTACACCCTCTACACCAGCGGAACCACCGGAAAACCCAAGGGCGTGCAGCGCGATACCGGTGGCTATACCGTCGCCCTGGCAGCCAGCATGAAGTACATCTATGGCGGTAAGGCGGGTGAAACCTATTTCTCCACCAGTGACATCGGCTGGGTGGTCGGGCACAGCTACATCATCTACGGCCCGCTCATTTCCGGCATGGCCACCATCATGTACGAGGGCCTGCCTACGCGTCCTGACGGTGGCATCTGGTGGAGTCTGGTCGAGAAGTACAAGGTGACAGTGATGTTCAGCGCACCGACCGCGGTGCGGGTGCTCAAGAAGCAGGATCCTGCCTTTCTCACCAAGTACGATCTGTCGAGCTTGCGCAGCCTGTTCCTGGCGGGAGAGCCGTTGGACGAGCCCACCGCGAAATGGATCAGTGAGTCGTTGGGTAAACCCATCATCGACAACTACTGGCAGACAGAAACGGGTTGGCCGATCCTGTCGATCTGTAACGGCGTGGAAAAAGCCCCTAGCAAATTCGGTTCGCCGGGCAAGGCGGTGTATGGCTACAACGTCAAGCTGCTAGACGACCAGACCGGCGAGGAGTTGACGGGCGCGAATCAGAAGGGCGTGGTGGCGATTGAAGGCCCGCTACCCCCAGGTTGCCTGCAGACGGTGTGGCGAGACGATGATCGATACGTCAACACCTATTGGAAGAGCGTTCCCGGCAAGCTGGTCTACAGCACCTTCGATTGGGGTATCCGCGATGAGGACGGCTACTTCTTTATCCTGGGGCGAACCGACGACGTAATCAACGTCGCCGGGCATCGCCTGGGTACGCGAGAAATTGAAGAGAGCATCTCGGCCCATCCAAATATTGCCGAAGTGGCGGTGGTGGGGGTCGCCGACCAGCTCAAGGGCCAGGTGGCCATGGCGTTTGCGGTGGTCAAGGACGCCAGCGTGCTTGGTAACGACGAGGCCAGACGCAAGCTCGAAGGCGAGGTGATGAAGCAGGTCGACTCCGACCTTGGTGCGGTGGCACGCCCGGCGCGGGTTTTGTTTGTCAATGTGTTGCCCAAGACCCGCAGCGGCAAGCTGCTGCGCCGTGCCATCCAGGCCATCTGCGAAGGGCGCGTGACCGGTGACCTGAGTACCATGGACGATCCGGCAGCGCTGCAGCAGATTCAAGACTTGATGGCACCGTCGAAGTAAGCGCAGTGTCAGTTGTGCGCGAATTGGGTGCGAAATATTCGCTTATTCGCGCAAACCCTTGTGCGCCCATCGCGGATCGGTGGCACAATCCGCGCCTTGATCAGGCCCTTCCCAAGCCACAGTCGCATCCGCCAATCGGTTCAGCCGTGTCGCGGAAGGTTTTTTAACCAAACTTAGTTCCCTGAAGGGGGACGGAGGTCAGCGGTTCATGAGTGATTCCCAGGCGTCGATTTATCAAGCCTACCAGGGCAATACCTACCTTTTCGGTGGGAACGCCCCGTACGTCGAAGAGATGTACGAAAACTACCTTGCCAATCCTGGCAGCGTGCCCGATACGTGGCGCGAGTACTTTGACGCGCTGCAGCACGTTCCCGCCGTGGACGGCAGTGACGCCAAGGACGTTCCCCACCTGCCCGTCATCAATGCGTTTGCCGAACGTGCCAAGCAAGGCATCAGCACGGTCGTCATGGCCACGGGCGCAGACTCTGAAATGGGTCGCAAGCGCACGGCGGTGCAGCAGCTGATTGCTGCCTACCGCAACGTGGGTAACCGCTGGGCGGACCTGGACCCCCTCAAGCGCCAGGAGCGCCCCAATATTCCCGAGCTGGAGCCATCCTTTTACGGCTTCAACGATGCCGACCAGGAAACGGTGTTCAACACCAGCAACACGTTCTTCGGCAAGGAGTCCATGAGCCTGCGCGAGTTGCTCAATGCCTTGCGTGAAACCTATTGCGGCACGCTGGGCGCGGAGTACATGTACACCTCGGACCAGAACGAAAAGCGCTGGTGGCAACAGAAGCTCGAAAGTATCCGCAGCCGTCCCAGCTTCTCGGCCGAGAAGAAGCGCCACATTCTGGATCGCCTGACGGCTGCCGAAGGCCTGGAGCGCTACCTGCATACCAAGTATGTCGGTCAGAAGCGTTTCTCGCTCGAAGGTGGCGAGAGTTTCATCGCCGCCATGGACGAGCTGATCCAGTGCGCAGGCGAACGCGGCGTTCAGGAAATCGTCATCGGCATGGCCCACCGCGGCCGCCTGAACGTGCTGGTCAATACGCTGGGCAAAATGCCCGCTGACCTGTTTGCCGAGTTCGACCACACCGCACCCGAAGAGCTGCCCGCCGGTGACGTGAAATACCACCAGGGCTTCAGTTCGGACGTGACGACGCCCGGAGGCCCGGTGCACCTGTCGCTCGCCTTTAACCCGTCCCATCTGGAAATCGTGAACCCAGTGGTCGAGGGGTCGGTGCGTGCGCGTATGGATCGCCGCAACGACCCGCGTGGCAGCCAGGTGCTGCCGGTGCTGGTGCATGGCGACTCCGCGTTCGGTGGCCAGGGCGTCAACCAGGAAACCCTGTGCTTGGCCCAGACCCGTGGTTACACCACTGGTGGTACGGTGCACCTGATCATCAATAACCAGGTGGGCTTCACGACCTCCGATCCGCGCGACATGCGCTCCAGCGTGTATTGCACCGACATCGTCAAGATGGTGGAAGCGCCGGTGTTGCACGTGAATGGTGACGATCCCGAAGCCGTGGTGCTGGCTACCCAGCTGGCGCTGGAATACCGCATGGAATTCCGCCAGGACGTGGTGGTGGACATTACCTGCTTCCGCAAGCTGGGGCACAACGAGCAGGACACTCCGTCCCTGACCCAACCGCTGATGTACAAGAAGATTGCACAGCATCCGGGTACGCGCAAACTCTATGCGGACAAGTTGGCTGCCCAGGGGCTGGGTGCCGAGCTGGGCGATGAAATGGTCAAGGCCTACCGCGCCGCAATGGATGCGGGCAAGCACACGGTGGATCCGGTACTGACCAACTTCAAGAGCAAGTATGCGGTGGACTGGTCGCCCTTCCTGGGCAAGAAGTGGACCGACGCGGGCGATACCGCCATTCCCTTGGCCGAATGGAAGCGCTTGGCCGAACGCATCACGAAGTTGCCCGATACCGTCACGGCGCACCCGCTCGTCAAGAAAGTGTTGGACGACCGCGCGGCCATGGGCCGCGGCGAGATCAACGTCGATTGGGGCATGGGCGAACACATGGCCTTCGCCTCGCTGGTGGCCAGCGGTTATCCCGTGCGACTGTCGGGTGAAGACTGCGGGCGCGGTACCTTTACCCACCGCCATGCCGTGATCCATGACCAGAACCGCGAAAAGTGGGATACCGGCACCTACGTGCCGCTGCAGAACGTGGCCGAGAATCAGGCCAAGTTCGTGGTCATCGACTCCATCCTCTCGGAGGAAGCTGTTCTGGGTTACGAATATGGCTACGCCTCCAACGATCCCAACACCCTGGTGATCTGGGAAGCCCAGTTCGGTGATTTTGCCAACGGCGCCCAGGTGGTCATTGACCAGTTCATTGCTTCCGGTGAAGTGAAGTGGGGCCGTGTCAATGGCATCACCCTCATGCTGCCGCACGGCTATGAAGGGCAGGGTCCTGAGCACTCGTCGGCCCGCGTCGAGCGCTTCATGCAGTTGGCTGCCGACGCCAACATGCAGATCTGCCAGCCGACCACCGCCAGCCAGATCTTCCACCTGCTGCGGCGTCAGATGGTGCGTAACCTGCGCAAGCCCCTGATCATCTTCACACCCAAGAGCCTGCTGCGCAACAAGGATGCGACCTCGCCGGTGTCCGAGTTCACCAAAGGCAGCTTCCAGACCGTGATTCCCGAATCGGCAGCCCTGAAGGCCGACAAGGTCAAGCGCCTGATCGTGTGTTCCGGCAAGGTCTACTACGACCTGGTCAAGAAGCGCCAGGAGCGTGTTCAGGACGACGTCGCCATCATCCGCGTGGAACAGCTCTATCCGTTCCCGCACAAGGCATTTGCCACTGAGATCAAGAAGTACCCGAATGCCACAGAGGTGGTGTGGTGCCAGGACGAACCGCAGAACCAGGGTGCCTGGTTCTTTATCCAGCATCAGATCCACGAAAACATGCTCGACGGTCAGCGTCTGGGCTACTCCGGGCGTGCCGCATCGGCGTCGCCAGCGGTGGGCTATTCCCACCTGCATCAGGACCAGCAGAAAGCCCTCGTTGATGGTGCTTTCGGCAAGCTCAAGGGCTTTGTCCTGACCAAGTAATCCAGCTGACCCTCTGTTGAACCTCATACGGAAAGAATTGATATGGCAATCGTAGATGTAAGCGTCCCGCAACTGTCGGAGTCCGTGGCAGAAGCCACCATGTTGCAGTGGAAGAAGAAAGTGGGCGATGCGGTTTCGGTGGACGAGACCCTGATCGAACTCGAAACCGACAAGGTCGTGCTGGAAGTGCCGGCTCCCGCGTCCGGCGTCATCGCCGAACTCGTGGTCGGCAACGGTGGGACCGTGGTGGCGGGCCAGCTCATTGCACGCATCGACACCGAAGGCAAGGCAGGTGCTGTTGCGGCTACTCCCGCTGCTGCACCGGCCGCTGTCGCTCCCGCGGCTTCGGCACCTGTTGCGGCGGCTGTCCCGGCCTCTCAGTCCATGGCGGGCGTCCCCATGCCTGCAGCGGCCAAGCTGCTGGCGGACAATGGCCTGGCGGCGGCCAGCGTGGCGGGTACCGGCAAGGACGGTCGCATCACCAAGGGTGACGTACTGGCTGCCGCCGCTGCTCCTGCTGCTCCTAAAGCAGTAGCTGCCAGCGCAATCCCCACGGGGGTTCCGACCAGTTCTCTGCCGCAAGTGTCGGCACCCAAGCCGTACCTGGGTGATCGTCCCGAACAGCGTGTTCCGATGACCCGTCTGCGCGCACGCGTAGCTGAGCGTCTGCTGCAATCGCAGGCCACCAACGCCATCCTGACCACGTTCAACGAAGTGAACATGGCCCCGGTGATGGCGTTGCGCAAGACCCACCAAGAGAAGTTCGAAAAGACCCACGGCTGCAAGCTCGGCTTCATGAGCTTCTTCGTCAAGGCCGCGGTGCACGCCTTGAAGAAGTTCCCGGTGCTCAATGCGTCGGTGGATGGCAACGACATCGTCTACCACGGCTACTTCGACATCGGTATCGCCGTCGGCTCTCCACGGGGTCTGGTGGTGCCCATCCTGCGCAATGCCGACCAGATGAGCTTTGCAGACATCGAGAAGAAGATCGCCGAATTCGGCAAGAAGGCCCAGGAGGGCAAGCTGGGCATTGAAGAGATGACCGGCGGCACCTTCTCCATCTCCAACGGTGGCACCTTCGGCTCCATGCTGTCGACACCCATCATCAACCCGCCCCAGAGCGCGATCCTGGGCGTGCACGCGACCAAAGACCGTGCCGTGGTGGAAAACGGGCAGGTGGTGGTGCGTCCCATCAACTACCTCGCCATGTCCTACGACCACCGCATCATCGACGGCCGCGAAGCCGTGCTGGGCCTGGTGGCCATGAAGGAAGCGCTGGAAGATCCGTCGCGCCTGCTGTTCGACCTGTAATTGATGGAACCTGCGATGCCTCCTTTTCGGGGGCATCGTTTTTTTGCGAGATTTGAAAATGAGCAAACAATTCGATGTGATCGTCATCGGCGGTGGCCCCGGTGGCTATATTGCCGCCATTCGCGCAGCCCAGCTGGGCTTCAACGTGGCCTGTATCGACGAGTGGAAAAACGACAAGGGCGGCCCGGCACCTGGCGGTACCTGCACCAACGTCGGTTGCATTCCGTCCAAGGCGCTGTTGCAGTCGTCCGAGCATTTCGAGCACGCCAACAAGCATTTCGCCGACCACGGCATCACCGCCACGGGCGTGAAGATGGATGTGGCCAAGATGGTGGCCCGCAAGGACACCGTGGTGAAGCAGAACAACGACGGCATCCTGTACCTGTTCAAGAAGAACAAGGTCAGTTTCTTCCATGGCCGCGGCTCCTTCGTGAAGGCCGTGGAGGGGGGGTACGAGATCAAGGTGGCGGGTGCCGCGGAAGAAGTCATCTCGGGCAAGCAGATCATCGTGGCCACTGGCTCCAACGCCCGCGCGCTGCCAGGTACTCCGTTCGACGAGGAGAACATCCTTTCCAATGACGGCGCCCTGCGCATCGGCGCCGTGCCCAAGAAGTTGGGCCTGATCGGCTCTGGCGTGATCGGTCTGGAAATGGGGTCGGTGTGGCGTCGCCTGGGGTCCGAAGTGACCATTTTGGAAGGGCTGCCGACCTTCCTGGGGGCCGTGGACGAGCAGGTCGCCAAAGAGGCCCATAAGGCATTCACCAAGCAAGGCCTGAAGATCGAACTAGGCGTGAAAGTCGGCGAAATCAAGTCCGGCAAGAAGGGCGTTTCCATTGCCTACAACAATGCCAAGGGTGAAGCGCAGACGCTCGATGTGGACAAGCTCATCGTGTCCATTGGTCGTGTGCCGAACACCACCGGCCTGAACGCCGAAGGCGTGGGCCTGCAGCTCGACGAGCGTGGCGCCATCGTCGTCGATGCGGACTGCAAGACCAACCTGCCCGGTGTCTGGGCCGTGGGTGACGTGGTGCGAGGCCCCATGCTGGCGCACAAGGCCGAGGAAGAGGGCGTGGCGGTGGCGGAGCGCATTGCGGGCCAGCACGGACACGTGAACTTCAACACCATTCCCTGGGTCATCTACACCAGCCCCGAAATCGCCTGGGTGGGCCGCACCGAGCAGCAGCTCAAGGCCGATGGTGTGGCCTACAAGGCAGGTTCCTTCCCGTTCCTGGCCAATGGCCGTGCCCGTGCCTTGGGTGACACCACCGGTTTCGTCAAGTTCCTGGCGGATGCCAAGACCGACGAGATCCTGGGCGTGCACATCGTCGGCCCCATGGCCAGCGAGCTGATCTCCGAAGCGGTGGTGGCGATGGAATTTCGCGCCAGCAGCGAAGACATCGCGCGCATCTGCCATGCGCATCCCTCCTTGAGCGAAGCGACCAAGGAAGCCGCGCTGGCAGTTGACAAGCGCACGCTGAACTTCTGACTTGGGCGTTAATTTGGGCTCCAGCCCTCGTAATATTTGCGTAGGTAGCTATAAATTCGGTAGCAATTGAACGTATGGCAACTGTCACGCAGGTATACGAGGTTGAGCTAGAGGCCCGGGGGTTCCAGTCGGATCCGGCCCAACGGGCCGCGGTTGCTGCACTGGACCGCTGCGCGCAGGAATGGGCACAGTACAAGGAGCAGCGCTCCAACGCCTTCAAGAAGCTCATCAACCGGCCCGACATCCCGCGTGGCGTCTACATGTACGGGGGAGTAGGGCGGGGCAAGAGTTTCCTGATGGATTGCTTTTTCCAGGCTGTTCCACTCAACCGCAAGACCCGCTTGCACTTTCACGAGTTCATGCGCGAAGTGCATCGGCAGATGGTGGATCTGCAAGGGACGCAGAACCCTCTCGATGTGCTTGCACAGCGGATTGCCAAGCGCTTCAAGCTCATCTGCTTCGACGAGTTCCATGTTGCCGACATTACCGATGCGATGATCCTGCACCGTTTGCTGGCGGCCCTGTTTGCCAATGGTGTGGGCTTCGTGACCACTTCCAATTTCAAGCCCGATGGACTGTACCCGGATGGTCTGCACCGTGACCGCATCCTTCCTGCCATTGACCTGCTCAATGACAAGCTGGAAGTGATCAATGTCGACAATGGAACCGACTACCGCAGGCGCACGCTCGAGAAGGTGGCGCTCTACCACAGCCCCCTGGGGCCGACCGCGGATGCCGCCATGAAGTCCTCCTTCGATGCCTTGGCGGAGTCACACGATGAAGACCCCACGCTGCATATCGAGGCGCGCCAGATTCGTGCGCTGCGCCGCGCCGGGGGGCAGGTATGGTTCGATTTCAAGACCCTCTGTGGTGGTCCGCGGTCACAGAACGACTACCTGGAAATCGCTTCTCAGTTCCATACCGTGTTCCTGAGTGGTGTACCGCACATGCCGGTGCGCATGGCCTCGGAGGCGCGGCGCTTCACATGGCTTGTGGACGTGCTCTACGATCGCCGCGTCAAATTGGTGATGTCCGCTGAGGTGGAGCCTGAAGACCTTTACACCGAAGGCCCCATGGCCCATGAGTTTCCCCGAACTGTATCGCGATTGCGGGAAATGCAATCCAAGGAATTTCTGGCGCTGGAGCATCGCTTGGTAGATACCGGACTGGCGTAAGCGCGAGGGAAGCTCGCCGCTTGATGTACCGGTGCGTAATCAAGCGCTCGCCCGTTGGACGCAGAGGTTAGCTGTCCAAGTTTTCGAGCTTGACAATCACCAGGGAGAGGTTGTCGCCGCCGCCGCGAGCACGTGATCGGGCTTTCTCTATGAGGAACTCGCTTGCTTCCCGGGCCGACAGCGAGGCCAGGATCGAGCCCAGCTCGTCGGTGGTGAAATAGTGCCACACGCCGTCACTGCAGGCCATGATGACATCACCCGGACGCAGCTTGGGGATTAGGTGTTCTCCCACAGGAGGCTCCGTATCGGTACCCAGACACCCCATGAGGATGTTCGACTTGGGATGTGACTGTGCCTGCTCTTCGGTTAGCTCGCCTTTGTCTACCAGTGTCTGCACATAGGAATGGTCCATGGTACGTTTGACGAAGCGGTTGCCAAAGAAGTGGTAGATGCGGGAGTCCCCGGTGTGGGCCCAATGGCAGTCGCCCCCCGGATTGATGACAAACGCAGCCATGGTGCTGTGCGGCTCTTCTTCTGCAGAGATCGCAGTGAGCTTGATCACGATATGGGCCTCGTCCACGATCTGCTGCAGCATGGATCCAGCATCGTCGGTGTTCGGGTCATAGCGTTCGAACAACTGCTTGGCAGTCATCATGACCTGGTCGGACGCCTTGCGCCCCCCACTGCGCCCGCCCATTCCATCGGCCACGATGCCCAATATGCAGCCATTGGTACGGGGATGCTTGATCAGAGCGACCTGGTCTTGTTGGTATTCCCGGTCCCCTTTGTGGATGCCTGTGGACGCCGTTAATCGGTAACCTGTTGCCATGCTAGGAATCAGTTGTTGCTGGGCGTATTATGTGGCCAACACTGGCGCCTGTCCGCGTCGTATCGACGAGATTAACGATTGTTTACTACAGAAGAAATACTGCTGGATTGGCCGCAGCGGGAATTGATCGCCTTGCGTCAGGAGCACGGCGACCTCAATGCCATGATTGATGCAGCGGCACATGCTGCGCCCTTGGACGAGCTCGTCTTGCGCCGCCTCAAGAAAAAGCGCTTGGCTTTGCGTGACAAGATGACCCGCCTGGAAAGCGCGCTGATTCCGGACGATCTCGCTTAAGGGCCGCTTACCAGACTTTCCACCAAGGGTCTGCCTTGCTGCGGGCCCCCTTGGTGAGGAACTCCGATTGCGGGTAGCTCTGCTCGAGTACCCTGCGGGCATCGTCGCGCAACTGGGTCAATCCCATCGCATCGTACGATTTGTAGATGATGTAGAGGGCTTCTTCCAGTGCAGGTACATCCCGGTATTCGGCCACGGTGGCTTGGGCACGGTTGACTGCGGCCAGGTAGGCGCCTCGCTTGTAGTAGTAACGCGCCACATGGACTTCGTACTGGGCCAGTGAATTCACGATGTATGCCATGCGTTGGCGGGCATCGGGGCTGTACTTCGAATCAGGAAAACGGACGGTGAGTTCCTTGAAGGCTTCGAACGACTCCTTGGCCGCTTTCTGGTCGCGTTCGGAAAGGTCTTGGCGCGTGATGCCGGAGAACAGACCAAGATCGTCATTGAAATTGATGATCGCCTTTAGATACAGCGCGTAATCCATTGCCGGGCTGGCGGGATGGAGGCGCGTGAAACGCTCAATGGTGGCAAGGGCCTGCGCGGGCTCCTGTGCCTTGTAGTGGGCATAGGCCTTGTCCAGCTGGGCTTGTTGTGCCAATGGAGTGCCTGCGGCGCGGGCTTCAAGTTTTTCAAGCAGTGGAATCGCCTTGTCCCATTGGGAGTTGCCCATTTCTTCCTTGGCTTCGGAGTAGATGGCATTGGGACTCATGCCTGCCGTCCGGTCCACGGGGGTGGACGAACAGCCCGACAATGTCACGATGGCGAGGGCCACAATGGTGACCGGGACAATCGATAATTTCGCACGCAGCATCGTGAAAGCATTCCTTGGTAGATAGCAATTTGATTATATCGGCGGGGCTTGAAGCCCTAGAGCTTGGCGAGGGTGATCCAAGTCAGCAGGAGGTCGAGATACGCTCCTTGGAGGTCGGCATCGACGGCAACGGCGTGCGTGCCGACAAATGGCTGACCGGTGCGATTTCTGGGTTTTCGCGCAGCTATCTGCAGCAGTTAATTGATGGCGGGGCATTTCGCGTCGGGCAGGTTGTGGTGCGCAAACCTTCCCAGAAGCTTCATATCGGGGATGTGGTTTCCATAGAGCTGCGGCCAACGGAGCAGAGCCAGGCATTCATACCGCAGGCGATGGACCTCGACGTGGTCTACGAAGATGCAGATTTGTGCGTGATCAACAAACCGGCCGGGTTGGTCGTGCACCCAGCAGCCGGCAATTGGACCGGCACTTTGCTCAATGGATTACTGGCGCGGGCGAGTTGTTTCAGCGAGGTTCCGCGGTCGGGTATCGTGCACCGTTTGGACAAGGACACCAGCGGATTGATGGTTGTGGCCAAGAATCGTGCCTCAATGGACCGATTGGTAGCTGCCATCGCTGCCCGGGAGGTTAGCCGTATCTATCTGGCTCTTGCGCGGGGGCCCTGGAAAGGGACAAGTACCTCATGCAGTGTTGAAGCCGCTATTGGGCGTGATACGGCCAATCGCTTGCGCATGGCTGTTGTGGATTTACGTCTTCAGTCAGGCAAGCCAGCCAGAACGGACCTGACCTGTCTGGACCAAACCTCCTTGGCGATGTTGGTCCAATGCAAGCTGCACACCGGGCGCACGCATCAGATTCGGGTGCATATGGCGTACAAGGGCTGGCCCTTGTTGTCCGATGCCGTCTACGGCGGTCCTGCCGGTTCTGTGATTAGGCGTCAGGCCTTGCACGCGGTTCGACTTGCCTTCAACCACCCCCGGACTGGACAGTGGATGGAGTTTTTTGCCCCTATTCCACAGGATTTCTCCGCGGAGATGGAATCGGTAGGCCTGCGATACAATGGACTATCGCTGCCCTGAGTCAGGGTGGTTCGACGAAGACCCTGCTGGGTCGGTGAGCCCTCCGCAGTGCGCGGTGCGCCTGCGTTATTGCCTCGGTCCTATCCGGGTGCCGCTATTCCACGCTTATGAATTTGTCTTACGCCAAGCAGGTTCTGGAGACTGCATTGATCTGTGCACAGCAGCCTTTGCCGTTGCGGGATCTGCGCACCCTGTTTGCCGATGAGGTTGGTGCCGACACGGTACGGGAACTGTTGCAGCAGCTGCAGCAGGAATGGATTCCACGGGGGGTTGAGCTCGTATGTGTAGCGTCAGGTTGGCGATTTCAAAGCCGTCCGGAAATGCGCATGTATCTGGATCGGTTGAATCCAGAAAAACCACCGCGGTATACGCGAGCCACATTGGAAACCTTGGCAATCATTGCCTACCGACAACCGGTCACCCGTGGTGACATGGAAGACATCCGGGGCGTTACCATTAGTTCCTTGTTGCTCAAGCAGTTGGAGGATCGTGGGTGGGTAGAGGTGATTGGGCACCGGGATGCCCCGGGTCGTCCCGCCCTGTATGCGACGACCAAGCAATTCCTTGATGATTTAGGGTTGGCCTCGTTGGATGAGCTTCCATTGCTGGAAAACCCCGTGCAGCAGGTTCCGGACATGGAATCTCTGGCATTGGCGCAAGCGTTTGCTATCGCCGAAGGAGCTCCCTCTTCCGATCCAGTTGAGACAGCAACGGGGGAAGGGCAGCTAGAGATTGCGCTGGAGGATACGGCCGCGCAGCAATCGATTCCGACCAACGGGCAATTCGAGCCCCACTGAGTTCGCAAAGGTACTGAATACATGGCAAATGACATCCAAAGTGCGGGTGTTCCCGCTGACGGCACTCCTACCCCACAGCAGGCTGAGGATGGTTCTGGCAAATCCGACTTGCACGACGTTCTAGAGGGTGTTGTCGCTGATGCTGGGTCCGTGCCCGTCCGTTCAGTGTTTGATGATGTGGTTTCCGGTCAGTTTGATGCGGATGGGGGGGCTGGCGTCCAGGAGAACGCGAAGCGCGTTCTGGCGCCGCAAGTCGAGTCACCTAAATTGCACAAGGTCTTGGCTCAGGCAGGCTTGGGGTCGCGGCTGGAGATGGAGCAGTTGATACTCGAAGGCCGCATTTCCGTGAACAACGAGCCAGCCCATATTGGCCAGCGGATCCAGTTCGGCGACAGCATCAAGGTCAACGGCAAGCCGATCAAGGTGCGCATTGCACCGCCTCCGGCACGGGTGCTCGCTTATCACAAGCCTGTGGGCGAGGTCGTGACCCATGACGATCCGCAAAACCGGCCTACGGTGTTTCGTCGACTTCCCAAGGTGCATCAGGGGAAGTGGCAGGCGGTAGGGCGCTTGGATCTCAATACAGAAGGGCTGCTTCTGTTTACCACGTCTGGCGAATTGGCCAACAAGCTCATGCATCCTCGCTTTGGCTTGGAGCGTGAGTATGCGGTTCGCATTCTGGGTGCATTGTCTGGCGATGAGCGTCAGAAGCTATTGGAAGGCGTGCAGCTCGATGATGGTGTAGCCCAGTTCAAATCCATTGAAGACGGTGGTGGTGAAGGTGCGAATTGCTGGTATCGCGTCGTCATTGCGGAGGGGCGCAATCGCGAAGTACGGCGCATGATGGAGGCGGTAGGGCATGCTGTCAGCCGCCTGATTCGCATACGCTATGGTGCCATGGTATTGCCGCGTGGCCTTTCCCGTGGTGCCTGGATGGAACTGGATGAGCGTGATATTCGGGCACTGACGCATGCGGCTGATGCGCCGGGAACGCGGACTTCGACACCGTCGAGCAAACCAGTGCCCGGTACTGGCGATGCCCGCCGGGGGCGCAATGGCGGGGCTTCCCGAAAGAGTGGCGGACGCGGCGCTGCAGCTTCGCAGCGCGGCACCGTCGCCCAACCTGACCCCATGCGGACGTCTTTAGGTTACATCGGAACGGACAGCTTGACGCGTCAGCGTCAGGATAAGGGTCGACGAGGGGCCAATGCAGGTGGGCGGCGCAATGGGCGAGGGCGCTAATAGTTCTCCCCCGATGCTAGAATGCGTGGCTTTGCATACACCTGTGTGCATTTTTGCTTTTTCGGTTTTATAGGAATACACCATGGCCATCGAACGCACTCTTTCCATCATCAAGCCTGACGCTGTCGCCAAGAACGTCATTGGTCAAATCTATGCCCGTTTTGAGGCGGCTGGTCTGAAGGTGGTTGCCGCCCGCATGATGCACCTCTCGCGTGGCGAAGCCGAGGCGTTTTATGCTGTTCACAAAGAGCGTCCTTTCTTCAAGGATCTGGTGGATTTCATGATTTCCGGCCCCGTCATGGTTCAGGCTCTGGAAGGTGAAAATGCAATCCTTAAGAATCGTGACCTGATGGGTGCGACGGATCCGAAGAAGGCCGCTGCCGGCACCATTCGTGCTGACTTTGCCGACAGCATCGACGCCAACGCCGTTCACGGCTCTGACGCTGCCGAAACTGCTGCGGTCGAAGTGGCTTTCTTCTTCCCCGGCATGAACGTCTATTCGCGTTAATCATGCAATGACGACTAACCTGCTCGAATTCGATCTGGAGGGGTTGGCCGTCTTCTGCGAGCGGCTGGGTGAAAAGCGCTTTCGGGCCACCCAGCTGTATCGCTGGATTCACCAGAAGGGTGTGTCCGATTTTGATGCCATGACAGATCTGGCAAAGTCCCTGCGCGAAAAGATCAAGGGGCGTTGCGTTGTTGCATCCTTGCCCGTGATCAGCCAGCATGCATCCCGCGATGGGACCATCAAGTGGCTGTTCGATGTTGGCGGAGGCAATGCTGTCGAGTCCGTCTTTATTCCTGAATCTGATCGCGGTACGCTGTGCGTATCGTCCCAGGCAGGGTGCGCCGTTGGTTGTCGATTCTGCTCTACCGGCCATCAGGGCTTCAGTCGTAACCTCACCTCCGCTGAAATCATTGCCCAACTCTGGTTTGCAGAGCACTTCCTGCGCAAGCACCTTGGTACGGAAGAGCGCGTCATCTCCAATGTGGTCATGATGGGCATGGGGGAGCCGTTGCAGAACTATGGAGCACTGGTACCCGCACTTCGCACCATGCTCGATGATCACGCCTACGGCCTTTCACGCCGTCGCGTGACTGTCTCGACTTCAGGTGTCGTGCCGATGATTGATCGGCTGGCGCAGGATTGCCCAGTCGCTCTGGCGGTCTCCTTGCATGCTCCCAATGACAGCCTGCGCGACCATCTGGTTCCGCTGAACCGCAAGTACCCATTGCGAGAGTTGATGGATGCGAGCCACCGATATCTATCGAGCGCTCCCCGTGACTTCGTGACTTTTGAATACTGCATGCTGGATGGCGTCAATGACAGTCCTGAACATGCCCAAGAGTTGATCAGGCTTGTAACATCGGAAGGTCGCGGGACTCATTGGTGCAAATTCAACCTGATTCCTTTCAATCCGTTTCCTGCTTCTGGACTGACACGCTCACCACAGGAATCGGTGCTAAGGTTTTCGGCGCTGCTGAACGCTGCCGGTTTGGTGACTACCGTGCGAAAGACGCGGGGTGACGACATTGATGCTGCGTGTGGACAGTTGGCTGGAGATGTCATGGACCGTACCGATGCCAAGCAGCGCATGGAGAAAATGCGGGACCAATCGCGAGTGGTAATACCGCTGACCAAGGTTCAAGAACATTGAGGATGACCATGGGCATGGATAGATGGGTGAGGCGTATAACTGGGTGGGGCATCCTAGGGGTGTTGGCATCGTCAATGTTGGTGCTCGCAGGTTGTTCCAGTGCGCCTGCATCGGGTAGTGGGGCTTCAGCTGGGCAGGATGTGGTGACAGTGTCTGACGAGCCGGACAGCCGCAGACGAGCCCGCATTCGCCTGGAGTTGGCGACCGGTTACTTTTCCAATGGTCAGGTGACCGTTGCGTTGGATGAAGTCAAGCAGGCAATCGCCATTGATCCCACCTATTTCGACGCGTACAACCTGCGCGGTCTTGTATATCAGCGACTGAACAGCCCGGCATTGGCGGAAGAGAGTTTTCGAAAAGCTCTGGCGCTGAACAGTTCGGCGGCAGCGGTGCAGCACAACTATGGCCTGTTTCTATGTCAGCAAGGCCGCGGCAATGAAGGTATTGCGCTTTTCAAGGCCGCGGTGGCCAATCCCGTGTACGCCGATCGATCGAAGTCGTATATGGCCATGGCAGGGTGTGAGTTGGCACTTGGGCGTCGCGAATCTGCTGAAGCAAATTTCATGCGCTCCTATGAATTGGACCCAGGCAATCCCGTTACGGGGTACAACCTTTCCAAGTTGCTGTTTGAACGTGGCGACTACACGCGAGCGCAGTTCTATATACGACGTCTGAACAATAGTGCGTTAGCCAATTCAGAGTCTTTGTGGCTGGGTATCAAGGTGGAGCAGCGCATGGGGAATACCGACATCATGGGACAACTGGGAGTACAGCTACGCAAGCGATTTCCAGATTCCCGAGAGCTGACTTGGTTTGATCGGGGTGCATTCAATGAGTGACGCATTGCGGGAAAACTCCGAGGAACTGGGATCGGTCCTGCACAGCCCGAGTCCAGATACGCCAGGCGCGTTGCTGCGCGCTGCGCGCGAGCGAGCCGGCCTCCATGTTGCGGCCTTGGCTGTGGCTATCAAGATTCCGGTTAAGAAGCTTGAGGCGCTAGAAGCGGATCAACTCCAGGCGACGCATGACATCGTTTTCGTGCGTGCATTGGCTTCGAGTGTTTGCCGTGCCTTGAAGATAGATTCGAAACCCATCATGGAAGCCTTGCCGCAGAGCGCAGTCAAGGAGCTTCATGTGGACGACAACGGCATCAATGCGCCTTTTGCGTCTGGGTCACATTCCGCGTCGCTCTCGCCGGCGGACATGCTGAAACAGCCGTGGGCACTGCTCGTATTGGCCTTGGGTGCCGGGGCGATTGCAATGCTTGGTATGGGCTGGTGGGAAGGGCGTGAGGTGCCTGCCTCCCCGACACAACCGGTTGCCTCAGAAGAGCCAGTCTCACCTCCGCCCTTGGCACCACAGGTCACAGCGCCCATGGTGATTCCCTCTGCGCTGGAACCTGCCAAAGCTGAGCCGGCGACGCCTGCAACTTCCGCGGCGCCTGTGGTGGTCACTGCGGCAGCCCAGTCCGTTCCGGTGCTGCCGTCAACGGCACCTGTGGTCAAAGAGGGGGCTGCGTCACCGGCTGCAGTGGCGACCGCGACTTCTGCGGCGCCATCGGGTACTGAGCGTGTAATGAGTTTTAAGGCGAAGCAGCAATCTGTCTGGGTGGAGGTGGTGGATGCCCGAGGCGACGTGCGCCTGCGTCGCAATGTTGCCGCCGGCGAGAAAGTGGAGTGCGCGGGTGTGTTGCCGCTGACCGTGGTGCTGGGGCGCGCCGATGCCGTTGAAGTCGAGGTGCGGGGGAAACCATTCAACTTCACTCCCTTTGTGCGTGAAAACGTTGCGAGGTTCGAGGTCAAGTAATGCAGAGTCGTTCGGAATCAACGGTTGCCGAGCCTGGCGCAGTCGCGCGTCGGAAATCCCTGCAATCGGTTGTGCGGTGTGGCGATCATGTGGTCACCGTGGGTGGCGATGCCCCCGTGCGCGTGCAGTCGATGACAAATACTGATACTGCGCAGGTCATCGAGACCGCAATTCAGGTCAAGGAATTGGCGTTGGCAGGTTCAGAGATGGTCCGGCTTACGGTCAATACCGAGGAGGCAGCACGCGCAGTCCCACAGATTCGTGAGCAGTTGGATCGCATGGGGATCCATGTTCCGTTGATTGGCGATTTCCACTTCAATGGGCATCGATTGCTGAGCGACTATCCCGAGTGTGCACAGGCACTGGGCAAATACCGCATCAATCCAGGGAACGTGGGCAAAGGCGAAAAGCGGGATCGACAGTTTGCGACGATGGTGGAAATCGCCGCGAAGTACGACAAGGCAATCCGCATCGGGGTCAATTGGGGCAGTCTGGACCAGGAACTGCTTGCGTCCATGATGGATGAAAATGCATTGAGATCCGAGCCCTGGAGTGCCAAACGTTTGATGCGAGAAGCGCTGATTGCCTCGGCGCTGGATTCTGCGGCGCGAGCAGTGGAGATTGGCTTATCTCGCCACCAGATCAGCCTGTCTTGCAAGGTGAGCGGCGTGCAGGACTTGATTGCGGTGTACCGGGATCTGGGGGCGCGCAGCGACTACTGCCTGCATCTTGGGCTCACGGAAGCGGGCATGGGTACCAAAGGAATCGTGGCGTCTACCGCAGCCCTGTCGGTACTCCTCCAGGAAGGCATTGGTGACACCATCCGCGTATCCCTCACGCCGGCTCCGGGTGAGCCCCGTACCCAGGAAGTCCTCGTGGCTTCGGAAATTCTGCAGTCCCTGGGTTTGCGCGCATTTGCTCCGAGCGTGACGGCATGCCCTGGCTGTGGGCGCACCACCAGCACCACCTTCCAAGAGTTGACCCAGCAGATCGACAGCTACTTGCGTTCCCAAATGCCGATTTGGTCGGCCAAGTACCCCGGAGTGGAGCGAATGAAGGTCGCTGTGATGGGGTGCATTGTGAATGGCCCAGGTGAGAGCAAGCACGCCGATATAGGTATCAGTTTGCCAGGTACCGGGGAGGCCCCTGCAGCGCCGGTATACATTGACGGTGAGAAGCGCCAGACACTGCGTGGAGACAACATTGCGGCTGAGTTTCAGGCTATTGTCGAGGCCTACGTACAACAGCGGTTTGCTCGCTGAGCATCGCCCGCATTCCCCCAATTTATGAGTGAAACTGAAGCATCTAAGCGCGTGCAGCGATTGAGCGCCGTGAAAGGCATGAATGACATTCTTCCTGACGACTCCTGGCGTTGGGAGTGGCTTGAAGGGCGCGTACGCGCCCTGATGCGTCGTCATGCCTATGAAAACATTCGCACACCCATCGTCGAGCCGACCGCCCTGTTCGTGCGCGGTCTGGGAGAGGTGACCGATATTGTCGAGAAGGAGATGTACAGCTTCGAGGATCGACTCAATGGAGAGGCCCTTACGCTTCGCCCCGAAAACACGGCGGGTGTGGTGCGAGCCGTGGTCGAGCATTCGTTGACCTACGGAGGAGGCAAGCGCCTCTATTACTTCGGTCCGATGTTTCGACATGAGCGTCCGCAACGCGGACGTTATCGTCAGTTTCACCAGATTGGTGCAGAGGCATTTGGTTATGCCGGAGCCGAGTTGGATGCGGAATTGATCCTGATGGCCCAGGCCTTGTGGAGTGAACTTGGTTTGACCGATGTCGAGTTGCAGATCAACAGTCTGGGCCAACCGGCCGAGAGGCTGCAGCATCGGGCGGCGTTGATTTCGTATTTTGAGCAACACATCGAAGCGCTGGATGAGGAAGCCAAGCAGCGTCTGCACAAGAACCCCTTGCGTCTTCTCGACAGCAAGAACCCGCAGATGCAGTCGGTGATCGAAAATGCGCCGAAGCTCATCGACTACCTGTCTGCGGAGTCGATGGCCCATTTCGAGCGTGTTCAGGGTATCTTGCGTGCCAATAAGGTTCCGTTCCGGATCAATCCACGCCTGGTGCGCGGCTTGGACTACTACAACCTGACGGTGTTCGAATTCGTGACCACGCGATTGGGGGCGCAAGGCACCATTTGTGCGGGTGGTCGCTATGACTACTTGACCGAGCAGATCGGTGGCAAACCGACTCCTGCGGTGGGATGGGCCATGGGGATGGAGCGCGTGCTGGAGTTACTCAAGGAGTCCGACGCGTTTGTATCGCGACCTAGCTTGGATGCCTACGCCGTGGTGACGGATGCCGCGCATTGGGGCGTTGCAATGCAATGTCTTCAGGCGCTTCGCGCGCTGGGTGTCTCGGTGCAGATGCATGCTGGCGCAGACGGCGCCATCGGTAGTTTGAAGTCTCAGATCAAACGTGCGGATGCTTCGGGGGCGCGATTCGCACTTATTTTTGGCGGTGATGAAGTCGCACGTGGCGAAGTCTCTGTCAAATCCCTGCGGGATGGCGAGGGCCAACAGAAAACCTGCCTGATGTCAGACACAATGTCGCTGGCAACAACACTACGTAACCAATCAGATCAGCATGTCTAACCACCTCGACCTGGAAGAACAGGAACAAATTGAACAGCTCAAGGCCTTCTGGGCACAGTATGGCAACGCGATCACGGCCCTCTTGGTCCTTGTGATGCTGGCGTTCGCAGCCTGGAACGGATATCACTACTGGCAGCGTCAACAGTCCGCCCAGGCCGCAGCCTTGTATGACGAGGTTGAACGACTGGCGCAGGGAGGCGACTTGGCGACGGCACAAAGGGCGTTTGAGGAGTTGACCAAGCGGTACCCTGGGACAACTTATGCCCAGCAGTCTGCGCTGACACTCGCCAAGGTTGCGATCCAGGGCCAAAAGCCCGATGTGGCCATCGCAGCGCTGCGATGGGCATCGGAAAATGGGTCCGACACGGCGTTGTCCACAGTCGCCCGCCTACGTTGGGCCGCTGTGTTGATGGATGGCAAGGATTGGGACGCCGCGTTGGAAGTGTTGCGCGCAGATGCCGTCGATCCTGAGTTGCAAGTGGCAGTGTTGGATAGGCGAGCCGATGCATTTGTGGGCAAAGGTGACAACGCGGCCGCCATCGAAAACTACAAAGTTTCCATGTCCCGTGCGTCGGACAAGCCTGATGTGCAACGCATGCTTCGCATCAAGCTCAACGCACTTGGGGCTGACGCCGAACCGAGCGTTGCTGCAAGTGGCAAGGTTGCAAGCGCCAAGTGAGGATGCGCACGATGCTGTTCAAGGCTCAACATCGCATGTGGTGGGTGCCGATGCTCGCTGGCCTGGTTTTACTTGGGGCATGCAGCAGCGGAGTTGAAAAGCCCAAGCCTGTGCCACTGGGTCCGAGTCCGCAGGGACTGGCCATCAAGAGATCCTGGAGTCTGGCTTTTGGAGAAGTCCAGTTTCCGTTACGAACGGTATCGGTTGGCAGTGATATCGCGCTGGCGACTAGCCAGGGACTTGTGGCGGTTGTCGACGCCCGTACCGGTCAGGAGATCTGGCGTGCTTCGGTCGGCTCCTCGGTAGAGGCGGGTGTCGGCTTTGACGGAAACTACGTGGCAGTGGTGGGCCAAGGAGGGGCGCTGCAGGTATTCAAGGCAGGTCGACAGGTCTGGAGAGCGGATCTAGGGACGTCTGTAGCGACACCGCCCCTGGTGGCGGGCAATCGGGTATTTGTATTGGGTACAGACCGTACCGTGGCTGCGTGGGATGCCGCTACCGGCGCCCTGTTGTGGCAACAGGCGCGTCCTGGGGATCCTTTGGTACTCAAACAGCCGGGCTTGCTCGCTGCCCTGGGCGATACACTGATCGTGGGTCAGGGGGCCAAGTTGCTTGGCATGAACCCTTTGAGCGGCACGGTACGCTGGGAACAATCGGTTGCCAGCAGCCGAGGAACCAATGAAGTCGAAAAACTCATGGATATCCCGTCAGGGATGGCGCGCAGTGGTCAGCAGGTCTGTGTCCGGGCCTACCAGCATGCCGTTGCCTGTGTCGACTCTGCAAAACCTAGCCTTGTCTGGTCCAAGCCGAGCAATGGGTTTTCTGGACTCGCTGGCGATGCCGATAGCGTTTTCGGTGTCGATGGGCAGGGGGTTGTCACGGCCTACAGGCGCAACAGTGGCGATATCCAATGGAGCAGTAATACCTTGCGCTACCGCCAGCTCACGGGCCCGGTGGTTGTTGGTCGTTCAGTTGTCGTGGGGGATTCCGAAGGCAACGTGCACCTTTTGGCCAAAACCGATGGCACCCCGTTGGCACGCTTGAAGACCGATGGCAGTGCGATTGCGGCCGTTCCCGTGCTGGTAGGGCAAACGCTTGTGGTGATCACCCAACGCGGCGGGGTCTTTGGCTTTGTGCCTGAGTAGCGCCGCATAAGGATTTCATGAAACCTGTAATAGCCCTGGTTGGTCGACCCAATGTTGGCAAGTCGACGTTGTTCAACCGTTTGACGAAATCCCGGGATGCCATTGTGGCGGACTATGCCGGTCTGACCCGCGATCGGCACTACGGCAACGGCAAGCAAGGGCGCCACGAATTCATCGTTATAGACACTGGCGGGTTTGAGCCGGATGCCGAGACTGGAATCTATTCCGAGATGGCCAAACAGACACGGCAGGCGGTGGCCGAGGCTGATGTGGTCTTGTTTGTTGTCGATGCACGCGCAGGTCTGTCTGCCCAGGACCACGACATTGCTTCCTATCTGCGCAAGCTGGGCAAGCCCTGTGTTCTTGTAGCCAACAAGGCCGAGGGCATGAAGGAAGGTACCCAGCTGGTTGACTTCTATGAGTTGGGGCTCGGAGAGGTATACCCGGTATCGGCGGCGCATGGGCAAGGCATCCGTTCCTTGGTCGATCTGGCGCTAGATCCGCTGGTCCCCGAGTCGGACGAGGACGTGGCAGAAGGCCAGGAAGCGGACGACGTGATTCGGCTGGCGGTCGCCGGACGGCCCAATGTGGGTAAGTCGACCCTGATCAACACCTGGTTGGGCGAAGAGCGATTGGTGGCCTTCGACATGCCCGGCACGACGCGAGATGCGATACGGGTTCCGTTTGAACGGAATGGGCAGCGATTCGAATTGATTGACACTGCGGGTCTGCGTCGAAAGGGGCGGGTTTTTGAGGCGATAGAGAAGTTTTCTGTTGTGAAGACTCTGCAAGCCATTGAAACGGCGAGCGTGGTTCTGTTGCTCATTGACGCCACACAAGGGGTGACGGACCAGGATGCCCACATTGCCGGCTATGTGCTGGAATCCGGTAGGGCGGTGGTCATTGCCGTGAATAAGTGGGATGCGGTGGACGATTACCAGCGGGACTTGCTGCGGCGCTCGATCGAACTCCGTTTAGGTTTCCTGAAGTTTGCCGCGCTGCACATGATTTCGGCGAGGAAGCGCCAGGGACTCGATCCACTCTGGGTGTCCATTGCGCAAGCGCACGCGTCGGCCAACTGCAAGATGCCTACCCCCATCCTGACACGTCTGCTGCAAGAGGCGGTGCAGTTCCAGACACCCAAGAAAGTTGGTAACTACCGGCCGAAGATGCGCTATGCCCACCAGGGTGGAATGAATCCGCCGATCATTGTGATTCATGGCAATTCGCTGGAGCATGTGACCGAAGCCTACAAGCGCTTCCTGGAGGGGCGTTTCCGCAAGGAGTTCAACCTGGTAGGCACACCGCTGAAAATTGAGTTCAAGTCGGCTGCGAATCCTTACGCCGATAAGGGTAAAGTCGGCTGAACGCCCATTTCCAGTCCCAAGCATTCGCTGCCCCTACACGCCGGATGTTCATGGGCCTGTGGTATCGTTGAAACCCTCATATTTCCAACACGGAGAATATCGTGAATAACAAAGGCCAATTGCTTCAAGATCCGTTCCTCAATGCCTTGCGCAAGGAACATGTCCCGGTCTCCATTTACTTGGTGAACGGGATCAAACTGCAAGGGCAAATTGAGTCGTTTGATCAGTACGTGGTGCTGTTGCGCAACACGGTCACCCAGATGGTATATAAGCATGCCATCTCGACCATCGTTCCCGGTCGCGCGGTCAATTTTGCGCTGCCAAATACCGACGCGGCGGCCAGTTGAGACCTGTTTTCATCGGATGAAGCGGTTTTGAAGCCTGCCCTTGCAGATGCGTCTGCCGCAACTCCGACATTGCTGGTCGGAGTGGACTTCGGTGGCGAGCACTTTGATTCGGAACTCCATGAGTTGGGGTTGTTGGCCCTGACTGCCGGTATGGTGCCGGTCGCGCGTATTTCTTGCAAACGCAAAGCGCCAGACCCCGCATTGTTTGTTGGGTCGGGCAAGGCAGATGAAATTCGCCTCTTGGCACAACAATGTGGCGCCCGTGAGGTTCTGTTTGATCAAAGCCTCAGCCCCAGCCAACAGCGCAACCTCGAACGACGCTTGGAAATACCGGTCAACGACCGCACTTTCCTGATCCTTGAAATCTTTGCGCAACGGGCACGCAGCCATGAGGGCAAGCTTCAGGTCGAGCTGGCGCGACTGCAATACCTCAGCACCCGGCTGGTGCGTCGTTGGTCCCACCTTGAGCGCCAAAGTGGCGGTATCGGCATGCGTGGAGGTCCGGGAGAAACCCAGATCGAGCTCGATCGGCGCATGATTTCGGAGCAAATCATGCGTACCCGCGAGCGGTTGACCAAGGTCAAGCGCCAGCGGTCTACTCAGCGCCGGCAGCGTGAGCGCTCCGAGGTCTTCGCGGTGTCTTTGATCGGGTATACGAATGCGGGCAAGTCGACGCTGTTCAATGCCCTGGTGAAGGCGCGTGCCTACGCGGCCGATCAGTTGTTCGCAACGCTGGATACCACGACGCGGCAGATGTATCTCTCTGAGATCAATGCGTCGGTCTCCATTTCGGACACGGTAGGCTTTATCCGCGACCTGCCGCATGGCTTGGTCGATGCGTTCCAGGCCACCCTCCAAGAAGCGATCTCTGCCGATCTTCTGCTGCACGTCGTGGATGCCGCGAACGAGGAATTCCCGTTGCAAATCGCCCAGGTACAGCAGGTGCTCAAGGAAATTGGCGCAGACCAGATTCCGCAAGTACTGGTCTTCAACAAGGTCGATGCCATACCGATGGACCGACAGCCGCAGGCGATGCTCGACAGTTTCGAGCTGGAAGGTGTGCAAGTCCCGCGCGTTTTTGTCAGTGCACGCAGCCATGAGGGCTTGTCAGCGTTGCGGGAATTGCTTGCTCAATACGCACAGGTGCCTTCGGGTGCTGGGCATGCTGGCCCCGATGGGTTTGGGGTTGTAGAGGAAAGCAGCACAATCCAAGACCAAAGTTTTCGTTGAGAAACTCTGTTATGAACGTTTTGAATCGTATTCCTCGCCGCCTCGGGTTGTCCCAGAAGTGGCAACGCATGTTCAACCTGAATGATCCTCGCTGGGGTCGCGGAGACGATGCCGATGGCACTGGCTCGTCAGGGCAGGAGCCGTCCCCGGAGTCGGAGCCCCATCGTCCCCAGCAGCCCTCGGAGCCAGTGCGCGGCAATGGCGGCCGCCGCTCCCCCAGTGGGCCGCCGGATTTGGACGAGCTGTGGAAAGACTTCAACAAGCGGCTGGGCGGACTCATCGGCGGCGGTCGTTCGTCCCCGACGGGCGGTGGCGGCAACGGTGCTCCGGACATGAACGGTGCAGGGGTCGGCTTGGGCCTGATTGCTGGAGTTGTCCTGCTGATTTGGTTGGCGACCGGGTTTTTCATTGTTCAGGAAGGGCAGCAAGCCGTCATCACGCAGTTTGGCCGCTACGTCAAAACGGTCAATGCAGGGTTCAATTGGCGCTTGCCGTACCCGATCCAAAAGCACGAATTGGTGGTGGTGACCCAGATCCGGTCGGTTGACATCGGTGGCCGCGATACGGTGCTGAAGGCTACCGGATTGCGTGAGTCGGCGATGCTCACACAGGACGAGAACATTGTGGACATCAAGTTTGCCGTGCAATACAGGTTGAACGATGCAAGAGCCTACCTGTTCGAAAGCAAGAACCCTGCGGAAGCTGTGGTGCAGGCAGCCGAGACTGCGGTGCGCGAGGTGGTGGGCCGCATGAAGATGGATGCTGCTTTGTCCGAGGAACGCGACCAGATCGCACCGCAGATCAAAACGCTGATGCAAACCATCTTGGACCGCTACAAGGTGGGTATTGAGGTGGTGGGTATCAACCTGCAGCAAGGTGGGGTGCGTCCTCCGGAGCAGGTGCAAGCAGCGTTCGATGATGTCCTGAAAGCTGGCCAGGAGCGCGAGCGTTCCAAGAATGAAGCGCAGGCCTATGCCAACGACGTGGTACCTCGGGCGGTGGGTGCTGCTTCGCGTCTGAAGGAAGAGTCCGAAGCCTACAAATCCCGGGTGGTTGCGCAGGCGCAAGGCGATGCACAGCGCTTCCGCGCGGTCTATAACGAATACCAGAAGGCGCCACAAGTGACGCGTGACCGCATGTACCTCGACACGATGCAGCAGATCTACGCCAACGTGACCAAGGTCATGGTCGAGTCGCGTCAAGGGGGCAGTCTGCTGTACCTGCCATTGGACAAATTGCTGCAACAGTCGGGCGCCACCACGGGGAACCCGGTGGCGGATGCCACAGTGCAGGCGCCTGCCGCACCGGTGGCGGGAAGCACTGCGGGAAACTCAGACGCGCGTAGCCGAGACGCCGCCCGTACCCGTGATCGCGATGTGCGCTAGGAGTTGGACATGAATCGGATTGGATTGTTTTTTGCCTCCTTGCTGGTGGTGGTTGCCTTGGTTAGTTCGACCCTTTTCGTGGTCGATCAGCGTCAATTTGGCGTGGTCTATGCCTTGGGGCAGATCAAGGAGGTCATTACGGAACCTGGTTTGCACGTCAAGTTGCCTCCCCCGTTCCAGAACGTTACCTACATCGACAAGCGCCTGCTGACGCTCGATAGCTCCGATGCCGATCCCATGCTGACCGCGGAGAAGCAGCGTGTGGTGATCGATTGGTACGTGCGTTGGCGCATTTCGGAGCCGACCGACTACATCCGTAACGTCGGGCAGAACGAGGCGGCGGGCGCCAACCAGCTGAATCGGGTGGTTCGCAATGCGTTCCAGGAGGAAATCAACCGCCGCACGGTGAAGGAGTTGCTCTCAACCAAGCGAGACGCACTGATGACCGATGTCAAGCGCGAGGTGCTGGAGAAGGTACGTGGTGAGAAGCCTTGGGGCGTGGATGTGGTGGATGTGCGTATCACCCGTGTGGACTATGTCGAAGCCATCACCAAATCCGTGTACGACCGCATGGAGGCAGAGCGCAAGCGGGTAGCCAATGAGCTACGGTCTACCGGCGCCGCCGAGGGTGAAAAGATTCGCGCCGACGCCGATCGCCAGCGGGAAGTGACCTTGGCCAATGCCTATCGCGACGCCCAGAAGATCAAAGGGGAGGGCGATGCCGAGGCGGCCCGCATCTACGGCGATGCCTTCGGGCGAGATCCGCAGTTCGCACAGTTCTACCGCAGTCTGGAGGCCTACAAATCCAGCTTTGCCAACAAGAGCGATGTGATGGTGGTCGATCCGGCCAATTCGGAGTTCTTCCGCGTCATGCGCAATGGCGGTAGCTCTGCGCCCAGTGCGAAGAAATAAGCTTGAACTCCGACCTGTTGTGGGTGGCCTGCGGGCTGGTCCTGGTGCTGGAGGGCCTGTACCCGTTCGTCTCGCCCCAAGGGTGGCGCCGCCTCTTTCTTCAACTGCTGCAGCTGCGGGATGATCAAGTTCGCACGGTTGGATTGGTCGCCGTGGTGTTGGGTCTGGCGCTGATTTGGATCTTCGGGCGCTGAAATACGGGCCACAAAGCCCGTAAAATCCACGTTTTAACAGCTCCCCCCATTCCCATGTCCGCCTGGGTTCTGCCCGATCACATTGCCGACGTGCTTCCATCCGAAGCGCGGCATATAGAAGAAATCCGGCGTGATCTGCTCGATACCGCGAGAAGCTACGGTTATGAGCTGGTCATTCCCCCCTTGTTGGAGCATCTGGAATCGCTGCTCTCCGGTACTGGTGAAGCACTGGATCTGCAGACGTTCAAGCTGGTGGATCAGTTGTCGGGCCGCACCATGGGTGTGCGTGCGGACAGCACGCCGCAGGTTGCGCGTATCGACGCACACTTGCTGAACCGCAAAGGCGTTGCCCGTCTGTGCTATTGCGGCCCGGTACTGCATACGCGGCCCTCGGGTGCCCTTTCGACGCGAGAGCCGCTGCAGTTCGGCGCTGAGATTTATGGCCACAGCGGCCTGGAAGCCGACCTGGAGGCCTTGACGCTGGCGCTCGATGTCGTGCAGACAGTGGGTGTAAAGCAGGTACAGGTCGATATGGCCGACGCCCGCATCGTGCAGGGTCTGCTGGATGGCGTATCGCTGACCCCGTCGCAATCGAGTGCACTGCACGCTGCGCTGATCGCCAAGGATGCGGTTGAAGTCCGTTCCGTGCTGGCCGGTGCCGAGTCCCGCGTGCGCGAAGCTTTTCTGGTGTTGCTGCAACTCTATGGCGATGCAAGCGTACTGGCCGAAGCGCGACGCGTTCTGCCGCTGTCGGACAAGGTTGGCGCTGCACTGGATGCACTGGAGTGGCTGGGCGCCCACGCAGCGCCGGCCGCTGTGTCCTTCGACCTGGCAGACCTGCGTGGCTACGCCTATTACAGTGGCGCCCAGTTCTCCATGTACGCCCATGGCGTGAGTGAGTCCCTGGTCCGCGGTGGTCGCTACGATGAGGTTGGTTCGGTGTTCGGCCGCAAGCGCCCGGCGGTGGGCTTTGGCCTGGACATCAAGGCCCTGGCTTCGGTGGTTGCGGCGCAGCCGCTGCGTGCCGCGGTCCGTGCCCCGTGGCTTGAGGATGCCGCATTGCGGGGCTTGGTCGCGGATCTGCGCAAGGCGGGTGAAGTGGTGGTCTGCATTCTTCCCGGACACGAGCAGGAAATCGACGAATTCCATTGCGACCGCGAGATCCGAAGTGTCGGCGGGCAATGGCAGGTGCAAGCAATTTAGTTTTTCTGGAATCTTCAAATGAGCGCAAACAAAGGACGGAACGTCGTTGTGGTCGGTACCCAGTGGGGCGACGAAGGCAAGGGCAAGCTGGTGGACTGGCTGACTGAAAGCGCCCAAGGCGTAGTTCGTTTCCAGGGCGGTCATAACGCCGGTCACACCTTGGTCATCAATGGGGTCAAGACCGCATTGCACCTGATTCCCAGCGGCATCATGCGTCCCGGTGTGAAGTGCTACATCGGCAATGGGGTCGTGTTGTCGGTGACCAAGTTGTTCGAGGAGATCGCCGGGCTGGAGAAGGCAGGCGTCGAGGTACGTTCGCGTCTGCGCGTGAGCGAAGCCTGTCCCCTGATCCTGCCGTTTCACGTGGCTCTCGACGTGGCGCGCGAAGCGGCGCGCGAAAAAGGGGGCGTTGCCAAGATCGGTACCACTGGGCGCGGCATTGGCCCTGCGTATGAGGACAAGATCGCCCGCCGTGCGCTGCGCGTGCAGGACCTGAAGCACCCCGAGCGTTTTGCCACCAAGTTGCGCGAATTGCTGGACCTCCATAACCACGTGCTCGCCACGCACCTGGGTTCGGGTGGCTTCGATTTCGGCCCCCAGATGCAGCCGTTCATGAAAGACGGACGCATTCAGTTCGAGCCAGTGTATGCCCAGGCCATGGAGCAGGCGGCATTGCTCAAGCCCATGATCGCCGACGTTTCCCGCGAGCTCAACGAGTTACACGCCCAAGGTGGCAATCTGCTGTTCGAAGGTGCGCAAGGCACCTTGCTCGATGTGGACCATGGCACCTACCCTTACGTGACCTCCAGCAATTGCGTGGCAGGCAATGCTGCCGCTGGCGCTGGCGTTGGTCCGGGCTTGCTGCACTATGTGCTGGGCATCACCAAGGCCTATTGCACCCGTGTGGGCGGCGGCCCGTTCCCGACCGAACTGGATTGGGAAGTACCGGGTACACCGGGCTACCACATGAGCACGGTGGGCGCTGAAAAGGGTGTGACCACCGGGCGCTCCCGCCGTTGCGGCTGGTTTGATGCCGCCCTGCTCAAGCGCTCGGCCCAGGTGAATGGCCTGACTGGACTGTGCATCACCAAGCTCGACGTGCTCGACGGTTTGTCCGAACTGAAGCTGTGCACCGGATACGAGCTTGATGGCGAGCGCATTGACATTCTGCCCATGGGTGCAGACGATATTGAGCGTTGTGTGCCGATCTACGAAACCATCAGCGGCTGGAGCGATAGCACGGTGGGCGTGACCGAGTATGACAAGCTGCCCGCCAATGCACGTGCCTATCTGCAGCGCATCGAGCAGGTCACAGGGGTTCCTATTCATGTGGTGTCTACCAGTCCCGACCGGGATCACACCATCATGATGCGCCACCCCTACAAGGCAGACTGAGGGTCGAATCGGGCTTTGGCCCCCGCAATGAAAGCGTAGATAGCTATATTTATAGGAGCAACTGGCATGTTGACTGAAGACGGTAAGCACCTCTATGTGAGCTACGATGAGTACCACAACCTGATCGAAAAGCTGGCCATCAAGGTCTACCAGTCCGGCTGGGAATTCGACACCATCCTGTGCCTGGCCCGCGGTGGCATGCGCCCCGGAGATATCCTGTCGCGCGTGTTCGACAAGCCGCTGGCCATCATGTCGACAAGTTCCTACCGGGCTGACGCGGGCACCACCCAGGGTAACCTGGACATTGCGCGCTACATCACCACGCCCAAGGGCGAGATCGCCGGCAAGGTTCTGCTGGTGGATGACTTGGCGGATTCCGGTCACACCCTCAATGCGGTGATTCACCAGCTCAAGAACAACTACACCCCCATCACCGAACTGCGCAGTGCGGTGATCTGGACCAAAGCGGTCTCCACCTTCACGCCCGACTATCAGGTGGAGTTCCTGCCGACCAACCCCTGGATTCACCAGCCTTTCGAGACCTACGACTCGCTGCGCCCGCAGCAGTTGATCGAGAAGTGGTCGGTGTGAGTGGATGGCCATGGCAGACCAGCACACCACCGGACTGATCCACCACCCCTACCAAGCACCTGAAGGATTTGAAGCGCCGGCGCCCGGCGTGTTCAAGGCTTCGACCGTTTTCTTCCCGACCGTGGCCGCCATGCGCTCGCGCGAATGGAAGGACAAGACGGCCTACACCTACGGCCTGCACGGCACACCCACGAGCTACCTGCTCGAGGAGCGCTTGGCTTCGTTGGAAGGAGGGAAGCAGTGCCTGTTGGTTCCCAGCGGTCTGGCGGCTATTGCGTTGGTGGCCCAATCGATGCTGAAGCAGGGCGACGAAGTACTCATTCCCGACAACGCCTACGGTCCCAGCAAGACGTTGGCAGACGGGGAGCTCAAAGCCTGGGGCATTCGTACGCGCTACTACGACCCGATGTCGGTCGAGGACTTGGCCGCCAAGATCAGTGCGCAGACCCGACTGGTCTGGGTCGAGGCGGCGGGTTCGGTAACCCTGGAGTTTCCCGACCTGGCTGGCTTGGTGCGCGTCTGCAAGCGCGCGGGGGTTCCCGTGGCCTTGGACAACACCTGGGGTGCAGGGCTGGCGTTTCAGCCCTTTGATCTGGTGGCTGGCGAAGGCATTGGGGTGGACATCAGCGCCCACGCGCTGACCAAGTACCCCAGTGGCGGTGGCGACGTACTGATGGGCAGTGTCATTACGCGCGACCAGGGGCTGCACATGCGGCTCAAGCTGACCCATATGCGCCTGGGGCTGGGTGTCGGTATGAACGACGTGGAGCTGGTGCTGCGTTCGCTTCCCAGCATGGCCCTGCGCTACCGCGCGCACGACGACGCGACACGCGTCCTGGCACGTTGGGCCCAGGGCCAGGCGCCCTTTGTGCAGGTGTTGCATCCGGCACTGGAAGACTCCCCTGGCCATGCCCATTGGAAGGCGCTGTGCCAGCCGCAGGCGGGTGGGGCAGCAGGGCTATTCAGTGTCATCGTCGACCCCCGGTTCACACAGGCCCAGTGCGACGCGTTCTGCGATAGCCTGCGTCTGTTCAAGATAGGGTACAGCTGGGGTGGACCGATCAGTCTGGTCGTTCCCTACGAGCTGGAAACCATGCGTCAGTCTTGGCCAGCCCACCTGGCCAAAGGTACCATGATCCGCTTCTCTGTCGGTCTGGAGCACGTGGACGACCTGCGCGCAGATCTGGCGCAGGCGCTGCAAGCCTCAGGGCTCTTGGGCTAGCAGTTCGCGCGCCACGCTGCGCATGGCCGTGGCGTCGATGCCGCTGGCGTTGACGGTCCGGGCATGTGGGTAGCGCACGAAATTGCGCTGCATCGACTGGGTGTAGACCGGGTCGTAATGCGCGGTCAGCAATTCGAGCACCACATCGGCGATGTGGCCAGTGTGCACCTGCTCCTGCCACCGTTCGATTGTCGCTCGACCCCGTGCCTGGGTCAGCGCCTCCAGCCGCTCGCAGAAGCGGTCGGTGTTCTGCACGAAGAAGTCGTAGTCCTCCATCAGCAGGCGCACGCGCTGATCGTCTGCCAGACGCAGGCTGATGCAGGGACTCGCACGCATGGCGGCAATCAGCGCGTCAGATATGGCCACATTGCCCACCTTCTTGCTCTCGCTTTCGACGTATACCGGTCGGGTCGGGTCGAAACGGCGGATCGCGTCCCACACCCGCATGTCGAAGTGCTTTTGCGTCGGCTGCGGCACGCCGGGTACGGCACCCAGCACCGAGCTGCGGTGGCAGGCCAGGGCTTCCAGGTCCAGTACCTGCGCACCTTCCTGTGCCAAGGCATGCAGCAGGCGGGTCTTTCCCGAGCCCGTCGTACCGCAGACCACGCGCCATGCAAGCAGCGGGACGCGGGCCTGCAGGTCGGCGAGCATGGCGGCGCGAAAAGCCTTGTAGCCCCCTTCGATGAGGGTGACATGAAAGCCAATCTGTCCAAGTACCAGGGACAGCGAGCCGCTTCGCTTGCCGCCGCGCCAGCAGTAGGTCAGTGGCGCCCAGTTCTTGGGCTTGTCCAGCACATGGGTCTCAATATGGCGTGCAATGTTGCGGGCGGCGATGGCCGCACCGCGCTTCTTGGCCTCGAACGCATTGACCTGCTTGTACATGGTGCCAATCTCGATGCGTTCCTGGTTGTCGAGCGTGGGCCAGTTGACGGCGCCCGGGAGATGGTCCTCGGCGTATTCGGCTTCGCTGCGCGCATCGATGATGGTGTCAAAGCGGTCCAGTTGGGCCAGTGCTTCGACGGCGGGGATGGTTTGCAGACTCATGGAAGGTTCTTCAGGATGGCGGGCCACACGTTGGCCAGCATGGTGGGGTGCGCGGCTTCCGTTGGGTGGATGCGGTCGGCCTGAAACCACTGCATGGCATTCGGTCCGTCGGCAACCCCTTTCAGGAAGAAAGGCACCAGCGTGGATTTGGTGTTCTTTGCAACCTCGGCATAGGCAGCTTGCATCTGGCGGTTGTAGTCTTCACCGTAGTTCGGCGGTACCTGCATGCCTACCAGCACCACCTTGGCACCGGCACGCTGGCTGGCCAGCGTCATGGCCTGCAGATTGTCGCGCGTCATGCCCAGAGGCAGCCCGCGCAGAGCGTCATTGCCCCCGAGTTCGATCACCACGAGTCGCGGTCGGTGCTGTTCCAGCAGTGCATCGAGTCGACTGCGCCCTCCAGAGGTGGTGTCTCCGCTGATGCTGGCATTGACCACGGTGACCGCACGCTTTTCCTTGTCCAGTCGCGATTGCAAGAGAGCGACCCACCCGCTGCCGCGTTTGAGGCCATACTCGGCACTGAGGGAATCACCGACCACCAGCAGCGTGTTGGCAGTGGTTGAAGGCGCCGCCCCAGCGGGCAGCCAAAGCCCCACGCCGATCAGCGTCACGGCGAGCACGTTACAGTGTCTGCGAGCAAAAGAGAACAGCATGTCCGAAATCATTCTTTCAGTACGTAAGCTACACAAGTCTGTGGTCGACTCCACGGGGGAGCTCGGGATTCTGCATGGCGTGGATTTCGAGGTAGGCGCACGCCAGAGTGTCGCCATTGTCGGTGCCTCGGGGTCCGGGAAAAGCACCTTGCTGTCGATTATTGCCGGACTGGACACCCCCAGCAGTGGCACGGTCACCTTGGGCGGTCAGGATCTGTTCGCCATCGATGAGGATGCGCGCGCGGTGGTCCGTGCCGAAAAGGTGGGTTTCGTGTTCCAGAGTTTCCAGTTGCTGGGCAACCTGACGGCGCTGGAGAACGTGATGCTGCCGCTGGAACTGACCGGACGCAGCGATGCGCGTGCCCGCGCGCACGAGATGCTCACGCGGGTCGGTCTGGCGTCCCGGGCCAACGCCTATCCCAAGGTACTTAGCGGCGGCGAACAGCAGCGTGTGGCGTTGGCACGGGCCTTTGTGGTTGAACCGGCATTGCTGCTGGCCGACGAACCTACCGGCAGTCTCGATTTCGCCACCGGCGCCAAGGTCATGGACCTGATGTTTGAACTGAACCAGGAGCAGGGCACCACACTGATCCTGGTCACGCATGACCGGCAGATTGCTCAACGTTGCGAGCGTCGGTTGCTGGTGAATGCCGGCCATGTGCACGAGGAGCAGTGATCCATCGGCGGGCGACAACGGGTTTACCGGATATCGGACAGGTGGTAGAGCTGTTTGACAACCTTCTTCCCCTCTTGGTACTTGAAGACCGTGAATACCGGGTTGGAAAGGTCGCCTTTGGCGTCGAAAGCGATCTGGCCGCTGATACCGTCGAACGTCACTTTTCCTAGAAATTCCTGGTACCCACTGGGATCGATGGAGTTGGCTAACTCCATTGCAGCGGCGAGTGCCATGAACGCGTCGTAGGTTTGGGCAGCGTAGGTCTTCACAAGTTTTTGGAACTCACTGTGGTAACGCGCTGCAAATGCTGCCCCCTTGGGCATTCGTTCGACTGGTGCTCCGCCTTCACCACACAGCACGGCTGAAGCCGCTTCTGCGCTTCCAGCAAGCGTGGGTAATTGATCGCTGCAAATGCCATCACCGCCCATCAGCGCCACGTTATCCACCTTTTGGTACGCCATCTCTTTGAGGAATTTCCCGGCAACACCGTCCATGCCACCGTAGAACAGCAGTTCGACACCGGTATCCTTCAGGCGTTGGACCACGGTCGTCGGTCCGGGCGCATATTCCGCGATGGAGTCGCTCCACAAAATTTGTCCGCCGGACCTGGTCACGCCCTTCATGAAGTTGGTAGCGATGAGCTCTCCATAGAACGTGCGGTCGTGCAACACGGCGATGCGACGTGTCTTGCTGTCGGATGTTGCCACAAAGCCCAATAGCTGACCCAGGTCGGCATCATGGCCAACAAGGCGGTAACTGGTCTTGTGACCACTCGCGGTGATCACTGGATTGGTGGCGGCTACGGTGATATGCGGGATGGCGCATTGCTCGTAGTAGGGCGCTGCCTTGATCGTCGTGCCGGAATTCAAATGTCCGACCACACCGGCAAAACTTCCCTTGCAAATGCGTTGTGCTACCTCGACGGCGGTGGCGGCAGAGGCGGCGTCGTCCATATCGATGCTTTGAAATCGGAGCTTCTTTCCGTTTGCCATGAGTCCCCGGGCATTAAGATCGGCGACTGCCAGGGCAGCAGCGTTGATGCTCTCCTGTGCAATGTCCCGCATGTAGCGGTTCGACAGCGGTGTGACATGGGCTATCTTGACCAACAGAACATTGTCGGCGTTGGCATCTTGTGCCCGCACGATCGATGGGTTCGATGCCAACATCGCCGCCATGAAGGCAATGGCGCTCATATCTTTTGTTTTCATTTATCAGTCCTCCCAGACCAGTCGGGTTGAGTGATGGGAAATTCCCAGGGGCGCAGGGATACCCTGGATTCTAGTGACTGCATGGCCCTTGGATGGGCTCTGGAGCACCGCGATCCGGGCGATCTGACAAGAGACAAGTTCCCCCGATAATGGGGCCATGTCTGCTCCCAAAATGCTCTACGGCTTCCATGCCGTGGGGGTGCGTCTGAAGACGGCGCCCCAGTCCATCGTCGAAGTCTATTTCGAGTCCTCCCGCCGCGATGCGCGCATGCGCCAGTTCGTGGACAAGGCGCAACAAGCGGGGGTGCGGCTGATCGAGGCCGATGGCGACCGCCTGGCCAAGCTGGCCGGCAGCCACGGGCATCAGGGTGTGGTGGCCAAGGTGCAAGCACTCAAACAGGTGCATTCGCTGGATGAGCTGCTGGAAAACCTGGAGGCTGCCAACTTGGCCCTGCCTCCCGAGCAGCGCACGCCGCCCTTGATCCTGGTGCTGGATGGCGTGACCGACCCCCATAACCTGGGCGCCTGCCTGCGGGTGGCTGATGGGGCCGGGGCCCACGCCGTGATCGCTCCCAAGGATCATGCCGCTGGAATCAATGCCACTGTGGCTAAGGTGGCAAGCGGCGCTGCGGAGACCGTGCCGTACTTCATGGTGACCAATCTGGCGCGCACCCTCAATGAACTCAAGGAGCGCAGCATCTGGGTCATTGGCACCAGTGACGCCGCCACCCATGACCTGTACCAGGTGGACCTCAAGGGCCCGGTGGCGCTGGTGCTGGGCGCCGAGGGGCAGGGCATGCGCCAGCTGACCGCCAAGACCTGCGACCAGCTGGTCAGCATCCCCATGAAAGGGGCGGTGGAGAGCCTGAACGTTTCGGTGGCCAGCGCAGTGTGTCTGTACGAAGCCCTGCGCCAACGGCGTGGCGGCTGATTCTCACTTTGGAGTTGCTATGAAAATGAAAGCGGTCTGCGCAGTAATCTCGGGGGCAGTGGCGCTATTTGCCCTCCAAGCCTGTACCCAGGAGCAACAGAACAAGATCAGCCGTGACATCCAGAACTGGACTGGCACCAATGGCGTGCTGGAAGTCTATGCCGGCGACAAGGTGGTACGGCGTTTCCTCAAGATCGACAAGCTCTCCACTGCCATGGGAACCGATGACGGCAAAGCGCGGCCATACCGCTATGGCTACGGCGTGCTCGACGAGAACCTGAACATGCAGGCCGACCCGGGGGAGAAGAAGGTCTATTTCGAGATCAGCGACTACGCCACCAACTACCTGTTCTTCGAGAATCCACGCTGAGCAGCAATCGCATGAAGAGCGTCTGGTTCTTTGGCCTGGCTTCGTTGGCGCTGCTGCTGGCGCTGGCGGCATACCTCGCGCCGCTGCAACCCCCGCTGGTGGTGTTGCAAATGACCTTCTCCCCAGCAGCCTTCCAGGCGGTCACTTCCCAGTGGGGGCCAGCGGGTGTGGCGCTGTTCCGCAGCCATCTGCTGCCTGATTTCGGGCTTATGCTGTGCTATGCCCTGTATGGGGTCTGCACGGTGCGCTATACCCGCCTGTTCCAGATGCGCCATGTGCCGCCGATCTTCTGGTATTCCATCATGCCGTTGGCCGCATTGGCCGACGTGTCGGAAAACTGCTTCCATCTGGCACTCACGGCGCCTGGAGCACAGCCTGCGGACTGGTGGTATGGCGCAGCGGGTGCCAGCGCCTCGGTCAAGTTTGCGCTGATCGTGCTGTTCCTGGGCGCAGCCATCTGGCGCGGCTTTCGCCTGCGCCGCCCGCGCTGAGTTGCAGTTTTCCGTTTCCTCTCAGGCTGCCGCTGCGGGGACGGCGCTCAGGTGCTCTCTCTGCCGCGATCCACCGTGCCCGCGCTGGCGCTTGAGGCGGATGATGCATTCTTCCAGCGTCTGGCCGATCACTGTCTGGTCGCGGATCATGGTGATCTTTGGCCATGTGGCCAATTCGCCTTCATGTACCCAGGCCTGGAACTCCTTGCGGCTCAGGTTACCCAGGATGCGCTGGTAGTCGCGCAGGTGCACCCTGGGGTGCACGGTGATGTCGCCGTAGTACTGCTGGTCGACGATGGACACCGCTCCCTCCAGCAGGTTCTTGAGGATGCCCCGGTCGATGCCATAGGAGGCGAGTTGCAGCATCTGCCGGCTGCGGAAGGTCACTTCGTTCTTGAACAGGTCGGTCAGGAAGCGGGTCCAGTCGTCCTTGCGGTACTGGTCGGTGATGAACGGCAGCACATGCGGGTTGGTCTGGCTCACGATGTGGTGGTTCACGTTGTACAGCTCGGCCAAGCGCTGGGCTGGCAGGTCGCTCTGGATCGCACCGTCGACCCAGCGCGTGGATGCCAGGTAGGGCTTTTCGTGGCCCAGCCGGTCCTTGCTCATGAGCATGACGGCGGGGAACAGGCCCGGCACCGCACACGAGGCCAGCACCGCACTCCACACCAGCACGTGGGGGGCCGTCAGGTAGTTCAGCAGGCGCGGCTTCTGGTGCTTGTCCACGGGGGACACGGTGATGTTGATGATGCGCCCGGTGCGCTTGAAGGCTTCTTCGAAGCTGAGTTCGCCCAGGTGCTTGCGCAGGAAGCGCTCGATTTCCTGGCCGTCCATCAGCGATTTCTGGCGTACGACCTCGCGTAGCCCCAGCCGGCGCCAGATCTTGAGGTCCATGGCGTCGCCCGTGAAAATGCCTTCGAACTCGCTTTCCTTGCGGGTGCCCACGAAGGCCGCGACGACCGAACCGGCGCTGGAACCCGAGATGACACGGGGAAGCAGGTTCTGGGCATGCAGGGCCTTGACCACGCCGACATGGAACATGCCCATATTGGCGCCGCCGCTGAGCATGAGCGAGGAACGCCCGAAGCTCTGGCCCGTGTGGCGGAAGAACAGCAGCTTCTCGGCGTAGGGAAAGTCGGGGATGTCGTTGTCGCAGAGGTAGTTCAGGGTGGACACTACCTCGCTGAGGTATTCGTCGATGAGGTACTTGGTTCCGACCCGGGTGTGCTTGTAGAGCTCGGGGTTGGTCAGGTTGCCGAGGTTGCGCTGCAGGCCTTCGCGCAGGGCAAAGATGATCTGGCCCCAGTCCCCGTTCTTGCGCCAGTTGCGCAGGTTGATCAGGCGTTGCTGGATCAGGTTGTACTGGTAGTGGGGCGAGTTGGGATCGGCCTTCCAGACGTCCATGCCGTTCATGGTGTCCAGGTCCAACGCGTGCGTGCGCCAGGCCTCATAGTCGGGGGCCTGGGTCATCTGGCGTTCCTTGGCCAGTGCAATGCGTGTCTTCATGGTTTCCGTCTCCGTGTTCTCAAACCCAGCCCAACCAGCCCAGGATGGCTCCGCCCGCGAGCAGCCACAGCAGATGGATGCGGGTGCGCCAGACGACGATGGCTGCAACGATGGTGAGCAGGCCCAGACGCCATTGCTCCCAGGGCGCTCCATGGCCAAGGGTCATCAGATAGCCGGTGGCCACCAGCAGGGCCACCACCACGGGCGCCATGCCCAGCTTGAACGCCCGCACGGCGCGCAGTTCGCTGTTCTTGTGGGCCCAGCGCGAGGCGGCAAAGGTCAGCGTGGTGCTGGGAACCAGTATGCCGACCATGGACACGGCCACACCACCCAGGCCCCAGAGCCACTGCATCCACCAGGCTGCAGCAGGGGTTGCTGCGTTGAGCCCGAAATTCCAGCCCAGCACGGCGATGAACAGCACGTTGGGGCCGGGTGCAGCTTGCGCCAGGGCGATGCTGGAAGTGAATTCGGCGTCGGTCAGCCAATGGTGCTCGTTGACCATGTAGCGGTGCATTTCCGGTGCCGTGGTGATGGCTCCGCCAATGGCCAGCAGCGACAGCGACAGGAAATGCAGGGCCAACAGGCCCCAGTCGGCGGCGGTGATCACGGCATGCACACCGTCGCTCATGGCTGTGCATCCTTATTCGCTGCGCCGGGGCGGCCCAGGCAACGGTAGCACCAGCCAACGCCTATGCCACCTAGCACCATCAGCACCAGCGGCAGAGGCATGCGCAGCCAGGCAGTTGCTATCAATGTGCTAGCTGCAAGCACAATGGTTACCGGGGCTCCCATTGGATTCTTCATTAGGGTCGGGGCCATTTTGAGACCGGCGGCCATGATCATGCCTGCTGCCACGGCACCGAGCCCGCGCAGGGCATTCTGGCTCTGCGGCAGTTCGGACAGGCCGCCGAACACGATGACCACGACCAGCAGGATCAGCAAGGGAAACAACAGCATGCCGGCCAGCGCGGCCAGCCCACCCACCCAGCCGAAATAGCGGCTTCCGATCATCAGCGAGAGGTTGACCACGTTGGGTCCCGGCATGACCTGGGCCACGGCCCAGTCTTCAACGAACTCCTCTGCGGTAAGCCATTGCTTCTTTTCCACCAGTTCGCGTTGGACGATGGCCACGACGCCACCGAAACCCTGCAGGGCCAGGCGTGTGAAAGACCAGAACAGGTCGCTGGGGGAGGTGGGGCGTTGCCGCGCCAGGTGTGCAGATTCAGGGTTCACCATTTGGATTGATGGTCTTCGGTCACGCCCAGCAGTCCTACGACG
Source organism: Curvibacter sp. APW13 (assembly GCF_032337135.1). Classification (NCBI taxonomy): domain Bacteria; kingdom Pseudomonadati; phylum Pseudomonadota; class Betaproteobacteria; order Burkholderiales; family Comamonadaceae; genus Curvibacter; species Curvibacter sp. APW13. The sequence continues at coordinate 928,728 of NZ_JAVXZZ010000002.1, read as the reverse complement.
GATACGGCTGGCACATCGGGTGCCGAGCGTACTTGGCCGTGGAAGGTGCCTACGGGCTGAATGTAGTAACTGGCCGCCACGATCAGGTTCTTGCGTTCCTGCCGGGCGCCTTCGGGTTGGAAGCGCAGGTCGAGCAGGCCGTCCTCGGTGCGGATATGCCACGGCTGCAGCGGTTGGGCCGGATCGAATTCAAAGCGTGCAGCGCCCAGCCGAATGGGTTGGCCCTGCAGCCACAGGACATTTTCCTGGGCGCCGAAATAGCCTTCCTGCAGGTTGAAGCCCATGCCGGCGGCATGTGCACTGGCCCAGCGCCATTGGGTTTCCCGCGCCAGCAAGCCATTGGAGTAGTCGAAGCTGCCCCAGGCGTCGTCGAGACTGATGCTGCGGCCGTCGACCTGCAGTTGGCCGTGTACCTGCATGGCAGTCGACTTGACTGTGGCATGGGCGCATCCGCCAACGGCAATCGGGCCGATGGCCGTCATCGGGACGGCGCCGGGCAGTGCCGTGAGGCTGGCCTGCAACTGCAGCGAGCGTCCCACCGAGGCGAAGACATCGATCCGGTCGCTGCTCTGGCTGTCAATGTGCAGATCCATGCCCTTGAAGCGGAACCAACTCGGGCTGCCCCCCAGTGGCTTGTCGGCCACGGCAGCGGTCATGCCGGGCAGACCGTCACAACTGGCATCGATCAGCAGACGCCGGCTCCTGCGGTCAAACACGTAGGCGAAGGCGGTGTTGGTCCACCCGACATCGACGATGGCGATTCCGACAAAGCATTCGGCATTGCCCAGCCCGATGTAGTGCCAGCGCTTGTGGTGGAAACGCCGCCACCAGGCGCTGCGGTGGAAACTGCCCGTCAGACCACGCCAATCGAGGCCCAGGGGCGTGCCGGCATAGGTGCCGGTCGCTGGGGCCCCGTCGCGCGTGATGGTGGCCGGGCAGGGGGGCAGGGCACCTGCCGCCTGGTAATCGCTGGTGGCGCTCATGCCTTGACGGCTTTCCGGGTTTTGGTGGCCTTTTTCGCGGGCGTTGCGGTCTTGGCCGCACGTGGCTTCTTGTCCTTCGGGGGGGCTGCGGTGACAGCCGCCTTACTCTTTCGCACGGTAGCTGCCTTGGTGGTCAGCCCCAGGGCTGTTTCGAGTTCCTCAATGCCGTGCTCGGTGTAGTCCAGCATGCGTTGCAAGGCAGGAACCGAGCGGCGGCAGGCGGTGTAGCCGAAGCCGAGCTTGTCTCCATAGCCCTGGATCGTGATGTTCAGCGCCAGGTAGTGGGTGGCGATGGAGACAGGATAGACCTCGTCCAGCCGTGCGCCATTGAGGTAGAGGGTGTCGCGTGGGCCAGGCACGTTGGAAATGACCACATTGAATTGCGGATGTGTCTTGGCCGTGCCCACGACCAGCCCGAAGCCCATGGGTGAGATCGATGTGATGCCATGGGCCATCTTCTGCAGGCGCGGCATGCTGGAGAGCCGGTTCTTGGCTTCGGTGGTGCCCTGGACAATGCGTTGCAGGCGCTTCAAGGGGTCTTCGATGTGGGTGGCCAGGTTGGCGAGCAACACCGAAACCTGGTTTCCGCCCTCGGACGTTTCTCCGTGCAAGGACACCGGGACCATGGCCACCAGCGGCTTCTTGGGCAAGGCGTTTTCGCGCAGCAGGTGGGCGCGCAGCGCGCTGGCGCAGATCGCCAGGGTCACGTCGTTCACGGTGGCACCGGCGGCTTCGCCGATGCGCTTGAGGCGTGCCAGCGAATACGATTGCGCGGCAAAACGGCGCGAGCCCGAAATCTCGACGTTGAAGGCACTCGGTGGTGCCTGGAACGGCATGGCAGCGGCCGTCTCTTCCAGTCCGGAGCGGGCCATGTCCGCAATACCGGAGCCCACCCCAGGCAGCAACTCACGCCCCGCCTTGGCCAAGGCCGAGAGCTGCTCCAGCACGCCGGGTGCCTGCTGGTTCTTGCGGGCCGTGGGGTGGCTGCGCTGGTGGTTCTGGGCCCACATCGGGGGCTTGTCCTCGTCGGCTGACAGCGCCAGCGAGTTGGCCATCATCTTGGCGCCGGTCACGCCGTCGATGAGCGCGTGGTGGATCTTGATGTAGGTAGCGAAGCGCCCACCGGGCAGGCCTTCGATGACATAGGCCTCCCACAGCGGGCGGTTGCGGTCCATGAGGTTGCCATGCACGCGCGACACCATGGACAGCAACTCGCGGATACGCCCGGGCTGGGGCAGGGCCACATGCCTCAGGTGGTAATCGAGCTCGAACTCCTGGTCTTCCTCCCAGTACCACAGCCCCATGCGCAATACCGGCCGCAGGTTGAAGGGCGGAAGTGCCTTGAGCTCCTTGCTCCAGCGCTGCATCAGGTCGTGCACGAAGTGCGTGCCGCTGCCGTGGGGTGGTGTGTAGATGTTCAGGCCCGCCACATGCATGGGTTGGTTGCGGGTTTCCATCCAGAGGAATGCGGAATCGGTGGGGCTGAGGGCACGCATGGTCATGGCATCCTGTTCAAGGGCAAGCGCGGAAGAGGGCGCTGACGCCATTGTGACGCAGAGCCAGCCCGAATTAGTTGCTCCAGTACGTGTATTCGTCACCCTCGCGATAGGGCTGGTCGAGTGTCTTGTCGATGCTGATGGGCAACTCGATGAAACTCTCCCAGCGTGGCGGCGGCATGGTGGCGTGGTGGGCGTCAATGGCCGCCTGCATGCGCTGCACGCGTGCGGGCTCGGCTGCAGCCCGATTCTTCTGTTCCGTCGGGTCGTCCTTCAGGTTGAACAGCCATTGCTTGTCGGGCCTTGCGGCGCGGATCAGCTTCCAGTCATCCTGCTGCATGGCGCGCAGCGGGCCATCGCGCCAGAACAGGGGCCGCGACGGGAGTGGCGTGGCAGCCTTGCCCAGGTGCGGCAGCAGGTTCAGCCCGTCCACCTGCACGCCATCGGCGGGTCGGGCACCGGCGGCAGCCAGTAAGGTGGGGAAGATGTCGATGTTCGATACGGCGCTGCCTTGGTGGGAGCGGGGTGCAATGTGCCCCGGCCAACTGGCCACGAACGGTACCCGCAGGCCGCCTTCGAAATGGGTGAGCTTCCAGCCGCGGTAGGGTGCATTGACGTCAGGAATGCCGATGTAGCCGGGCGCGCCGTTGTCGCTGGTGAACACGACCAGCGTGTTCTGGTCGAGCCCGTTTTTCCTCAGTGCCTCCATCACCCGCCCGACGCTGCGGTCGATGGAGCGGATCATGGCGAGGTACACCCGCCGACGGTGGTCCTTGATGTGGGACAGGGCGTCGTAGTCTGCCTTGCTCGCCTGCAGCGGCGTGTGCACGCCCCAATGCGCCAGGTACAGGAAGAATGGCCGGTTGCGATTGGCTTCGATGACCTTCACCGCCTCGTCGGTGTAGTAGTCGGCCAGGTATTTGGCAGGCTCGAACCATTGGCCACCGTTGTAGCTCACGCCAAAGCGCATGTTGGGCCACAGGAAACGGTCGATGGGGTCGAAGTCCTGCTTGGAGTTCACCACGTCGGGCGAGTTTTCCGGCAAATGCAGCCCACTTTCCATGAACAGTGTCTCGTCGAACCCCTGGTTGTTGGGGCGCATTTCCCTGGTGCTGCCGAGGTGCCATTTGCCGATGTGCACGGTGTGGTAGCCGCGCGCCTTCAGTGCCTCGGCCATGGTGTATTCGCTGGGTGGCATGCCCAGGTCATTGAAGTCCTTGATGCTGCGCGCCTTGTCCTGGTCGATGAACACTGGCAGGCGACCTGCATCCTGCGCGTACAGCTGCCCCGCCACGCGGGCCATGGCTCCGGGCGTGGGCGTGAACTCCACGCCAAAACGCCATGGGTAGCGCCCGGTGAGCAGTGCCGCCCGTGACACGGTGCATACGGCGGCAGCGGCGTACCCGCGGTCGAAACGCACACCCTGGTTGGCCAGATCGTCGATGCTCGGTGTGCCTGCGCCCTCGGCACCATAGCCGCCACCATGCGTGCTCACATCATTGATGCCCAGGTCGTCGGCGAGGATCACCACGATGTTCGGCGGGCGCGCAGCTACCGGCGCTTCAGGGGGCGTTGGCCCCTGCTCCCACGCAACGGGGTGGTTGGGTGCACGAGGGTACTTGAGGTCGGTGTACCAGCCCAACGAATACTGCAGGACCACGAGCCGGTTGGCATACAGTCCTGCGCTGAGTGCTGCGAGGCCGATCAGGGCCAGCAGCCATTTGCGGGTCGTCGTCATGCGGTGTTCATCCTTCAAACCAGGGCGTACAGTGCGAAGGACAGCAGCGCCAGCGCCAAGCCTACCGTAGTACGCACGAGAAACAGGCTGAGCATGGGGCGCACGGCAAAGACGTGCGTCTTCTCGATGGCTGCCCATTTGTGCACGAACTTGTCGGCCCGGCTGCTCTGCTGCGCAAAGCGCAGGAAGTCGCGCCGGCTACGGTAGCGCACCAAGGCCACATAGTGCCATTCGTCTGCTCCGTCAGGCACGATGAAATCAGCCATGCGCGGCGCAATGAACAGCATCAGGTTGCCGTTGCGCAGCAAGTCCCAGACGATGGACTTGCCATAACGGCGGTCCGCTGCCTTGGGGTCATCGCCATAATTCAAGCCCGCCGGGTACAGTGCCTTGGCCCGGTGGCGGACCAGGTTGAGCATGACAAACTCCTTGCCATCGTCATTGCGCAGCAGGCGGCGCACTTGCTCCACCGCCTCGCGGCCGTGTTCGCTGGTATCCGTGGCTTGCAGCTGTTGCAGCCCTTGTTCCAGTTCGTCGGGAGAGAGCGGCTTGCCATTGCCACCCCACCAGAACCAGAAGGCCACGAAAAGGAGCAGGGGCAGGGCGATGGCAAGTAGGTGGGTCATGGGCTATGCGGGGTTTACTGGGGATGCGCCGGGGATGTGGAAGTGCCCTTGCGGCGTCGGGCAGGGGGCTTGGTGCCGAACGCCAGCCGGGCCAGGCCACGAGGGCGATAGGCCGACCAGCCTGCAGCGCCACTGGCGAGTCGCTCGGCAATGAGGTAAAGCGCTGTGGGGCTGCTGGCCATGCCGCAGTGGGTATTGCCGCGCAGGTGGATACTCTCTCCACCCTCCACGTCCTGCTCCATGGCGCACTGCCAGGACACCACGCCGTCGAGCCTGCTGTACACCGCTGTCGTGGGGACCGGGGGTTTGACGCGGATCTGCAGATGCCGGTTGAAATCCATGTTTTCCAGCCGGTCACCCGACAGCCACTCATACAGGTGGTGGCCCGTGGTTGCCAGCGGGTGTCCGCCAATGGGGGAGCCCAGGGTAATGACCTGGCGCACCTTGTCGGGCGCCATGCGGGCCAGTTCGCGGGCAAACACTCCGCCCAGGCTTTGGCCAATGATGCTGACCGCTTGCCCGTGTTTGGCGTGGATCACTTCCAGGCGCTGCGACAGGGCGGATTCGAGTTCGTCCTTGACCCCCTTGTTGCGACCCATGCCCCAGGGGTAGGTCACATAACCCAGTGCATCCAGAAAGCGGCGCAGCAGGCTGGTGGAGAGGTCCGAGGCGCCCAGACCGGGAATCACCAGGACGGGCTCACCATGGCCTTTGGGTGCCAGACGCACCAGCGGCCAGAACATGCCCACACCGGCCCAGAACTCCCAGACAGCACGCGGCTCGCTGGCCAGCAGCAGTAGCGAAGGCGGCGCTACGTCCGGGAACTGCGTCAGGGATTCCTTGAGGCGGCGAATGCGACGGGTGCGGATCATGGGCAGGCTATAGTGGTTGAGAGTTCGGTTTGTGAAATAGATTCAGCTTCGGAGAGCAATGGAGATGGCAACAACGCGCCGCAACAAATCCATCAAGACGATCGTGCGATCGCCGCAGCAGGACCGATCGCGCCAGACCGTGGAAGCCATTCTGGAGAGTGCGGTTCAGATTCTGGAAACTGAGGGGCTGCAGGGCTTCAAGGTGGCGACCCTGGCCGAACGCTCCGGCTACGGGGTGGGGACGCTGTACCAGTATTTCTCGAACATCGATGCGGTCATGCTGGCCCTGGTGGAACAGGCGTCGGAACGCCAGCGCCAGATGCTCATCGCCAGTTTCAGCGAAAGGGCGGCCAGCGGTGTGGCGCAGACCACGCGTGACCTGGTGGAGTTGATGGTGGCGTCGTTCAGCGAACGCCGCACTGCGCACAAGGCCATCATCGAGTGGGCCCTGTCGCGCCGCGATGTCCGCATGCTGGAAGGGCGCAACACCTTCCTGGGGCAAATGTTGGCCAGCGTCTCCCTGCGCTCGCAAGGCCTGGAGCTGGGGCGCATGCTCGATGCCACCGAGATGTTCGTGCTGTCGCGCGCCTTCCTGGGTGCCTTGCGCACTGCCATCTGGAACGAGGAAGCCGATGCCACGTCGCCGGCTTTCGCGCAGTCGCTCACCGATCTGGTGGACGGATACACCTGGCAACTGGCGCGCCGCGAGCGCGCGTCGGTCGCGCCACCAGCACGCGTTTGAGCACACCTCAGGCATGGGCCTCTGCGGGAGCTTGACGCAGGCGCGCCAGCAACCAGTCGATCACCGGTTGGTGCAGGCACATCTGCAGGTGGCCAATGCCTTCGAACACCGTCACCGCAACGCCGTCCAGAACCTGGGCCCGCTGCGGAAACACGATGTTGTCCTGGGCGGTAATCGCTACCGAGAAGCGGTTGCGCAGGGCCTCGTCTTCGCCGGATCGCAGTGTCTGCAGCCAGTCGCTGTTCCACATCATCTGGCGACCGTTGGGGCTGGGCAGGTGCTGCGGTACCTGGGTGCCGGCATGGGGTGTTCCCAGCGAGATGAGCTGCGCGGCATGTGCCAGCCCATAGCGCCGCGCCCAGGCCCGCAGCGCCAACCCTCCCATGCTGTGGCCGACCAGCGCTACCTGGGCCTGCCCCGTGTGGGAGCGCAATGCCTGGACTGCTTGTTCTACCAAGGGAGCATAGTGGTCGATGGAGGTGAACGCCGGCTCCAGGTTCACGGCCTGCACGGCATGCCCCTGGGCGCGCAATTGGGCTGCCACCTTGTCCCACAGGCGGTGGTTGCACAGGTAGCCATGCACCAGCACGACCGGCACCGCTTGGGGGGAGCCTGCCGTGGCCGGCAGCAGTGGGGGCTGCCCCCGGGTCCAGGGCTGGCGCAGGACGAACACCACGATGCTGGCCCAGATTTCACCCGCAAGTGCCTGCCACCATGGCAGTGCTGACTCACCGGGACGGGAAAGTACCATCGTATAGGTGATGGCCAAGGCAGTAGTGAGGAACGGAAACAACACCGCCAGCGCGATTGCCGTGGGGACCGGTGTGTCGCACCGGACCACCAGGGCGCCCGAAAGGGCAGCACCCATCAACCATTGGACCAGGAGGGCAGTGCGCAGCAAGCGGGCCAGCATGGAGTGGTCAGCCCTTGGCAACCGAGCTGCATTGCAGGGTGCGGCGCGCCGGCTCCAGGGTGTCCTTTTCGGCGTCGTAATTGCCGGTCAGTACGCGCATCAGCAGGAAGCCGGAATTCGAGGGGCTGACGACCACGGTGCTGCCTGCCGGCGGTTGCGGGCTGCCTGTGGACGCGCTGGCGTCCGACACCAGCCACAGGTCGACCGGCTTGCCGGCGGCCTGGCGATCATTGATGACAAAGAAGTTGTCGCTGTTGGCGGCGTAAAGGGCAATAGACCAGTAGCTAGGCAGCTTGGGGTCGGCCGTGACGCGTACCGGACCATTGCGCACGTCGAAAGCGCAGACCGAATAGAGCATGTCGGGGCTGGGCATCACCACCGAGCGAGACGCCGCGGTCACTGCCGGTGGGTAGGCTGCCTGGTTGTGCATGTTCATGGTCTTGGCCATGGGACCATTCATGAGAACCTGCATGATCAGCCGTGGGGCAGCCCAGACGGCGGCCAGATGGACCAGGATGGCGGTGGCGAGGAGCGTGAGGCCACGGTAGAACCACAGGCGTTGGGTATCGGAGAAGTTCTTCATGCGCAATCCCCTTGGCGTTCAATGCGCACCGGGCTGAGGCTGGCCGGGTTGGCCTGCATCTCGGGGCTGGGGTTATACAGGCGCAAGGTGAGCACGGCGCCGCTGTGGCCCACCATGGGCACCCAGAACTCAGGCCCCTTGGGTGCCGAAGGGCTCAGCACGAACGTGAAGTTGCCCTGTGCATCAAGCTGTGCCGTGCTGCCGTTGAGGCTGTAGTGCTTGTTGGGCGCGTCGAAGAGGAACATGTCGTCGGCATAGGCCGTGATGCTCCACCAGCGCGCCTTGGGCGGTGTGCCGCTGATGCGGTAGCTGCAGGTGCTGCGCAGGGCGCGGCCATCGTCGTCGGTACTGGCCACGAAATACATGGTCTCAGCGCGGTCCAGCGCGAGCAAGGCATTGACGGCGATGCTGGCCCGGGTGTAGAGGTCGGCGTCGGCGCTGCCGGCGCGCAGGTTGGTCTTCCAGGCACCGACCTGCAGCGTCTTGTTGAGCCAGGGGGCCTTCTTCATTACCCACCAGGCCGAGCCCAGACCGATGACCACGGCGCTGCAATACAGGACCATCGCAACCAGGATGCGGCGGACACGCGATGAAGTGTGCTTCTTGCTCATGCGGCGACGCGTGCCTTGCGGGCCAGGGGTAGCCAGTGCAGCAGTCCGAAGAGCAGCGACAGGCCGATACTCTTCCAAAGCGCGCCGTCATAGGCCTTGACGTGCTTGAACATCACCACGGTTTCGAGCACGTGTACGCCGAGCAGGATGAGTGACAGGCGTTGCAGCAGCGCATTGCTGTCCCACGGCATGGGGACCAGCAGGCTCAGCAGGGCCAGGGCATACAGGCCCAAAAGGTTCAGTTTGAGGAAACGGTTCATGGTGTGGGCGTGTTCTGTATGAATTGGTGGATCTGCTGGGCCAGTTCCGGCCCCTTGTCTTCCTGCAGGAAGTGGCCGGCTCCGCGCGTGACGGCATGGGCCTGGTTGGCCGTGCCGGGCACCAGTTTGAGGAAGATCTTGTCGCCGCCGCGCGTGATCGGGTCGCGGCTGCTGAACAGGGTGAGAAAGGGCTTGTTCCAGGTCTTCAGGACGTCCCATGCGGCCTCGTTGGCGCGGCACTCGGGGTTGTCGGGTGTGGTGGGCACAAAAGTGGGGAACAGGCGCGCGGCCTTGGTGTACCGTGTGGACGGGAAGGGTGCATCGTAGGCGGCAATTTCCGCTGCCGACAGCTTCTGGGCGCAGCCGGAGTTGACGATTCTTCCGATCGGAAACCAGGGGCTGAAGCGGGCGAACGCGCGCCAGTACTTGAAGGCTTTGGGTACCCGCTCCTTGCCTGTGGGCAAGCCGCCATTGGCCAGCACGATGCGGTCGAAGCGTTCGGGCGCATGGGTGGCCATGCGCAGCCCGAGCAGTGAGCCCCAGTCTTGGCAGAACAGGGTGGCGTGCTGTAGGTCCACGGCCTGCATCCAGGCACACATCCAGGCCACGTGGTGGCTGTAGGAGTAGTCCTGGGTGCGCGTGGGCTTGTCGGAGCGGCCAAAGCCCACCAGGTCGGGCGCAATGACGCGGTGGCCTGCTGCAACCAGGGCCGGAATCATCTTGCGGTAGAGGTAGGACCAGGTAGGTTCGCCGTGCATCAGCAGCACCGGTGGCGCATCGCGCGGTCCTTCGTCGATGGTGGCGATGCGCAGCGCGCCGACCTCGACGTACTTTGGTTCATAGGGAAAGTCGGGTATGGCGGCAAAGCGGCTCAATGGCGTGCGCAGCACGGTCTTGGCATCGACCACAGGCAGCGGCGGTGCAGGCGGAGGGTTGGTGATGGAATACATGCTCGGTGCGAACTCCGTCAATACAGCCGCGATTTGCTGATGGTGGTGCCGCCCGCAGGCAGGCTGAACAACATGCCATCTTCCCCTACGGTCATCGGGCCCTTGAAGTACTGCGCTGCGTCACCCACGAAGGCGGGGTAGACGTAGCGGAAAGGCAAGGGGGGCACCACATGGTTGAACACCAGTTCCTTCACCCCGGCGTCGGCGGCAACGGCGGCGGCTTCCTCGGGTGTGGTGTGGTAGTTGACGATGTCGCGCATGATCTGCGAGGTGTTGGCAATGCCTTTTTGGGCAAATTCGTCCTCGAGCACCTTGAGCAGTTTGGGCTGCAGGGCTTCGTGGATCAGCAGATCGGCACCTTTGGAAAACTGGGCCACGGAAGGCGTCTTCTTGGTATCCCCCGTGATGACCACCGAGCGGCCCTTGTAGTCGAAGCGGTAGCCCACGGCCGGGTCTACCGGTGAGTGATCGACGCGGAAGGCGGTGATCTTCAGACCCCGGTTTTCAAGAACCACGATGGCATCCATCGTGTCTTTGGGGCCCAGCACGAACGGCATACCTTTGCCGCCGCTGCCACCTGGCGGCATGATCTTCGGTGTGTGGTGCGCCACGCGGTAGCCGAAGTCCAACACGTAGGCCGCGCGAAAGCCGTCCACCACCGCCTCAACCCCCGGTGGGCCATACACCGGTGTCGGCGTCTGGAACGTGCCCAGCCCCCAGCGTTGCAGCAGGAAGGGGCCCATGCCGTCGATGTGATCGGAGTGGAAATGGGTCAGCAGGATGGCTTCGATCTTGGATGCTGGCAGACCCATGTAGCCCAGGTTGCGGGCGCTGCCTTCACCCGTATCGACCACGAAAAGTCGGTCGCCTGCCACCACCGCCGTACAAGGACCCGCGCGGGCCGGGTCGGGAAAGGGGGAACCCGTGCCGCACAGTCCTACATGCAGGCCATCGGGCAGGTCGGGAATGACGTTGCGGCCCACGTTCTTGTGGGCCACCTGCTGCAGCAACGCAGTGGCGATCTGGCGCTGGAACAGCACGAGCACGGCGCCCAGTGCCAGTACCGCGACCAGCCCGGCCACGAGGATCTTGTGGATGCGTTTCATGAACCTGTTGTCTCTTGTGCTTTTGGAATACGCCAAGTTTATGAAATGGGTTCAGTTCCGTGTTTCAGATTTCTCGGTGCCACGTTTGTCCACCGAAAGAGGTCAAACAAACCAATAAAAACAATGGGTTACGGGTCGTTGCATGCAGTGGTATGCATGGCTGTTCTGGCCATGCATCCACGCCAGTTTCAGATTCAGTACTTGGGTTGGTACTTGCGGATGGCAGCCTTCACCTCGTCCGTGAGCGCAAAGCCCTTGCCGTACTTCGCGGCCAGTTCGGCGGCACGGGCTTCGAACACCTCGATACCCATGCCGTAGATGAACTGCATGGCGCCGCCGGTCCAGGCCGGGAAGCCAATGCCGAAAATGGAGCCGATGTTGGCATCGTGCACGCTGGTGAGCACGTTTTCACTGAGGCAGCGTGCGGTTTCCACCGCCTGGCGGTACAGCAGGCGGTCCTTGAGGTCGGTGATGTCCCAGGCCTTGTCGGCCTTCTCGAACAGGGGCTTGAGCTGGGGCCAGAGGAACTTCTTGGCGCCTTTCTCGGTCGGGTATTCGTAAAAGCCACCACCACCGGCGCGCCCGGGGCGGTTGTGCTCCTTGACCATCGTTTCCACCACCCGCTCGCCCGGTGTGACTTCGTAGGTCTTGCCCTCGGCGGCAAAGTCGGCCTTGGTCTGCTCCATGACGTGCAATGACAGCGTGAGGGCGGTTTCGTCCAGCACCGCCAGTGGGCCCACGGGCATGCCGGCTTGCATGCCGGCGTTTTCAATGGCTGCGGCGGGAATGCCTTCGCCGAGCATCGCTGCGCCCTCCATTACGAAGGTGCCGAACACGCGGCTGGTGAAGAAACCGCGCGAGTCGTTGACGACGATGGGGAACTTGCCCAGTGCCTGGACGTAGTCGTAGGCGCGGGCCACGGTCTCGTCATCGGTCTCGGCGCCACGGATGATCTCCACCAGCTTCATCTTGTCCACGGGACTGAAGAAGTGGATGCCGATGAACTTCTTGCCGTCGCGGCTGGCCTTGGCCAGGCCGGTGATGGGCAGGGTCGATGTGTTGGAGGCGAAGAAGCCGCCTTCGGCCAACATCGGCTCGGCCTCTTGCGTGACCTTGGCCTTGAGTTCGCGGTTCTCGAACACGGCCTCGATGATCAGGTCGCAGCCTCGCAGGTCGGCGTTGGAGGCGGTAGGCTGGATCAGGCCCAGGATCTTCTGCTGGGCGTCCGCTGTCATGCGGCCCTTGTCCACGCGGCCTTGGGTAATCTTGGCGCTGTAGCTCTTGCCCAGCTCGGCCTTTTCCAGGCTCACGTCCTTGAGCACCGAGGCAATGCCCTTGCTGGCCTGGGCATAGGCAATGCCCGCACCCATCATGCCCGCACCCAGCAGGCCCACCTTGCTGGGCTTGAAGCGCGGCACGCCAGCCGGGCGGCTCTGGCCGCTCTTGATGGCGTTGAGGTTGAAGAAGAAGGTGTTGATCATGGCCTTGGCCTGGGTGCCGGTCATGAGCTTGGCGAGGTAGCGGCTTTCGATGCGCAGGGCCGTTTCCAGGTCCACCTGCAGGCCTTCGACCATGCAGGCCATGATGGCCTCGGGGGCAGGGTACAGGCCCCGGGTGTTCTTCTTGATGACGGCCGGGGCCACGGGCAGCATCTGTGCCACGGCGGGGTTGGAGGGCAGGCCGCCAGGCACCTTGTAGCCCTTGGCTTCCCAGGGGTGCTGGGCGCTGGGGTTGGCGGCAATCCAGGCCAGGGCCTTGGCCTTCATTTCCGCCGCGGCGTTGTCGCCCGGCTCCACCAGGTCGTGCACCAGGCCCAGACCCTTGGCCTCGGCGGGGCTGAAAGTCTTGCCTTCAACCAGGTAGGGCTGGGCACCCATGAGGCCCAGGTGGCGGGTCATCTTGGTCACACCGCTGGCGCCGGGCAGCAGGCCCAGCGTCACTTCGGGCAGGCCGAACTGGGTTTTCTTGTCGTCGATGGCAATGCGGTGGTGGCCCACCAGCGCCACTTCCCAGCCACCACCGAGTGCCGTGCCGTTGAGCAGGCTGACCACGGGCTTGCCCAGGGTTTCGATGGTGCGGAAGTTGCGTTTTACGCGCTCGATCTCTTCGAAGATCTTGGCGGCGTCGCTGGGTTGCAGGCGCATGGCGCCCTTGAGGTCGGCACCGGCGAAGAAGGTGGTCTTGTTGGACGCCAGCAGGATGCCCTGGATGGCGTCCTTGTCCTTCACCACTTGTGCTGCCACCTCGCTCATGTCGTCCTGCCACTGCAGGCACATGGTGTTCACGGGCGAGTCGGGTTCGTCGAAGGTGATGGTGGCGATACCGTCGATCAGGGAGTATTGAATGGTTTTCATGGTGCTATTGGTTTGGTAGCTGCTTGCGCAATGAATACGAGGGCTAGAGGCCAATTTGGCAGTTAATCAGCTCACAGGCGCTCGACGATGGTGGCAATGCCCATGCCGCCGCCCACGCACAGCGTGGCCAGGCCGTAGCGCAGGCCACGGCGGTGCAGCTCGTCGATCAGCGTGCCCAAAATCATGGCGCCGGTGGCCCCCAGCGGGTGGCCCATGGCGATGGCGCCGCCGTTCACGTTCACCTTGTCGTGCGGCACCTTCATCTCCTTCATGAAGCGCATCACCACCGATGCAAAGGCTTCATTCACCTCGAACAGGTCGATCTGGTCGACGGTCATTCCTGCCTTGGCCAGGGCCTTGCGGGCGGCGGGCATGGGGCCGGTGAGCATGATCGTGGGGTCTGCGCCGGACAGGGCGGTAGCGACGATGCGGGCACGGGGCGTCAGGCCGTGGGCCTTGGCGGCGGCTTCGTTGCCGATGAGCACGGCCGCCGCACCGTCCACGATGCCCGAGGAGTTGCCGGCGTGGTGCACGTGGTGGATGCGCTCCACCTGTGGGTAGCGGGTCAGGGCCACGGCGTCGAAGCCCATGGCACCCATCTGCTCGAACGAGGGCTTGAGCGCGGCCAGACCTTCCAGCGTGGTGGAGGGCTTGATGAACTCGTCCTTGGCCAGGATGGTCTGACCCAGGAAGTCCTTCACCGGCACCACCGAGCGGTCAAAGTAGCCGGCGGCCTGGGCTGCGGCGGCACGCTTCTGCGATTCCACGGCAAAGGCGTCCACGTCGGCGCGGGTAAAGCCTTCCAGCGTGGCAATCAGGTCGGCGCCGATGCCTTGGGGCACAAAGGCGGTGGCGGAGTTGGTTTCGGGGTCCATGGCCCAGGCGCCACCGTCGGAGCCGATCGGCACCCGGCTCATGCTTTCCACTCCACCGGCCACGACCAGGTCTTCCCAGCCCGAGCGCACCTTCTGCGCCGCCATGTTCACGGCTTCCAGTCCCGAGGCGCAGAAGCGGTTGATCTGCACGCCCGCGGCCTGGAAGTCCCAGCCTGCCTTGAGCGCGGCCACTTTGGGCAACACAGCGCCCTGGTCGCCCACGGGCGAGACCACGCCCATGACCACATCGTCGACGCGGGCCGTGTCGAAGCCGTTGCGCTGCTGCAGGTCGGTCAGCAAGCCGGCCAGCAGGTTCACCGGCTTGACTTCGTGCAGGCTGCCGTCTTTCTTTCCCTTCCCACGCGGGGTGCGGATGGCATCGAATACGAACGCTTCTGTCATGGGGACTCCTTGGAATGGGTGGACATGGGGCCGGTGGTTCGGGTCCGCGCAGGGGAGTTTCCGAACGACCGTTCAAATTGCAGTATAGTTCTTTTTACCAAGCAATTGCTTTGTAAAATTAATTTGTCCGCTTTTCAACCATCTCTCCAAAGGCCGCACCATGATCGAACGCACCCTGTTCAGCTCCGACCACGAATCCTTCCGCGACAGCTTCCGCAAGTTCATGGACAAGGAAATCGCGCCCTTCCACGCCGAGTGGGAAGAGCAGGGCTACGTGGCGCGTGAGGTGTGGAACAAGGCCGGTGAAAACGGCTACCTATGCATGACCATGCCCGAGCAGTACGGCGGCTCCGAGGCCGACAAGCTGTATTCGGTGATCCAGATGGAAGAACTGGCGCGTGGCGGGTTCTCGGGCATTGGCTTCGGGCTGCACAGCGAAATCGTGGCTCCGTACATCCTGCACTACGGCACCGAAGCGCAGAAGGCCAAATACCTGCCCAAGCTGGCCTCGGGCGAAAT
This sequence comes from Curvibacter sp. APW13, assembly GCF_032337135.1. Lineage (NCBI taxonomy): Bacteria > Pseudomonadati > Pseudomonadota > Betaproteobacteria > Burkholderiales > Comamonadaceae > Curvibacter > Curvibacter sp. APW13. The sequence continues at coordinate 913,698 of NZ_JAVXZZ010000002.1, read as the reverse complement.
GGTGGGGGCCATTGCCATGAGTGAACCTGCAGCCGGCTCGGACCTGCAGGGCGTGAAGACCACTGCGCTGGAGCAGCCCGACGGCAGCTACCTGCTCAATGGCAGCAAGACCTTCATCACGAATGGTTGGCATGCCGACCTGGTGATCGTGGTGGCCAAGACCAACCCAGCGCTGGGCGGCAAGGGCACCAGCCTGATGCTGGTGGAGCGCGGCATGCCAGGCTTCTCGGTCGGTCAGCGCCTGAAGAAGGTCGGCATGAAGGCCCAGGACACCTCGGAGCTGTTCTTCGACAACGTCAAGCTCGGCCCCGAACACGTGCTCGGTGGCGAGGCCTGGAAGAACAAGGGCTTCATCTGCCTGATGCAGGAACTGCCCTGGGAGCGACTGCAGATTGCCGTGGGCGCTGTGGCCAACAGCCAGGCCGCCATTGACTGGACGGTGGAGTACGTCAAGGAGCGCAAGGTGTTCGGCCAGCCGGTGGCAGCGTTCCAGAACACGCGCTATACCCTGGCGGAATTGCAGACCCAGGTGCAGGTGGCCCGTGTTTTCGTGGACAAGTGCTGCGAGCTGATCTGCAAGAACGAACTCGACACGGCCACGGCCAGCATGGCCAAGTACTGGACCACCGACCTGCAGTGCAAGGTCATTGATGAGTGCGTGCAGCTCTTTGGCGGCTATGGCTACATGTGGGAGTACCCCATCGCCCGCGCCTATGCCGACGCGCGCGTGCAGCGCATCTACGGCGGTACCAACGAGATCATGAAGGAAGTGATCACCCGGTCCATGGGCCTGGGCGGCAAGTAGGCTGTACTTGCCAAGAGCTTGCAGGCGCTATGCATTGTGTAGCTGCCTGCGCGTTGTTTCTGCGGGACTGGGCCGGTTTTTCCCCTGATTCGGTGGTCTGACCGGCTCCTCCGGGCGGTCGATCGCAGCCACTACAATTTGCGCCTGTTCCAAACTCTCCCCGCTATCCACGGTGCGCAAGGCGTTTCGCAGTTCCCACTATTCAGGCCTGATCACCGGTGTGGTGCTCATGGCGGTGCTGCACCTCATCGGCACCCTGGGGTACATGTACATTGGCCGCCCCAACGCCACCTGGATCGACAGCTTCTACATGACCTTCATCACCGTGGCCACCATCGGCTACGGAGAGATCGTGGACCTGAACGGGCACCCCTGGGGGCGCTTGTTCACGGTCTTCATCGCCATTCTGGGCATCGGCAACATGAGCTACCTTTTCTCCAGCTCGGTGGCGCTGCTGCTGGAGTCGGACCTGAACGCGGCATTGAGGAAAAAACGCATGCAAAAGGAAATTGCCACCCTGCGGGGCCACTACATCATCTGCGGCGTCGGGCGCGTGGGCAGCAACGTGGCCAACGAGCTCATCAAGACCAAGCGCGAGTTCGTGGTGATCGAGAACAGCGCCGAGATGCTGGAGCAATGGATGGCGCAGCATCCGGCCACCATGCACCTGCACAGCGATGCGGCCGAGGACGAAGCGCTGAAATATGCCGGTGTGGACCATGCCGCGGGTGTTTTTGCGGTGACGGGGGATGACAGCCACAACCTGATGATTGCGCTGTCGGTGAAGCTGCTGAACCCCAAGGCACGCGTGGTGGTGCGCCTGCACGACATCCGCAATGCCAACAAGGCCAAGCGTGCTGGCGCGGACGAGATCGTTTCCCCGGACTTCACCGGCGGCATGCGCATCGCCTCGGCCATGCTGCGCCCGCATGTGGTGAGTTTCATGGACCAGATGCTGCACAGCGACGAGGGCTTGCGCATGGAAGAGGTCCTGCTACCGCATGGTGCACCTGCCAGCACGGTGGGCGAACTGGTGCCGCGGTCGCGTGACTATGTGCTGGTGGCCACGCACGAGCACGGCCATTGGGTCTTCAACCCGGCGGACGACCATGTCATCAAGGGCGGAACCGCCCTGGTGCTCATGACCACACCGGGCGGACGTGCCCACCTGGAGCATGTGGTGAACAAGGTGACGGCATGAGTTCACCGACAGCGGAGTTCACCTGGCCCGTACGCGTCTACTGGGAAGACACCGACGCGGGCGGCGTGGTGTTCTATGCCAACTACCTCAAGTTCTTCGAGCGTGCCCGCACCGAATGGCTGCGTGCGCTCGGTGTGGAGCAGGGCGCCTTGCGCGAGGAAACCGGCGCGATCTTCGTTGTGGCCGATGTGCAATTGCGCTACCTGGCGAGTGCCCGCCTGGACGACCAGCTGCGAGTGACTGTGCGGGTGCAGGAGCAGGGCAGTGCGTCCTTGGTGTTGGCCCAGCAGGCCTGGCGTGGTGACACCTTGTTGTGCGAGGGGGTGATCCGGGTGGGCTGTGTCAGTGCCGCCACGCTACGGCCCCAGCGCATGCCCAAGGCGGTCCGCGAAGCGCTGGCCTAACGGTTCAGGAGCCAGCCTCGTCTTCCAAGCGGATGTGCAGGCGTTTGCGGACCTGGCTGGCCGGGTACCAGACCGAACGCTCGACCCAAGTGCCCAAGCGCAGCGACAGGGCGTCATTGACCCGCCGCAGGTGGGCGACCAGCGTGTCATCGCGCACGTACAGTTGCGCGGGCTTTTCTCCCAGGTAGCGCGTGGTCTGGGGGTAGGCACGGCGCAGCTGCACATCGTTCACGAGCGGCGGGTAGATCTGGCGCACATCGGCAGTGCGCAGCCAGCGGCAGTGGAACTCGTCCTCAACCACCAGCACGCGCTGGTCCCGGAATGCGTAGTACTGGCCCTGGGCCTCTTGCCACACGGCGCGGCGCATGGCGTGGCGTGCATCACCGAGCAGGGTGATCACGGGGCGTGCGATCAGTGCCGCATACAGGGGCAGCACGAACAGCAAGACGAATGCGCTGGTCTTGTAGCCCAGGAACAGGTAGGCGCAGGTGGCCAGCGCAATCTGTACGTCGGCACGGCCCAGAGCTTTCTTCCAGCCGGGCACGCTGTCCATGGTGTTCGGCGCGGTGGATTCAGCCGCGGCGAGCCTGCTGCAGCAGTTCGCCGATCTGCGCGTCCTTTTCGCGCCAGAGCTGCTGCACCCAGTCGCCGAAGGCCTTGCGGAACTCGGCGTCCTCCGCGTAGTTGCCGCCTAGCAGGTGGGCGGGTACCGGCACCTTGCGCACACGCACGATGACGCGATCGACGCGACCGGCCATGAAGTCCATGAACGTGGGGATGCCCTGCGGATAGACGATGGTCACATCGAGGATGGAATCGAACTTGGCGCCCAGTGCGTCCAGTGCCAGCGCAATGCCCCCGGCCTTGGGCTTGAGCAGGTACTGGTAGGGCGACTGCTGCTTGGCGTGCTTGGCGGGCGTGAAGCGTGTGCCTTCCAGGAAGTTCATCACGCTGGTGGGAATGAGCGCGAACTTTTCGCAGGCCTTGCGGGTGGTTTCCTGGTCCTTGGCGCGCATCTCCGGGTGTTTGCGCAGGTATTCCTCGCTGTGGCGGCGCATGAAGGGAAAGTCCAGTGCCCACCAGGCCAGGCCCATGAACGGAACCCAGATGAGTTCCTGCTTGAGGAAGAACTTCAGCAGGGGGATCTTGCGGTTGAGCAGGTGCTGCAGCACGAAGATGTCGACCCAGGACTGGTGGTTGCTGTTCACCAGGTACCAGCTGCGGGGATCCAGGCCTGCAATGCCCTGCACGTCCCAATCGAGCTTCTGGGTCAGGCGCATCCAGCCGCTGTTGCCGCTGATCCAGCTGTTGGCGATGAAGACGCAGATGGGGTCGATGACCGGACGCGTGGCCTTGAAGGGCAACAGCAGGCGGATGAACGCGAACACCAGCAGGATCGGCACCCAGAACAGGATGTTGACCAGCAGCAGGGCAATGGCGATGGGGGCAATGAGGAAGGCTGGCAGGAAATTCAGCATGTTGCTACCAAAGTTATAGCTGGTTGCGCCCATTGCGGGTGGGCTGGGGCCGAATTCTAGGCAAAGAAGTGGGTTTGCGCATGGCCTCAGACTGTTGCCTCTAATGTGCTGCGCTGGGGGCCGGGGACCGTACCCCAGCCCACACGCCTTACTTGAGGCTGCCGCTGAGGAACTGCGCCAGCCGTTCACTCTTGGGGTTGGCCAGCACCTGGGCCGGTACCCCTTCTTCCTCGATGCGGCCCTTGTGCAGGAAGATCAGGTGGTTGGAGACCTCACGCGCAAAGCCCATCTCGTGGGTCACCACGACCATGGTGCGGCCTTCCTGGGCCAGTGTCTTCATGACCTTGAGCACTTCGGACACCAGCTCGGGGTCGAGCGCGCTGGTGGGCTCGTCGAACAGCATCACTTCGGGCTCCATGGCCAGGGCACGGGCAATGGCTACGCGCTGCTGCTGCCCGCCGCTCAGGTGCGCGGGGTAGGCATCTTCCTTGCCTTCGAGTCCGACCTTGGCGAGGTACTTGCGGGCTGTGGCAATGGCTTCGTCCTTGGGCTTGCCCAGCACATGCACCGGCGCTTCGATGATGTTTTGGAGCACGGTCATGTGGGCCCAGAGGTTGAAGTGCTGGAACACCATGGCCAGCTCGCAACGGATGCGCTGCAGCTGCTTCTGGTCCACCGCCTGCAGTTCGCCATTGGCACCAGGCTTCAGTTGCAGCTCTTCACCCGCGACGATGATGCGACCTTCGTGCGGCTTTTCCAGCATGTTGATGCAGCGCAGGAAGGTACTCTTGCCCGAGCCCGAGCTTCCGATGATGCTGATCACATCGCCAGCGTGGGCCGTCAGCGAGACGCCCTTGAGCACCTCGTTCGAGCCGAAGCGCTTGTGGATGTTTTCAACCTGCAGTTTGAGGGTGGTGTTGGCGGTCATGGAAACGTGCTTCAGTGCGTCAGAAGGAATATGTCAGTTACCCAGCAGGTCGCCGGTGCGGAAGGGAACCTTGCCCGCGATCTTGCCGAGCTCGCAACCCGTGGTGACATAGCGGTCCCGGATATGGGCGTAGAACACGCCGTCCACCCCGGCGTGGATCGGTGTGCGGGTCTGTTCGATCGGGTTGACGATCTCGACCATCAAGTCACCCTTGGTGACGCGCTCGCCCGCTTCATGGGCGAACACAACGACCCCGGGGCAGGGGGCGTAGAGGGTTTCCGAGCCGGCCAAGGGGGTTGCGTCGCACAGCGCCGCGGGCAGCTCGGGCGGGTGCTCACAAGCCACCACCCCGGCGTACTGCAGGTAGTGGAACAGGGCCTGCGCGTCCGGACGGGCCCAGCGGTCGTGCACATCGGCCTCGCCACGCAATTCGATGGTGGTGCTGCAGCAGCCCTGGGGCAGGGGAGCGTGGTTGCCCTCGGCACGCAGGGCATCGGCCAGCTTCCACCAGGCGCCGGACAGGCATTCGTCGAACGGGGCATTGCCCGAGCTCTTGGCCAGCAGGGTCGCGCGGCTGCCGATGAAACGCGCCACCGGCTCCAGTTGCGGCCAGCAGGCCTCCTCGGTGTAGAAGTGCATCACACCCTGGCAGTCGCAGTGCAGGTCCAGTACCACATCGGCGTCGTGGGACAGCAGCAACAGCTGGCGGCGCAAGCTTTCCAATTCGGTCTTGGGTGTCCATTGGCGCAGGTACTGGCCCATGGCCGTGCGTACCGTCGCCACGTTGGCCCGGCCATCGTCCCCCAGGGCATTGCGAACCATGGGCAACACCGCGCTGGCCAGGTCCGGGTAATGCCGGTTGAAGTTTTCCGAAGTGTCAAGCTCGAATCGGCCCATGGGCTTGTGGTCCACGCGCTGTGCCAGCCCGATGGGGTTGGCCATGGGCACCAGAATGACTTCTCCGACCACCTTCCCGGCGGCGTCGGCCGCTTCCAGCAGGGGGCGCAGGTGGTGGGCGACCAGCATGCCGGGCAACTCCTCGGCATGCAGGCTGGCCTGGATGTAGACCTTGGTGCCCGAGCCGGGTTTTCCAAAATGGAAGCTGCTGAGTGTCTTCTGCACCCCGAGACTGGGAGAAAGCAGCGGATGGTCTTGGCGTTGCATAGTGCGAGATCAGGAATCGAGGGCGCGTCGCTATCAGTGCTTGCGCGGCGCCAGGTAGGCCAGCAGGCGGCCTTCTGCGAACTTGAAGAAGCCGATCAGCGCGAACGTGGCCACCAGGTAGATGGCAGCCGCCGTGAGGAAGGCTTCGAAGGGCAGGTAGTAGTCGGAATAGATGCGGCTGGCCGCACCGGTGACGTCCATCAGGCTCGGGACGGCGCTGGCCAGGCTGGTGCTCTGCAGCATCATCACCACCTCATTGCTGTAGGCCGGCAGGGTGCGGCGCATGGCGCTGGGCAGTACCACGCGCCACATCACCTGCACGCGGCTCATGCCGTAGGCCTGGGCGGCCTCAATCTCACCGGCGTGGGTCTCGCGAATGGCGCCTGCCAGCATTTCGGCGGTGTAACCCGCCGTGTTGAGGCTGAAGGCCAGCAAGGCACAGAAGAAGGGGTCCTTGAAATGGGTCCAGGGCCAGACCGAATCCCAGCGCGCCTGGATCCACTCCAATTGTCCCAGGCCGTAGTAGATCAGGTAGACCTGAATCAGCAGCGGCGTGCCGCGAATGACATAGGTATAGGCGCCCACCAACCAGCGGGCGGTGCGCCAGGGGCCAGTCAACAGCAAGGCAAAAACCAGCGCCAGCACAGCACCCACGGCCAGCGAGGAAAACAGCAGGGCCAGGGTGGTCAGGATGCCTTCGCCAAACATGGCAAGGCTCTTGGCTTCAAAAATGACGGACCAGTTCATTACAGGGTCCCCCGCTTGGTACCGAGGCTGTAGCGTTCATTGAGCTTGCGCAGTACAAACAGCGACACCGAGGTGAATATCAGGAACAGCGCGGCCGTGAACAGGAAGAATGCGAACGGCGAGCGGGTGGCAGCACTGGCCTGCTTGGCCAGGTAGGTCATTTCCTTCAGACCGATCAGGCTCACCAGGGCCGTGGACTTGATCAGCACCAGCCAGTTGTTGGTGAAGCCGGGCAGGGCGTAGCGCACCATTTGCGGCAGGGTGATGCGGATGAACGCTTGCACCGGTCCCATGCCAAAGGCAACGGCCGCTTCGGTCTGCCCTTTGGGAATCGAGAGAATGGCGCCCCGGAAGGTTTCGGTCATGTAGGCGCCGTAGATGAAGCCGATGGTCAGCACCCCGGCCATGAAGGGGTTGATGTCCAGTGTGGCTTCGGAGCCCAACCATTCGAGCAGGTTGTTGACCCCGATGGTGCCGCCGTAGAACACCAGCAGCATGAGGACCAGGTCAGGGATGCCGCGGATGACGGTGGTGTAGGCTGCAGCCACAGACACCAGCGCCCGATTGGCCGAGAGCTTGGCAGCAGCGCCCAGCAGCCCCAGCACGATGGAAACCAGCAAGGCACTCAGGGAGACACCTACCGTGAGCAGCGAGCCTTGCAATATCGAGGTGTAGTAGTCACTCATGCTGGGAGAAAAAAGTACCGAATACAAAAAGCGACGGCGCACATGGGGTGCATGTGCGCCGTCAACTCAGACAGCTTCAGCCGTGATTACTTGCCGTAAACGTCGAACTTGAAGTACTTGTCGTTGATCTTCTTGTAGACGCCGTTGGCACGGATCGCCTTGATGGCTCCGTTCAGTTCGGTCTTCAGAGCCGTTTCACCCTTGCGCAGGCCGATGCCAGCGCCGATACCGAAGTACTTCTCGATGTACAGCTCGGGGCCGACCAGCTGGTAGTCCTTGCCTTCGGGCTTGGACAGGAAACCACCGGTCACTTCCACGAAGTCAGCCACGGTACCGTCCAGACGGCCAGCCTTGATGTCCAGATAGACCTGGTCCTGGGCTTCGTAGGGGATGACTTCGACGCCAACGGTCTTGAGTTCACCCATGGCGTATTTCTCTTGGGTAGAGCCCTTGAGCACGCCGATCTTCTTGCCCTTGATGGAGGCGGGGCCTGTGTAGTTCACGCCCTTCTTGACCACCACGCGGCTGGGGGTGTTGTAGTACTTGTCAGTGAAGTCGATGGCCTTGAGGCGGTCTTCGGTGATGGACATCGAGGAGATGATCACGTCGTACTTCTTGGCTTGCAGGCCGGGGATCATGGAATCCCACACCTGTTCCACGAACACGCACTTGCGCTTGATCTGTTCGCACAGGGCGTTGGCGATGTCCACATCGAAGCCGGTGGGCTTGCCGTCCGCAGTCTTGAAGGTGAAAGGCTCGTAGGTGGGGTCGATGGCGACCTTCAGGTCTTTGCCTTGTGCAAAAGACAGAGCGCAAATGGAGCCCAATGCGACTGCGAGCAGGACTTTCTTCATGGATGTTTCCTCGGTTGTGCCCGCCCGGATATGGGAGGGCTGGTTGACATATGAATTGGCGATTCTACGGGCTGGAACGCCGCATTTTTCTCTGAGTTGATGCCCCTAAAGTAGGGGTTTGTACGGAAAATTTCCGGTCTATAGGGGTAAGCCCGTACCCGCAGACCGGCGCTCGCATCCGCTGTACCGCAGTGGTAACAGCATGGACAGGGTCTGTACTACAGTGCTGTATTTCTTGTCGCAGCCCGCCCATGCACCGCTTCGAATCTTCCCGTATCCGTGTGGCCCTGGTGGGCTATGGCAATGCCGGGCGCATCTTCCATGCGCCACTGATCAGCGCCGTACCCGGGCTGCACCTGCATACCGTCGTTTCCTCCAAGGCGCCCCTGGTGCTTGGGGACTGGCCGGAAGTGCGGGTTTGCTCCACGCTGCAGGAAGCCCTGAGCGATCCGTCACTGGACCTGGTGGTGGTGGCGACGGGCAACGATAGCCATTTCTCTGTGGCGCAGGCCGCCCTTGCGGCGGGCAAGCATGTCGTGGTGGACAAACCCTGCACCGTGACGCTGCAGGAAACCCAGACACTGCTGCAGCTCGCCTCCGCGAAAGGGCTTTTGCTCACGGTGTTCCAGAACCGGCGCTGGGATGCAGACTTCCTTGGCTTGCAGCAGGTACTGGCCCAGGGCTCGCTGGGGCGCATTGCCCATTTCGAATCGCATTTCGACCGCTACCGCCCCAGCGTGCCTGATCGTTGGCGCGAAAAGGACATGCCGGGATCGGGCTTGTGGTTTGACCTCGGCTCGCACCTGGTTGACCAGGCGTTGACCTTGTTCGGTGCGCCAGCAGACATCTTGCTTGACCTCGGAACCCAACGCGATGGGGCAGAGGTGAACGACTATTTCCACGCGGTGCTGCGCTATCCGCACCTGCAGGACCTGCGCGTGGTGCTGCATGGCAGTACCTTGGTGGCAGGCCTGGGGCCGCGCTTTGCGGTGCATGGCACCCACGGGAGCTGGGTGAAGTTTGGCCTGGATACCCAGGAAGACACGCTCAAGTCCGGCGAGCGGCCGGTCTGGGGCGATCCCGCGTGGGGCGCGGATCCAACCCCCGCGCGCATCACAACGGCCGCCGCAGACGGGCTGGCAACGCAGGAGATTGCCTTGCCACACGGCAATTACCCCCAGTTCTACGCCGCGGTGGCACAGGCACTGCGTAGCGGTGGCGAGGTTCCGGTGTCCCCAGACCAGGTGCAGGCTGCGATGCAGCTGTTGACCTTGGGTGGAGAAAGTGCCCGCAGTGGCCGCTTTGTTCCGGTCCCGCCGCTACCCGTCATCTGAGTCCATTGCGCCAGTAGCCCTATGGGCTGTAATCCCTAGTGCAAACCCTTACACTGCGCACCTGCCCGTGCCGCCGGCGCATTTCTGCGTCGTGTGGCGCCTGAGCCCTCCCAACCAAGCACCCATCCATGTCCGTCAGCTCCGCTGTGTTGCCGCCCTCGGCGCGCCAGGCCAAACCGATCACCAGTTACCGCAAGTACTGGGCGGCGCGCTTTGGTGTGGCACCGTTCCTGCCCATGAGCCGAGCCGAAATGGACAAGCTGGGCTGGGACAGCTGCGACATCGTCTTGGTGACGGGTGACGCTTACGTGGACCATCCGAGCTTCGGCATGTCGGTCATTGGCCGTTTGCTGGAGGCCCAGGGTTTCCGGGTCGGCATCATTGCGCAGCCTGATTGGAATAGCGCCGAGCCTTTCAAGGTGCTGGGCAAGCCCAACCTGTTCTGGGCCGTGACGGCGGGCAACATGGATTCGATGATCAATCGCTACACGGCCGACCGCAAGATCCGCAGTGACGATGCCTACACCCCGGGTGACGTGGGTGGCAAGCGCCCCGACCGCGCCGCCATCGTCTACAGCCAGCGTTGCCGCGAAGCCTTCAAGGACGTGCCCATCATCCTGGGCGGCATCGAGGGCAGCCTGCGCCGCATCGCCCACTACGACTACTGGAGTGACAAGGTGCGCCGCAGCATTGTCGTGGACGCCAAGTGCGACCTGCTGTTGTACGGCAACGCCGACCGCGCCATCGTCGAGGTGGCCCACCGCCTGGCGGCACGTGAACCGGTGGAGCGCATCACCGACGTGCGCGGCACGGCCTTTGTGCGCCGCAGTGACGACGACACCGCCCAGGGCTGGTACGAGATCGACTCCAGCAGTGTGGATGAGCCCGGGCGTGTGGAAGCCCATATCAATCCCTACGCCACTACCGCCGAAGTCGCTGCCCAGAGAGGTGCAAGCTGCGTCAAGGAAGATGGCAATGCTACTAATTCCGTAGCTGCCCACGATGATTCGACGCGGGCAGCAGGTCAGAAAGACCTGGAGGAGGGCGCCAAGCCCATTGTTTTCGTTCCCTCGCTCTACGGCAAGGGCAGCGTCAAGGTGGCACCGCGCGAAAAGACCGTCATCCGTCTGCCCAGCTACGAACAGGTCAAGAGCGACCCGGTGCTCTATGCCCATGCCAACCGTGTGCTGCACCTGGAAACCAACCCTGGCAACGCCCGTGCGCTGGTGCAGGCCCATGGCGAGGGCCACACGGCGCGCGATGTGTGGGTCAATCCACCGCCCATTCCGCTGACGACTGCGGAAATGGACTACGTATTCGACCTGCCGTATGCGCGCAGCCCGCACCCGAGCTACGCCGACGAGAACGGCAGCTTTGATGCCGCCACCAAGATCCCGGCTTGGGAGATGATCCGCTTCAGCGTGAACATCATGCGCGGCTGCTTCGGCGGCTGCACCTTCTGCTCCATCACGGAGCACGAAGGCCGCATCATCCAGAGCCGTTCGGAAGATTCGGTCATCAGGGAAATCGAGGAGATTCGCGACAAGGTCAAGGGCTTTACCGGCACCATTTCCGACCTGGGCGGGCCGACTGCCAACATGTACCGCCTGGCCTGCAAGAGCCGGGAAATCGAAGCCGCCTGTCGCAAGCCCAGCTGTGTCTACCCTGGCATCTGCCAGAACCTGGGCACGGACCATGGCCCGCTGATCCACATGTACCGCAGGGCCCGCGCGCTCAAGGGCATCAAGAAGATACTCATCGGTTCGGGCCTGCGCTATGACCTGGCGGTAAAGAGCCCCGAATACATCCAGGAGCTGGTAACGCACCACGTGGGCGGTTACCTGAAGATCGCACCCGAGCACACGGAAAACGGGCCGCTGTCGAAAATGATGAAACCTGGGATCGGTACCTACGACCGATTCAAGACCCTGTTCGAAAAATTCAGCGCCGAGGCCGGCAAGAAGCAGTTCCTCATTCCCTACTTCATTGCCGCCCACCCCGGCACCAGCGACGAAGACATGATGAACCTAGCCGTGTGGCTCAAGAAAAATGGCTTCCGCGCGGACCAGGTGCAGACCTTCTACCCCAGCCCAATGGCCACGGCCACGGCGATGTACCACACGGGCCGCAACACGCTACGCAAAATCCACCGTCAGGTGGAGGATGCCGAGGAGTCGGTGGATATCGTGCGCGGTGAGAAGCGCCGGCGCCTGCACAAGGCCTTCCTGCGCTACCACGATCCCAACAATTGGCCGCTGTTGCGCGAAGCGCTCAAGGCGATGGGGCGTGCCGACCTGATAGGTAATGGCAAGCACCATCTGATTCCGACCTTCCAGCCCATGACCGAAGGGGGCTACGAGAGTGCACGGCGCAAGAACAGCACACCAGCGCCAGTGGGCAATCGCGGCGGGCAACCCAAGAAAGGCGCGCTCTTGACGCAGCACACCGGCCTGCCGCCGCGCGCCAACGGTGCCCGATCGGGAAAACCACGTTCTTCGCGCTGACTGCCGGCGTGTGGCCGGGTCAACGGCTTTTGCGGCGGGCTTCGCTCTCGAATACCGCTTGTGCCTCGAGGTGGCCGTGCGACAGCGGTGCAGGCTCGGTGTTGAGATCGCTGTTGTCGAACGGGCGGCTTTCCTGAAAATTCACCGAGTCCTGCCATGCCGACCAGTCGGCGTCGGAATTGCCTTCGACCACCTCAGGCAGGCTGGTGGGTGCGTCCCACGGCAGAGGATCACTGCGGGTACGCGCAACCGGCGACGCTGAGCGCGGCTTGCGCGTCTGTACCGGCGGGGGTGCCTTCTTTGTGAACCAGCCAAACATACTGCCATCCTCCTGACCTGCATGCAGGAAACATCCCTGCACAAAGTCTCGGAAATGCATTGTGAACCTGTTTTTACCGGTCCGCAATCCCATGAACAGGGGAGCGGGTTTCTACGGATTCAAGCAGGCAATGAGCCGCAAGTCTTTAAAAATATTGCGTAATTAGCTATTGAAAGGATAGCAACAGAAAGTGGCTCCGGCGCGCCCCCGGGAAATGGCTCAGGCCGTAGGCAGGGTGTAGAGTGGGATGTCCCGGGCGGTGCCAATGGCTTCGAGTTCGGCGCAGCTGCGTTGTGCGCACCATTGGGCGACTGCGGTATGGCTGTCTGGCATGAACATGGCCATGATGTTGCTCTTTGGAAGGCCGACTTCCTTGGCCAGCACGGCGGCGAAATGGGGCTCCAGCGCCGCCAGGGCCACGCGGCCATCCTTGCAGGGAAACACACGGTAGCCCGCGTGGCCGCCTCCCACCGCCGCTCCGCGGGTGGTCAGGCCCCAGGCACGGGGCAGGGCGAGGTAATTGGCTGCCTCGGACAGGGCAATCTCCAGGCATACTCCCTTGCCTTTGCTCAGTTGCAGCAGGCGAGCCTGCAATACGGCTTCACTGGCCATGAGCGAGCCACCCATGTCGGCGTACAGGGTCGGTGGTAGTTCGGTGCCGGTAACCAGCCCACTCTCGGCCATGTAAGTCAGGTCGTGTCCCGGTTCTTCCGCGCGTACACCGGGTGCACCAACAATTTCAACCAAAGAGAGTTGTGGGTACTGTTTGCGCAAGGCGCTCCACTGCAAACCCAGTTTGGCCAGGGCCGACGGTCGAAACGAGGTCAACAGGACGTCGGTTTTGGCCAGTTCACGGTGCAGTGCTTTCTGCCCAACCTCGGTCTTGAGATCGGCTGTGAGTACGCGCACTCCCTGGTGCATGGTGTCGTAGGCCGCGCGGTTGTACACGCCCATGGGGTCAGCCGTGGTACCTGGGACGGAGCCGACTGGGGGCGGTGGTTCGACTTTGACGCATGTGGCCCCCATGGCGCGACAGCGCATGAGCGCCGCAGGACCGGGCAGGTTCAAGGCCAGGCTGACGATGCGTACCCCACGGAGGGCGCGCTGGCGAGGGAGCTGGGTCGTAACGGGCATGAAATTCTTGGAAGTATGGGCGCAAGTGGCGTGGTTGGGCCCATGATAAAGGCAATAATCGGGCCTCTTGCCACCGACGCGACAGTGCGTTTGGGTCAGATGCCCCCCAGATGGAGCCCCCATTGCAACAGGACCATTTCAGCTCCGAGCTTTTTCCCGAACTGCGTGTACCGGCATCTGCTGCGGTACCCCGTGCCCGCAAGTCCAAGTCAGCACCGCCCAAACCCCAGACTACCGTTGTGCCTGCGCAGGGAAAGGCGCTGCCGAGCACGCCCTCTTTGCCATTGCCTGCGCCTTCGACTTCGACCGACTTTGAGCAACTGGCATCCATACTCGATGCGCACCCCGACTTCCGGGTCCTGCGGCGCCTGCAGCCGTGCCTGGACTGGCCCGTGCGTAGCGAGGGAAAGACGCTGCAGGTTGTGCTCCTGGATACCGAAACCACCGGTCTGGACCATGGACGCGACCGCATCATCGAGCTGGCCATGCTGCGTTTCACCTGGAATCCAGCCACGGCCCTGCCTGAGGGGCCGGTACAGGTGTTCGATCAACTGGAAGATCCCGGCTTCCCGATCCCGGCCGATGCCCAACGCATCACCGGCATCACGGACGGTGAAGTACAGGGCAAGCGCATGGACGATGCGGCGATCACCACATTTCTGACAGGCGTTGATCTGGTGATTGCCCACAATGCGGGCTTTGACCGTCCCTTCGCTGAGCGTCGCATACCCGTATTTGCGTCCTTGCCCTGGGCATGCTCCTTTGCCGACCTGGACTGGAAAGCGTTGGAGGAAAGTTCAGCCAAGCTTGAGAGTCTGGCTTTGTCCTTGGGCTTGTTCTACGACGCCCATCGCGCAGAAACCGATTGCCATGCCTTGCTGCGTGTGCTGGTGGAGCCGCGCGCGCAGCTGCAGGGCAGTAATGGCTTGGCGCTGTTGGCGCAGGCTGCACAGCTGCCTGCCTATCGGGTGCAGGCCGTTGGTGCCCCCTTTGAAGCCAAGGACCTGCTCAAGGCGCGTGCCTACCGCTGGAATGCCGAGAACAAGGTGTGGAGTACGACACTCACCGGCAAGGATGCGTTGGTCACGGAATGCCATTGGCTGCGCGACGAGGTGTACCGAAGCCGGAGTGCCAGCGTACGGGTGGAGGAACTGGACGCCCGGGTGAAGTACTCGCACCGCGCCGGGACGGAGCGCTGGATCAGACTCAGCGAGATGGAGGTTTGACATGCAAGGAGTGTTGCGTAGCGTGCAACTGGGCAAGGCACAGCCCTTGCTGATTCAGGGGCGATCCATCCAGTCCGCCATCCGCAAGCAGCCCTTCGCGGGTGACGTGATGGTGGCGCCGCTGGGTTTGGCCGGTGACGAACAAGTCGACCTGAGCGTACATGGTGGGTTGGAGAAGGCCATTTACGCGTATCCGACCGAGCACTATGCCTTTTGGAACCACGAACGCCAACAGGCTGGCGTCGCAGCCGCACCGATGGGGTTTGGGGGCGTGGGTGAGAATTTAAGCATTGCCGGATTGAACGAAGCGGAGGTCTGGGTCGGGGACCTTCTGCGCTTTCCGCGTTGCGTGTTGCGGGTGACCCAGCCTCGCGAGCCCTGCTACAAGTTCAATGCGGTCATGGGGTTTTCCCAGGCTTCCAAGCGCATGGCACAGAGTGGCCATTGCGGTTTCTATCTGGCCGTGGAGCAGGGTGGCGCCCTGTGCGCGGGGGAAACGTTTACCTTGGAACCCGGACCCAGAACCTATAGCATTGCCCAGCGATTTGCCACCAAGATGGGCAAGCACCTGCGGGATTGACCGCCCTAGGGAAAACGTGAGTCGCTCTAGGTTTCAAACCCTATTGCAAAGTAATACGATGACGCTTGCTTTGCCGGTTTATCTCAAGGAGTTTCTCGTGCTTTCAGCCGCAACAAAAGACAGCCTTCGCGCCACCGGTCTCGGTGCCGTCATGCGCGGGGTCGGAATGGTTACCCGTTTCATCCCTATTCCGCAGCCCACCCTGCTGGTTGGCCCAGGCTCCAGTGGCCGTCTCGGTCAGGCTGTTGCGGGGTTTGGTCATTCCAAGATCCTGATCGTTACCGACAGCATCATCTCCAAGCTCGGTCTGCTGACGCCGCTGACCGACGCCCTCACGGCCGGTGGAGCGCAGTTTGTGGTGTTCGACGAGATCACGCCCGATGCGCCGATTCCCCTGATCGAACGGGGTATCGAGGTGTTCCAGTCCAATGGCTGTGACGCCATCGTGGCCTTCGGCGGCGGATCGTCCATGGATGCCTCCAAGGCCATTGCCGTTGCGGTGGCCAATCCGGGCAAGTCGCTGCGTTCGCTGGCCGGGTACCTCAAGGGTCTGCGTTCGCCTATCAAGATTTATGCCGTGCCGACCACCGCAGGAACCGGCTCCGAAGTGACGGTGGCCGCCGTGATCTCCGATCCCGCCAACCAGCGCAAACTCGTCATCGTCGATCCGCGCATGGTGCCCAAGATGGCAGCGTTGGACCCCTCCCTCATGACGGGGCTGCCCCCGCACATCACGGCAGCGACCGGCATCGATGCACTGACCCACGCGGTGGAAGCCTTCATCGGCAACTGGAAGACGCCGTACTCCGACGGCATGGCGCTGTCCGCCGTAGGGCTCATTTTCGAGAACCTGCGCACCGCCTACAGTGATGGCAAGAACCTCGCCGCCCGCGAGAAGATGGCGCTGGCCTCCACCTACGCCGGTTTTGCCTTCACCCGTGCCAACGTGGGCTACGTGCATGCCATTGCACACCAGTTCGGCGGCAAGTACCACACGCCCCATGGCTTGGCCAACGCCATCATGCTGCCCCACGTGCTCAAGTACTCGGCTCCAGCCATCACCGAAAAGCTGGCCCAGCTGGCGGTGCGTGCCAAGGTGGGTACCGAGGACGAGAGCAGCGATGTGCTGGCCCAGAAGTTCCTCGATGCCGTGGACCAGCTCAATGCGGACCTCGGTATCCCCAAGGTGCTCGACGCCTTGCAGGAGTCCGATATTCCTGACCTCGCCCGTGCCGCTTGCCACGAAGCGCATACCGGGTATCCGGTGCCACGGTACATGACGCAGGAGCAGTGTGAAGACATGATCCGCAAGGTGTTGCCTGGCGCCGTGTCGTCGAAAAAGAAAAAGGGCTGATATCACCCCCAATGGCGCCGCCGACGGCGGCGCCTGTTACTTCCCCCGCACCACCACTGAAATACGCATAAGGAGAGTCTGTCCATGAAGAACGTAGTCACCATTTCGCTGGGGTCGTCCAAGCAGGATTTCGAACGCACCATCGATTTCCTGGGCCACAAGTTCAACATCAAGCGCCTTGGTGCCGACATGGATACCGGCAAGGCCTGGGAACTCATGCGCCGCCAGCAGGCCAGCGCCGATGCGATTGGCTTGGGCGAGATCAGCGACCACCTGCAGGTGGGCCTGCGCACCATCGAGAACAAGGAAACCAAGCGGCTGCTCAATGTGGTGACGCGGGTGCCGGTCACCACCGGCGCCACCTTGCGCCGCCTGCTGCAGGTGCGCGCCGTGCGCCAGGTGCAGCACGAACTGGGCAACTACTTCAACAACAACCTGGTGCTTTTCCTCAACGGCATGCGCAACTACGACATGGCGGTGGCCCTGTCGGACTACACCAAGAACCTCTACTTTGCGGACGCCACCTTCCAGGCCGGCTCCCCCAAGATGCTCACGTCCATCGAGCAACTGGAGCTGTTCGCCAAGGGCAGCAAGCTCATGCTCAGTGGCGCGGGCGGTCAGTTGCTCGAGACCTCGCTGAGCCGCCTCAAGCAGAAGCGTGTGGCGGCTGTCGCTGCAGACTGCCATGTCATCGTCGGCACGTTTGCCGAGTACAAGGCGATTGCCTCCAACGGTTGCCTGGAGGGCAAGACCCTGATCACCTCAGCCGTGACCGAAGAGCGCATGGAGTTCTTCAAGGCCCAGAAGGTCAACCTCGTCATCGACGTGTCGCCCAAGATCTTCGACAAGGTGGTCGGCATCAACGCCATCGAGGCCATGATCCTGGCGCACCTGGAAAAGCCCTCGGAAGAAGTTTCGGACGACGACTTCGAGGAAATCCTCAATGAACTGGACCTCAAGCCCCGCCTGCTGCACCCCACCGGCAAGTTCCGCAATATCCGCCGCTTTGCCTTCGTGATCCATCCGCTGAGCCAGGAATTCATCCGCAAGGGCTTCCCCATTCCCAAGGGCACACCCAAGTTCATCATGGACCAGGTCGAGACCCTGGCCGCGCACATGCCGCCCATGGTGTATTGCAAGATGGAGAACATCATTTCTCCCACGGGCGCTGAAGCCGAGGGCTGGCTCATCTCCGTCGGTGGCACGCCGAAGGAAATGCTCGCGCGTAGCCCCGAGTTCACCTACCGTCGCCTGCTGCAGGCCGCCGAGATGGCCGAGAAGATGGGTGCACAGATCATGGGTCTGGGTGCCTTCACCAAGGTGGTGGGAGACGCCGGTGTGACCGTGGCTCGCCGCGCCAGTATCCCGATCACCACCGGCAACAGCTACTCGGCTTCCGGCGCCCTGTGGGCCGCGGCCGATGCCATGCGACGCATGGGCCTGGTCAACCTCGACAGCAAGAGCAAGAAGGTCGCCGCCAAGACCATGGTGATCGGTGCTACCGGTTCCATCGGTTCCGTGAGCGCCCGCCTGCTGGCTTTCGCGTTCGATGAAGTGGTGCTGGCTGGCCGCGACCTGGCCAAGCTCGAAGAACTCAAGGCTTCCATACTGCTCGACACCCCCGACGCCAAGGTCACCTGCTCCAACACCTACGACGACCTGCTCGGCGAGATGGACATGATCGTCACCTCGACGTCCGGCGCCGGCAAGAAGATCCTCGACATCACCAAGGTCAAACCCGGCTGCGTCATCACCGACGTGGCTCGTCCACTGGACCTGCCGCCGAGCGAAGTGGCCAAGCGCCCCGACGTGCTGGTCATCGAGTCCGGTGAAATCGAGCTGCCCACCAAGGTCAAGGGCATGAAGAGCATTGGCCTGCCGCCCAACGTGATCTACGCCTGCCTGGCCGAAACCATCGTGCTGGCGCTGGAAGGCCGCTTTGAAGTGTTCACGATCGGTCGCGACACCGAATGGCCCAAGGTCAAGGAAATCTACCGCCTGGGCCTCAAGCACGGCATGAAGCTGGCGGCCATTTCGGGTGTGAACGGCGTGTTCAGCGACGAAGACATCGCCAAGGTGGTGGCCTTGGCCAAGAAGGCCCGCAAGACCTGGGGCGGTGGCTCCAGCGCAGTGAGCGACGTCAAGGCCAAGTCCGCCGCCAAGGCTGCCAGGGCACCCGCCGCCGCACCCAAGAAGGCTGCCGCCGCGCCCAAGAAGGCTGCCGCCGCGCCGAAAGTTGCGCCTGCAAACGCGGCAGCCAAGGCACCCGCGGCCAAAAAGCCGGCCGCCGTAAAACCTGCTGCAGCCGTGAAAAAGCCCGCTGCTGCCAAGAAGGCCGTTGCAGTGAAGAAGCCTGCCGCCAAGAAAGCCGCGGCACAGGCTGCCACGGCCTGATTCGGCCAAGCCAAGCAACAGGGGCACTCAAACCCCTGACTCCAGGGCTGCAGGGTGAAAACCTTGCGGCCCTTATTGTTGGACCTGGCACTCCCGGCGCAGCAGCGCCAGGGCGTCGTGCAGCTGGTAGTCCATGTCGCTGAGCAGCGTCTTGGCTGATTCCTGCACAAACTGCTCCCAAAGCGCCAGGTAGTCCTGCGCAAAGGCAAAGGGTGCGTTCTGGCGGATGAAGTCGCTCGCCAGCTCGGGCTGCCAGCCGTTCTTGCGAAGGCGGCGCACCAAGGTGGCCGCGCTTTTTTCGGTGAGCAAGGTCTTCTTCGGTGCCCCGGCCGCGATGCACAGGAACAGCGTGAGCAGGGCACTTTCCTCTTCGCTGCCTTCGGTGGCCTTGGCCCACTCCTTGGACACTGCGCGGTCATAGTTCACCACCGCCACCATGCTTTCTTCCAGCCAGTAGTAGCGGCCCATGAAGGCGGGGGTCTGCTGGAACAGCTTGCGAATGGCAGCTGCGCCGCCACTGGCCTTGCGTACATCAATTGCTATGGAATCGAGAGCGGCCTGCGCAATATCCACGAGGGATTCAGGCAGATTCTTGGGTAAGGCCAGGCGTCGGCCGTCGTCCTTGAGCAGCTGCTGGTTCCAGTAGGCCACCAGCTTCTCGAACATTTTCCATTCCGGAAATTCCGTGCGCTTGGTGTTCAAGGCCAGCAAGCCGGTACGGACGATGGCGTCTGCATCGTGGCCGGACTCGTGCAGCTCGTCCTCGTCCAGCTCGAGCTGGGCCGCGAACCAACGTGCCGCCTCGATCTGCCGGGTGAATGCGCTGCGCCGCTGCAATTCCGCCCGGTACTCGTGCGCCGGCTTGAAGCTCCACTCGTCGAGCTTGGGTATCAGGGTGTCATTGAACACCTTGGACTCATTCATGCCGAAATGGCTGCTCTGCGGCATGACCAGCAGGGCCTTGAGCATGTCGGCGCCTGCCTTGGAGCGCGAGAGCAGGGTGTTGTCGCGCAGGCTCTCGGCCGCGCGGCGCAGGTCGCCGTCGTTCTGCACTTCCAGGCTCAGGCTCACCAGGCTGATGATGCGCAGCCGCGCCTTTTCCAGGTCCGGGCGCAGGTATTCGGTGCCGAAGTAGCGCGCCAGCTGCACCATGCCTTTGGGTGCTTCCTCGCACAGTCTGTCCAGCCGTTCCTGGGTCAGGATGCCGTGACTGCGCCCATAGGCCAGCACCTTCTCGAAGAACAGCCGGTGGTCGAAATGTGCCAGCGATTGGGCCGCTGCGGGCGCAGAAACTTCCATGGGATGAGGCTTCCGTCAGATGGCCGATTCGTCGTCGTCGGATTCCAGCGCCGCTGGGGTGGCCTTGCCGCGGTCAGTGTCTCGGGTTTCCACGCGGTGGTCGTCTTCGTCGCCAAAGGCACCTTCATCACCCGAGAGTTCAAAGGCACGCGCCTTGGCGCGCAGCGTGAGCAGCGTCTCGATGAACAGGTCCGGGCACTTGTAGCGCAGCAGCCAGGCCATTTCCATCCAGTCGTTGTCGGCCACCTCCTCGTGGTCGAGTCGGGGGTGGGCGTAGGCGTTGGCATAGAGTTCGTCTTCGCTGAGCGGGTCACCAAAGTCTTCCACGGCGTCGAACACGCCCGTACGCGCAAAGGCCTCCACGCGACTCCACTTTTCGGCAAAGTAGTCGGCCAGCGCTTCTGCACCACCCTCCAGGTCGCCAATGGCGGTGAGGAACTCCACCGCATCAGCCTCGTCGCGGAAGATCACCGAGTTCATCATGCCGCGCAGGTGGGTGCGGCTGAGGTCCTTGTACTGCTTCTCGATGACCACGGCACGCGCAAACTGCTCGGGCGTGACCAGCATGTTCACCACCGAGGCCTTGGAGTTGTCGAACTCGCGGATCACGGCCAGCACATCCTTCGGGGCCAACTGCTCCAGCACCACCATCAGGGCGCCATCGCCCTCGGTGTCGGCCAGTTCGCCCAGGGCGGCTTCCGCCCCCACGATGTCGCCCGCGGCGATGAGACTGCGCGTTTGTTCGATGACTGCCAGATGATTGCCCATGCTGCAATATTCCTTGCGGTGTGAGTAAAGCGTTGTTCAGTTCAGTGTGAAATCAGGCGTCGCTGTCCTTGCGCTCGAAGCCCTGGTCGGCCAGCCAGTCGGCGCCAGCCTCTTCAGACGGGCCACCGGTGCCTTCGTCGTCGCTGGACAGGTGTTCGGCGTGGTCTTCCACCTCTTGGGTCTGGGCATCGTCCTCGGCGTCGTCGGCCTCGTCGCTGTCCAGCGTGCTGCCTCCCATGCCGCGGGAATGCAGGAACTCCAGCCCAGCCGCCACGGTCAACAGCCAGTCGCCCTTGTCTGCTGCCAGTACCTGGGCAGCCAGCGTCAGGGCGTCGGCATTCAGTGCCACGGCGTTGCCCAGGTCGCCCCACAGCGGCAGCTCTTCGGGGTCCTGCCCCACCAGCTGCACCATGGCAGCCGGGTGCTTGAACTGGAAGCTGCCGTGGAACAGGGCCGACAGCATCTCGGGATTGGTGTCGATGAGCTGCAGCAAAAAGCCCAGTTCCTTGGCGCGCTCCTTGCGGCGCTTGGCAAACACCTGCTTGCCTTCGGAGTCGAAGCTGAGGTCGTCAATTTCGGCCTGGTAGCTACTGAGCAGGTCGCGGAAAAATGAGGAAACGAACATGGTGGTCAACCTCCCGATCAGTGCAGGGAAGAAAAGTAGGCCTGCCAGATTTCCTTGGCTGTTGCCAGCGGGTCATCGAGCAGGTTGCGTCGGCGGTTCTCGTCGTAGAGTCGGCGTTTTTCCGCGTCGGAGAGCACATCGTACGCTGCTTGCACCTTGCGGAAAAGCGCAGGGGCCTTGGGGTCCGGGTTGCGGTCCGGATGGTACTGTGCTGCGAGTTGGCGAAAGGCCTTTTTGATGTCGGCGGCCGTGGCACTGGGGCTCAGGCCCAATGCGGCATAGTGATCGCTCATGGGTAGACAGTGTCAGGCAGTTTGGGATGGACAAAGAAAAAAACCCCACTATAAGAAATATAGCGGGGCTTTTCGTATTTTTGGCTCCTCAACCTGGGCTCGAACCAGGGACCTACGGATTAACAGTCCGGCGCTCTACCGACTGAGCTATTGAGGAATCGAGACAAAGATTATAGCCCGGAAAAAATGCTGTTTTGGAGGAGAGGCAAAAAAGTTGAAAAATTTTTTGCCGATCGCATTCAATGGCCCACACCCAGCAGGGCATGCAGGTGGCTGCTGGAGCTGGTGTATTGCAGCGGGAAGGTCTTGCCTGGCCACAGGTGGGCCTGGGCACCGTAGGCCGCCATGCAGGCTTCATGGAAACCGCACACGATGAGTTTCTTCTTGCCGGGGTAGCTCACCACGTCACCTGCGGCAAAGACGCCGGGGAGCGACGTTGCACAGTTGGACGGATCAATGCGCACGCAGCGACGGTCAAGATCGATGCCCCATTCCTTCAAGGCAGCCAGGGTGGGGGAGACGCCCAGATAGGCCTCGATCACATTGGCGTCGATCCACTGCAGGCTGCCATCCGCCACAGTCAGGCCTACGGCGCATAGCTGTCCGTTCTCCACCCGTGCCTCGGTGGGCAGGCCGATACGGAGTTGGATGGTGCCGGCGGCAATGCATTCCCTCAGCGCTTCCTGTTGAGCCGCGTTAATGTCAAACTGATCCCGCCGATGGCTCAGCGTCACGGGTTGCGATGGGTTTCCCAACTCGATCGCGCGCTGCACCGCGGCACTGTCGCCACCGATGACGAGCGTACTCCCCTTTGCAGGTTGGGGAGCTGCCTGTTCGTAGAAAACCGAGTGCCCCACGAGTGGGGTGAGCGTCTCAATCTTGAGGGTCTTGGGAAGGAACGCTCCGACGCCAGCCGCAATGAATACGGTGCGAGCAAAGAAGCACGTGCCGCTATCCGTTCGTGTGCTCAGGCGACCATCAGGCAAGGGCACAAACTGTGCCACATGCTGACTCCAGTGGTAGGTTGGTGAAAAGACGCTCGCCTGCTGCACCAGACGGTCTGTCAGGTCTTGACCGGTGCAGACGGTGATGGCCGGGATGTCGTAGATGGGTTTGTCGCCGTAGAGCTGGGCGCATTGCCCGCCAGCGAAGGGCAGGGCATCGACGACGTGGGCCTGTATTCCGAGCAGGCCGAGTTGGAAAACCTGGAACAAGCCCACCGGACCGGCACCGATGACCAGTGCATCGGTTTCGATGGGCGGTTGCATGGCAGAAGTCTTAGCGTAGCAGCTCGGACAGCTTGCCGGTCTTGTCTTTCCACTCTTCGGCTTCAGGAAGGGCAGCCTTGCGCTTGGTGATGCTCTTCCAAGTGGGCAGTTTGGCCAGCTCGGCGTTGAGCTTGGTCATGTGGCGCTGGTCCTTGGGCAGGTCTTCTTCGGCGTAGATGGCGTTGACCGGGCACTCGGGGATGCACACCGCGCAGTCGATGCACTCATCGGGGTCGATGGTCAGGAAGTTGGGGCCTTCGCGGAAGCAGTCAACGGGGCAGACGTCTACGCAATCGGTGTACTTGCACTTGATGCAGGCTTCGGTAACAACGTGGGTCATGGTGTGGGTGTTTTTGGCTAAGCCTCTGATTTTAATGGGTTTCGTGCACCGGTTTAGAGCACCAGTACGGCGCCTGAGGTCTTGTGTGTCGCAGTGTCGACAAGGATCAGCGAGCCCAGCACGCGCGAACGCGCATAGGGGAGCGCCGCGATGGGTTCCTGCAGCAGCAGTTCGATGTGGCCAATGGCGTTGGGCTCGATCTGCCCGGCGTCGTGTTCTTCCAGCGTGTTCACATCCAGGCTGTGCACCACGCGTTTGACCTTGGCCTTGACCCAGCGGTGGCCGTGCAATGCCCAATAGACGCGCCCTGCCACCAAGGGCTCGTCGTCCATCCACGCGACGGTGGCGCGGATCTCGCGGCTGGGGGGCAGGAAAGCCTGGGGCTTGGGGGGTTCCGCAAACTCGTCGGTCGGGTCGGCCTCGGGGGTAACCTGGGCCAGCAACCAGTCGCCGCGCGAAACGTCGACCTCGCGGTCGAGCACGATACCGGCGCTGTGCCCGGCATGCACCTCTTTCGGGTTGCGCACGTGGTCCAGCACCTGGGCGATTTTCGCGCTCTGACCGCTTGGCAACACCGTGACGGCGTCGCCCACATGCACCTGGCCGGTGGCCACACGGCCCCAGAACACCCGGCGCCCCATGGAGGTGTCGCTGCTGGAATGGAACTTCTCCACCCACTGCACGGGGAAAGCGAAGGGTACGTCGGTCTCGGCAGCGGTCACGGGCAGGGTCTGCAGCACGTCCAGCAGGCTGGGTCCGGTGTAGCCGCACCAGCCGGGGGTGGCAGTGACCACGTTGTCGCCCTTGAGGGCGGACATGGGGATGGTGGCTGCCACGGTGATTCCCGCGTGCTCGGCAAAGGCGGCCAGTGCCTGGCTGATCTTGGCAAAGGCTGCCTTGGCATCGTCGCCCAAAGCGTCGAGCTTGTTGACGGCGAAGAGGATGCTCGGCACGCGCAGCAGATTCACCAGCAGGCTGTGGCGACGTGTCTGGGGCAGCAATTCCACCAGGCCTTCCACGTTCCATTTGAGCTTGGTCGCATCGACCAGTACCACGGCGGCGTGAGCACTGCTGGCTGCGGTGACCATGTTGCGGGTGTATTGAACGTGGCCCGGCGCGTCACCAATGATGAACTTGCGGCTGGGGGTGGCGAAGTAGCGGTAGGCCACATCGATGGTGATGCCCTGTTCGCGCTCGGCGCTCAAACCGTCGGTGAACAAGGCCAGATCCGCCTCGCCACTCTTGGAGACGTTGGCCAACTGGTCTTGCAGCACCGAGCGGCTGTCCACCAGCAGGCGGCCGATCAGCGTACTCTTGCCGTCGTCGACCGAGCCGCAGGTGATGAAGCGCAGCGCGCTTTGGGTATCAAATTCGTCGGTAGCCCCCGAATTGCTTGCGTAGGGCGCTATTGATTTGGTAGCAACAGTCATTCTCTGTCCTTGCTTTTCAGCGTTTGTTCGTTCCTCGAACACCGCAGAACCGGCTATGCCGGGCTGCTGGTGTTGCCCCTGCAAGGGGGTGGCGTAGCGACACGGAGTGCGCGAAGCCTGGGGTGTGCCTAGAAATACCCGTCTTTCTTGCGTTTTTCCATCGAGGTTTCGGAGGTCTTGTCGTCCATGCGGGTGGCCCCGCGCTCGCTGACCTCGGCCTGCAGGGTTTCGATCACGATGTCGGCGGCGTTGGCGGCCGTGCTCTCCACCGGGCAGGTGCAGGTGATATCACCCACGGTGCGGAAGCGCACATCGCGGCTTTCGATCGTTTCGCCCGGCTTGGCCGGGGTGAGGTCGGTGACCGGCACCAGCAGGCCCTTGCGCTCCACCACGTCACGCTTGTGGCTGTAGTACAGGCTGGGCAGGGCGATGGACTCGCGGTCGATGTATTGCCAGACGTCCAGCTCGGTCCAGTTGCTGATGGGGAACACGCGGAAGTGCTCGCCCGGCTGGATGCGGGTGTTGAACAGGGTCCACAACTCGGGGCGCTGGGCCTTGGGCTGCCACTGGCCGAAGCTGTCGCGGTGCGAGAAGATGCGCTCCTTGGCGCGTGCCTTCTCTTCGTCGCGGCGGGCGCCGCCAATGAGGGCGTCGAAGCGGAATTCCTCGATGGCTTCGAGCAGCGTGACCGACTGGTGCACATTGCGGCTCTCGCCCGGGTGGGCCAGGCGCACGGTGCCGCGGGCCATGGAGTCTTCGACGCTGCGCACGATCAGATCGGCGCCCAATTCCTTGGCGCGGAAGTCGCGGAAATCGGTCACCTCATGGAAGTTGTGGCCGGTGTCGATCATCAGGAGCGGGTAGGGGATGCGGCCCACGCCAAAGGCCTTTTCAGCGCACTTGAGCATGACCAGCGAGTCCTTGCCGCCGGAGAACAGCAGGGCCGGGCGCTCGAAGGCGGCTGCGACTTCGCGCAGGATGAAGATGGTTTCCTCTTCCAGTGCATCCAGGTGGCGGTTGGAGAGGCGGTCGAAATGGGTCGGTTCGGTCATGGCGTTCATGCTGCTGTCTTGTCCTGTTTCACGTGCAGTCCGCATTCCTTGGCAGACTCGTCCTCCCACCACCAGCGCCCGGCGCGGAAGTCTTCACCGAGGGCGATAGCCCGGGTGCAAGGCTCGCAGCCGATGCTGGGGAAGAACTGGTCGTGCAGCGGGTTGTAGTCCACGGCGTTTTCGCGGATGTAGTGCCACACGTCGCCCCAGGTCCAGTTGGCCAGGGGGTTGAGCTTGGTGCGTTGCTCGGAGGTGTCGACCAGCGGCACGTCGGCGCGGGCGCCGCTCTGTTCGCGGCGCAGGCCGGTGATCCAGGCACCCTTGCCCGCCAATGCGCGAGCCAGTGGCTCCATCTTGCGGATGCCGCAGCAGGCCTTGCGCAGCGTGATGCTCTTGTACATGGCGTCGGCACCTTCGCGGGCGACAAACTGCACCACGGACTCGTTCACTGGCTTGTAGACAGTTACCGGCGCGCGGCTGCTGGACTGAAACCGCTCCAGCAATGCCAGGGTTTCGGTGTGCAAGGCGCCCGTTTCCAGCACGAATACCGGGATGTCGAGTTTCAGGCTGTTGATGAGGTGGCTGATGACCACGTCTTCGGCCCCGAGGCTGGAGGCCTGGGTGACAGTCGCCACGGAAGCCCCAGTGATGGTGTCGGTACGGCGGTAGGTGGCGGCCGCCTGCTGCAGTACGTTCTGGGTTTCAGCCAGCTTGATGATGTAGTCCTGGCTGGGCGCTGCATTGCGGGCGATGGCGCTTCCGGCAGGTTGCGCCTGTGGGGCAAAGCGCTGAGGCAGTGCGGAGACTTCGGCGCTCATGCGGTGGCCTTTTCGCGGGCAAAGTGTGGCTCGGTGGTGACAGCGTCACCCTGGTAGAACGCGGAGTAGCGGTCAAACTGGCGCTGGGCGAAGTCGATGTTCTGGTCGGCGCGCAGGACGGCCACGTCAAAGCCGCTGCGCTGCATCTGCACCAGCTGGTCAATCAGCACGTCGCCCGTGGCGCGCAGCTCGCCCGTGAACCCCAGGCGACGGCGCAGCAGGAACGCTTGGCTGTAGGCACGCCCGTCGGTGAACTTGGGGAACTGCAGGTCGATGCGCGTGATACCGGTGAGGTCCAGGTTGCGTGGGTCTTCGGTATTGGCCAATTCCAGGACATTTTGGCCATCAACCCGCGTGGAATGTGCGCTGGCAGCTATCAATTTCATAGTTAACTCTTCTTTCTTAGGCTTCCTGGGCATCGCGTGCATAGCCTGCGGCCTTCGGCAGGACAGCCAGTTCCTCATGCTTGTCGGCCAAGCGGGCGCTGTTGGCGGCAGCCTTGAACGTTTCGAAACCGACGCGGCGCACGCAGTCGATGAAGGTTTCACGACCTTGGCGGTGCTGGCGGAAGGCGTCGAGCAGGGCTTCGACCACGCCTGGCACCTCGCCAGCGCTGAAGGAAGGACCGACTACTTTGCCGGGAGTCGCTTCACCACTCAAGGCGGAACCATCGGAGCCGCCCACCGACACTTGGTACCACTCCTTGCCGTCCTTGTCCACGCCCAGGATGCCGATATGGCCGGTGTGGTGGTGGCCGCAGGAATTGATGCAACCGCTGATGTGCAGGTCGATCTCGCCCAGGTCGTGCAGTTCGTCCATGTCCTGGTAGCGCTCGGTGATGGCCGCTGCAATCGGGATGGAACGGGCGTTGGCCAGGGCGCAGAAGTCACCCCCGGGGCAGGCAATCATGTCGGTCAGCAAGCGCACGTTGGAGCGGGCCAGACCAGCGTGGCTGGCGGCTACCCACAAGGCAGGCAGGTCTTCCTGACGCACCCAGGGCAGCAGCAGGTTCTGGTCGTGCGTGACGCGGGCTTCCCCGGCAGAGAACTGGTCCACCAGATCGGCGGCGGTGTCAAGCTGGTCGGCATCGGCGTCACCCGGGGCTTGGCCCAGGCGCTTGTAGGAAAGGGTGACCGCGCGCAAGGCAGGGTTCTTGTGGGACTGCACGTTCTGCTGCAGCCAACGCTCATAGTCGCGCTGGCGCTCGGCCGGAATTGCTACCGATTTGGAAGCTGCCTGCGCAGTATCGGTGATGGCTGGAGGCACGAACGATGCCGCAACGCGATCCAACTCGGCCTGGCTGATGGTGTGCGGCGCCCCGTCCTTTTCCACAATTTCGCGGTACTCGGCTTCCACCTCGTCGATGTAGCGCTGGCCTTCGGCCTTGACCAGAATCTTGATGCGGGCCTTGTACAGGTTGTCGCGACGGCCCCAGCGGTTGTAGACCCGCACCACCGCTTCGAGGTAATTGAGGATCTGGTTCCAGGGCAGGAATTCACGGATGACCGTGCCGACGATGGGGGTGCGGCCCATGCCGCCACCCACAAAAACCTTGAAGCCGACTTCACCCGCGGCGTTCTTCACCACATACAGGCCCACATCGTGCCAGCGGGTGGCGGCACGGTCTTCCGTAGCGCCAGTGATGGCGACCTTGAACTTGCGCGGCAGGAAGGCGAACTCGGGGTGCAGCGTGCTCCACTGACGCAGGATTTCGGCAAACGGGCGCGGGTCGGCCACTTCGTCCGGGGCCACCCCTGCGCGTTCGTCGGTGGTGATGTTGCGGATGCAGTTGCCGCTGGTCTGGATGCCGTGCATGTTCACCGTGGCCAGCAGGTCCATCACGTCGGCGCTCTTTGCGAGCGGAATCCAGTTGAACTGGACGTTCTGGCGTGTGGTGAAGTGGCCATAGCCCACCGGCAGGTGCGTGGTGCCCCAGGTAGCCTGGGTCCCGATGGCCTTGTCGAACACTTCCTTCGTGGGGTGATCGTACTCACGGGCAATGCGCGCCAGCACGCGCAGCTGGGCGCTGGAGATTTCGCCATAGGGCACGGCGACGCGCAGCATGGGCGCGTAGCGTTGGATGTACCAACCGTTTTGCAGCCGTAACGGGCGGAATTCGTCGTCGCTCAGCGTTCCGGCGAGATTGCGTTCCAACTGGTCACGGTGCTGGGCGGCACGGTTCTTGATGAACTGTTTGTCAAATTCGGTGTATTGGTACATGACAGGATTTAAACCGCGGCACAAGGCCGCACAGACAATAAATCAGAGGGCGATCAACTTGAGGCCGGCGTAGGCCAGCAATACGGACAGCAGCGAGCGGATGATGCGTTCGGGTGTCTTGACCACGAGGTGCGAGCCGATCCAGATGCCAGGCAGCGACCCGGCAAGCAGGGCTGCCAACATGTGCCAGTCCACCGAGCCCAGTGAGGCGTGTCCGAGCCCTGCCACGAGGGTAAGGGGCACAGCGTAGGCAATGTCCGCTGCGATGATGCGCGGCAGTGGCAAGAGGGGGTAGAGAATCATCAACACGGTAACGCCAATGGCACCGGCGCCCACCGAGGTCAGCGTCACAAGCGTGCCGATCACGGCGCCAAACAACAGCGGCAGGCTCCAGTGGCGTGGACGGGCAGCAACCGCTTCCTGTCCGGCGGCAACTTCCTTCGGCGATGTCTTCCCGCGCAGGGCCTTGTACAAGGTGGCAGCCGCCGTGAGCAGCAGGGCCAGACCCAAGGTGCTGGTCATCACTTTTTGCACGGTAGCGCTGGTCGTGCCCGCTTCATGCAGCAGGTACAGGGTGATCAAGGCCGCGGGGATACTGCCAGCACTGAGGTTGAGCACCACCGGCCAGTCAATGCGTCCGGAGCGTGCCAACTTGATCGTGCCACCAGCCTTGGTAAACGCGGCAAACAGCAGGTCGGTCCCTACGGCCATGTAGGGTTTGACGCCAAAGAAGAAGATCAGGATGGGCGTCATCAGGGAGCCGCCGCCGACACCGGTCAGTCCGACGACCAGACCGACAAATAAACCCGCGAAAACAAATGCAATGTCACCCATGGGCAGCGACTGTAGGCGCAATCCCATAGATGGAAAAATACATTTTTCCTATGTCAATATGTCAAATATTGAATAAGAATGACCTCAACGCATCCACGGGCGCGCCAGTGTCTGTACAAACAGGTCAACGCACGCTTGGGCATCTACCTCCATGCACACCAAGGTGCGCGGGCGCTGCGTCTCCCAGCCAGATTGCGGGTAGTCGACAAAGTCACGCCGTCGCAGCACGGTCTGGCCCTTGGCGATACCCTCCGTCACTACGCGCACCACGCCCGATTCGGTACCAAACCAGTCTGGCTGCACCAGAACCATGAAAGCCAGCAGATCGTGGGCAAAGCAGCCAGGTGTAGCGAATCGGTGCTTGTGCAAGCCGCTGTAGAACTGGCAGTAGAACTGCACGGCATGCAGCAAGGTATCCGTGGCAGGGTGGCGGTGCAATTGGGCCAATTGCTCAAACAGGACCAACTCCGTGACCACCTGGTGGGTGACATCGAGGCCCACCATGGTGATGGGCCAGCCAGCGCCGAACACGATGTCGGCGGCGTGCGGGTCATTCCAGATATTCGCTTCGGCCACGGGGGACACGTTGCCTGGTTCCAGCGCCGCCCCCCCCATGACGATGACCTGGCGTACCAGCGAGGCAATGTCTGGTGCCAGCTTCAATGCCAGCGCCAGGTTACCCAGTGGGCCCACTGCGACGAGCGAAACCTCGTGCGGGTGGGCGCGCACCGTGTCGACAATGAACTGGGCGCTGGGGCGTGGGTCCAGGGCATCGGGGCAGGGCAGGCGACGGGGCAGGTTGCCCAAGCCGTCGTCGCCGTGGATGAAGGCCGGGGGTGTACCCGGTGGCTGCACCCAGGGGCTGGCGATGCCTTGCGTCACCGGAATGCGGTGTCCGGCCAGTCGGGTCAGGTACAGGGCATTGGCGGCCGCTTGATGTACATGGACGTTGCCGAAGGTGGTGGTGATGCCCAGGACCTCGATGGACGGATGGGCAAGCGCGAAATACAGGGCGATTGCGTCGTCGACGCCAGGGTCGGTATCAAAAATGACTTTATGCATGGGAGTGGCGTGATCAATAAGGCTACGCGGGCTCACAGTCCGCAATAGCGTTCCAGGGTCGTGACTTGCTCGGAGGTTGCGCTTGGCGCCGATGCCATCAGGGCCAATACTTCGGTTCGGCTCGGTATGCTGTTTTGGGCGCCTGGGCGGGTACACGCCAGAGCACCTGCCAGGGATGCGAGGTGCAAGGCATCCGCAAGGCTGCAATTGTGCGCCAGTGCTGCCACGAAGGTTCCGCAAAACGTGTCGCCGGCTGCTGTGGTATCCACTGCTTCCACAGGAAAGGCAGGTTGCACCAGGAAGCCCTGGGCCGAAAGTGCTACACAGCCTTTGCTGCCCAATGTGGTGACTACCGTGGCAACCCTGAGCGACTGCATCATGGAAGCAATGGTGCCGCGTGTCGGACTCAGCTGCAAAAGCTCCCCTTCGTTGACCACCAGCACGTCAACGTCATGCAGCACTGTTCGCGCCTGCGGTTGTGCGGGGGCAGCATTCAAAACCACACGCACACCGGCCTGGCGCGCCTTGGCCGCGAAGGCCAGCACGGTCGGCAAAGGGGTTTCGAGCTGCATCAGCAAATAGGCGATGCCATCCAGTGCGGGGAGATGGCATGGTTGGAGGTCCTTATTGGCCCCAGGTACGACAGTGATGGCATTCTCACCATTGGCGGCGACGCAGATGAATGCCGTGCCCGTGGGCTCACTGGGGCTGACAACCTGGTGGAGTTCGACACCGGCATCGCGCAAGGATGACATGATGGGCAAGGCCAGGCCGTCTTCACCAAATGCGCCAAGGAATGCAGTCGATACCCCCCCCGCACGCGCACAGGCGACGGCCTGATTGGCCCCCTTTCCGCCGGGAAAGTTCCGGTAGCTGGTACCTAGAACGGTTTCTCCGGGCGCCGGAATGTGCGGGGCTTGCACCACAAAGTCGAGGTTGGCCGAACCTGCGACCAGGATCTTGGTTGACATGTTTGAAGGACCTATCGGTAGTTTCCCTTGACGGGCGTTGTGCGACGCCCGGCGTATGGTATCGTTTTGCGCTTCCATTGTTATTTCTTCCAAGGAGCGGGACCTTCCATGAACACATCCTCTTCATTCCGGTTTAGCGTGTTGTCTGCAGCGTTGTTGAGTGCCGGTATTGCGATGGCCGAACCTGCCATCGTGTTCGACATGGGCGGCAAATTCGACAAGTCCTTCAATGAGGCCGCCTACAACGGCATGGAGAAGTGGAAGAAGGAAACGGGCAAGAATTACCTGGAATTCGAAATCTCCAACGAGTCCCAGCGTGAACAGGCGATCCGCCGCATGGCAGAGAAGGGCGCCAGTCCCATCATCGGCATCGGCTTTGGACAGGCTTCCAGCATTGAGAAGGTAGCCAAGGAGTTTCCCAAGCTGCAATTCGCGATCATCGACATGGTGGTGGACCTGCCCAACGTGCAGTCGGTGGTGTTCAAGGAGCACGAGGGTAGTTTCCTGGTGGGCGCCATGGCAGCAATGGCCAGCAAGTCGGGAAAGGTCGGATTCGTCGGTGGCATGGACATCCCGCTGATCCGCAAGTTCCAGTGTGGTTATGAGCAGGGCGCCAAGTTCGTCAATTCCAAGGCCGAGGTATTGGGAAACATGACGGGCACGACCGGTGCAGCCTGGAATGACCCTGCCCGCGGCGGAGAGTTGGCGAAGGCCCAGTTCGCCAAAGGCGTGGATGTGGTCTTTGCTGCGGCGGGCGGCACAGGTATCGGCGTGTATCAGGCAGCCAAGGATGCGGGCAAGCTGGCTATCGGCGTGGACAGCAACCAGAACCATCTGCAGCCAGGCACGATGCTCACATCCATGCTCAAGCGTGTCGACGTGGCCGTCTACAACGTATCCAAAGGCCACAAGCCCGGCATCTCCGCACTCGGCTTGAAAGAGGGCGGCATTGACTACGCGTTGGACAAGAACAACGAAAAGCTGGTCACTGCCGACATGAAGAAGAAGGTGGAGGCGGCCAAGGCCGACATCATCGCCGGCAAGATCAAGGTTGCGGACTACATGGCTGACAACGCCTGCAAGTATTGACCCCTGTGTAACGTCAGCAAGCCCACGGACACCTGGTGACCGTGGGCTTTTCCGTTGAATGCGAGATTAGTTTGGAGTGGACTGGGTGACGGACACAACCGCAGTGCGCCCCGATGTCGGGGTTTTGGCAGTGCATATGCGCGGCATCAGCAAGCGTTTTGGCGCGGTTGCCGCCAACGCCGACGTCGAACTTAAGGTCTCGACTGGGTCTGTGCATGGCATCGTCGGCGAAAACGGTGCGGGCAAGAGCACGTTGATGTCCATCCTCTACGGCTTCTATGAGGCCGATGCCGGAACCATTGATGTTTTTGGGCGTACGGCCAAGATCACCAATGCGGATGAAGCGATTGCCGTCGGCATCGGCATGGTGCATCAGCACTTCATGCTGGTCGATACGCTCAGTGGTATCGAGAACGTGATGCTTGGCGCTGAGCCCCACTGGAGCCTGCAGCGAGCCCTTCCCGCGGTACGGGAAAAGCTCAACCGATTGATGAAGGACACAGGCCTGGTCCTGGACCTGGACAAGAAAGTGGCCGATCTTCCTGTGGGCGATCAGCAGCGGCTCGAAATCCTCAAAACCTTGTATCGTGGCGCGCGCATCCTGATCTTGGATGAGCCTACGGCGGTACTGACCCCGCAGGAGACCGAGCACCTCTTTGTCGTGCTGCGCAAACTCAGGCAGGACGGTTGCACCATCATCCTGATCACCCACAAGCTCAAGGAGGTGATGCGCCTTTGCGATCACGTCACGGTCATGCGCGCTGGGCGTGTCGTGCAGGAGATGCCGATTGCCCAGGCGAGCATCGAGTCCCTGGCGGAGGCGATGGTGGGACGCAGGGTGCACCTGGGACGCGTCGAGTCGGGGCACTCCGATACTGGTGTGCTGGCACTGGACGCGACGGATTTGTCCTACACGGACCGTTTTGGTGTCAAGCGGCTCGAAGGGGTTAGCCTCAGACTCATGCGTGGCGAGATCGTGGGGGTTGCGGGCGTTTCGGGCAATGGTCAAAGCGAGTTGCTTGACGTGCTGTCCGGCATGTTGCGCCCGGATCGGGGACGAATGGAATTGGGCGACCGGGTGTTTTCTGCAGAAGCAGTCTGGCTTGATCCCAAGACCGCGCGGCACTTGGGTGTCGGTCATGTGCCGGAAGACAGGCATGCCCGGGCCTTGATCCTGGGGTTTGAGGCCTGGGAATCGTCTGTACTGGGGTTTGAAGACCTTGCTGAATTCAGCGCCCCCATGGGCATGCGTCATGCGAACATGCGCAGTGCGTGCGCGCGCATGATGGAGACATTCGACGTACGCCCGCGCGATCCGAACCTGGTCAGCAGCAAGTTTTCGGGCGGGAATCAGCAGAAATTCGTTCTGGCCCGCGAGTTGGGTCAAACCCCGAAAGTGCTTCTGGTCGGACAGCCGACGCGAGGCGTGGACATCGGCGCGATCGAGTTCATCTACGCACAGTTGCGGGCTATGCGGGACGCAGGGTGCGCCGTTCTGGTGGTGTCCAGCGAACTGGATGAAATCTTGGCCTTGTCCGATCGGGTTGTCGTCATGAATCAAGGGCGGGTCAGTGGAATCCTGCCGATCGAGGCGTGCACCGAGGCCGAGTTGGGGTTGCTGATGATTGGTGGGGGTGCCTCGTGAAATCGACGGTCGCATTGCCTCGTTGGGCTGACCTGTATCTGCTTCCTCTGGTTTGCCTGCTGGTGGCCATGCTCGCAGCTTCCGTGGTGGTTGCACTCGTGGGGCAGCAGCCGGGAAGGGTCATGTCGGTACTGGTGCAGGGTGCTTTCGGGTCTGCGCGTGGCTTGAGCTATACCCTGTACTACGCCACCACCTTCACGTTTACCGGCCTTGCCGTTGCCGTCGCGTTCCATGGTGGCTTGTTCAACATCGGGGGCGAGGGGCAGGCCATCATGGGTGGTTTGGGAACCGGATTGATGGCCCTTTGGCTCGGGCCTGTGGTGCCAGGATGGCTGCTGCTTCCATGCATGCTGCTGGGTGCCGCGTTGTTCGGCATGGTCTGGGGGGTAGTTCCTGCCTACCTGCAGGCGTACCGCGGCAGCCACATTGTCATCACCACGATCATGTTCAACTTCATTGCCAGCAGTGTGCTGGTCTACCTTCTCGTCAATCATCTGAGGCCAGCCGGTTCGATGTCCGTCGAGAGCATTCCTTTTGTGGACGCCGCGCGGTTGCCTCGCATGCATGAGGCATTGGCGTGGTTGGGGGTGGAGTGGCCTGCGTCGCCGTTGAACCTGAGTCTTGTGCTGGCCTTGCTGGTCTCAGCCCTGGTGTACTACTACCTGTGGCACACACGCTCTGGGTATCGACTCCGGGCGGTCGGATCCAGCCCGGGTGCGGCCGCGTATGCCGGTATTTCGTCCAAGGCGCAAATCATGCTGAGCATGGCCGTTTCCGGGGCGCTTGCGGGCTTGGTGGGAATGAACGAAATCGCTGGCGTCAATGGGCGCTTGCTGCTGGAGTTCGTCAGCGGCGCCGGATTTACGGGCATTGCCGTTGCATTGATGGGGCGCAACCATCCTGTGGGCATCCTGCTCGCGAGCTTGTTGTTCGGGGCATTGTTTCAGGGTGGAGCGGAAGTTGCTTTTGAGGTCCAGGGTTTCAGCCGCGACATGGTGGTCATGCTGCAAGGCTTCATTGTTCTCTTTTCCGGAGCCATGGTTTATGTCATTGCTCCCTTACTGGCCCGCGTGCTCGCATGGTTGGGACTGCTGGAGGTAAGCCATGGATGAGGTGCTGCTAGGCTCCCTGATCGCTTCGACGATCCGGGTGTCCACTCCACTGTTGATCTGCGCCTTGGCTGGCATGTTTTCCGAGCGTAGCGGGGTGGTGGATGTTGGCTTGGAAGGAAAGATGCTGTTTGCCGCCTTTGCAGCGGGTGCCGTGGGGGCTCTCACCGGGTCCATGGTACTGGCCATTGCCGCTGCCATGGGCGTCGCAGTGGTTCTGGCATGGATGCATGGACTGGCGTGTGTGAGCCACCAGGGCGACCAGGTCGTCTCGGGTGTGGCCATCAACATCATCGCTGCTGGAATGACCGCTGTGCTTGGCATCGCCCTGTTTTCGCAGGGCGGACAAACGCCGCCGGTTGATGCCGCAGTGCGAATCCAGCCGTTCTTCCCGCAGCTGGGAGTGTCTGCGCAGACGCAGCAGGCGGGACTGCTCAATGGCTTGCTGAGCCACAACTTCCTGGTCTATTTGGCTTTTGCGCTGGTGCCCGCTTGCTGGTGGCTGCTATTCCGGACGCGATTCGGGCTGCGGCTGCGGGCCGTAGGAGAAAACCCCCAGATGGTTGATGCGGCCGGCGTGTCAGTGCAGCGACTGCGATACATTGCCTTGACAATCAACGGTGTGTTGTGCGGTTTGGCTGGAACCTATCTTGTACTGGCCCAGAACGCGAGCTTCTCGCCCAATATGACTGCCGGACGGGGATTCATGGCTTTGGCCGCATTGATCTTCGGGCGCTGGCATCCGTTCGGAGCCTTCGGTGCTTGCCTGTTGTTTGGCTTCATGGACGCCGCAGCGATTCGTCTGCAAGGCGTATCGGTCACCGGTATCGGCGAGATTCCTGTTCAGATGATTCAGGCGCTTCCGTACGTCCTGACGGTCGTGCTCCTCGCTGGCGTTATCGGAAAAGCCGTTGCGCCCCAGGCCTTGGGGCGCCCATACAGCAAAGAGCGCTAACCAACGCGCCCCCTCACTAGCCGCGGTAGAACGGAGGACGCAACGTTTCCCCCGTGGTCGCGATCATGCGCTGGGCGGCACGTACCCTTGGGCAGCGTCCGCACCCTGACCGAAAAAGTGGTTTTCCATCTGGCGCGCCAGATACTGTCGGGCTTTCAAGTCAGCAAGATTGAGCCGGTTCTCGTTGACCAGCATGGTTTGGTGGCGTAACCAGGCGGCCCATGCTTCTTTGCTGACTGACTCCCAGATACGCTTTCCCAGTTCGCCGGGGTAAGGGGGGAAATCAAGCCCTTCGGCTTCGCGTTTAAGCATGATGCAATGAACGGTACGTGGCATAACAGAGGGTAGTGGGTTGATGACAGGACGCTGGGCAACAAGTCTTGGCCGCAGTGTGACGTTGCGGATTGTACGGACTCGTATTGGTCTGAGTGTCTGATAATCCCGGAGGTGCGTCGGGGGCGACGCCAATTTTTCTTGGAGTTGATGTGTTGCGAGAGTGGATTTCCAGTCGTATACCCGTAGTGTTCTACGGCATAGCCCTTTCTTGTGCGGCCTTGCTGGTGTTTGGCTTGTATCTGCAGCATGCTGTGGGACTCGAGCCTTGCCCGATGTGCATTGTGCAGCGCTACCTGCTGGTGCTGGTCGGGGTGTTTTCCGCGATGGTGGCGTTCTTCCATGGGTCGAAGTCGAAGCGCATTGTCTTTCTGGGGCTGATGGTATTGGCTGCGCTCTCGGGGGCCGTCGTTGCTGCACGCCAGAGTTGGTTGCAGTGGTATCCACCCGAAGTGGTTTCCTGTGGTCGGGACCTTTATGGAATGATTGAAAACTTCCCTTTGAAACGTGTGTTGCCTATGGTTTTCCGTGGAAGTGGAGACTGTTCAAAGATCGATTGGACTTTTCTTGGCGGATCTATCGCCAATTGGTCCTTTGTGACGTTTACCCTGTTCGTGTTGGTGGGGGCGTTGGCGATCGGTAGCGCACGAGGGCACCGGGAGCGGCTTCAGTGACTGAGAGGTCGCCAGCGGGATGAGGATTTACCCTTGGTTTTTGGTAATCAAAGGGTCGTGAAGCGCAAAATCAGCTATCCGTTACCACAACCCACATTCCTTTGGTGCAAAATGGCCGCATGCAATACCGCGCGGGTGTGATACATGATGGATGCTGAGTCGGATGCTCTTCATTTTCTTGATGATGACGCAGATGGCGTCTCCGTCAAGGAGCCGGTGTGGCGTTTGATGGTGATTGATGACGAGCCCGATGTCCATCGGGCGACGACGTTTGCACTGTCAGGTGTCAAGATTCTCGGAAGGCGTCTAGAGTTCCTTCATGCCTACTCGGCCGAAGAGGCCACCCAGATGCTATGCAAGGAGCATGACATTGCGGTTGTCCTCCTTGACGTCGTCATGGAGCGGGAAGATGCCGGGCTGAAGCTGGTCAAGACCATCCGCCAGGACTTTCGCCTGGAAGAAGTGCGGATCATTTTGCGTACCGGGCAACCGGGATACGCACCGGAAATCGAAACGATCCACGATTTCGATATCAATGACTACAAGACCAAGTCGGAGCTCACCCGTACCAAGTTGTATGCGACCGTTACCGCTGCTTTGCGTGCCTATGAGCAGATCCGCAAGCTTGATGAGCTAGCGTTTTACGACAGACTCTCGAAGCTCCCGAATCGCAACAAGTTCCTTGACCTTGCCGATGCCCGCCTCCAGGCCGGACATTGTGAAAACGACGCGATCGCTATCGTCGACATCGACGATTTTTCCGAGATCAATGATGCACTCGGACACCAACAAGGTGACCGATTGCTTCAGTCGGTAGCGGAGCGTTTGAAAACCGAATTGGGAGCCGAAGTCATTTTGGCAAGGATCGGTGGCGACACGTTCGCATTGATGGGGCCAGCGTCTGTCATGGAGCCTGTACGCGTCCTCTCGCTCTTCCGACAACCGTTTCAGGTGCAGGACGATTCGATGGTCGTCACCGCGACCTTGGGAATGACGCGCCAACTGAGTGCCGATATTGGTGGACGGGATGCTCTCAAGGATGCCAATATCGCCCTGAAGCGCGCGAAGAAGAACCGCAGGGGTAGTTATGTCGTGTACTCCTCTGAGATGGGGTCCGACATACGCGAGCGCGTCCGCTTATTGCAGAACCTCCGCCAGGCGGTAGAAGCAGAGCGGCTTTTTGTTGTCTACCAGCCGCAGGTGCTTCTCGGATCGGAAGAAATCGTCGGTGTGGAGGCTTTGATCCGTTGGCGGCGTGAGGATGGCAGTTTTGTCCCGCCAGATCGTTTCATTCCCTTGGCAGAAGCATCCGGGATGATTGTCGCCATTGGCGATTGGGTTCTGAGGATGGCGTGCCACGAACTCAAACGCTTTCAAGGGTTGGGACTCCCGGATTTGCGGATGTCGGTCAACGTTTCGCAGATGCAGTTCCGTCATCCCGATTTCATGCAGAAGCTTGAAAGCGCCCTGCAGGATACAGGGATCAATCCTCGGCAATTGGAGCTGGAGATCACTGAAACCGTGGCGATGGAAGATGCAGACTTCATGCTCGAAACCCTGCATTCGATCCGGCGCTTGGGAATTTCCATTGCCATTGATGACTTCGGAACCGGCTACTCCTCGTTGAGCCACCTGCGGCAACTGCCAATTGATCGACTGAAGATTGACCGGGCTTTTGTGGATGAATTGACGCAAGAAGTAACTGGCGGGCACATTGCAGCCATGGTGATTGAACTGGGGCGCAATCTCAAGCTGACTGTGATTGCCGAGGGTATCGAGGAAGAACGTCAGGCGCAGCAATTGCGGCAGCTTGGATGTCATGAAGGTCAGGGTTACCTGTATGCCAAGCCGCTTCTTCCTGACCAATTTGTTGAGTGGGTCGCCGCCCGTAAGCAATCACAGTAATGGTCGACCATTCGGGCTACATGGCCCGGGCGTTGGAATTGGCCCATCAGGCTGCGGCTGTCGGTGAGGTGCCCGTGGGGGCCGTGGTTGTGGACAGCACCGGAACCATTGTGGGAGAAGGGCACAACCGCACAATATCCGAATCCGACCCTACGGCCCATGCAGAGGTGGTCGCACTTCGGGCAGCAGCGAAGATGCAAGGCAACTATCGCCTTAACGACTGCACACTCTACGTCACACTTGAACCTTGTCCCATGTGCATGGGAGCAATTTTTCACAGCCGGATTCGCGCGCTGTTCTTTGGCGCAACCGACCCCAAGGGCGGTGCGTGTGGATCCGTGGTTGGGCTTGATACCGATAAAAGGTTGAACCCCCATTGTGTTGTACATGGCGGCGTGTTGGCGGACGCCTGTTCGGATGTCCTGCGCTCCTATTTCCGTGACCTGCGGGTTCACCATGCGTTCCAACGTCGGCGTGTCCGTGAAGATGCCTTGCGCATGCCTTCGGACTCGTTGTTGGCCAAATACGTTCCAGGGGCAGAAGGGTTGGTCGTGGATGATCTTAGTTCTGCCCAAGGGTTGCGGGTTCACGTCTGGGCCAAGGGACAGCGAACAGATTCAGAACCTCCTGCCAGGCTTTTGCTGTGCCTGCACTCCATCGGGCAATGGGCGTGGCAATTTGCGGACCTTTTGCGGGAGGACCTGCCCGCGGATGTGATGCTAATGTGCGTTGACCTTCCAGGTCATGGTCAAAGCGACAAGAGTAAGTCTGGATGGGAGTTCGATCAGAGCTACCAATTGAATGTGCTCGGCGAAATCCTGGATCGCTTTGCCACGTCGCCCGTGGTTTTGCTGGCCTGTCGTTCTGCTTGTTCGCTGGCTATGGAGCTTGCGCACAGAAGGGCGGAATCGGTCCTTCAGGTGGTGCTCGCTGACCCCATGATCGATGTTGCCGATGACCTCGGGGACGCACAGGGTCGCATTCCACGATCTCTGGGCCAACTGCTGCGTGCGCTAGCGTTCTTGAGGGGGGACAATCAGCTCCCAGAAGCGATCCAGGCGCAATACCCCGATGTTGGCTATGCGAAAGGTCTGTTACGTTGGTTGGGACAACGTCATGAAACCGGGCAATCATCAGGCGCCCAGTGCCACGCCGGATCGGATTCCAAGGGTTCCAGTAGTCTGCGTGTGACAGTGATAATCGAGGGGCTGCAACCTTCGCCCGCCAACACGGATTTCTTGGCTCGCTGGAGCATCAAACAATGCACCGTGATGCAAGCGGCGCAGCGATCGGTCCCGTGGGCTGAGGTACTGTTCCGTGACCATCTTCCACGTATTCAGATGCATTAGTCCGTCGCTTTTCATGGCTCCACATATCTACATCTACTCTCCCTCAGGCGCCGTTCGTGATCGAGCGGCCTTTCGTCGCGGCGTACGTTTCCTTGAGAAACAGGGCTATCGCGTCGAGGTGGATCGTGACGCCTTGTCGCGTAGCCAACGGTTTGCCGGCAGTGACCAGACTCGCTTGGAGGCTGTCACCAGGGCGGCCGAAAGTGGTGCCGACATCGCTTTGATTGCCCGCGGCGGCTACGGCTTGACTCGACTTCTGCCCAGCCTCCCATACGAATTGTTGTCGCAAGCGATTGCCCGAGGAACCCGATTCGTCGGCTTCAGTGATTTCACTGCCCTTCAATTGGCATTGTTTGCCCAGACCGGGGCGACGACGTGGTCGGGCCCCGCGCTATGCGAGTCATTCGGCGTCGAGGAGCCCGATGACATCATGGTCGATTGCTTCGCCGATCTTGTGCAACGACGGGGGGAGGGCAGTGGATGGCGTCTTCCTCAAGCGCGGTCTCCGCTGATGATCAAGGATGCTGTGCTTTGGGGCGGAAACCTGGCCACGCTGTGTGCCCTGGTTGGCACTCCGTACATGCCATCAATCGATGGTGGGGTCCTGTTTCTGGAGGACGTCGGTGAGCACCCCTATCGGATTGAGCGGCAAATTACCCAACTATTGCATACGGGCATATTGGGTCGTCAACGCGCAATCGTAATGGGGCAGTTCACGGGATATCAGCTGAGCTACCATGACCGCGGATTCAAACTTGCCAGCGTGTTGGAATGGCTGGGTACGCAGACTTCGGTGCCTGTGCTGTCGAACTTGCCGTTCGGCCATGTCCCAACGAAGGTGCTCCTTC
This sequence comes from Curvibacter sp. APW13, assembly GCF_032337135.1. Lineage (NCBI taxonomy): Bacteria > Pseudomonadati > Pseudomonadota > Betaproteobacteria > Burkholderiales > Comamonadaceae > Curvibacter > Curvibacter sp. APW13. Next base: position 871,699 of record NZ_JAVXZZ010000002.1, on the reverse strand, counting down.
CGTTCGGAAAACGGGTTGACTTGGTGGTAGAAGGGCGCGATGCATTGATTGTTTGGGGTGACGAATAGGTCGCCCAGTGTTCCAAATGGGCCTATTCAAGGTACGATGCGCCCAATGGTCTTGATTCAACTTTCGTATTCATTCTTGTCCACGAATGCCGCGTAACCAAACCGTAGTATTTACTGATTTGCACGGCAGCACAGCGGTGTTTGAGTCCTTGGGCAACGCCCGGGCAACCGAAGTGGTGACCGGGTTCAATACCGAAATTGGTCGCATTGTCCAGGCCCATCGAGGGCAAGTGGTAAAGACGCTAGGTGACGGCCTGCTGGCGATTTTCGACGATGCCCTGCAAGCTATTGAAGCGGCGGTAACCATTCAGCGCGATCATCAACAGCGGCTGTCCGCTCTGTCGGATACCCACCGTATGCCAGTGCGGATCGGCATTTCTTCTGGTGATGTGGAGTGGGTGCAGGGAGATTGCTATGGTGATGCGGTGAACGTTGCATCACGGCTATGCGACTTGTGCGGACCGAATCAAATCTGGATCAATTTGTCCACTCTCGATGCGGTGAATGGCAAGCTGTCGTACGGTTGTCGAACTCTTGGGACCATTGCCGTGCGTGGCCGTGTCGAACCATGTTCCGTTTTTCAGGTGGAGTGGCAGTCTGAGGCGGCAACCGAACTGATGACTGTCCTTGGGCAATTTGACCCCGATCAGATGCAGTCTGCAGGCGATTCGATTGGGAAAGAGATCGAGTTGCACTGGAATGGTCATCAGGAGACCTTTCATGCGTTTGATCTCCCGGTAAGCATCGGACGGGTAAAGACGAACCGTCTGGTTGTTCCTGACCCGCGTGTTTCCAGAACGCATGCACAACTGTTGTGGAAGAACGGTGCCATCGTGCTTGAAGACTTGAGCAGTTATGGCACCTGGATCCGATTCTCGGATGCGCCGAGTCGCGCTGATATTTTGCTTCGTCGCAGCTCCAGTGTGTTGTATGGGCAGGGAATATTGGTACTGGGCGCGACTTTTTCGGACAGCGATGCTCCTGTGGTTCGCTTCAAGGTTAGTTAGACGCTGATAGTTTGCAGGCGATTAATAGGACGCCTATTAACATAATATACATCGTATAAAGTATACAAAGAAAGTCGACCGCGTTTTCCCCATCGCCAATCCACTACCACGTGCCGCCGGTGCGAGCCTGGCGCAGAAACGTTTCAAGGTAAGCCACCGTGTCGGGCTTTCCTGCACGCGTGGCAAAGTCAAGGGCGCTCAGACCGAGCTCATTCTTGAGTGTTACGTCTGCGCCGGCAAGAACCAGCAATTGCACCACTTCCAGTGTCCCGTACATCGCAGCCATCATCAACGGCGTACTGCCATTTGGGGATTCAGCATCAATGTAGGCATGTTCGTCCAACAAAAGGCGGACAACCGCAGCGTGACCACCGGTTGCAGCGTAGTGCAACGGCGTCCATCCCGGTTTGTTGACATCGGCCTCCCGTTCAATCAACAGGCGGCAAATGTCAACGTACCCTCGAAGTGCTGCGAGCATCAGCGGACTTTCGTCTTGAGCGTTGCGCGCGTCTATCACCGTGGCGGGAGCCTTGGCCAAAACCAGCGCGGAGCGAACAGAACGAATTTTCAGGGCCAGAAACAGGCCCGACTGGCCAGCGGGATCGATTGTGTTGGGGTCGAATCCTCGTTCAAGCAAGTTGGCAACAGCCAGGTCATTGTCCTGCCGCAAGGCAATAAAGAAATCGTCATACGAGCCAGCAGTTGCAATGGAGCCGATGAAAGGCAACAGTGACAGCAGTCCAGCGGAAAAGTAGCGACGTTTCATAGCGACGGATGTTCCGAAATAACGGGCTGAAACAGGAGATCAAAGTTGGCCCATGTTCGTTCACCCACCGTTGCCACTGAGATACCCTTGATGTCTGCCACCTGCTGCGCAACGAATGGCACCAGGCTCGGATCATTGGTCTTGCCTCGGTGGGGAACCGGTGCGAGGTAGGGACTATCGGTCTCGATGAGCAATCGGTCCAATGGCGTAAAGGCGACCACCTCGCGCAGCTCGTGCGCCGACTTGAACGTGATGATTCCCGAAAAGGAAATGTAGTAGCCCAAGTCGAGCGCTGCACGAGCCACATCCAAGGACTCAGTGAAGCAATGGAACACGCCCCCGGCCTGGCGGCCATCGTGTTCTCCCTCGCCCTCTTCCCGCAGGATCGCCAAGGTGTCGCTACTGGCGCCTCGTGTATGGATGATCAAGGGCTTGCGGCAAAGTCTGGCAGCGCGGATATGCGTGCGAAATCGCTCGCGTTGCCACTCCATGTCCGCCACAGTGCGTCCGTTCAGTCGGTAGTAATCCAAGCCAGTTTCGCCGATGGCAATCACCCTTGGAAGAGACGCGAGCTGACACAGCGTTTCGACATCGGGCTCCCGAACGCCCTCGTTGTCCGGATGGACCCCCGCAGAACTCCATAGCTCGGGATACTGCAATGCGAGTCGATGAACGTCGTCGAATTCTTCCAGCGTGGTGCAAACGCACAGCGCGCGTGTTACCTGGGCACTGTGCATGCGCTCGCGCAAGGTCGCGATATTGCCCGACAGTTCGGGAAAGCTGAGATGACAATGGGAGTCTGTGAACATGCGGGAGAAGACCGTAGTGGTACGGTGCGAAAAAAGGTGCCGGCCGACGCGGCTGACCTCAGATGGTTTGCGTAGGACGCTCAGATGCCAAGTGGGCACCGAGGATCTCTTCGATCTTCAGCTTGAGAAGACGGGACTTTTCGTCCTTGGGGAAAGTGATGCCCACGCCCTGTGCCTTGCCACCTGCAGCACGTGCGGGTGTTACCCAAGCCACCTTTCCTGCTACGGGGTAACGCTGGTTGTCCTCCGGCAGTGACAACAGCACGTACACATCGTCGCCCAAGCGGTAGTCGCGGGTGGTGGGGATGAAGACGCCACCATCGGAAAACAAGGGGATGTATGCCGCATACAGCGCCGCTTTCTCCTTGATGGAGAGCTGGATGACGCTGGGGCGGGCAGAAACGGGTGCGGGTGTACTCATGGTGCGCTCTTGCGACCTGAGTGTAGAGCCAAACGCGCCTGATTCACAAGCGCTTCCTGCATCAAACCAGCGTTGTAGGGGTGCTCCACCGAACGCATGGAAGTGTTCAAGGCCTTGGACCAAGAGGATAGTCGCGCCATCGTGCATCCTTCGACGAGTGAAGATGCGGGGAAAAACCGTGGTGCGCCCCCTATGCAGAGAGCCATCTGATCGTGACAGAGCTTGTGCAAGGTCGATACCAGGCGTTGGGCACTCCACTCCCGCACCATGGTCACATCCCCGGCCCGCATGGCTTGTGGGAAAGCCAGCCAGCTGGCTGTGGAAGCGCCCTCGCGCGCCAAGGCCAGCGCATCTTGCGGGCGCTGTCCGCATGCCGCCAGCCACAGACCGGCATCCTGCGATGCCACACCCTGCTCGATCAACCACTGGCGGGCCTGTGCGTCTGGCGGAAACGCCATGGTGTGGGTCATGCAACGGCTGCGAATGGTGGGCAGCAGCAGGTGGGCACTTCGGCTTGCCAACACGAAGCGGGTATCTCCCGGGGGCTCTTCGAGCGTCTTGAGCAGGGCGTTGGCGGAGACATGGTTCATCATCTCCGCAGGAAACAGTAAAACGACTTTACCGCGCCCTTTTGCGGATGTACGCTGTGAAAACTCAATCGCGTCGCGCAACGCTTCGACACGGATTTCCTTGCTGGGCTTGCGCTTTTTGTCGTCGATTTCGGATTGGGCTTTTTCCGACAAGGGCCATCCCAGCGCAAGCAGCTCTGTTTCTGGCATCAGTACACACAGGTCGGAATGCGTGCGCACCTCGACTTCGTGGCAGCTACTGCACCTGTGGCAAGCCCCCACTGGCGTCGGGTGTTCACACAACCATGCCTGCGCCAAGCCCAAAGCCAATTCATACTGCCCCAGGCCAGAAGGCCCGTGCAATAGCCAGGCGTGGCCATTTTGCGGCAGCAAGCGCTCCAGTTGCGCAATCAACCATGGCGGCAGGACGCCTTCAGAGTGGTTGTCGCTCATGGGGCGCCCCACCCGCGCTGCTGAATCGTGCGAAGTACCTGCTGCCAGACATCCTCGACAGACTGGTGGGCGTCAATGCGTGCAATCCTGCTGGGGTTTTGCTGTTGCCGACGCGCATACGCCGCAATGACACGGCCGAAGAACGCGACCGACTCCGACTCGAACTTGTCGGGGGCACGGGCGGTGGAAAGCCGTGCGGCCGCGACCTCCGCGGGCAGGTCGAACCACAGGGTCAAGTCCGGTACCACCGCCTGCACATCGGCGCCAGCGTCCTGAACCCAGGCCTCCAGGGTGTCGAGCTTGGAGGTGTCGAACTGGCGCCCTCCCCCTTGGTACGCAAAGGAAGAGTCGGTGTAGCGGTCACTGATGACCACTTCGCCACGGCGCAGCGCGGGAGCGATCACGTCGACGATGTGTTCGCGGCGCGAGGCGAACATCAGCAGCGCTTCGGACAGGCTGTCCATCCGCTCGGCCAACAGGACCGAACGGATTTTCTCAGCCAGCGGTGTGCCGCCTGGCTCGCGCGAAACCACCACGGTGCGGCCTTGTGTCCGGAAAAGGGTGGCCAGGCGCTCGATGTGGGTCGACTTCCCGGCACCGTCAATGCCTTCCATGGTGATGAATATTCCGGGCTGCATGCTTGTTCGCTCAGGGTTGACGTTGGTAGCGGTTGACGGCGCGATTGTGTTCTTCCAGCGTGGTGCTGAATTGGCTGGACCCATCTCCCTTGGCCACAAAGTACAGGGCGGAACTCCCATCGGGACGGGCCGCTGCCACCAACGCAGCCTTGCCGGGCAACGCGATGGGAGTGGGGGGCAGCCCTGCACGGGTATAGGTGTTGTACGGTGTGTCACGCTGCAGGTCCGCCTTGCGCAGATTTCCGTCAAATCGTTCCCCCAGTCCGTAGATCACGGTCGGATCGGTCTGCAAACGCATGCCGATGCGCAACCGGTTATGGAAGACTGCAGCCACCTGTCCCCGGTCCGCAGCGGCCCCCGTCTCTTTCTCCACGATGCTGGCCAGCGTCAGCAGCTCGTCGGGGCTTTGCAGGACGTTGGCTTCGGCTCGCCCACCCCAAGCCAGACGCAACTGCTCGTCCATCGCTGCCAGGGCCGTCTGCAGTACGGCGAGATCGCTGCTGCCCTTGGCAAACCGGTAAGTGTCTGGGAAGAAACGTCCTTCGGCTGCCTGCCCTCCCCTGCCAAGCGCCTGCATGATGGCGGCGTCGGTCCATTGGGCAGTGTCGTGGCGCAGTTCGGGGTGCTGGGCCAATGCCTGACGCAGCTGGCGGAACGTCCACCCCTCAACCACGGTAACGCTGCGCAGCGCCTGCTCCCCGTTGACCAGCTTTTCCAATAGCCGGCGGGGGGTGATGTCACTTTCCAGTTCGTAGCTGCCGGCCTTGATCGCCCGCGATTGGCCGGAAAGCCGGAACCAGGCGTACAGCAGGGTGGGATTCACGTTGGCACCCGCCTGCACTACCTGCTGTGCCACCTGCTGCGAGGCTGTCTTTGGGGCAATGCTGAGGTCCAGCGTGCGGCCTGGCTGGCCAATGGGACTTCCCAGCCATGACACCGCCGCCAGTGCCGCGAGCAAGACGGCGATCAGCGCAACAAGGAACAATCGGAAAAGAGCCACAGCGTCACCAGGGGGAAGGGGCTGCAATCATAATTCAGGCTTCTGAAGGCAGCTTTTGCAGCACGACGCGCATGAATGAGTTTCACCACCACGGCATTTCCAAGCTCGACCATTGGGGTCTGATCCGGGCCCACGGCGAAGACGCCGTGAAGTTTTTGCATGGGCAACTGACCCACGATCTGGTGTTGCTGCCAACAGGGCAGGCGCGAATGGCGGCCTACTGCAGTCCGAAGGGGCGTATGTTGGCCAGCTTCATTGCCATCAAGCGCGCCGAAGACGACGTCTGGTTGCTGGTCGCCCGTGACTTGCTGGCCACCACACTCAAACGCCTGCAGATGTTTGTGATGCGCTCCAAAGTTCGCCTCACTGATGAGAGCGCGAACTACACCGTGTACGGCCGCCTCGGCAACGCGTGCCAAAGCAGCCCCGAGGCGCAAGCCACCGCGCCTTGGCAGGCTTGGGCCACATCGGACGGAGGCCACATCGTGTGTCTCTACCCCAGCCAAGGGCTGGCCCGGCAGGTGCACGTCGCTCCCTCTCTGCTGGATGGCGCGGATATGGAAGTGGCAGTCTGGGAGTGCAGTGAAGTTCTGAGCGGTGTGGCCTGGGTGCAGGCTTCGACCATCGAACTGTTTGTGCCCCAAATGCTCAACTACGAATCGATCGGCGGTGTGAGCTTCAAGAAAGGGTGTTACCCGGGGCAGGAGGTCGTCGCCCGCAGCCAGTTCCGCGGCACACTGAAGCGTCGCACTTATTTGGCGCGCAGCGCCGTGCCGCTGCAGCCGGGGCAGGAAGTGTTGCTCCGCGACGACCCGCAGCAGAGTGCGGGCACGGTAGCCGCCGCAGCGCCCGACGTCGAGCGTGCGGGCCACTGGGTGGCCTTGCTGTGCCTGCAGACCCAGTGGGAGGGCCAGGCCTTGGCAACGGCAGAGTATCCGGACGCGCAGATTGAACTATTGGCATTGCCTTATTCCCTGCTGGCCGATGTCTGAGGATAGACGGTGGCTCCAAAAGGGCTTCCTACAGCGGAATTGGTGCCAGTAATGCAGCACCAGCCGTGCTAAGCTAACGAAAATACCGTCTAAAAAGGGGCAGGTTCCATGTCAACTCCCATCAGCAAGGAAGAGGCTTATGCGCGTCTGGGTGCCATCACCCGGGAAATGCATGAGGCGCTCACCATCCTGGGTGGCAACCAGCTCAATACCATCGTGGCCGAAATCCCGGATGCGCGGGATCGACTGGCCTATGTCGGCAAGATGACCGAAGACGCGGCCAACAAGGTGCTTACCCTGGTGGAAACCGCAAAACCCGAGTGCGACGACCTCTCCAGCCGCGGGATCGAGCTGAGCGAGTCCCTGGCGCGCATGGCCGCAGACCCCGCCATGACAGTGGACAAGGCCCGTGGTCTGCTGATCGTGTGCTCCAAATACGCAAAGCAATCGGCCCAGTTTGCCGAAGGCCAGGCCAATGCCCTGTCGGACATCATGATGGCGCAGGACTTCCAGGATCTCTCCGGCCAGGTGATCAAGAAAGTCATCGACATCATCAACCGCACCGAAATGCAGTTGGTGCACCTGCTGATCGACAGCGCACCCGAGTCGGCCAGCGCCAGTGTGCAGGAGGCACTGCGCGGCCCGGCCAGCGTCGACGACCACGTGCTCGAAGGCCCGCAATTGGCTGACAAGGCGTTGCAGCAGAGTGACGTGGACGACCTGCTGGCGTCTCTCGGGTTCTAGCCGCCAAAGGCCTGCTTCAGTGCCCTTGCAGCGTCAGCGTGGGCCTGCAGCGCCTCGGGGATGGCGCGCCCCATCTTGATGAACTCGTGCACCACGCCGCGGTAGATTTCCAGATCCACGGCCACCCCCGCCATGCGCAGGCGATCCGCATACATCACGCCTTCATCCACTAACGGGTCGCACTCGGCCAGACCGATCCAGGCAGGCGCCACGTCGTGCAGTTCCGCTTCGTGCCCCGCTTCCGTGCGCCCATCGAGCGGGGCAAAGCGCCAGTCGTCGCGGTCAGCGGCGGTGCGGATGTAGTGGTTGAAGAAGTAGCTGATGTGTGGCTCTTCCAGCACAAAGCCTTGGGCATAGGTGTGGTGCGAGGGCGTGTCCTGGTGCGCGGCACAGCCCGGGTAGAACAGCAGCTGCAGCGCCAGCGGCAGGCCTGCATCACGCGCCGCAATCGCGCAGGCGGCCGACAGCGTACCTCCGGCACTGTCCCCCCCCACGGCCAGACGCTGGTCGTCCAAGCCCAGGCGTCCGGCCTCTTGCCGCACCCAGCACAGGGCGTCCCACGCATCTTCGAAGGCGGTGGGGAATTTGTGTTCGGGGGCCAGCCGGTAGTCGACGGAAATCACTGCGCAATCCGCCAGGTGGCTCAGGCGCCGGCTCAGCCCGTCGTGCGTGTCCACACTGCCGATGGTGAAGCCGCCGCCATGGAAGTACACCAGCACCCCGTGCGATCCGTTGTCCGGCGCGTACAGTCTGGCACCGATATGCGTGCCATCCCGCACCGGTATCAGCAAGTCTTCCACCCGCTGCAGGCGGTGCTTGGGCAGTTCCAGCACGTCGGCACCAGCCGTGTAGGCCGAGCGGGCCTGCTGCGGGGTCAGTGCATGCAGCGGCACGTGGGCGGCGCGGGCCATGGCGTCGAGCACCTTGCGCATGGCCGGGGTCAGCTGCGCGCGAGGGTTGCGGTGGTGGTAATTTTGGTGACTCATGGGAGATAGGGCTGCTGCTACATTGCCAGAGTCTTGATCGTAAAGGGGAACCGCATGGCACTGATCCAGTACATCACGCAAATCCAGTTCGACTTCGGCGCAGTCGGCTTGCTGCAGCAGGAGTGCCAGGCCAAGGGCATCACGCGGCCCCTGGTGGTGACCGATGCCGGTATCCGTGCCGCCGGTGTGCTGCAGAAGGCGCTGGACGCATTGGCTCCCCTGCCCTGCACCGTCTTCGATCAGACCCCCTCGAACCCCACCGAAGCAGCGGTGCGTGCCGCAGCGGAACTGTTCCGGGCGCAGGGCTGTGACGGACTGGTGGCAGTGGGCGGAGGCTCGGCCATCGACTGCGCCAAGGGCGTGGCGATTGCCGCCACGCACCCGGGGCCGCTCACGCACTACGCCACCATCGAGGGCGGCTCGCCCCGCATCACCGAGGCCGTGGCACCCATCATTGCGGTGCCCACCACCGCCGGTACGGGAAGCGAGGTGGCGCGCGGCGCCATCATCATCGTGGACGACCACCGCAAGCTTGGCTTTCATTCGTGGCATCTGGTGCCCAAGGTCGCCATCTGCGACCCGGAGCTGACGCTGGGCCTGCCTGCCATGCTGACTGCTGCCACCGGCATGGACGCGATCGCGCACTGCATGGAAACCTTCATGTCGGCGGCGTTCAACCCTCCCGCCGATGGCATTGCCCTGGACGGGCTGGAGCGTGGCTGGGCCCACATCGAGCGCGCCACTCGCAATGGTGCCGACCGCGAGGCACGCCGCCAGATGATGAGCGCCAGCATGCAAGGCGCCATGGCCTTCCAGAAAGGACTGGGCTGCGTGCACTCGCTGAGCCATGCACTGGGTGGCGTGAACCCGCACCTGCACCACGGCACGCTCAATGCCATGTTCCTGCCCGCCGTGGTCCGCTTCAATGCCACCGACGACTCGGTATGCAGTGAAAAGCGGCTGGAGCGCATGGCGCATGCCATGGGCCTTTCCGGTGGCGCTGATGTCGCCCCGGCCCTGCGCGACATGAATGCCCGCTTGGGCTTGCCTACCGGGCTGGCTGCGCTGGGGGTCACCGAGGCCGATTTCGATGCCGTCATTACCGGCGCCCTGGCCGACCACTGCCACAAGACCAACCCGCGCCTGGCCTCCGCCGAGGATTACCGCCAGATGCTGCTGGAATCGATGTGAGGGTTAGGGCCTGTTCACACCAATTTCCAAAGTGCGAAAGGGGTGAAAACAGAGGTAATCAAGGCGCACGACGAAGCCCAGACTGGGCGTCTGGGCAAGGAGTGCAACGCCGAGTGGCTCTGTTTTCACCCCTTTCCCGCAGGGTTGCACCAAAAAGCCCGCACGCGGCGTTGCAAAGCCTTGCCGGGGGAGCAACCCCGGCTGCGTTTTGCGCCTTGCGCACCGACTTTTTGGATTGCAACGCACCTTTGGAAATTGATGTGAACAGGCCCTAAAGCGGTAGCACGCGGCCCGGGTCGGGCTGCTCCAGCCACTGCGCAAACTCGTCCGCCAGCTGCTGGGCCGCCGACACTGCGGTGGACCAGGCCTGCACCCGGGCGGCCAGGTTGGGGCCGAAGCGGGTGAAGTCGGTGCGGTCGGGTAGCTTGGCGTTGGGAAGGGTCTTGACCCACTCGGGGTTGGGGGCCAGCACCACCATGGTGTCGAGGAAGTGCGTAGAGCCGTGGCGCCAGCGCAGGCTCTTGTCCAGCCAGCCCGGCACCACCGCCTGCTGGAAATGCGGATAAAGAACAATGCCATTTTCGGCTGTAGCCCGCGAATTCATTGCGTGAGCCGCTGCATTTTCCATAGCGGCTGCTTTGGCTTTCGGGGCGCTGGGGTAATCCAGGTGCAGGTGGTAGTCGGTGATGCCGCCGTCCCAGTAGGCGCCGGGCGGCCCGCCCGCAATGTTGTGCACGGCGCGCAGCACGAAGGGAATGGAGCAGCTGGCCTGCAGCGCATCGTTGAAGTTGGCGTCGGACAACGCCACTTGGCGCGTACGGTAGTCCTGCGTTCCAAAGGGCAGTGGTGCGGCCCCTCCCCCAACCTGTGGCGCCGAAAACACCACCCGTTCCAACCAGGCCCCCATGGCCTTGCGGTGCACGGCGTTGGTGGCAAAGGCACCCAGGTAGCCCAGCGGGGTGCGCAGCGCGTGCTCGGTGCGCAGCAGGTGGCGACCGCGCGAGGTGACGATGTGCAACCGGTAACGCGGGTGCTGCAGCACCTGCCCTACCCGTCCGCTGTAGAAGGCGCGCAGGTTCTCGCCAAAGGTTTCGCTCACCTGGTTCGCCGTGGGGCGTTTCTGCCCCGGTGGCAGGTCGTAGTGCTGGTGGATGTAGTCGTGCTCGAGCCGCGCGAACGCCTGCACAGCCTCGTCCAGGCATGCCGTGGCCATGCGCCAGGCCCCAATGGAAGCCCCCACGAGGTCAATCGGCTGCGAGCTTTGCGGCAACCACTGCCCGAACAGGAACCGGTCGAGCGGCCCGAGGATGAGCCCCTTGGGGCCACCCGCGGCGCCCGGAATGGTGGTGACGTGGGAGGGAGCAAGGCCGCAGCGGGCGATGTGTTCGCGCGCCTTCGGGCCCGCGTGGATGTGCAGAGCTTGCATGGGAAATACGTGAAGTCAATCCATTCCTAAATCATGCGTGCCTAGGCGTGAAGCCGCAGACAGTACACGATGTACGACAAGGCTGAGCAACGACGGCACGGTTGGTTTAGGGATGGATTAGGTGTGGGCGGCCCAGTCGAAGGGGTCCTGCTGCAGCACCATGTCGATGTCCAGGCCCAGCACCTCGCCAACGAAACCCGGAAAGGTGACCGCCATCTCGCGGTCGTCCAGCGTGGCTTCCTTGCAGCGGGCGCGCCAGGTGGCCAGGTGGATGACGCCGGCCAGCGGTTCGTAGACATCGTTCTCGAACGGAGCGTACTGGTGCTCCAGCGCATCGACCAGGGTCTGCGGCAGGCCCCAAGCCTGGGCATATCCGGCGCCCACACTGGCCCAGCAGTAGCCGAATTGCTGGCGTTCGGCCTTGGCGCGCTTCAGGTCCAGGGGTTTCACCTTGGCATCGAGCGCGGCCATGTCTTCGGGCATGGCCAGATGCATCGCCAACTCACCGAGCCCATGGATCAGGCCACAGGTAAAGGCTGCTTGCTGGTTCTGGCGCACCACGGCGGCCAGGGAGCGCGAGACCTTGGCCACGTTGAGGCTGTAGGTCCAGAACTGCGGCAGGCTGATGCCGGGCACCGCCTTGAGCGTGGCGCCAGCAGCCGCTTCTTTGGCGACCTTCTTCACGTCGGCCAGCGACAGCAGCGCCAGGGCTTCCGACACGCTGCTGATCTGGCCCCGCAGGCCCACGCTTTCGGCGTTGGCCCACTGCAGCAGGCGCAAGGTCAATGCCGGGTCGGTGCTGATCTGCTGCGTGATGCGGCGCAGGTCCGCCACCGGGTGTTCCAGTTCGGTCAGCAGCACCGCCACCACGCGCGGGACGCTGGGCACATGAAACGGCTGTTGCAGCAACTCCTTCAGACTCAGGCCCGGCACAGGCAACGCTCCCGTAGTGGTGATGGCGGCATTATCACGCGGACTGCAGCGCAGCGCAGTCACCTTCGTGCTGCGACCGTCCTATCAACGCTTGAGTTTGGCGAATGCGGCGGCCATGGCACCGGCACCGGCGGGTGCGCTGTCCTGGTAGCGGCCCACCTGGCGCTCGCCGCGGGCTGGACCCTGGTACCGGTTGTCCCCCGCTTTCTGGCCTCCAGCCCTCGATGAACCGGCGGGTGCAGCTCCTATTTTCATAGTGAGGCTGATGCGCTTGCGGGCCACGTCCACCTCCTGCACCTGCACCTTGACGATGTCGCCGGTCTTGACCACCTCGCGGGCGTCATTCACGAACTTGTGGCTCAGCTGGCTCACATGCACCAGGCCGTCCTGGTGCACGCCCAGGTCCACAAAGGCGCCGAACTGGGCCACGTTGCTCACGGTGCCTTCCAGGATCATGCCTTCCTTGAGGTCGGTGATGTCCTCCACGCCATCGTTGAAGCGCGCCACCTTGAAGTCCGGGCGCGGATCGCGGCCCGGTTTCTCCAGCTCGGAAAAAATGTCCTTGACGGTGATGACACCGAACTGCTCGTTGGCGAACAGCTCAGGCTTGAGGGTCTTGAGCATGTCGGTGCGGCCCATTACCTCGGTAATCGGCTTGCCGGTCTTGGCCAGAATCTGTTCGACCACCGGGTAGGTCTCAGGATGCACGCCCGTCATGTCCAGCGGGTTGCTGCCGCCACGGATGCGCAAGAATCCCGCGCTCTGCTCGAAGGTCTTGGCACCCAGGCCGGTTACCTTCATCAGGTCCTGGCGGCTGCTGAAAGCGCCGTTGGCCTCGCGCCAGCGCACCACGGCCTTGGCCACGGTGCCCGAGAGGCCCGAGACGCGGCTCAGCAGCGGCACGGAAGCGGTGTTCAGGTCCACCCCCACCGAATTCACGCAGTCTTCCACCACCGCGTCCAGTGTGCGCGCCAGCTCGCTCTGGTTCACGTCGTGCTGGTACTGGCCCACGCCGATGCTCTTGGGGTCGATCTTCACCAGCTCGGCCAGCGGGTCCTGCAGGCGCCGGGCAATGGAAGCCGCGCCGCGCAGGCTCACGTCCACGTCCGGCATTTCCTGGCTGGCATATTCACTGGCGGAGTACACCGAGGCACCGGCCTCGCTCACCACCACCTTTTCCACCTTCACTTCGGGGGCGCCCGCCTGCGCCGCCATCTTGGCCAGCAGCTTGATCAGGTCGGCGGCCAGCTTGTCGGTCTCGCGGCTGGCAGTGCCATTGCCGATGGCGATGAGGTTCACGCTGTGCTTCGCACACAGCTTGCCCAGGGTGTGCAGGCTGCCTTCCCAGTCGCGCTTGGGTTCATGCGGGTACACCGTGGCGGTGTCCACCAGCTTGCCCGTCGCGTCCACCACCGCCACCTTGACGCCGGTGCGGATGCCAGGGTCCAGGCCCATCACCACGCGCGGGCCGGCGGGAGCCGCCAGCAACAGGTCACGCAGGTTGTCGCCGAACACCTTGATGGCCACCTTTTCCGCGTCCTCGCGCAGGCGGGCGAACAGGTCGCGCTCGGTGGACAGGGAAAGCTTGACCTTCCAGGTCCAGGCGACGCACTTGCGGATCAGGTCGTCGGCAGGCCGACCCTGGTGGCTCCAGCCCAGGTGCAAGGCAATGCGGCCTTCGGCCAGGCTCACCACCGGTGCCGGGCGCGTTTTCGCTACGGAATTGGTAGCTGCCTGCGCACTATCCGTGCGGGCAGAGGCTGGATTTGATGCTGACTCTGGCTCGGGAACGACCAGCTTGGCATCCAGAATGTCGAGCGCGCGGCCCCGGAACACGGCCAGGGCGCGGTGCGAGGGTACGCGGCCGATGGGCTCGTCGTAGTCGAAGTAGTCGCGGAACTTGGCCACGTCGGCGTTGTTCTCGTCCTTGCCCGCCATGAGCGTGGACTTGAGCAGGCCTTCCTGCCACAGCCATTCGCGCAGCGCCTGCACCAGGGCCGGGTTTTCGGCCCAGCGCTCGCTCAGGATGTCGCGCACGCCATCCAGCACGGCCTGCACGGTGGTGAAGTCGTCGCCGGCCTCGGTCTTGTCCTTCAGCACATACTTCTGCGCCTCATCGGCGGGCACCAGGGTCGGGTTGGCAAACAGGGCGTCGGCCAGCGGCTCGATGCCTGCTTCGCGGGCGATCATGCCCTTGGTGCGGCGCTTGGGCTTGAACGGCAGGTAGAGGTCTTCCACCTCCTGTTTGGTGGCGGCAGCGGCAATGGCTGCCAGCAACTGGGGGGTGAGCTTGCCCTGCTCTTCAATGCTCTTGATGACCGCTTCCTTGCGGTCGCGCAGTTCACGCAGATAACCCAGGCGCACTTCCAGTTCGCGCAGCTGGATGTCGTCCAGCCCGCCCGTTACTTCCTTGCGGTAGCGGGCGATGAAGGGCACGGTGGCGCCGCCGTCCAACAGATCAACGGCCGCCTCAACCTGTGCGGGACGGACACTGAGCTCCTGCGCAATCTGCGCGATGATTTTTTGCATGGTGGGGGAGAGAAACGAACGCGAAAAAAAGCGGGGTGGCCGCAACGGGCCCAGACGACAAAGGCCGCAAGTGTGCCACAGCCACGGCCCAGGTTGGTCGGCGCGCTTCCGTTCGTTTTTAAGCCTCCGGGACAGCCACCAGGGAGCTGGGTAAAGGCGCGAATCATGGGATTTAAACACCCATCGTTGGAAAACATCCGAAAACGGGTTATCCCTAATGGAATCAAAACGAACACTTCCGGACAATGCCGCGTGCAGTTCATTTCGTTGGTACCGACAACCCCATTTCACAAAGGATGACTCCCATGCTGCTTGGCCTGTTTCGTCGCTCTTCCGATTCCCGTCGCCGCCTCGCTGCCGGGCTGCTGATCGCCCTGCTCGGCCTGGCTGGAGCCGTATCCGCCACCAACTATTCGCTCTGGATCAATGGCCGCAGCAACTCCAGTGCCCAATACGGCAACTACGCAGATTTCATCTACTGGGGCCCCTCCTCCATCGCCGCCGGGGTGAACAAGAAGGCCGTGAATTGGGACGGCTACAACAAGATCTCGCTGCAGAACTACCGCATCCGTGATGCGCTGGACTGCTTCTGCACCGGCAACAACTGGTGCTACATCGCCGCCCACTCCGCGGGCAATCTGCAGACCGGCTATGCCCTGTCCCTGTTTGGCGGCAGCACCCGCAACATCAAGAACGCCACCCCCAACAGCAGCGGCGTGTGCGGTGACGCGGGCGGCACGCAAACCGGCTGGAACATCAAGTGGGTGAACATCGCCGCCGGGGCCGGTGGCGGCAGCGAACTGGCCGACATCGGCAGCTGGGCCGTTTCCGACCCGCTGACCACCGACCTGAAAACCGCCACCGCCCGCGCCATGTACGACCACAACCAGACCCGAGCCAAGTGGTTCTACATGTACGCCGGTGCCAGCGGCACGCTCTACTCCGGCACCCTGCCCGGCCAGGACGACGAGGCCGTGGCCTACCACTCCTCGGGCGGCGTGTCGGGCAGCGGTGGCCAGAGCCTGTGCAACCCTTCGGACTGGTGGTGCAACGACCTGAACCTGGGTACTGCCGCGAATGAAGGCGGTTCCACCAAGTGGGCCTACCACAGCGTCAAGTTCCGCGATGACAACGAGGCCTACAACCACTACACCAACGGCAACTGGGGTGGCGTGGTTTCGCTGGTGCGCGCCAACATGGCCGCCAACGCGCTCTGACCGTCCAGCCGCACCTCCAGCAGCGGACAGCCTGAATGCGCAGATCGACGTGGGCCGCCCTGGGCGGGGGCGCGGTGCTTGCCGTGATGCTCGGCTGGTGGCTGCTTCCCGCGGAGGATGCGGGAACAGTCGGGCTGGAGCCAAGCACGGCACCGGCCACGTCGGCCGCTCGCCATGCTGCTGCGGACACCGGCGCAGGTGCTGCAGCGGCCGTCAGCACCTTTGGGTCTGCCAGCCGCCAGGAGCAGCTGCGCCAGGCACGTGAACGCTACGAGCGTGCCACCCAGGTCTACACCTCGTACCGCGACGCCACGCGCTACCCGCACGACTCGCGCCCCATCTCCGAACACGCCGACCAGACCAAGCCCTTCGCACCGGTGGAAGAGTTCAAGGCCCTGCGCGACGCCAGCGGCAAGGGGGTCAAAGGCATTCGCCTGCGTACCAGCCAGGACCGCGTATTCCTGAGCGGTGCCGAATCGGTGTTGGTGAGCATCGAAGCCACCGATGACAGTGGCCGCCCCGTTCCGCTAAGCATTACCCGCTCACAGGCCCAGACCGTGGCGGATACCAGCACGCCCGTTACGCTCATCAGTGCCGAAGTGCCATTCAATGACGACGGCGTGGCCCCCGATATCTCGGCCCGCGACGGCAAGTACACTGCCCGGCTGACGCCTTCCACGCAAGGCTTCGCTGCGTACGCGGGCACCATCCGCATCCTGGCCCAGATCAGCGCCAACGGCGAAACCGGTGCCTACGCGTTCGACGTAATCTACAGCCCCAACGTTCCCGCCACCTGGGTCGGTGCCCGCGAGGTGCAGGAAAACGGTTCGCTGAATTTCTACCTCAAGGCCCAGATCCGCGAGCCCGGACGCTACGTGGTCAGCGGCCGGGTGTACGACGCCAACGGCAAGCCCTTTGCCCTGCTGCAGTTCAACGACGAAGTGAAAGTGGGCATGCAGGAATTCAAGCTCAACCTGTTCGGCGCCCTGATCCGCGACAAGGCCCCTGCCTTCCCCCTGAGCCTGGTGGATGTGGACGGCTTCCTGCTGAAGGAAAACGCCTTCCCCGACCGCGCCATGATGGCCCGCCAGAGCGGCGTGGTGATCACCAGCAAGCGCTACGCCGTCAGCAGCTTTTCGGCTGCAGAGTGGAGCAGCGAAGAGCGTGAACGCTATCTGCGCGAATACGGCAAGGACATGCAGGCCGCGTTGGACGCGTTGAACCGGTTGCAGTAGACGGCAAGCCAATCGACGACCACGGCGCCACTCCCTGATATCGGCAGTCACAGCCATCTGTCTTGCTCTCGTCCCCCATCGGCCAAACCGACTGCTCGCCACGCCCTGGTGCTTATCATGAGGCTCGCTCGCTGCCACAAGCGGCGCGGCTTTGGTTTCGAATCTCGCACATGGAGGTATCGCAATGCATGCATCGGTCCAGGCCATCGGTTTTGTCGAAGGTGTTCGGCCGCACGCCGAGGACGACTTCTGGGGGGGCGAAGAGGCGTGCATCCGGCTGACGGACGGCTTCGGCGCGGAAGCCTTGCAAGGGCTGGAGGCGTTCTCGCATGTGGAGGTTCTGTTCCTCTTTCACGCGGTAGATCCGGCCAAGGTGGTATCCGGCGCGCGGCACCCGCGCAACAACCCTGCATGGCCGGCGGTGGGCATCTTTGCACAGCGCGGAAAGAACCGACCGAACCGGATTGGCAGCACCATCTGCCGCATAGTGCGCGTAGAGGGAACGAGGCTGGTAGTGGCTGAGCTCGACGCCATCGATGGCACGCCGGTACTGGACATCAAACCCGTGATGGTGGAGTTCCTGCCGCGCCAGCAAGTGCGCCAGCCGACGTGGGCGCTCGAACTGATGCGCGACTATTGGCTGACCAGGCAGGCCTAGGAACTGGGCAGCCATGCATGGCTTACGGAGACAACCCGATGTCGAACCTCAATGCTGATTCAAGCCAAGCGCGCAAGGCCTTGGTTCGCTGTGGGGTCGGCGCCCTTCTTCTAGGGCTGGCTGTTTCCACCGTGGCGTACGTGCTGGTCTCGCCCGAGTTCGGGTATCGGAACGAGAGCGTTCTGGCCTGGGTGCTGTGGCCGGGGGTGTGGCTGTACATCCAGCTCAATGGTTCGCTCGTGTTCGGCGGCGGGTTCGGTACCTACGGCAATGCAGCCATCTTCATCGTGGGCTCGGGGATTGCATGGTCTGTCCCATTCGCGGGCGCCCTCTGGTGGCTGACGAAGAAACTGCGGCCCCAGCGCCATCGGTAGCCGCCAGCAGGTTCACCGCCTTCGCCAAAACAAAAAGCCCTCGCATGGAGGGCTTTGTTGTTTCAGCGGCACCCGTGCAGGACGGGTGTCAGCCATGCATTACTTGCCGTGGCGCTTGCCGGGGTTCTTCTTCGAACGGGTGGCAACACCGCGCTCCAGGCTGACGCGTTGGCCACGGCCGGGGGTGGGGATGCTGGTGCCGTTCGGGGGCACGGGGCGCGGAGTGGCTTTGCGATCGGCTTCGGTAACAATCTTGTTGCCCATTTTCTTGTCCTGATGTTGGTTGGTGGTCGAAAACCCGCCATTTTACCTGCTAATCGGCCCTGGCGGGCAAAGGTGGTATCAAGAGCGCTGTGGAAGCTTTTCGGCCCGGTACAGCGCCATGTCGGGCGGCTGGGCGGCGCAGCGCGTCAGGTCCGCCACGAATTGCCGCGACGCGGGAACCCGGAAATGCGCCTGCAGTGTGGCGTCATCGACCCACTCTTCGACGAACACCAGCCGATTCGGGTTTTCACAGTCCACATGCACGGCATGGGAGATACAGCCCGGCTCCTGGCGCGAGCGGCGCACGTGCTCCAGGCTGACGGCCTGCGCCTCGGCCAGGCAGCCTTCCCGCACCAGTACACTACCCAGCACTACGACCATGGCATCACCTCCCGCAGGCGTCTCAACCCGCTGCACGCAGGGCCTTCTTCAGGTCCGCGCCCAACGAAGGCTTGTAGGCAAACGGATCGCTGGGGTTGCGGATCTGCATCACGTCTTCCAGGCGGGTCTGCACGCTGCTGAGCGACTGCGGGTGGCTGAACACGTAGAAACGGTTGGCGGCAATGGCGTCGAACACCATCTGCGCTACCTCGGCGGCGGTAACCTTGCCGCTGGTCACGGCCTTTTCGGACATGGCCTGGCCAATCATCTGGCTGCGGGTGGGCTTTTCCTCCGCCATGCCTTCGGGGCGGTTGCGATGGCTCTGGTGGATGCCCGTGGGCACGAAGAACGGGCACAGCACGCTGGCCGACACCTGGTCGGTCACCAGCGCCAGGTCCTGGTACAGGGTTTCGGTGAGCGACACCACGGCGTGCTTGCTCACGTTGTAGATGCCCATGTTGGGCATGTTCACCATGCCGGCCATGCTGGCGGTGTTGACGATGTGGCCGGTCCAGGCCGGGTCTTGGGCGGCGGCTTCGAGCATCATGGGGGTGAAGGCGCGCACGCCGTGCACCACACCCATGAGGTTCACGCCCAGCACCCAGTCCCAGTCCTTGAGGGTGTTTTCCCAGATGAGGCCGGCCGAGCCCACGCCCGCGTTGTTGAACACGAAGTGCGGGGCACCGAAGCGCTCGCGGGTGGCCGCGGCCAGCGCATCCACCTGCTCGGCCTTGGACACGTCCACCTGCATGGCCAATACCTGGGCACCGGCAGCACGCATTTCGGCGGCGGAGCGCTCCAGGGCGTCGGCCTGCACGTCGGCCAGCACCAGGTTCATGCCCAGTTTGGCACCAATGCGGGCGCACTCCAGTCCGAAGCCGGAACCGGCGCCGGTCAATACGGCGGTCTTGTTGTGGAAGTCGGTGATCATGGTTTGGTATCCAATGGAAAGGTGGAAATCAGCGCTCGGCCTTGCGCAGCACAAAGCCGATGCGGGGGAAATGCACGTGCACCAGGCCCGCGCGTTCGTCGGTGCGGCGCAGGATGAAGCGGTCGGCCGTGGCGGCCACCAGCTCACCCGTGGTGGGCTCCTGGCCAAAGGACTCGGCGCTGACGCTTACCTGCGAGCCCAAGGCAATGCCATGGTCGTCCACGAAGGCACCAGTGGGCAAGGCGGCTGGTGCGGCGGCATTGGCACAAAGCTCAATGGCTTGCTGCGACTTCATCTTTTCCATGGAGCCGTGGCCGATGGCCGCCATGCGGTCCATCCAGGCCGTCACGTGGGGAAACGGCGCAAACACCGAGGCCAACGCCGGGGTGCAGGTGCGCGTGAACCACAGGCCGTGGTAGGCAGAGAAGTCGGCAATGCAGGGCTGCGCGCCCAGCAAGTAGGTGCTCAGGCCCAGCATGCCTTCCAAGCGCTGCAGGTAGCCACGGTAGGCCGTGGCGGCATCGCCGGGGCGCAGGCGCGTCATGCCGGCTGACATGGCAGCGCGGTCCTGTGCAAAGGCGGCGGCGGCTTCTGGCGGCGCACCTTCAAAGAAACCTGCCGCCCCCTTGGGCTGGAAGCTGTAGCCCAAGGCAGCCCAGAACAAGGTGGAGTCGGCCCACTGGGCCAGCACCGTGGCGACTTCCGGCTGGGTAGCGCTGCGCAGGCTGGGTGTGGGCTGGATGTCTTCGAGCACCTGGGCCACCAGGGCGGTGTCGCAGTACACGTCGCACCCGATCTGCAGGAACGGCGTCTTGCGGTAGCCACCGGTGAGCGCCACCACGTCGGGCTTGGGCGCGATGGACGGGACGATGACCGATTTCCAGGCCAGGCCCTTGTAGCCTAGGATCAGGCGGACCTTTTCCGAAAACGGCGACGCCGGGTAGTGGTGGAGGATGATGTCTGCCATGGTGCTCGTTTCAATCGCTATGGTTTTGGTAGCTGCCTACGCAATATCTGTGAGGGTCAGGTGCCAATTCAGTCGGTAGATATGCCGCTTTCCGGGGTACGCAGGCCCTGCACGCTCTTGGCACCCGTGGGCAGACGCTTGACGTACTTGAAGGTGCCGGTCGCGTGGGCACAGGCCTTGCCCTGGGCGTCGCGCACGGTAGCCTGGGTAAAGGCCATGGTGGCGGTGCGGTGCATCAGTTCGCCGTGGGCCGTGAGCGGGCCGAGTGCCGGCTGCATGAAGCTGGTCTTCATCTCGATGGTGACCACCCCCATATCGGGCGTGATGCTGCGCGCAGCCGTGGCCATGCTCACGTCCAGCAAGGTCATGAGTGCACCGCCGTGGGTCACGCCAAACGAATTCAGGTGCTCGGGCAGCGCCTCGTAGCGGATTTCCGAGCGCCCGCCCTCGAACAACGTGAGCACAAAGCCCAGGTGGCGGACAAAGGGGATGTCCACCCCGAAACCGACGGCCTTGTCGAACAAATTGGCTGACAAATCATCCTCCGGTAACGACGCTCACGCCACCGTCCACCGCCAGCCACTGGCCGGTGATGTGCTTGCCAGCGTCCGACGCGTACAGCACGCACAGGCCCTTGAGGTCTTCGTCATCGCCGATGCGGCGCAACGGAGCGTGGGCCGCCAGGTTCTCTTCACCGGCCATCTTCAGAATGCCGGCGGTCATTTTGCTGGGGAAGAAGCCCGGGCAGATGGCGTTGACGGTGATGTTGTACTTGCCCCACTCGGCTCCCAGCGTGCGGGTGAAGTTGATGACTGCACCCTTGGAGGTGTTGTAGGCAATGGTGGTCATGATGGCCGGGTTGCCGTTGAGGCCGGCAATGGAGGCCACGTTGATGATGCGACCCTGCTTGCGCGGGATCATGCTGCGCTTGGCAATGATCTGGCTCAGCAAAAAGTAGCCACGCACGTTGAGGTTCATGACCTTGTCCCAGGCCTCGATGGGATGGTCTTCGGCCGGCGCGCCCCAGCTGGCCCCGGCGTTGTTCACCAGGATGTCCACGTCGCCCATGCGCTGCAGTGTCTCGTCGGCCAGGCGCGCGATGTCTGCGTCCTTGGCGCAGTCGGCAGCCACCCAGCGGGCGTCAATGCCGGCGGCCTGCAGTTCGGCAACAGCGGCTTCCAATTCGTCTGCCTTGCGCGAGGAGATCATCACCTTGGCTCCGGCCTCGCCCAGGGCATGCGCCAGTTGCAGGCCCAGGCCGCGCGATCCGCCGGTGATCAGGGCGGTTTTTCCAGTCAGGTCAAAAAGCTGTTGAACGGTACGTGTCATGGGATGTCGGTCCGGTGTATGGCAAAGGTTGTTGGTCCAGCGGCGATTGTGCCCGTGGGCGCACCGAGGGCTTGTCGCACGGGCGATAAGAACTCGGCAGGCTTTCAGCTTGTAATTAACCATTCGGTGAATTAATATCAGCTGATGCCCGCAACCGACCCCCTCAGTGCCACCTTCGCCGCTTTGGCCGACCCCACGAGGCGCGCCATCTTGGCACGACTGTCGCAGGGCGAAACGTCCGTCGCTGAGCTATCCAAACCGTTTTCCATCAGCGCGCCCGCGGTTACCAAGCACCTCAAGGTGCTTCAGCGCGCCGGGCTGGTGCGCCAGGGCCGACAAGCCCAATGGCGCCCTTGCCAGCTGCAGGCGGCGCCACTGCGCGAGGCTGCCGACTGGGTGGCGCAGTACCGCCAGTTCTGGGAACAGAGCCTTGACCGCCTGGAAGACTATCTGGCGGAACTGCAAGCCAAGCCGGTGTCCGATACCACTCTCCAACCCGCCCGCCGAAAGCGAAAACCATGAACAGCACCACAGGCCTCCCCTTCGTCATTTCTCGCCATCTCAAAGCCCCGCGCTCGCTGGTGTGGGACGTGTACACCCAAACCGAGCATCTGCAGCATTGGTTTGGCCCGAAAGGGGTGACCATGTCCCACGGTGCCATGGACTTTCGGGTGGGACAGACCTTTCACTACAGCCAAGCCCTGGAAGGGGGCGGCACCTTGTGGGGCATGTGGAACTTCCGCGAAATCGTGGCACCGGAAAAGATCGTCCTGATCCAGCACTTCTCAGACGCGAGTGGAGGCGTGACCCGCAACCCCTGGAACCCCGGCTGGCCTCTGCGTACGCTCTCGACCACCACGTTCGCAGAGCAAGACGGAGGAACCCTGCTGACGATCCAGTGGGCGCCCCTGGACGCCAGCGACGATGAGCAAGCCACTTTCCTTGCGGGCCACTCCAGCATGAACCAGGGCTGGGGAAGCGTGCTGGACGGTCTGGTGGACTACCTTTCGCTGCTGCAGACTCCCTGAGAACTCCGAGGCGCACGCGCTTCGGAGCCGCGGGTCAGAAAGCGTCTTCGGCCATCTGCGCGCAGGTGGGGTCGCGGCTGGCCACCACGGACAGCCAGGCACCAATCTTGGGCAACTCGTAGTGGAAGAAGTAGCGCGCGGCCGCTACACGCCCCTGCGTGCTGGGTTGTGCCTGGGTGGCATCGAGCTGCAGCGCCGCGTGCGCCACATCGAGCCAGATCCAGGCCAACACGGTGTGGCCGAAGGCCTGCATGTAGGGCACGGCATTGGCCAGCGCTTCTTCGGGTTGGCCGGTGCTCCAGGCCTGCTGTGTTGCAGCCGCAATGTCCTGCAGCGCCTTGCCCAGCGCCTTGGCGTGCGCCGCCAATGCGGGCACAGGCAGCGCCTTGGCAATGGTGGCCTGCACGCGTGCCGCCAGCAACTGCAGTCCCCTGCCCTGCTCCATGAGCACCTTGCGGCCCAGCAGGTCCATGGCCTGGATGCCGTGCGTGCCTTCGTGGATCATGTTCAGGCGGTTATCGCGCCAGTACTGCTCCACCGGAAAGTCACGCGTGTAGCCGTAGCCGCCGTGGATCTGAATGGCGAGCGAATTCGCTTCCAGGCACCATTCGCTGGGCCAGCTCTTGGCGATGGGGGTCAGCACCTCCAGCAGCAGGCGGGCCTCGTCGGCCGCGTCGCCACCGGCGGTGTGGTGCTCGTCCACCAGACGGGCGCAGTACAGCTCCAGCGCCAAGGCGCCTTCGCCATAGGCCTTCTGGGCCAGCAACATGCGCTTGACGTCGGCGTGTTCGATGATGCGAGCTTGAGGCGCAGCTGCATCTTTGCCCGCGCCAGTGATGGGTCTGCCTTGCGGTCTATTCTTGGCGTAGTCCAGCGATGCGTAGTAGCCGGCCAGGCCGAGCATGGTGGCGGCAATGCCCACGCCGATGCGCGCCTCGTTCATCATGTGGAACATGCACTGCAGCCCCTTACCGGGCTGGCCCACAAGGTAACCCACGGCGCCGCTTTGCCCGTTGACCGGGAACTGGCCTTCGCCGAAGTTCAGCAGCGTGTTGGTCGTGCCGCGCCAGCCGCACTTGTGGTTCAGGCCCGCCAGGGCCACGTCGTTGCGCACACCGGTGAGCTGGCCCTGTGTGTCCACCAGCTTCTTGGGCACGATGAAGAGCGAGATGCCACGGGTGCCGGGCACCAGCTTGCCGTTCTCGTCCGGAATCTTGGCCAGCACGAGGTGAACGATGTTCTCGGTCAGCTCGTGGTCGCCATTGGAGATCCACATCTTGTTGCCCTTGAGGCGGTAGCGCGGGCCCAGCGCGTCGGTGGCAAAGTCCGCACCATCCGGAACGGCACGGGTGGCCACGTCGCTCAGGCTGGAGCCAGCCTGCGGCTCGGACAGGCACATGGTGCCGGCCCAGCGCCCGGAAAACTCGTTCAGGGCAAACACTTCCTTCTGCAGCGGCGTGCCATGCGCCATGAGCAGGTTGGCGTTGCCCACCGACAGCAGGCTGGCGTTGATGCCGACCGAGGCGCAGGAGAAAAAGGCATTGGCCGCCGCCTCCACGCTGTAGGGCAGCTGCATGCCACCAATGTCGTAGTCCTGCGCGGCGCTGAGCATGCCGGATTCGGCAAATGCCTTGAAGGCATCGTGCGAAGCCTGGGGCAGCACGACGCGCAGGCTGCCGTCGGGCTCCGTCACCGTGCGCGGCTCCTCCACGTCCACCAGCCGGTTGAACGGTGCGTATTTCTCGCGGGCAATGCGCTCGCAGGTGTCGAGCACCGCGTCCATGGTTTCGCGGTTGTGGTCGGCATAGCGCTCACGGGCGGCAAGCTCGGTGGTGTGGAGCCAGTCGTGGAGCAGGAAATCGATGGTGGTACGCAGGGTCATGGCGGGGCCTGAAGAAAAAAAGCCGGAGCCGCATTCTTGCGTACTCCGGCGCGCACAGCGAAGCGTCTCTGTCGTGTTGGTGACGACTACCGGTCCCACTCCCAAAGGCGGTTTACACCACGAATACGGCTCTTCAAGCCTGAATCGTCGACCTTAAAGCTGGCCTTTCCTTTGCTGCCGGAATCACACTCGTATTCGATGGCAAATGCTCCCGATTTTTGGGATTGAAATTCATGCAGGGAGAAACGCTCGTCGTTCGGACAAAGCCCTTGCTGTATTCCTTTTGACCACATCACAGGTTCTTGTTCAACATCCGCGATATACAAGGTATCGACTTGATTTTCATAGGCACCAGAACACATTGTCGCGATGTAGTTCCTTGCGAAGACTATCTCCCCACGCCCACATTCCGTCTTCGTCTCGATCTTTCTGCCGGTTCGTTTATCAACGAGCAACCATCCGCCCCACTCCCATCCAAAAAAGTCGAAGCGCCAGTACCGGTCGGACTGACTATCGGGCACCCATTCGTACTGATCACCTTTGTAATCCGGATCATCCTTCGTTGGATAGCCAAATTTGACGAAAGTGACCCCTCCATTAATCAGTCGAATCTTGTAGTGCGCGTTTTCACAATCCGCCAAATGAAGTGAGATGGGGGGCTTAGAGGCCCTTAGCTTTGCTCTTTCGCCACTCAGTAGGAAATCTGAGCTGTGGGCATTCTCAGCGTTCACATAAACGTTGCAGCGCTTGACGAACGATTGGACGGTCGGGTCGACAGGCGCCCGCGCATTGCCTTGAATGGGGAGAACACAGAGAAACCAAGCGATAGCAAATACGCGTAGGGTGATCATGTTGTGGAAATGTGCTTTGTCAGTACCATGAATGAATCCTAGCCCACCGCAGACAAATTGACAGAAAAAAGCCGCGCAGCCCCTGTGGAGAAAGCGCGGCCAGCTACAAAGAATGTAGCGACTTGCTGGTACTTACAGTACCTCAAACACCCCGGCAGCGCCCATGCCGCCGCCGATGCACATGGTGATACACACGCGCTTGGCACCGCGGCGCTTGCCTTCGATGAGGGCGTGGCCGGTGAGGCGCTGGCCAGAGACACCGTAGGGGTGGCCCACGGCGATGGCGCCGCCGTTGACGTTGAGCTTGTCGGCGGGGATGCCCAGCTTGTCGCGGCAGTACAGCACCTGCACGGCGAAGGCTTCGTTGAGTTCCCACAGGTCGATGTCGTTGATGCCCAGACCCAGGCGCTTGAGCACCTTGGGGATGGCAAACACGGGGCCAATGCCCATCTCGTCGGGTTCGCAACCCGCCACGGCAAAGCCCAGGAAGCGGCCCAGGGGCTTGAGGCCCTTCTGCTCGGCCAGCTTCTCGTGCATCACCACCACAGCACCGCCGCCGTCGGAGAACTGGCTTGCGTTGCCCGCGGTGACCAGGCCACCGGGTACGGCCGAGCGCAGGCCCTTGATGCCGTCGTAGGTGGTGCCGGGGCGGATGCCTTCGTCATCACTCACGGTGACCTGCTTGGTCATCAGGCCCATGACCTTGTCGGCCACGCCCATGGTGACGGTGATGGGGGCGATCTCGTCCTTGAACAGGCCGGCGGCCAGAGCGGCAGCGGCCTTCTGCTGGCTGGCGGCACCGTACTCATCCATGGCTTCGCGGCTGATGTTGTAGCGCTTGGCCACGTTCTCGGCGGTTTGCAGCATGTTCCAGTAGATCTCGGGCTTGTTCTTCACCAGCCAGGGGTCGCTGAGCATGTGCTGGTTCATTTCCTGACCGGTGCAGGAAATGGCTTCCACGCCACCGGCCACATAGATGTCGCCTTGGCCCGAAATGATGCTTTGTGCGGCGGTGGCGATGGTCTGCAACCCAGAGGAGCAGAAACGGTTGATGGTCATGCCCGACACGGTCACCGGGCAGCCAGCGCGCAGGGCGATCTGGCGGGCGATGTTGGCACCGGTAGCGCCTTCGGGCGTGGCACAGCCCATGATGACGTCGTCCACCTCACCGGCTTCGATGCCGGCGCGCTGGATGGCGTGCTCCACGGCGTGGCCGCCGAGGGTGGCACCGTGGGTCATGTTGAAGGCACCCTTCCAGCTCTTGGCCAGGGGGGTACGGGCGGTAGAAACAATAACTGCGGATGTCATGGTGATTCCTTGATTCTGTGGGCTTGAACGGCGGCGGCTCAGTTGAAGGTCTTGCCTTCAGCGGCCAGGCGGGCCAGCAGCGGCGCGGGTTGCCAGAACTTGGCGTCGTCCAGCGGGTTCTGCGCGAAGCGGTTCATGGCCTGCACCACGTTGAACAGGCCCACTTCGTCGGCGTAGTTCATGGGGCCACCGCGGTGGGGAGGGAAGCCGTAGCCGAAGATGTAGACGATGTCGATGTCGCTGGCCTTGTTGGCAATGCCCTCTTCCAAGATGTGCGCGGCTTCGTTCACCAGGGCGAACACCAGGCGCTGAACGATTTCCTCGTCGGAAATCTTGCGGGGGGTGATGCCCAGTGCGGCACGGTGGTCGGCAATCATCTGCTCCACTTCCGGGTTCGGGATCGCATCGCGCTTGCCTTCGACGTAGTCGTACCAGCCCTTGCCCACTTTCTGGCCGAAGCGGCCCTTCTCGCACAGCAGGTCGGCGGTCTTACTGTATTTCATGTCGGGTTTTTCCTGGTAGCGGCGCTTGCGGATGGCCCAGCCGATGTCGTTGCCGGCCAGGTCGCCCATGCGGAACGGGCCCATGGCCATGCCGAACTTCTCCATGGCCTTGTCCACTTGCGCGGGGGTGCAGCCTTCGTCCAGCAGGAAGCCGCCCTGGCGGCCGTACTGTTCGATCATGCGGTTGCCGATGAAGCCGTCGCACACGCCGGAGACCACGGCGGTCTTCTTGATCTTCTTGGCAATGCCCATCACGGTGGCCATCACGTCCTTGGCGGTCTTCTCGCCGCGCACCACTTCCAGCAGCTTCATCACGTTGGCCGGGCTGAAGAAGTGCAGACCCACCACGTCTTCGGGGCGCTTGGTGAAGGATGCAATCTTGTTCACGTCCAGCGTGGAGGTGTTGGAGGCCAGGATGGCACCGGGCTTCATCACGCGGTCGAGCTCCTTGAACACGGCTTCCTTGACGCCGATCTCCTCGAACACGGCTTCGATCACCAGGTCGGTGCCGGTCAGGTCGTCGTAGCTCAGCGTGGTGGAGAGCAGGCTCATGCGCTGCTCGTACTTGTCCTGCTTGAGCTTTTTCTTGGCCACTTGGGCTTCGTAATTCTTGCGGATGGTGGCAATGCCGCGGTCCAGCGCTTCCTGCTTCATTTCCAGCATCTTCACGGGGATGCCGGCGTTCAGGAAGTTCATGGCAATGCCGCCACCCATGGTGCCGGCGCCGATGACGGCCACCGAGTTGATGGCGCGCACCGGTGTGTCGGAA
The DNA here is from genome assembly GCF_032337135.1 of Curvibacter sp. APW13. Classification (NCBI taxonomy): domain Bacteria; kingdom Pseudomonadati; phylum Pseudomonadota; class Betaproteobacteria; order Burkholderiales; family Comamonadaceae; genus Curvibacter; species Curvibacter sp. APW13. The sequence goes on along the minus strand of NZ_JAVXZZ010000002.1, from coordinate 843,470 downwards.
GGCACATCGGGAATCTTGGACGCGGCGCGCTCGGACAGGAACAGGTGGCGCAGGCTGCGGCTCTCGGCAGTCCACATCAGGTTGATGAAGATCTCTCGCTCGACGGCCATGCCTTCATCGAACTTCTTCTTGGTGGCGGCTTCCACCGCGTCCACGCACTTGGTCGGGGCGGGAAAGTTCTTGCTCATGCCCTTGACCATGTTGCGGGCGAACTGGAAGTAGGCGTCACCCTGGGGGTGCTTGCACTTGAGGTCACGCACCAGCGGCAGGGGGCGCACATCGGCCTTCTCGCGGGCAAAGGCAATGGCTTCTTCGAGCACCGACTCTGCCGAGGCAGCCATCTTGTCGAACAGCTTTTGGCCCGGGGCCATGGCCAGCATTTCGCTCTTGATGGTCTCACCGCTGACGATCATGTTCAGGGCGGGTTCCACGCCCAGCACGCGTGGCAGGCGCTGCGTGCCGCCAGCACCGGGCAGCAGGCCCAGCTTCACTTCGGGCAGGGCCACGCCGGTGCCAGGGGCGACCACACGGTAGTGGCAACCCAGCGCCAGTTCCAGACCGCCACCCATCACCACGGTGTGGATGGCAGCAACCACCGGCTTGGAGGAGTTTTCCAGCACGCCGATCACGCTGTTGAGGTTGGGTTCCTGCATGGCCGTAGGCTTGCCGAACTCCTTGATGTCGGCGCCGCCGGAGAATGCCTTGCCGGCACCGGTGATGACGATGGCCTTCACGGCGGCATCGGCATTGGCCTTGGACATGCCGTCTGCGATACCCTGGCGGGTGGACAGGCCCAGCCCGTTGACGGGCGGATTGTTCAACGTAATCACGGCGATGTCGCCCTGGACTTGGTATTGCGCTGTCATGTGGTCAATCCTCTTTAAAAATAGAACGATCGTTCTTTTTTGATTGTAGGGGGGAATTCGGAGGTGTGAACAGGGCCGATGTCACGACTGGGACAAACCCTGATGAAAGGGCTGCCGCCCGCACAGGGCGGCACCCAAAGAAGGGTCAGACGCCGGGCAGGCGGTAGTCCTTGAGCAGCTCGCGCAGCTTGGTCTTCTGCATCTTGCCGGTGGCGCCGAGCGGTATGGCTTCCACGAACACCACGTCGTCGGGGATCTGCCATTTGGCCGTCTTGCCTTCGAAAAAGGCCAACAGCTCCTCGCGTGTCACGTCCATGGCCGGCTTCTTGACCACCGCAATGATCGGGCGCTCGTCCCACTTGGGGTGCTTCATGCCAATGCACGCCGCCATTGCCACTGCCGGGTGGGCCATGGCAATGTTCTCCACGTCGATCGAGCTGATCCATTCGCCGCCGGACTTGATGACGTCCTTGCTGCGGTCGGTGATCTGCATGTAGCCATCGGGGTCGATGGTGGCCACGTCGCCGGTATGGAACCAGCCATCGGTCAGCACATCGCCGCCTTCGTGCTTGAAGTATTCGCTGATGATCCAGGGGCCGCGCACGTACAGGTCGCCGAAGGCCTTGCCGTCCCACGGCAGGTCCTTGCCCGTATCGGGGTCGACGATCTTGATGTCCACCCCGAACACCGCCCGGCCCTGCTTCAGCCGGATCTTCATCTTGGCATCGGCGTCCAGGTTCAGGTGCTTGTTCTTGAGCGTGCAGACCGTGCCCAACGGCGACATTTCGGTCATGCCCCAGGCGTGCAGCACTTCCACGCCGTACTGGTCGTTGAAGGCAGTGATCATGGCCGGCGGGCAGGCCGAGCCGCCGATAACCGTGCGCTTGAGCGTGGAGAAGCGCAGATTGTTCGCCTGCATGTGACCCAGCATCATCTGCCACACGGTGGGCACACCGGCCGCGAAGTTCACCTTTTCGCCTTCGATGAGCTCGTAGATCGACTTGCCGTCCATGGCCGGGCCAGGGAACACCAGCTTGGCCCCGGTCATGGCGGCCGAATACGGCAAGCCCCAGGCGTTGACGTGGAACATGGGCACCACCGGCAGCACCGTGTCACGCGAGCTCATGCTCAGTGCGTCGGGCAGTGCCCCTGCCAGCGCATGCAGCATGGTGGATCGGTGGCTGTACAGCGCCGCCTTGGGGTTGCCGGTAGTACCACTGGTGTAACACATGCTCGATGCCGAGTTCTCATCGAAACTGGGCCATTCGTACTGGTCGCTTTGGCCACCGATCCAGGCCTCGTAGCTCACCAGGTTGGGAATGCCGGTGTCAGCAGGCAGCTTGTCGGCGTCGCACAAGGCCACATAGTGCTTGATGGTGGTGCAGCGGCTGTGCACGGCCTGCACGATGGGCAGGAAGCTCATGTCGAAGCACAGCACCTGGTCTTCGGCATGGTTGGCGATCCAGACCACCTGGTCAGGGTGCAGACGCGGGTTCAGGGTATGCAGCACGCGCCCCGAGCCGCTCACGCCGAAGTACAGCTCCAGGTGGCGGTAGCCATTCCAGGCCAGGGTGGCCACGCGGTCGCTGAAGCCCAGCTTCATGCCCTCGATGGCATTGGCCACCTTGCGTGCACGCACCCCCAGGTCCTTGTAGGTGTAGCGGTGAATGTCGCCTTCCACCCGGCGCGAAACGATTTCGCCTTCGCCGTGGTGGCGTTCGGCGAACACCAGCAGCGATGAAATCAACAATTCGTGGCTTTGCATCAGACCCAGCATGCGAACATCTCCTGTAATGGGTGGGACAGTACCGACCCGCAGGTCGGGTCACAATCGCACAGTATCAGACGCCGCGTGAATTGCTTCAATACCTGTCGCCCAAACGACAGGCTGATGGAAGCCCGTCGGCCCCTGGATAGCCAGGCGCCTCGTTCCTGCCCTGGCCAGTTACCGGTTGAGTCCATCCATGCTGTCCACCCCTGCCCTTCGCCTCGAACGCTTCCTGTCCTGCCAGCCCTGGTTTCGGCCCTTGCCTGTGACCATGCAGCGCGAGGTGCTGGCGTGTACCGAGTCCCTGAGCGCCGCCAAGGGCGAAACGGTTTTTTCCGCCAATGAACCCGTCGAATGCTGGTGCGGCGTGGTGCGCGGACTGGTCAAGATTGAAAGTCTGCACGGCACGCAGCACTCCACCTTTGCGGGATTGGATGACGGAGCCTGGTTTGGAGAAGGCGCGCTACTGAAGCAGGAAACACGGCAGTACCGGGTGGTGGCGCTGCGCGATACCGAGTTGGCTTGCCTTCCCGCAACCATGTTCGACCGACTTCTACGCGAATCCATGCACTTCAACCGCGCCGTCATCGACGAGCTCAACCAGAAGCTCGGGCAGGCCATGGCGGTCATCCACACCGGACGCACTGGCAGCGTGGAGCAGCGTCTGGCGCTGGCGCTGCGACGCATGGGATCGCGCCCCGGTCGAGTACTGGAACTCTCCCAGGATGAGTTGGCCAGTCTGGCAGGCATGGCGCGCCAGACTGCCAACCGCACCCTCAAACAACTGGAGCAGCGTGGCATCGTGCGGTTGGCCCAGAACCGCATGACGGTGCTGGACGATGCAGCCTTGCTGGCCTGCGTGCAGGGCCGCGGCGTGGAAACGCCAGCGGAATAACCAGACACGCCACAGTGTTGGGCTGTGGGCCGGACAATGCGGTCATGTCCGCCCCTGAACCCACCTTGGCGTCTGCCCTGCCTGCGCAGACCTGGATCAACCGCTTTGCCCGCCTCGGCGATGCTTTCCATGCATCGCCCCCGGTCCAACCCCTGCCCCAACCCGTGTGGGTGGCCCGCAGCCCACAGGCCGCCCAGTGGCTGGGGGCAGATCCCGACACCCTGTTCAGTGACCATGCGCTGCAGGTTTTTGCCGGCAACACGCAGGTGCCGGGAATGCACGCCGTGGCTACGGTCTACAGCGGGCACCAGTTCGGCGTCTGGGCCGGCCAGCTCGGGGATGGTCGCGCCCTGCTTCTGGGCGAGCTCGCCACACCGCACCTGCATGACACGCCTTCGGTGGAAGTACAGCTCAAAGGTGCCGGGCGCACGCCCTTCTCGCGCATGGGCGACGGGCGCGCAGTGCTGCGCTCCAGCATCCGCGAGTTCCTGGCCAGTGAGGCCATGCACGCACTGGGCATTCCGACCACCCGGGCGCTGTGTGTGGTGGGCTCGCCGCAACCGGTGTACCGGGAAGCGGCCGAAACCGCGGCGGTAGTCACCCGGCTGGCGCCCAGCTTCATCCGCTTCGGCCACTTCGAGCACTTCAGCCACCACGGTCTCCACGACGAACTGCGCCAGCTGACCGATTTTGTACTGGACCATTTCTACCCCCATTGCCGCACACAGGCCAACCCAGTTGCCGCCATGCTCGGGGAGGTGGCTGAGCGCACCGCTGCCATGGTGGCGCTGTGGCAGTCGGTGGGCTTTTGCCATGGGGTCATGAACACCGACAACATGAGCATCCTGGGGCTCACCATCGACTACGGGCCGTTCCAGTTCATGGACGGGTTCGATCCGGCCCACATCTGCAACCATTCGGACAGCCAAGGTCGCTACGCGTTTTCCAGGCAGCCCTCGGTCGCGTACTGGAACCTCATGGCGCTGGGCCAGGCACTGTTGCCGCTCATTGGGGATTCCGATGCCGCCATTGCGGCGCTCGACCGTTTCAAGACCGCCTACCCCGCCCATTTCGAAGCCGCCATGGCGCGCAAGTTGGGCTTTGGCACCCCGCCGCCACAGGGGCCGCTGCGCGAGTGCATCAACAGCCTGCTGCACCTGCTGGCCGCCGAACGCATGGACTACACCGTGTTCTGGCGACGCCTCACTGATTTCGCCCGCACCGGGCAGACGACCGAACTGCTGGACCATGTGGTTGACCGCGGCGGCATGGAATCCTGGCTGCTATCGTTTTCAGAGCTGCATGCACAATTCGGACAAGGGCCCGATGCCAGTTTGATGGCCAGAACCAACCCCCGCTTCGTGCTGCGCAACTACATGGCACAACAGGCCATCGAGCGTGCCGAGACAGGAGATTTCTCGGTGGTGAACGATTTGCTGAAAGTTTTGGCCGCGCCCTACGACGAACATCCTGCGCAAGCCGAATGGGCCCACAGTGCCCCCGACTGGGCCGCGCAGATTTCGCTCTCCTGCAGTTCCTGAACCCTTGAAAGGAGGTATCCATGGGCTTTCCGATCCAGAAGACTGAAGCCGAGTGGCAGGCCGAGTTGGCCGCCAAAGGCGCCGAACCACGGGCCTTTGAGGTGACCCGCCACGCGGCGACCGAACGCCCCTTCACGGGCAAGTACGAAACCCACTGGGAGCCCGGTCGCTACCACTGCATCTGCTGTGGCAACACCTTGTTCGCGTCCGACACCAAGTTCGACGCCGGCTGTGGCTGGCCCAGCTTTTCGCAGGCCAGGCCAGGAGCCATCACGGAAATCATTGACCGCAGCCACGGCATGGTGCGGGTGGAGACGGTGTGCAGCCAGTGCGGTGCCCATCTGGGACATGTGTTCGAAGACGGTCCGGCCCCCACGGGCTTGCGCTACTGCATGAATTCGGCTTCGCTACACTTCACGCCTGAATGAAAACCCTGATCGACTTCCTCCCCATCCTGCTGTTTTTCGGCGCCTACAAGCTTCACGACATTTACGTTGCCACCGGCGTGCTCATGGTCGCCACGATGGTGCAGATGCTGGTGATCTACGCCATGGACCGCAAGTTGCAACCCATGCACAAGATCACGCTGCTGATGGTGCTGGGTTTCGGCGCTCTCACGCTGGCGTTTCATGACGACCGGTTCATCAAATGGAAGCCCACCGTGCTGTATGCGTTCATGGCCCTGGCGCTGGCGTGGGCCTTGTGGGGCATGCGCAAGAACGTGCTGCAGTTGCTGTTGGGTAGCCAACTCGACTTGCCTGAGGGGGTGTGGCGGAAGCTGAACCTGGCCTGGATTGTCTACAGCCTGTTCATGGCAGCGCTCAACGGTTTCGTGGTGCTGAATTTCACGACCGAGCAATGGGTCAGCTTCAAGCTATGGGGCTATTTCCTGCCGCTGGCATTCATCATCGGGCAAGGGTTCTACATTGCCCCGCACATCCGATCGGCCGACAAGGCCCACGACACGGAACAACCATGAGCAAGGATCTGGCCCAACGCATGCAGGCCCACCTGCAGCAATCCATTGAACCGGAGCGCGTTGAAGTGATCGACGAAAGCTACCAGCATGCCGGTCACGCCGGTGCCAACGGCACGGGTTTCGGCACCCATTTCCGGGTGCGGATAGCTTCACACAAATTCACAGGAATGAGCCGCGTGGCACGGCACCGCCTTGTGTATGATTCACTCCAAGAGTACATCGCCCAGGGCGTGCACGCGCTGGCCATCGAGGCCACAGAGCCTTGAATTCGATTTTTTCGTATTTCCCTTGAAGGACCCCGCATGAAAAAGTATGTGTTGACCGCCCTCGCCGCCGGTTTCCTGGTGGCTGCTGCTCCGGCAGCCATGGCGCAAAACGTGGCCATCGTGAACGGCAAGGCCGTTCCCAAGACCCGCCTGGACGCCCTGGCAGCCCAGAAGGCCCGTGCGGGTCGTCCGGTCAACCCCGATGAACTGCGCCAGGAAGCCATCACCCTGGAAATCCTGGCCCAGGAAGCCCAGGCCCGTGGCCTGGATGCCAGCGACAGCTACAAGGCCCAGGTCGAAAACGCCAAGCAGGTCTTGCTGATCAACGAGCTGTTCAACGACTTCATCAAGAACAACCCCGTCTCCGACGAAGAAGTCAAGGCCGAGTACGACAAGTGGGCCGCCGCCAACGGTGGCAAGGAATACCGCGCCCGCCACATCCTGGTGGAAAAAGAAGAGCAGGCCAAGGACATCATCGCCCAAATCAAGAAGGGCAAGAAGTTTGAGGACCTGGCCAAGAAACTGTCCAAGGACCCGGGCTCCGGCGCCAATGGCGGAGACTTGGACTGGGCTGCTCCCAGCAACTACGTGAAGGAGTTCTCGGACGCCATGGTCGCATTGGGCAAGGGCAAGATGACCGACACGCCGGTGAAGAGCCAGTTCGGCTACCACATCATCCGCCTGGACGACGTGCGTGAGATCAAGCTGCCCAGCTTCGAAGAAGTGAAGCCCCAGATCCAGCAAGCTCTGCCCCAGCAGAAGGCCGCCAAGTTCCGCGACGACCTGGTGAAGAAGGCCAAGGTCGAATAAGCTGCGACCGACCCAGCCATCCCGGAAAGCGACCCAAGGGTCGCTTTTTTATTGGGTACCATGTTACCCGGCTGAACATGCGCATGCGGGCCAGGAACCGTTGCTCGCTTGCCTGAGCCCGTGGATCAGCGTGAACCCGTGAACAGGAGATGACGGTGGACTTGCAAGTTGTTTTTTCCGACGATGAATTGGAATCCATTGTGGAGGAAGCTGCGGTGTACATGTGTGCATGTCCGGGACAGGTCGCCAGTGAACTCCGCAGTCTGCGTCGCTTGATTCGCTACCAGCGCGACTGCATGCAGAACCTGCGCAACAACACGGAGGTGCACTCCACCATCGAAGCCAGCGCACTGCAAGCCCACAGGGCCTTGGAACAGTGCCTGATGCAGGTCCTGGAGATCGAGGGGTGGGATCGGGCCACGCTGAAGATGCCGGCAGGACTGCGCCAGTTGCGGGCTACGCTGTTGGACGAGTCGCTGTAGGCATCGACGATTCGCTTGCAGCAGCTATCGGGGTAGGCAAAACAAGGCGACACCACTATGATGGGCCGGTCTTTTGTCGTTGAAGGCCTCCCCGTGAAGTTTCTTTTCCGGTCCGTGATCGTGTGTGCGCTGATGGTTCTGGTTCAAGCCCGAGCCGATACCTTGCGCATAGGCACCGGAAACTTCCCGCCCTACTTTGACGAGCGCGGTACGGCCGGGTTGTTCAATGACATCATCCGCGGCGTCTTCGCGCTCATGCCGCAGCACCAGCTGGTGCTGGTGCCACAGATGTCCAACTACCGCTTGGCGCATTCGCTCAACGACGGGACCATGGATGGGGCAGCGAACATCTTTTCGGCTTCTGACATCAAGGGTTGCAGGACCGACGGCGTGTTTCGTTTCACCGATGTCGCCGTGACGCGCAAGGACCGCCAATTGACCGTGGCCTCGGTGGCCGACCTTGCTGGCAAGCGGGTGGTAACCTACCAAGGAGCCAAGACCTTTCTGGGGCCGTCTTTCGCCCAGGCGGTGGGTACTGGTGACGACAAGCTCTACCGGGAGCTGGCCCAGCCGCTGATGCAGGCGCGTGCGCTGGCACAGGGCGAGGCCGACGTCAGTGTGGGTGACTTGTACATCTTCCTGCACAGCATCAAAATCCTGGGCAACCCGGCGGTACGGGCAGACCAGTTCGCCATACACCCCCTGTTTCCCGACACCTACAGTCACATGGCGTTCAGGGAGCAGAAGTGGTGCGATGAATTCAACGCCGCCTTGGGCAAGTTCCGCAAGTCGGGCCGCTACGAAGCGCTGTACGCGCAAACGCTGAAGGCACTCAAGCCCTGAGGGCACGGCACTACCGCGGCATGCTTCAGGGCCGCGACAACACCCCAAACAAGGCGAGGCCACCCAGCATGATGGGCTGGTGCAGCATGTAGTAGCTCAAGCTGTGCCGACCCAGCCAACCCAAAGGCGCAACATGGCGCAAGGAAGCCATGGGTGGCCTGCCCCCCCGTTGCAGCCACCACTGCGTGGCAGCCATGCCCCACCACAGGACCCCCAACCAGGGAAACACCGGCACATAGTCTTCGGTGATGGGTAGGCGGCTTACCCAACCCAGCCAATTGAGTGCTTTTTCATTGAAGAATTGGGGCATACCCCCCGTGGATATTGCGTAGGCAGCTACGAATTTACTAGCAACTGCCAAGAGACCTGCCAGCCATAGCCACCGGCCCCAACCGGCCGTGAGGCGCGCCACGATGAGCATGACGGCCATGCCGTGCAGCACGCCGAAGTGGATGTAGCTCTTGGGAAACATGAACCAGGAACCCAGGCTCACCAGCAAGGCACAGCCCGCAATCTGGGCCCAGCGGCGCCAGAAGCGTCCCCAGCTTTGCCCCTGCGCCACCGCAATGGCCTGCCCTGCCCCGGCGCACAGCAGGAACAGGCTCAGGATGCAGGTACGCTGCCAGGTCCACACCGGGTCGACATAGAAATTCTGCTGCGTGTACCCAGCATTGGCCAAATCGAAACTGAAGTGGAACACGGTCATCCACACCATGGCCAGGCCACGCAGGGAGTCGATGCCGTCGAAGCGTTGCGAGGAATGCATGGGCGCTGAGTGTACGCAGCACTTGCCCCTGCGCTGGCGGGCGTGGGGTGCGGCTGGGATAATTGCGCCTCATCCTTTGCAAATATGTCTCTCTCCGATTTTCAACTTGAACTCCTGGCCCCAGCGCGCACGGCCGACATCGGCATCGAGGCCGTGAACCACGGCGCCGACGCCGTCTACATCGGCGGCCCCGGGTTCGGAGCCCGCTCCAGCGCCGACAACAGCGTGGCCGACATCGCCCGCTTGGTGCAGCACGCGCACCGCTTCAACAGCCGCATCTTCGTCACCATGAACACGATCTTGCGTGACGACGAGCTGGAGCCGGCGCGCAAGCAGGCCTGGCAGCTGTATGAGGCGGGAGTGGACGCCCTGATCGTGCAGGACATGGGCTTGCTGAACATCGACATGCCGCCGCTGCAGCTGCACGCCAGTACCCAGACCGACATCCGCACACCCGAAAAGGCCCGCTTCCTGCAGGACGTGGGTCTAAGCCAGATCGTGCTGGCACGCGAGCTCACGCTGGAACAGATTGCCGCCATCCGTGCCGCCACCGACCCCGAGCGCTGCACGCTGGAATTCTTCGTGCACGGCGCGCTGTGCGTAGCCTACAGCGGGCAGTGCTACATCAGCGCGGCGCACACCGGTCGCAGCGCCAACCGCGGCGAGTGCGGCCAGGCCTGCCGCCTGCCCTACCAGGTGGTCGACGCCAAGGGCCGCTTCGTGGCCCACGACAAGCATGTGCTCTCGATGAAGGACAACAACCAGAGCGCCAACCTGGCCGCCCTGGTGGACGCGGGCATCCGCAGCTTCAAGATAGAGGGCCGCTACAAGGACATGGGCTACGTGAAGAACATCACCGCCCATTACCGCAAGCTGCTCGACCAGCTGATCGAAGACCGGCAGTACACCGACGCACCGCTGGCACGCAGCAGCAGCGGGCGCACCACCTTCACCTTCGAGCCCGACCCGGACCAGAACTTCAACCGCGAGTTCACCGATTACTTCGTCAACGGCCGCCAGGAGACCATCGGCGCCTTTGACAGCCCCAAGAACCCGGGCCAGCCGATCGGCTATGTCACCAAAGTCAACACCGACAGCGTGGAGCTGGAACTGAACGACCATTCCAAGGCCCTGAGCAATGGCGACGGCCTGTGCTACTACGACCTGCAGAAGGAACTGGTGGGCCTGGCCATCAACCGCGCCGAGGCGATGAACGCCAGCAAAGGCCTGTGGCGCGTGTTCCCCAAGGACCCGATTGCGGGCTTGAAGGACCTGCGCAAGGGTGTGGAAGTGAACCGCAACCGCGACGTCAACTGGACCCGTGTGCTGGAAAAGAAAAGCAGCGACCGGCGCATCGGCGTGTGGATGCAGCTGGAGCGCACTGCCGATGGTCTGGCACTCACCTTGACCGACGAAGACGGCTTTGTCGGCACCGCCCAAGCCGCCATGGCGCTGGAGCCGGCCAAGGACGCAGCCGCCGCAGACAAGTCGGTAAAAGACAACTTGGCCAAGCTGGGCGCTACCATTTTCGAAGCTATTGACGCAGATAGTACGCGGGCTAGCGGCCTTTTTGTGCCTGCGTCCAGCCTGAACCCGCTGCGCCGTGATGCCGTGGCCGCGCTGGAAGCTGCCCGTGCCGCAGGTTTTGTGCGCCTGCAGCCCGGTGTAGCCGTGGAGCCGCCGGTGCCCTACCCCGATGACGCCTTGAGCTACCTCGCCAACGTGTTCAACCAGGCGGCACGTGACTTCTACACCGCCCACGGCGTGAAGGTTATTGCCCCGGCCTACGAGGCGATCGAGGAACTGGGCGAAGTGAGCCTAATGATCACCAAGCACTGCGTGCGCTTTTCCCTGAGCCTGTGCCCCAAGCAGGCCAAGGGCGTGACCGGGGTGCAAGGCCAGGTGAAGGCTGAGCCGCTGCAGCTCATCAACGGCAAGGAAAAGCTCACGCTGCGCTTTGACTGCAAGCCCTGCGAGATGCATGTGGTGGGCCGCATGAAGACCAGCGTGGCCAACCAGAGCCGCAAGGAGCTGCTTGATGCCGCCCAGGGCGTTCCCATGAAGTTCTACGCCAAGCGCCCCAAGCAGGAATTCGGGCACTGAGCCCCAGGGCCGTTCAGAAGTTCTTGTTGAAGAAGCCCGCCGTGCGGGCTTCGGCCTCTTGCGGAAACGCGTTCCAGATCTGCTCGTGCTTGTCGCACGCGGGAACCCACAAGCCCTTGGGCTCCTTGGCCGCAGCGAACAACCGGCGCGAGTGGCTGGCGTCGGTGGTGCGGTCGGTTTCGCAGTGGTACAGCATGACGGGCCGCGGGGCAATGCTGCCGATCACAGCTTCAGGCACGGTGTCTGCGATCTTCATGTTGCCGCGCCAGTCAATGACCGCGCCCACCATCGGAATCAGCGGATAGTACGGAATGCCGAAATCGCGTTTTGCTGCCTCGGACAGGACATCCAGCGTGCTGGCATAGGGGCTGCTGAACAGCCCAGCCCGGATGCGCGGGTCTTCGGCCATGGCCAGGATGCTGGTCGCGGCGCCCATGGAAAAGCCCATCAGCGCCACACCCTCCACGCCCTTCTGTTGCAGCACCCAGTCCACCGCAGCGCGCACGTCCTTGCGCTCGTGGTAGCCCATGCTGGCGTATTGGCCATGGTTGCGGCGCAGGTTGATTGCCAGCAGGTGGTAGCCCGCCGCATGCAGGGCTGGCGCGAAGCGCAAACCTTCCGCGCGGCTGCCGCCATGGCCGTGCACGAAGATGATGGCCTTCTTTGCATTCGGCGCGGGCATCCACCAGGCGCTCAAGCCCACGCCGTCGGACGTGGTCAACGCCACCTCGTCAAAGGCCAGCTTCACCTGCGCAGGCGACTCGCAGTACACATGGTGCTGCACCGTGCAGTTCACCTTGGGTAGCAGCACCATGCTGGAGAAGACCCAGCAGGCCACAGCCAAACCCAGCAAGAGACAGGTCAGCAGCCCCCACAACGCCAGTTTCCACCGATTTTTCATCGGCGCAGTGTAGCGAAGGGGCTGCTCCTTTCCGCTGCTCGGTTACCCCTACCGACCGCCACAGGCGGGGGTGTAGGCGAGCGTCCCAGCGCTTCGTTCAGTGCGCCAACAGGGGCTTGGACACGGCGAGCATGGGAACCGGGGTCGAGGCCCGGTCCGTATCGACCTTGAACACGGCCACCACGTTCACCAGGTCGTCGGCCTGGCTTCGCAAGCTGCTGGCCGCAGCGGCCATCTGTTCCACCAAGGCGGCATTCTGCTGGGTAACCTGGTCCATCTGCTGCACGGCCTCTCCGACCTGATTCACCCCGGCTGCCTGTTCGCTGCTGGCGGCACTGATTTCCGACATCAGGTCGGTGACGTTCCTGATGGCATCCACGATCTCGGTCATGGTGTTGCCGGCCTGATCGACCAGATGTGCCCCCTTTTCTACCCGCTCGACGCTGGTATTGATCAGCGCCTTGATTTCCTTGGCCGCTTCGGCGCTGCGTCCCGCGAGGCTGCGCACCTCCGAGGCAACGACGGCGAAGCCGCGGCCCTGTTCCCCGGCACGCGCGGCCTCCACGGCAGCATTCAGCGCCAGGATGTTGGTCTGGAAGGCGATGCCGTCGATGACGGCAATGATGTCGGAGATCTTGCGCGAGGCGTCATTGATGCCCTTCATGGTCTCCACCACCTCAGCCACGACGGCGCCACCACGACTGGCCACAGTGGAAGCGGTCATTGCCAGCTGGTTGGCCTGACGCGCCGCATCGGCATTCTGCGACACCGTGGAGGACAGCTCCTCCATGGACGCCGCCGTTTCCTCCAGCGCACTGGCCTGGCTTTCGGTGCGCGACGACAAATCCTGGTTGCCTTGCGCTATTTCGGACGCAGCTGTGGCCACGCCCTCCGATCCATTGCGGACCTTGCCGACCACATCGGACAAGGCGAGGGTCATGGCCGACAGTGCATTGACCAGGCGCCCGATTTCATCCTTCTGTTCGACGTGCACGGTGTTGGTTAGATCGCCGCCAGCGACCGACTCCGCCATGGCCACGGCCTTGGTGACAGGCACCGTGATGGAACGGGTGGTGCTCCATGCCAGTGCCGATCCAATCGCCAGCGACAGCACCAGCAAGCCGATGATGGCATTGCGGGTATTGGCGTAGGTGCTCTGGGACAGCTGGTAGGCCGCATCGGCCCCCTTGGTCTGGAAGTCCACATCTTTTCCAATAGCCTCAATGAGGTTGGCAAACGCCTGCGACGCCGCACCGCCATACGCCCCACGCAGCTCGTCGGTCACCCCATCCGAGGCGCGCGATAGCTTTAAAAATGCGGGTTGGGTGGCGTAATAGTCTCTTTCTGCCTTCTGGATCGCCTCCAGGAATGGCCGCTCTTCATCAGTCACTACTGTCTTGGCGTAGGTCTCCAGGAACTCCGCGGCCTTGGCCTTACCCTCTGCAATGCGTTTCTCTGCCTCTGCGAACTGCTCTTCCTTGTTGGCCATCGCGTGGCTCGCTTCAGCCAGGCGTATGTCAAAGACCGCTTTGCGGTAAGCACCCAGCGCCCGTGTGGCTACGAGCCAATTGGTGGCAATGTCTTCCGTTGCCCCGTTGACCACCGCCAGGCGGTTGATGGACATCAGACCGACCAGTGTGCCCAAAAGGAGCACCAACGCAAATCCCATGCCCAGACGTACACCAATATTGAGGTTCTTCATTGTTCTCTATCGCTCCTGCGTTTTGTCATCTGGTTCCTGACTTCAACCGCTTGTGTTGAAGGGCTGTGCTACCGATGGCGCCATACCAACCCCACGGCGCTGGCATGGCCCGTACACAGCTGCGCAGCCTTGCCTCCACGCTGGAAGGTTGACTGCGCGACATCTAGTTTACGCGTAAAGCGAAAGAGAAATAAAAAACCGAAATGAGCAAACTCACTCGTTGCTGACTTCAGGAGAATCGTGCTGCAAGTACCCGCAAGCCGCGCTCAGGTGTCCTTGCGAAGAAGGAACTCCTCCATGGAGCGCACCACCTGCTCGACATAGTGGCGCTTCAGGCGCTGCCGATCGGTCCAGGGAAAATGACGGGTGACGACCGTCGCATGGGCAAAACCCAATAGCATGGCGAAACGCATGTCGTTGGCCATGGCTGCCTTCGACGGGTCGGCGCCGATGTCGCAGGCAAACCCGGTGGTCGTGGCCAGATTCTTCTCTAGCGATGCACGATAACGTGGTACCTTGGCCCGCTGCTCCAACGACGCATCGGGCGAAACGCCCTCCGTCATGTACACGATGCGGTAGTGTTCCGGGTGCTGTTCCCAGTAGTCGAGGATGGCCTCACAAACCAAGCCCTGCTTTTGCCTGGCCTCCATGGGCGCATCAAAAATCGGTTCAAGTATGTCGAATAACCGCCCCAGGATATGCGGCCACAACGAAGCCAGCAAATCCGCCTTGCTGGAAAAATAGCCATAGGGCGTCATCGCCGACACCCCTGCGGCGCGGGCGACGGCACGCAGGCTAATGGCCTTGCTGCCGCCTTCTAGAAAGAGCGAGAACGCTGCGCGCTCGAGTTGCGCCTTGAGCAAATCCCGGTCGCTCTGGGACACACGCCGTTGCCGTGACGGCACGCCATCCTTGCCCGGCATGTCGCCGCAATCCATCCCTGCTTGATTCTTCATCGCATCGTCCATGGTCGAATTGTCCAGTGTGCCGAAGAATCCAGACGTATACCTGACGATTTCCCCTCCGGCGTACGGACCCGTTGAAAAGGCGCTGCCACTGACCTCAATCTACCGACGTTTGCGGATGCTGCGCGCGCCGCCGCAGGAGCGCGCGCAAGGTGGCCGGGTTGGCAATGCCCAACTGCCCCGCCACGTAGGGCACCGTCGCGCCCGGCTGCGCCAGCAGCACCGAGGCTCGCCGCCACTGGGCATCGTCCAGCAGGGCGCGGTAGGTGGTGCCTTCGGCCGCGAGGCGCCTGCGCAGGGTGCGTTCGCACAGGTGCAGGTGGGCGGCCGCAGCCTCCATGTTCGGCAAGGCATGGGCGCAAGAGCCCAACAGCTGCGCTACCCGCTGGGCCGTGCCGCCCAAGGCCTGCTCCAGGCGGGCGCCAAGCTGGCTGCCGCAGGCCTGCAGCGCAGCCTCGAAAGTGGCGGCGTTGGCAGTGGGAATGGGCCACTGCAGCACATCCCCCTCGAAATGGAAACGCACCCCGGCACCTTGCAGCGCCACCGGTACCCGGAAAAAGGCTTCGAAGTCCGGGTTGGCCGGCTGCAGGGGCAGCACGAGGCGACGCAGGCAGCGGCGTTCACCCACCAGATCGGCTACAAGGCGCAGCGTGGCTGCGGCCATTACGTTGGCGTGGAAGCGCAGAACTGCCTCAGCGATAAGCACGTCAGGACGAAACTGGACTTCCACCACGGTTTCACCGGCCTGGTGAGACATGTCAAAGCGGGCGAGGTGGCTGTTGAACTCCAGCAGGTGGGCAGCGACCACCTGTACCGCCTGCCCAAGGTCTTGGGCACAGAGCATGGCCAGACTGACGGGGCCGTAGTCGGTGATGCGATAGCACTGGCCCACCTGTAGCCCCTGCGTAGCCTCTGCAGTATGGCGGGCCAGCCAAGCGTACAGCTGTTCGCTATTCAGGCCTGCGGGGGGATGCAAGTGCGGCGCATGTTGGGCCAGGTACTGCTGCAAGGGCCGCAGACCGTAATCCCAGTCGATGGAGTGCTGCATTACCGGAATGGCGGCCATTTTGTTTGCGCTCTAGGTGGGCGTCAGGGCCGCATCGCACGGGCAATGGCGCGGAAGGCTTCGATGCTCTGGTACTCCATCTGCGTGCCGTCCTTGTTGTAGTCCACGTAGGCCGAGTTCTTGGCAATGACGATCCGGCGCGTCGGGTTCACGTAGATGAACTGGCCATAGACCCCGATGGCCGTGAATTCGCCCTCGTCCCCTTGGGGTACCCACCACTGGTAGGCATAGCCCAGGCGCGGGTTGCCCTCCTCCACCGTGCGGCCGGGCTGAAGGTAAGCCGTGCGCGGCTTGACCGAGGTACGTACCCATTGTTCGGGCAAGACCTGCTCGCCGCGCAAATTGCGCCCGCCGTCCAGATAGAGCTGGCCGAAGCGGGCGTAGTCACGCAGGCGGGCATTGAGCCCGGCAAACGCCAGCACGGCACCATGGGCATCGGTCACCCAGCGCGCATCGCCCTCCGCCCCCATGCGGGACCAGAGCTTTTCCTGCATGTACTGCGCCACGCTCTTGCCCGTGGCGGCTTCGAGCACCATGCCCAGCACCTGCGTATCGATGCTGATGTAGTGGTGCTCGGTGCCCGGCGCCTTGGCACGCTTGCGCTGGGCGACCCAGTCGTTGGTGGTCTGGCCCAGGAAGATGCGCTGGCCCAGCACGTTGATGCCCGCATCGGGGTTGGCATAGTCCTCGTCGAAGTCGATGCCCGAGGACATTTCCAGCACGTCCTGGATGGGCACACCTTCGTAGCCGCCGCCCTTGAGCAGCGGCACATAGTCGCTCACCGGGTCACGCAAGCTCTTGATGGAACCATCGGCCACGGCAAAGCCGATGAGGGAGGACACGAAGGATTTTCCCAGCGACCAGGAGATGGCTTCGGTCTGCGCCGTGTTGCCCTGGTAGTACTGCTCGAACGCCACCTTGCCGTCGGCCACCACCATCAGGCCCGTGGTGCCGGTGCTGGCAATCCAATCCTGCAGGCGGTAGTCCTTGCCCTGGAACAGGAACTTCTCTGGCAGGGGCTTTTCTGCCACGGCCCAGGGAAGCACCTCACCGCTGTTGTGCATGGCGATGGAGTTGAAATACTGGGGCATGGAGCGGAAGTTCTCCACGATGCGGTCGGCACGGAACAGGGTGTCGAATTGCCAGTAGCGCAGGCCAAAGTGGCCACCTTGCCACAGTACCACCGCCGCTACCGCGGCCAGAACACCGCGCCCCAGGCGCGAACGGGGAAGCAAACGCATGTTGTTGTCTCCTGCATCAAAGATAGGACTCTCGGGCCAAACCGTTGGTGGCTTGGTCCCTGGGTTCTATTGCACCATGCAAGGAGATTAATGCAAATCAGCGGCCCGGACAAAAAGCGTCAAAAACCGGACATCGACATGCCACTGGGCCATCGAAAACAAGAAAGCCCATGGCCGCGAGCGACCTTGGGCTTGCATAGGCGGTTAGACGCGACAGCCGATTCAACCCACCCAACGGCGCGCATTGCGCCACAGTTGCATCCAGGGGCTGAATTCGCTCTTGTCGAGGCTGGTCCAGCTCATCTGCACGTTGCGGAACACGCGCTCGGGGTGCGGCATCATGGCGGTGAAGCGGCCGTCCGCCGTGGTGACTGCCGTCAGGCCGCCGGGGCTGCCGTTCGGGTTGTAGGGGTAGACCTCAGTCGGCGCACCGCTGTTGTCCACGTAGCGCATGGCGGCGATGGCCTTGTCGGCGTTGCCGCGGTACTTGAAGTTGGCAAAACCTTCGCCGTGGGCCACGGCGATCGGCAGGCGCATGCCGGCCAAGTCCTTGAAGAACAGGCTGGGCGAATCGAGCACTTCCACCATGCTTAGTCGGGCTTCGAAGCGCTCGCTCTGGTTGGTGGTGAAGCGCGGCCAGTCCTGCGCGCCGGGGATGATGTCGGCCAGTTCGGCAAACATCTGGCAGCCGTTGCACACGCCCAGGCCAAAGGTGTCGGTGCGGGCAAAGAAGGCCTTGAACTGCGCGGACAGCACCTCGTTGAAGGTGATGGAGCGCGCCCAGCCGATGCCGGCACCCAGGGTGTCGCCATAGCTGAAGCCACCGCAGGCCACCACGCCCTGGAAGTCCTGCAGCTTGGCGCGGCCGGTCTGCAGGTCGGTCATGTGCACGTCATAGGCTTCGAAACCGGCTTCGGTGAAGGCGTAGGCCATTTCCACGTGCGAGTTGACGCCCTGCTCGCGCAGCACGGCCACCTTGGGGCGCGCCGTCAGGACGGCAGGCGCTACAGTTTTTGCAGCGGCCTGCGCAGTACCTTCGAGGGCTACAGCCGAATTTGGCAGATAAACGTGCAAGCCGGGGTCGGCTTCCAGGCCGGCAGCGGCGTGTTCTGAGTCGGCGCAGGCCGGGTTGTCGCGCTGCTGGGCAATCTTCCAGCTCACCGCGTCCCACACCTGGTGCAGGTCGGACAGCTTGGCACTGAACACGGCCTTGGCGTCGCGCCACACCTGCAGTTCACCCTTACCGGCGTCGATGGTGCTGCTGGCCGGGCGAGTCTTGCCGATGACGTGGGTCATGGCACCCAGACCGTGCTCGCGCAGGGTCTTGAGCACGGCGTCGCGCTCAGAAGTGCGCACCTGCAGCACAACGCCGAGTTCCTCGTTGAACAGCGCCTTGAGGGTCAGCTCGTCGCGTCGCGCACCCACCTGGGTGGCCCAGTTCTTGGCTTCGCCGCTGTCCATGCGGCTGTCGGAGACGCCGTCGCCTTCCAGCACCAGGGTGTCCACGTTGAGGGCCACGCCCACGCGGCCGGCAAAGGCCATTTCGGCCACGGTAGCCAGCAGGCCGCCGTCGCCGCGGTCGTGGTAGGCCAGCACCTGGCCCTGGGCACGCAGGGCATTCACGGCGTTCACCAGGTGGATGAGTCGCTGGGCATCGTCCAGGTCAGGCACGGTGTCGCCCATCTGGTCCAAGGTCTGGGCCAGGATGGAGCCAGCCATGCGGTTCTTGCCCGCGCCCAGGTCCACCAGCACCAGGGTAGTGTCATCCTCGGCATTGAGTTGGGGCGTGAGCGTGACGCGCACATCGGCCACCGAAGCGAAGGCGCTGACGATGAGGGACACGGGCGAGGTGACCTTCTTTTCCTGGCCGTCTGCTTTCCACTGGGTACGCATGGACAGCGAATCCTTGCCCACGGGAATGCCCACGCCCAAGGCGGGGCACAGTTCCATGCCGACGGCCTTGACGGTGGCGTAGAGCGCAGCGTCTTCACCGGGTTCACCACAGGCGGCCATCCAGTTGGCGGAGAGCTTCACGCGCGGCAGCTCGATGGGGGCGGCCAACAGGTTGGTAATGGCTTCGGCCACGGCCATGCGGCCCGAGGCGGGTGCGTCCAGCGCCGCCAGCGGCGTGCGCTCGCCCATGGACATGGCTTCACCGGCAAAGCCCTTGTAGTCAGCCAGGGTCACGGCACAGTCCGCCACGGGCACCTGCCAGGGGCCGACCATCTGGTCGCGGTGGGTCAGGCCACCCACGGTGCGGTCGCCAATGGTGATGAGGAAGCGCTTGGACGCTACGGTGGGGTGCGCCAGCACGTCGATGACGGCCTTTTGCAACGGCACGCCGTCCAAAACCAGTGGCTGGGCCTTGCGGGCAATGCTCTTCACATCGCGGTGCATCTTGGGCGGCTTACCCAGCAGCACGTTCATGGGCATGTCGACCGGGCTTTCCTTGCCCTCGTCCACCAGTTTCAATTCGCGCTCTTCGGTGGCCACGCCGACCACGGCAAACGGGCAGCGTTCACGTTCGCACAGGGCCTTGAACAGCTCCAGCGACTCAGGAGCAATGGCCATGACGTAGCGTTCCTGGCTCTCGTTGCACCAGATTTCCTTGGGCGCCAAACCGGACTCCTCCAGAGGCACGGCGCGCAGGTCGAAGCGTGCACCGCGGCCCGCGTCGTTGGTCAGCTCGGGGAAGGCGTTGGACAAGCCCCCTGCCCCCACGTCGTGGATGGCGAGGATGGGGTTCTGCTCACCCAGAATCCAGCACTGGTTGATGACCTCCTGCGCACGGCGCTCGATTTCGGGGTTGCCACGCTGCACCGAGTCGAAGTCCAGCTCGGCGGCGTTGGCTCCGGTGGCCAGTGACGACGCCGCACCACCGCCCATGCCGATGCGCATGCCGGGCCCGCCCAGCTGCACCAGCAGCGTGCCTGCGGGGAATTCGATCTTGTGGGTCAGGCCAGCGTCGATGCTGCCCAGACCACCGGCGATCATGATGGGCTTGTGGTAGCCGCGCTGCACGGTGTCCACGTCGCTGGCCACGGTCTGCTCGTATTCGCGGAAGTAGCCCAGCAGGTTCGGGCGGCCAAACTCGTTGTTGAACGCCGCGCCGCCCAGGGGGCCTTCGACCATGATCTGCAAGGGGCTGGCAATGTGCGCGGGCTTGCCGTCGGCCTGGTCGGACCAGCCGCCCCAGAGCTTGGACACGGTAAAGCCGGTGAGGCCTGCCTTGGGCTTGGAGCCACGGCCGGTGGCACCTTCGTCACGGATCTCGCCGCCCGCGCCGGTGGAGGCACCGGGGAAGGGGGAGATGGCCGTGGGGTGGTTGTGGGTTTCCACCTTCATCAGCACATGCTGCAAGGCGCTCGTCTTTTCATAGCGTCCCGCGCTGGTTTCACGCGGGCTGGAGGCCGTTTTTGCCACAAAACGCTCAATTTGATGGCCTTCCATCACCGAGGCGTTGTCGCTGTAGGCCACCAGCATGTACTGCGGGCTGGTCTGGTGCGTGTTGCGGATCATGCCGAACATGCTCTTGTCCTGCGCCACGCCATCAATGGTGAACTGGGCGTTGAAGATCTTGTGGCGGCAGTGCTCGCTGTTGGCCTGGGCGAACATCATCAGCTCCACATCGGTGGGGTTGCGCCCCAAGCCGTTGAAGGCATTCACCAGGTAGTCGATCTCGTCGGCCGCCAGGGCCAGGCCCCAGTCCTTGTTGGCCTTTTCCAGCGCAGCCTTGCCGCCGCCAAGCACATCCACATGGTCCATGGGGGCAGGGTGCAGGGCGTGGAACAGTTCCTGGGCTTGGGCGCGGTCCAGCATGGCGCTCTCGGTCATGCGGTCGTGCAGCAAGGCAGCCACCTGCTGCAACTGCTCGGTACTCAGGGTCGGCTTGCTCAGCAGGCCGGACTTGAGCGTGATGCGGTACTCCACCAGGCGCTCGATGCGCTTGACGGCAAAGCCGCAGTTGTGGGCGATGTCCGTGGCCTTGGAAGCCCAGGGGGACACCGTGCCGAACCGCGGACTCACCACCACGCAGGCGCCCTCCGACGGGCCCTGGTAGGGGTCGCCGTAGGTCAGCAGCGCGCTGATCTTGTCGGCCAGGGCCGCATCCAGCGCCGATTCGCTGGCCACGAGGTGCACAAAGCGGGCGGCAATGCCTTCGATCTTGTCGTGCACCTTCTGCAGGGCAGGCAGCAGCTGTTGGACGCGGAAGGATGACAGGGCGTTGCCGCCTTCGAAGGTAGTGATGTGCAGGGTCACGGGGTGGCCTTGTGTCGAGCGTGTTGGGAAGCGCTAAGAAGTGCGGGCCCACGCTGAATGGGCGGGCCTGCAAAGAGCCTGCTATTTTAGCCGCCGGGGCCGCCGCGGATTGCATACAAAACGCCGGCGGGCCGGCTTTTCCCCAATGAAGGCTTGAGTTCATGCCCTCTGGGATAATTGCGCCATGACCATCACCTACAAAGACGAAAAAGGCATTGCAGGCATGCGCCTGGCCGGCCGCCTGGCTTCCGAAGTACTGGACTACCTCACGCCCTTCATCAAGCCCGGCATCACGACCAACCAGATCGACAAGCTGGCCCACGATTACATGGTCGATGTGCAGGGCTGCGTGCCGGCCCCGCTGAACTACACCGGTGGCGGCAACAAGCCCTACCCCAAGTCCATCTGCACCTCGGTGAACCAGCAGGTGTGCCACGGCATCCCCAACGACAAGCCACTCAAGAAGGGCGACATCGTCAACGTCGACATCACGGTCATCAAGGACGGCTGGCATGGCGACACCAGCCGCATGTTCCTTATTGGCGAGTGCTCCATTGCGGCCAAGCGCCTGTGCGCCCTCACCCACGAGGCCATGTGGCACGGCATCCAGATGGTCAAGCCCGGTGCCACGCTGGGCGACATTGGCCACGCCATTCAGAAATTTGCCGAAGGCCATGGCTTCTCGGTGGTGCGCGAATTCTGCGGCCACGGCATTGGCCAGGGCTTCCACGAGGAACCCCAGGTGCTGCACTATGGGCGACCCGGAACCGGCGAGAAGCTGGTGGAGGGCATGACCTTCACCATCGAGCCCATGATCAATGCCGGCAAGAAGGAAATCAAGGAAGGCCCCGAGCAGGACGGCTGGTCCATCGTAACGCGCGACCGTTCGCTTTCGGCCCAGTGGGAACACACGGTACTGGTCACCCCCACCGGCTATGAGGTGCTCACGCTGTCCGCAGGCAGCCCCCCTACCCCGGCCTTCGTCAAGTAAGACCCACCCATTGTTCGGGCCGGACTGGCCCCCGGTTCCATGACTACCCCTTTGTCTCTGCCCGAACTCCGCTCCCGTTACCGCGCCGACAAGGCCGCATTGCTCGATACGCTGAAGACCTCGCATACGGCCGAGCGCAGCGTGCGGCCTCTGCTGGGGCGTCTGTCGAAGCTGACCGACGCCATGCTCACACAGCTCTGGAACGCCGCAGGCCTGGGCGCACCGATGGCCCTGCTGGCGGTGGGAGGCTACGGGCGTGGCGAGCTGTTTCCGCACTCCGACGTGGACGTGCTGGTGCTCATGCCCAATGCCTTCAGCACCGACAACGACTCCGCCCTGAAGCAGCGCATCGAATCCTTCATCGGCAGTTGCTGGGATGCGGGGCTGGAAATCGGCTCCAGCGTGCGTTCGGTGGGCGACTGCCTGGCCGAAGCGGAAAAGGATGTCACCGTGCAGACGGCGCTATTGGAGTGCCGCCACATCACCGGCAATGCAGCCTTGTCGAAGGACTTCCAGGCGCAGTTTGCTCGGGCGGTCGACCCACAGGCATTCTTCGTGGCCAAGACGCTGGAGATGCGCCAGCGCCACACCAAGTTCGAAGACACGCCCTACGCGCTGGAACCCAACTGCAAGGAAAGCCCCGGGGGCCTGCGCGACCTGCAGGTGATCCTGTGGGTGGCCAAGGCCGCGGGGTTCGGGGACAACTGGAAGGCCCTGGCCAGGAATGGTCTGGCAACGCCCTTCGAGGTGAAGCAGATCGAGCGCAACGAAGCCTTGCTCAGCCTGATCCGGGCCCGTCTGCACGTGCTGGCCGACCGGCGTGAAGACCGCCTGATCTTCGACATGCAGAACGCCCTGGCCGCCACGTTTGGCTACGTGATGCCCGCGCCGCCAGTTCCCGGCGCGCCCCGGCCCAAGAAGAGCGGCCAGCAAGTGCGCCCCAGCGAGCAACTGATGCGGCGCTACTACTGGGCCGCCAAAGCCGTGGCGCAGCTCAACCAGATCCTCCTGATGAACATCGAGGAGCGGCTCAACCCCTCGACCCACGCACCGCGACGCATCAACGACCGCTTCAACGACAAGGCGGGCATGATCGACGTCACCAGCGACGACCTGTACCAGCGCAACCCCCACGCCATTCTGGAAACCTTCCACGTCTACCAGACGGTGGTGGGCGTCAAGGGCCTGTCGGCGCGCACGCTGCGGGCGCTGTACAACGCCCGCGGCGTCATGGACGCCGCCTTCCGCAAGGACCCGATCAACCGCGAGACCTTCCGCAAGATCATCATGGAGCCCGAAGGCATCACCCACGCCATGCGGCTCATGAACCAGACCTCGGTGCTGGGCCGCTACCTGTGGACCTTCCGCCGCATCGTGGGCCAGATGCAGCACGACCTGTTCCATGTCTACACCGTGGACCAGCACATCCTGATGGTGCTGCGCAATGTGCGCCGCTTCTTCATCGTCGAGCACGCGCACGAGTACCCGTTCTGCTCGCAGCTGGCCAGCGGCTGGGACAAGCCATGGCTGCTGTATGTGGCGGCGCTGTACCACGACATCGCCAAGGGCCGCGGTGGCGACCACTCGGAACTGGGTACCGTCGAAGTCAAGCGCTTCTGCCGCGACCATGGCATAGGCGACCAGGACGCCGAGCTCATCAGCTTTTTGGTGCGGGAACACCTCACCATGAGCCACATTGCCCAGAAGTCGGACCTGACCGACCCGGACGTGATTGCGGCCTTTGCCAAGCGCGTGGGCAACGAGCGCCGCCTCACCGCCCTGTACCTGCTCACGGTGGCCGACATCCGCGGCACCAGCCCGAAGGTGTGGAACGCCTGGAAGGGCAAGCTGCTCGAAGACCTGTACAAGCGCACTACCCGTGCGCTCGGCGGCGCGGTGCCGGACCCGGACGCCGAAGTGGAGGCCCGCAAGCGTGAAGCCCTGGTGCAGATTGCGCTCTATGCCATGCCTTTCGAAGCCCACAAACCCCTGTGGGACACGCTGGACGTCAGCTACTTCATGCGCCACGACGCGCCTGACATCGCCTGGCATACCAAGCACCTGTCGCGCCACGTCACCACCGAATCACCGATCGTGCGCTGCCGCCGCTCGCCCGTGGGCGAGGGCCTGCAGGTGCTGGTCTATACCCAGGACCAGAACGACCTGTTCGCGCGCATCTGCGGCTACTTCGACCAAGGCGGCTTCAGCATCCTGGACGCCCGCATCCACACCACCAACAAGGGCTATGCGCTCGACACCTTCCAGGTGGTGACCACCATGGAGCTCGACGAGCACTACCGTGAGCTCACCAGCCGTCTGGAAAACGGGCTCTCCAATGCCATCGCCAAGCAGCTCCCGCTGCCCAACCCGAGCAAGGGGCGTGTGTCACGGCGCGTGCGCAGTTTCCCCATCGCACCGCGGGTCACGCTCAAGCCGGACGAAAAGGCACAGCTGTGGCTGCTCAACATTTCGGCCAGCGACCGGGTGGGCCTGCTCTACAGCGTGGCACGGGTGCTGGCGCGCCACGAAGTGAGCGTCCAACTGGCCAAGGTGGCTACCCTGGGTGAACGCGTGGAAGACACCTTCCTCATTTCGGGCGCGCAGTTGCAGCACAACCGCAAGCAGCTGGAGATCGAGACCGAACTGCTGGAAGCGCTGAGCGCGAACGCATGAGCCGCCACCTCATGGGATCTCGTACACGGTATACAGCTCGCTGACGCCCTTGAGTGCGTGCTGCCGCGCCTGGGCCGTCACACCCTGGCGCGCGAGCAACTGCTTCACGCCCGAATGCCGCACCACGGGTTCCGTTGCAAAGATGTTCTGGGAATTGGCCAGTCCCTGGACCCGCGCCGCGATGTTGACGGTCTGGCCGAAATAATCGAGCCTGTCGTTCAGCGAGACCGCCAGACACGAACCTTCGTGGATGCCGATCTTGACCAGCAGGTCTTCGCGCCCGCGTTCGGCATTCAATTGCCGCATGGCCTCCCGCATGCGCAGCGCCGCTGCCACCGCCCTGTCGGGTGCTGCAAACGTCGCCATGACTGCATCACCGATGGTTTTCACCACAGCGCCATGCTCGGCGTTCACCGCATCCGTCAGTACGCCGAAATGCGCGCGCACCAGATCGAAGGCCTGCAAATCACCCACGCGCTCATAGAGCTCCGTCGAGCCCTGCAGGTCAGTGAAAAGAAACGTCAGGCTGGTCAGCTTCAGGCGTTGCTCGACATCCAGGGTTTCGCCACGGTAAAACTCCCGGAATGTCTGGTTGGTCAGAAGCCGCGCCGCGGTCAGGTAACGCCTCTTTTGGGAAATCATCTCCTTGAATGAGACGTTGCCGATGTAGATTCCCGGCAGTACCCGGTGTTTCGTGCGGTTTTCTAGCGTCAGGCGCAGCGGACCGGACTTCAGCTTCCGCGGAGGAAGCTGCTGGTTCTCCTCGGTGTACACGATGGAAAGCTCCTGTCGCTGGGGAGGAGGATCGCCCCGTACGTTGAGGTGCTGCGCCGTGTGCGTGACGGGCTCGAAGATCAGGATGTAGTACGGCGGCAGCACCAGGGATATCTGGCACTTCTCGCCCGGCGCCAGTTCCACCGTGTCGAGCGTGATCTGGGACGTGAGCTTCTCAAATTCCTCACCGTCCGGCAGTTCGATGCCTGAACTCCAGAAGAACTGCCGCAGGTACTCCCAAAAAGGCAAGGAATCGGGTTCGTGGCCGGGAATTCGCCGCGTCCTGCGGTTGACGCTGAAACTGGCCTCCACCATTTCATCCAGGGTGGGCGTGTACCCTACCGTGCAGATCGCGCAGTGGTACTCCGTCTTGGTCATGGACTTCAGGGTGGTGTTGGCTCCCAGGACCCCACCGCAACCGGGGCACAGTAGATTCCACGAGAGATCGAAAAGACCGATGCGCGCGGCGTGAACAAAGCCGGTTACCGCATCTTCCTCATCCAGGCCATAACGCGCGGCGAATTCCAGCACATTGGTGCGATTGAGCTCGCGATCGCAGCCTTCAGCCACGAACGTACGCAAGGCACTGGCGAATCCCAGCGGCGCCGCATTCTCCAGCGCCAGATAGCGGGCTTCCAGGTCATCGTCTCGCATGATGGACCCCTTGGAGTTAACGCAAATGAGTATAGACGCCACCATGCCCGCGGCACACCGGCAAGAAGCCGGTCTCTGCACATGAAAAAGGGGCCCGTAGGCCCCTCGTGCATCTCTTTTTCAGCTTTCGCTCAGGCACGCTTTACAGCGGCGTATTCGGAGCACGCCTGGCCGAAGGCCTTGTACATGCGGATGGAGTTGGGGTTGTCGGACGCACGCCATTCCGGGTGCCACTGCACGCCCAGGGTGAACGCCTTGCGGCCGGGCATGTGCACCACTTCCACCAGGCCGTCGTCGGAATAGGCGGCAGGCTCGATACCCTTGCCCAGCTTGTTGAGGCCTTGCCCGTGCAAGGAGTTCACCTGGAAGCTCTCGACCTGCATCAGGTCGGCATACCAGGAACCGGGAACGGGACGCACTTCATGCACGTCGGCGTACTGGCCGGGCACGTCGGCTTGCGGGTTCTCGCGGTGGTCTTTCATGCCAGGCAGGGTGTACACCTTCTGGTGCAGGTCGCCGCCGAGCGCCACATTGAGTTCCTGCATGCCGCGGCACACGCCGAACAGGGGCAGGCCACGCTCCAGTGCCGCCAGGATCAGCGGAATGTCGAACAGATCGCGGGTGCGGTCCATCGGCTTTTCGGGGGTCTTGTTTTCCTGGCCGTAGAGGACCGGATCGATGTTGGTGGCGGCGCCCGTGATGTAGACGCCGTCGGCCATGTCCAGGTACTGGTCGATGTTGATCGGACCGTAGGCCGTGGGCACCAGGATGGGCACGCAGTCGGCGATCTGGACGATGGGGTTGATGTACTTGTTGGTCATGACCTGGTAGTCATGGCCGGAGCGGGCCTGGGAGCCCATGGACATCAGGACTACAGGTTTGCGTTTGGCTGCGTTGCCAGCGCTAGTTGAGGCATTTGTCATGGTTAGTCTCTTAAAAAATTGCACCGTCCGGCCCGGGGTGGGCGGCGGGGCATCGCTTGGGGGTTTGTGATCACAAGTGTGCCCAAATCGGCGTGAATGCGTGGTGCCAGATGAAATTGTGCCCATGGAGCCACAAGGGCCATGTAAAGTGTACTCAATGGTTCCACTCATATTGGCAACTTGGTGGTACCAATTTGGCACCACCAACTGGCCCCCGATTCGCTAACCGAAAGGGATAACCTTACGGCCATTGCGATTGAAGCCATCGGCATTTCCGATGGAAAACCAGACATCAGGAGAAACCATGCAAGCCGTAACCCCCCACGCGCCTTCGTACTACGCAGCCTCCCGCAACCCCACCCCCCTGCGTCCCAGCCTGCAAGGCACGGTGCAGGCTGACGTGTGTATCGTTGGTGCGGGCTACACCGGCCTGTCGTCCGGCATTGCGCTGGCCGAAGCCGGCTACAAGGTGGTGGTGCTGGAAGCCGCCCAGGTCGGCTGGGGTGCCTCCGGACGCAATGGCGGCCAGATCGTGCACAGCTATTCGCGTGACATCGACGTGATCGAGAGCAACTTCGGCATGGAAGTCGCCCGCCCCCTGGGCCAGATGATGTTCGAAGGCGCCAAGATCATCCGTGAGCGCGTCGCCAAGTACAACATCGACTGCGACCTGAAGGACGGTGGCGTCTACGCCGCGATGACCGCCAAGAAAGTGCACCAACTGCAGGAGCACAAGGAACTGTGGGAAAAATGGGGCCACAAGGACCTCTCCCTGGTGACCGACAAGTCCGAAATCAAGAAGATCGTCAACAGCGACCGCTACGAAGGCCTGCTGATCGACAAGACCGGTGGCCACTTCCATCCGCTGAACCTGACGCTGGGCGAAGCAGCTGCGCTGGAGCAGAACGGCGGCACCATCTATGAAAACTCGGGCGTGACCAAGATCGACCGCGGAACCACTGCCGTCGTCCACACCGCCCAAGGCAAGGTGGAAGCCAAGTTCGTCATCGTGGCCTGCAACGCCTACATCGGCGAGCTCGAGCCCAAGCTGGCCAGCATGTCCATGCCCTGCGGCACCCAGGTCATTGCCACCGCCCCGCTGGGCGCGCTGGCCGACGAACTGATCCCCTCGGACTACTGCGTCGAAGACAACAACTTCCTGCTGGACTACTTCCGCCTATCCGGCGACAAGCGCCTGATCTACGGCGGTGGCGTGATCTACGGTGCACGCGACCCGGCCCACGTCGAGTCCATCATCGTTCCCAAGATGCTCAAGACCTTCCCGCAACTCAAGGGTGTGAAGGTAGATTACGGCTGGACCGGCAACTTCCTGCTGACCCTGTCGCGCCTGCCCGAGGTGGGCAAGCTGTCGGACAACATCTACTACTCGCAAGGCTGCTCGGGCCACGGGGTCACCTTCACCCACCTGATCGGCCGCCTGCTGGGCGAAGCCATCCGTGGCGATGCCGAACGCTTCGACTCCTTCGCCAAGCTGCCCCATTACCCCTTCCCGGGCGGTCGCCTGTTCCGCGTTCCGTTCACGGCCATGGGAGCCTGGTGGTACCAGATGCGCGACAGCCTGGGCGTTTAAGCATCAGTCGTCGTCGAGCCCGGCCAGTTCGGGGAACATCACATCCACGAAGCCCAGCTTCGTGAGGTCGCGCATGCGGGTGGGGTACAGGCGGCCCCACAGGTGGTCGCACTCGTGCTGCACCACCCGGGCGTGGAACCCTTCCACCGTGCGGTCAATCGGGTCGCCGTACTGGTCAAAGCCGGTGTAGCGGATGCGTGCATGCCGCGGCACTAGGCCGCGCAAGCCCGGCACCGACAGACAGCCTTCCCAATCTTCCTCCTCCGCCTCGCCCAGCGGCGTGATCACCGGGTTCACCAAGACTGTGGCCGGAACCTCCGGTCGGTCGGGGTAGCGCGGGTTGCGCCCGGTGCCCCCGAACACCACTACCTGCCAGTCCTCGCCGATCTGCGGTGCCGCCAACCCGGCGCCATTCGCCGCCCGCATGGTGTCCCACAGGTCGCTCACCAGCAGATGCAGCGTATCGCTGTCAAATTCGGTCACGGGTTGGGCGGTGCGCAACAGGCGGGCGTCGCCCATACGCAGGATTTCTCGAACGGTCATGGCTTCAAGCGGTGTCTAAAGGCGACAGAATAGCGCCTTCTCCGCCATGAACGAGCAAACACCCCCCTCCCCCGCTGTTGCCGTACCGGTGCGTTCGGCACTGGCACGCTGGCTGTACCAACTGCTGGCGGTGGTGAGCTTGGGCCTGGGCATCTTGGGCGTGTTCCTGCCTGTGCTGCCCACCACGCCGTTCATCCTGCTCGCCGCCTGGGCGGCCACACGTGGATCCCCACGGCTGCTGGCCTGGCTCGAATCGCACCCGGCCTTCGGTCAGATGCTGCGTGACTGGCGCAGTGGCGGCGTGGTGAGCCGCAAGGCCAAGTGGTCTGCCGCCATTGTCATGGCGAGCAGTGCCCTCATCATCCTGGTATTCGTGCGCAAACCCCTGGTCCAGGTACTGGCGATCGGTTCCATGGCCTGTGTGTTGGCATGGCTGTGGCAGCGGCCGGAGGCCCTGCCGAAAGCACCACCAGACAGCGAATCATGAGGATTCGCCCCTAAATTCGTAACGAATCGAGACAGTTACGAGTCAGTTCCACCACCGGAGCTGGTGGATAATTAAGGGTTTTCCTCCATACCGATCAACCCTACGCCATCGCTGCGCCTGCCCATGTCTGCTGCCAACCCAGTCCAGATCTCCGTCGAAAAAATCGGCGGCACGTCCATGTCTGCCTTTGGTGATGTGCTCCGCCACATCATGTTGCACAACAAAGCCCACATCAACGGGCGCATCTACGTGGTGTCGGCCTATTCGGGCGTGACCAACCAGCTGCTGGAACACAAGAAGACCGGCGAGCGCGGCATCTATGCCCTGTTTGCCGAAGGCAAGGGTTACCAGGACGCACTCAATGGCCTGGCCGTGAGCCTGAAGAAGCTCAATGCCGGTTTTGCCGAACTGGGCCTGCCTCTGGATGTGGCTGATGCCTTCATCGACCACCGCATTGCCCAGGCCCGCGAATACCTGGGTGCCATGCAGCACGTGCTGGCCAGCGGCTACATCGCGCGCAAGGACATCCTGCTGGCCGCCCGCGAAGTGCTGGCGTCCATCGGTGAGTCGCATAGCGCCTTCAACTCGGTGGAAATCCTCAAGGCCAATGGCGTCAACGCCTTGCTGATGGACCTGGCCGGCTTCGACGACAACGAAGCCTGGACCATCGACGAGCGCATCGCCAACAGCTTCAAGGGATTGGAACTGTCCGACAAGGTGGTGGTGGCCACGGGCTATACCAAGGGCACCGAGGGCATCATGCGCGAGTTCGACCGCGGCTACTCCGAGGTCACCTTCAGCAAGATCGCCGTGGAAGTGCGCCCCACCGAGGCCGTGATCCACAAGGAATTCCACCTCTCGTCCGCCGACCCCAACCTCGTGGGCCTGGAAAACGCCGTGATTGTGGGTGCCACCAATTACGACGTAGCCGACCAGTTGGCCGACGTGGGCATGGAAGCCATCCACCCCAAGGCCGCCAAGCCCATGGAGCTGGCTGGCATTCCCATCCGCCTGAAGAACACCTTCGAGCCTGACCACCCCGGTACCCTCATCACCAAGGACTTCGTGGGCGAGCGCGCCCGCGTGGAAATGGTGACGGGCACCGACAAGGTCACGCTGATCGAGATCCACGACCCCAGCATGGTCGGTACCGTGGGCTTTGACGCCAGCTTGATGGAAATCATCAGCCGCCACGACATCAGCTACATCCTCAAGGCCACCAACGCCAACTCCATCGCCCACCTGATCTGGGACAACCAGGCCAGCGCGGAGCTGATTGCCGAACTCGAAGGCCGTTACCAGGTGGTCACCGTGAAGAAGAGTGCCATCGTCTGCGCCATCGGCTCCAACATCGGCATCCCCGGCGTGCTGGCCAAGGCCGCCCAGGCGCTGGCAGACGCGGGTGTGAACGTGAACTGCGTGTCGCAGACCCTGCGCCAGGTCAGCATGCAGTTCGTCATCGAGCGCGAAGACTACAAGACCGCCGTCAAGGCCCTGAACATGGCACTGTGCGTGAACTCCGGTGCGCCGGTTCCCAAGGCCTGAAGCCGTCGCATCGCGTAAAAAATGGCACCGCAAGGTGCCATTCTTGTTTGTAGTTGCTATACAAAAAGTAGCTGGCTACGCTTTTTCCACGCGGGCTATGGCCAAAAATCGTGGGCAATGCAAGCGAATCAGCTGCATTCGGCATGCATGAATCAAACTGCTAGATCTTCGGAATCAACCGGTAGGACTCGACCCAACGAACACCCAGGAACCCAGCCCGCTGCCGAAACTCGATCAATGCGCCGGACTGCACGCCCTCATAGAAGCCACTGGATACCCGAACCTTGCGCGTCTGGCCGTGCGCAATCCAGTCGGTGACATGTACGAAGTAACTCGCCCCCCCTTTGTGCGAATGGCTCACCGATTTCGCAATCACTTTTGCATTGACCATTTCAGTGGGTGAATGGTCAGCTTCCCAGTTCAAATCCTGGACTTCCGAATACATCGTCAGCACGGCTCCTATCGAACCGACCAGCACTATCTCGATCAAGACCAGGTGGGTCCGAGCCGTCCGGCCCAACCACCATAGTGTCAGAACGACGAGGGCGATAACCACTGCCATGCCCCCATACGCTGCGTAGGTCCACAGCAAAGATGTATCAACGACAAACCCCGGCTGTGTAAAACCTTGTCTGAGCGAGTGAGTGAGTCCATTTGCCAGCAGTCCGGTACAACCAGCAAGAACTACCGCAGCCCGAATCGCAAATGGATCCCGCGACCGTGGAGAGGACTCGGGGCGACCGGCTTGCATGCACTGCACCAAGTCATGCAGCAGAAGCACAGACCGTTCGGCCACCTCATGCAAAAGCGGCTCAGACGATGCTTCGCGGTACTTCTTTCCAACCTTGAACATAACCCAAACCCGACCGCCGTGGCACCTGATTTCGGAGGCACGACATTCGTGCAGATTCATGTTAAACAGCGCCAGCGCTGCATCACGCATGCTTTCCTGGCTAATCACCTCGGACGTCAGATGCTGGTCATTCGAGACGACATACACCAGGTCATCGAATTCCGAGTCGCCGGCTTGGTACTCGTTCGCCAGCCCGAGCCACTTGCAAGCCCGGTCAAATGCACTCTCCCGCTTGAGCACGAATTCAAATTCGCGTGGTGCCTCTACCGAAACCTTCAAACTGGGCGTGTACTCCCTGTTTTCGTCAAACAGTATTCCGCGTCGTTGCTTTTCGGTCTGAAAAAGATAGCGATATGCGATTCCATGGTGGGTAGCAGGCAATCCCTTCCAGTTGGCCTTGTATCGGCGGAGCCCAAAATAGACCGAAAAGCTGATCAGGGTCACAAAGCCAAACACAAACCACATTCAGGCACCCTCGCTACTTCGCGTCCGTTGCGTCTATTCTGCGGAGGCAGGTGGTGTAGAGCCCAGCAAAGAAAGCAGTCCCGCTTCGTCCAGTACCGCAATGCCCAGCTCCTGCGCCTTGTCGAGCTTGCTGCCCGCTTCGGTCCCTGCGACGACGTAGTGGGTTTTCTTGCTCACCGACCCGGCCACCTTGCCGCCAGCGGCTTCAATCAATTCCTTGGCGGCATCGCGCGACAGCGTGGGCAGCGTGCCGGTCAGCACCAGGGTTTTGCCGCTCAGCAGCTTCGGGGATGCATCAACCGAGGGCGGCCCCTCGGGCCAGGTGACCCCGCAAACGCGCAGCTGCTCCACCACCTCACGGTTGTGCGCCTGGGCAAAGAAGCGGTGGATGCTCTGCGCCACGATGGGCCCGACATCGGCCACCTGCAGCAAGGCTTCCTCGCTGGCGTCCATGATGGCGTCGAGTGTTCCGAAGTGCCGCGCCAGCTCCTTGGCTGTCGCCTCGCCCACATGGCGAATCCCTAAGCCAAAAAGAAATCGTGGCAAGGTGGTTTGCTTGGACTTTTCCAGGGCGTCCAGCAGGTTCTGGGCCGACTTGCCGGCCATGCGCTCCATGCTGGCCAGGGCCACAAAGCCCAGACGGTAGAGGTCCGGCAGGGTCTTGACGATCTGACCGTCCACCAACTGGTCCACCAGCTTTTCACCCAAGCCCTCGACCTCAACCGCGCGGCGTTGGGCAAAGTGGAGGATGGCCTGCTTGCGCTGGGCGCTGCAGAACAGCCCGCCGGTGCAGCGGTAGTCGGCCTCGCCCTCCTCCCGCACGGCAGCGGAACCACACACCGGGCAGACGTGGGGCATGGTGAACGGGGGCGCTTCGCCCGTACGGCGCTCCAGCACCACAGAGACCACTTCGGGGATCACATCGCCAGCGCGGCGCACCACCACGGTGTCGCCCACCCGCACGTCCTTGCGGCGTGCTTCGTCTTCGTTGTGCAGGGTGGCATTGGTGACGGTGACGCCGCCGACGAATACGGGGGAAAGCTTGGCCACGGGCGTGAGCTTGCCGGTACGCCCCACCTGCACGTCGATGTCCAGCACCGTGGTCATCTGCTCCTGGGCCGGGTACTTGTGGGCCACGGCCCAGCGTGGCTCCCGCGTCACGAACCCGAGCTGGCGCTGCAGGTCCAGGCGGTTGACCTTGTAAACCACGCCGTCGATATCGAACGGCAGGCTGTCCCGCTGCTCACCGATGCGTTGGTGATACGCTACCAATTCCGTAGCGCCTTGCGCAATATCCACCTGGGCTGCAACCGGAAAACCCCAGGATTTCAGCCGTTGCAGCCAAGCCAGGTGGGTCGTGGGCTCAGCGTCTTGCGAGGACACCTCACCCAGGCCGTAGGCAAAGAAGCTCAAGGGGCGCTGGGCAGCGATGGTCGAGTCCAGCTGGCGCACGGCACCCGCAGCGGCATTGCGCGGGTTGACGAAGGTCTTTTCGCCTTTCTCTCCTGCAGCAATGCGTTGGCGCTGGCGCTCATTCAGGGCTTCGAAGTCGTCACGGCGCATGTAGACCTCGCCACGCACCTCCAGCACATCGGGAACAGGCACTGCGCTCACACTGCCCGGCACCGGAATGCGCAGCGGAATCTGCGCGATGGTGCGGATGTTGGCGGTGACGTCTTCGCCGGTTTCACCGTCGCCGCGGGTGGCGGCCTGCACCAGCACGCCGTGCTCGTAGCGCAGGCTCATGGCCAGGCCATCGAACTTGAGCTCGGCGCAGTACTCCACTAGGCCGTCCCCTTCTCCCAGGCCCAGCTCCTTGCGCACCCGGGCGTCAAAGGCCTCGGCGCCACTGGATTCGGTGTCGGTCTCGGTACGGATGCTCAGCATGGGCACCGCGTGACGCACCGGGGCAAAGGCGTCGAGCGCCTTGCCGCCTACGCGCTGGGTCGGAGAGTCGCTGCGCCGCAGTGCAGGATGGGCAGCTTCCAGTGACTGCAATTCCTGGAACAAGCGGTCGTACTCGGCATCCGAAACGCTGGGCGCGTCCAGCACGTAGTATTCGTGGGCATAGCGCTGCAATAAGGCGCATAGCTGCGCCACACGCTCTGCGGGGGCTTGCGGCGCGGGGACCGGGGCTTCGAACAGGTCGGCGGTGTGCACGGCGGTGCGAATGGATCAGGAGAACAGGCGACGCGCCAGGGCCGAGCCCGCAGCAAAGTCACGCATCTCCAGCGTGCTGTACAGGCCCTGCAGGTCTCGGGCAATACCGTTGAGCGTGTCCTGCGTCAGTGGGCGTCCGTTGTCGTCCGTCACCACACCCTCCATGGTCTGAGAGAGCTGGATTGCCACTTCGCACATGCGCTCGAAAGGCTGCTCGCCGCGATCCACCTGGCCAACATCCAGATGCAGGGACAACTCGCGGATGGCGGATTGCTCCAGGTCTTCGGCCAAGGCGGCCTGGGAGTCGAATTCGAGCACCAGCACCGGCGGCAGGCCTTCGGTGGAGGCCGCAATGACCATGCGCCCCGGCATGACACCCGGCACAAAGCCCAACTTGGCGGCGTGCTGCTGCACGTAGCCCGGGCTCCAGGAGGCATTGCGCGCCCGGATGCTGAACATGAGCTGGGCGTCGTGCACGCTGGCAAACTGGTCCAATTCCTTGGCGCGCGCTACCTCGTCGACCATTTCGGTGAATTCGGGCGTTGCGCTGATGGCATCGGCAAAGGCCTGGGTCTTGACGACAAACTCGGAAAACTCGATTTCGTTGAGGGCGCCAGAGCGGTTCGCCAGTTGCACCCCGGCCTGGAAAGCGCTGTAGCGCTGACCACCCGCCGGCGCTTCCCACTGGCCGGTAACCGCATTCAGGCCTTCCACCGCAAAGGGCTTGGTGCCCACACGCCGGGTGGGGGGCAGCGCCGCCATGGCTGCCTCGCCCGATACCACCGAGCCAGGCTCCAAGGCAATATTGGCGATGGCGTCGATCAGTGGGTCCAATGCAGGCTTGCGCAGGGCTACCGGCAAGGTGAATCGCGACACGTCCAGGGTCGGCTCCTCGCTACCGTCCAAGCCCGGCTCCACAGCCAGAAGACCCGAGTCGCGCGGGTCCTGCACGGGCTGGCGCGGCTGGTTCTTGCGCGATGTCCAGGCCCCATGCGCCACCACGGCGGCCAGTACCGCACCGCCTGCAATAGCCAATCCGATCTGCAAACTGCTCATAGCTGTCAGCTCAATTCGGCCATCTTGACGGCCGACTCCATGTCCACCGCCACGATGCGCGAGCAGCCCTGCTCCTGCATGGTGACGCCGATGAGTTGTTGTGCCATTTCCATGGCGATCTTGTTGTGGCTGATGAACAGGAACTGCGTTTCCTTGCTCATGCTGGTCACCAGCTTGGCATAACGCTCGGTGTTCGCGTCGTCCAGCGGGGCATCCACTTCGTCCAGCAGGCAGAACGGCGCCGGGTTGAGTTGGAAGATGGCAAACACCAGGGCAATGGCCGTAAGCGCCTTTTCACCACCCGAGAGCAGATGGATGGTCTGGTTCTTCTTGCCCGGCGGCTGGGCGATGACCTGCACACCGGAATCGAGAATCTCGTCGCCGGTAATGACCAGACGCGCATTGCCGCCACCGAACAGTTCGGGGAACATGCGCCCGAAATGGCGGTTCACTTCATCAAAGGTGCCCGAGAGCAGTTCGCGGGTTTCGGCGTCGATCTTGCGGATCGCGTCTTCCAGCGTGGTCATCGCAGACGTAAGGTCCGCAGACTGCGAATCGAGGAACTGCTTGCGCTCGCGGGCGGCGGTGAGCTCATCCAGGGCTGCCAGGTTGACTGCACCCAATGCAGCAATTTCGCGATGCAGGCGGTCGATCTCACCCTGCAGGCCAAACAGGCGCACATTGCCGTCCTTGATGGACTGCTCCAGCTCGGCGAGGTCGGCTTGGGCATCCACCAGTTGGGCCTCGAACTGCTCGAAGCCAAGGCGGGCCGCCTGCTCCTTGAGCTGGAACTCGGTGATGCGCTGGCGCAGCGGGTCGAGCTCGCGCTCCAGCTGCATGCGGCGCTCGTCACTGGAGCGCAGCTTGTTGGTCAGGTCGTCGTATTCGCTGCGCCGGGCGGCCAATGCCTGCTCGCGCTCCATCTTCAGTGCCAGTGCGTTCTGCAGCCCGGCCTGGGCGGCCGCGTCGGTCAGCCGCGCCAATTCGTCCTTGGCGCGCTGTTCCTCGGCATGGATGGATTCGGTCTGCTGGCGCGCCGTGTCCACGGTACGGTTGAGCTCGGCGGTGCGGGCCTGCAGGCTACGCTGCGCAAACGTGGCCTCCTGGGCCTGCCGTTCCAGGCTGCGCTGCTGCTCGCGGCTTTGGTCCAGTGCGCGTTGGGCCTCGATGACCTTGTCTTCCAGCTGGGCATGGCGCTCCTGGCTGTCGGCCAATTGCATGTCCAGTTCCTCGAAGCGCCCTTCGGCGGCCATGCGCCGCTCCTGCAGGTCTTCCAGGTGGGCATCGATCTCGCCCAGGTCGGCATCGATCTGGGCACTGCGTTCACGCGCCTGCGCCGCCATCTGCGACAGGCGCAGCACTTCGACCTGCAGGGCATGGGCGCGGGACTGGGCTTCGGCAGCCTCCTTGCGCGCTGCAACCAAACGCTGGGCAGCGTCGGCGTAGACGCTTTCGGCACGGGCCAGCGCGGTGCGCGCTTCATCGGTAATGAGCGTCTGGGCGCGGATCTGCTTTTCCAGGTTCTCGATTTCCTGGGCACGTGCCAGCATGCCGGACTGCTCCGAGTCCTGGGCGTAGAACGCCACGCTGTGCAGCGAAACCGTGTGGCCCGATTGAACGACAAAGCACTCACCCGGCTGGAGCTTGTCCCGTTGCGCCAATGCCTCCTCGAAGCTCGGCGCCGTGTAGCAGCCGTGCAACCATTCGGTGATGACCGCGCGCAGGCCTGCGTCGTTGATGCGCAGGAGTTCACTCAGGCGCGGCCAGCGCGAAGCCGGTTCCGGTGCCGCCGCCGGCGGTGCGCTGAAGAATGCCAGCTTGGCCGGCGGTGCATCGCCCACGAAGGCGCGCAGCGTTTCCAGGCGCGACACTTCGAGTGCACCGAGCCGCTCCCGCAAGGCGCTTTCCAGTGCAGTCTCCCAACCGTTCTCGATGTGGATACGCGTCCACAGGCTCTGCAGGCTGTCCAGCCCATGCTTGGCCAACCAAGGGCTGAGCTTGCCGTCGGTCTTCACGCGTTCCTGCAAGGCCTTGAGTGCTTCCATGCGGGCCGACAGGGCCGACAACTTGGCACCCTCGTCATTGACCACCTGGTGCTGGTGACGACGGGCTTCGTCCAGTGACGGGACCGATTCCTGCAATTCATGCAGGCGGGCGTCCATCACTTCGGCCTGCTCCCGTGCTGCTTCATGCTCCTCAGTCTGCTCCTGCAGGCGGGCTTCGTCAGGCAATGCCAGGGCGCTGCGGTCGGTCGTGAGGCGATCACGGCGCTGATTGAGTTGGCGCGACTGTTCGTCGATGCTGCGCTGCTCGGCCGCCAGCACCTGGATCTGCTGCTGCACCTGTGCCACGGTCTGGCGCTGCTGGTTGGCCTGGGATTGCGCCTTGCCCACCGCCTCTTCAAGGTCTGGCAGTCGCATGGAATGCTCTTCCAGCTGTGCCGCGAGCAACTCGGCCTGCTCGTCCCCAGTCAGAGCAAGTTCTGCCAAACGCTCGGCTTCGGCCAAGGCGTCATCGCGGCGCACCGCCCATTGGTCGATCTGCTCCTGCAGCGTGACCAGGCGCTGCTCCACCCGTTGGCGGCCTTCGACCACGAACCGGATCTCGGCTTCCAGGCGGCCCACATCAGTGCTGGCTTCGTACAGCAGGCCCTGGGCCTGATTCACCTTGTCACCGGCCGCATAGTGCGCCTGGCGCACGGCCTCGAGGTCGGCCTCGATGCTGCGCAGGTCGGCCATGCGCGCTTCGAGCGCGTTCACGGCAGCCAAGCCTTCGGTCTGCACCTTGGCCTGGTCGGCCATGGCCTCGGCCCGCTTGAGGAACCACTGCTGGTGCTGCTTGCGTGTGACATCGCTTTGCAGCGTGTTGTACTTGGCGGCCACCTCGGCCTGCTTTTCGAGCTTTTCGAGATTCGCGTTGAGCTCCCGCAGGATGTCTTCGACGCGCGTCAGGTTCTCTCGGGTGTCAGAGAGGCGGTTTTCGGTCTCCCGGCGGCGCTCCTTGTACTTGGAGACTCCGGCCGCCTCTTCCAGGAAGAGGCGCAGCTCTTCGGGCTTGGACTCGATGATGCGGGCAATCGTGCCCTGGCCGATGATGGCGTAGGCTCTGGGGCCCAGACCGGTGCCCAGGAACACGTCCTGTACGTCGCGGCGACGTACCGGCTGGTTGTTCAGGAAGTAGCTCGAAGTGCCGTCGCGGGTAAGCACACGCCGCACGGCAATCTCGGCAAATTGCCCCCACTGCCCCCCGGCACGGTGGTCGGCATTGTCGAACACCAACTCCACACTGGCCCGGCTGGCGGGTTTGCGGGTGTTGGAGCCGTTGAAGATGACGTCCTGCATGGACTCGCCACGCAGTTCACTGGCCCGGCTCTCCCCCAGCACCCAGCGCACGGCATCCATGATGTTGGATTTGCCGCAGCCATTGGGACCCACCACGCCAATCATCTGGCCTGGAAGCTGGAAATTCGTGGGTTCCGCGAACGACTTGAACCCGGAAAGCTTGATGGAATTGAGACGCACGGAGGAACGGAGTGACTCTATGCAGTGGCCGGGGTCGGTATGCACCGACCTGCCACTGGGCAAAGCGGCAATGATACCGTGTCGGCCCCGCCCAGAAGGGAACGGGTCAGAGGCCGCTCACTGCCTATTTTTTCAGCGCCGATTCAATCTTGGCGCCAAGCGCCGCCAGGTTCGGTGGCTTTACCAGGTAACCGGAAACACCCAAAGGCAGGACTTCCCCCACCGTCGACATGCTGGAGTCGGCGCTGAGGAATATCACCTTGGTGTTGCTGATCTGGTTGTTCGCCACGCCTCGCAATTGCCGCACGAACTCGATGCCCCCCACCGGCTGCATATGCACATCGGTAAGCACCAGATCGGGCTTGAGCTTGATCACCTCGGGCAATGCCGTTGCCCCATCTTCAAAGGCGTAGAGATCCTGCACGCCGAGACGGCGCAGGCTGTTCAGGATAAAGGTTCGCATGATGGCTTCATCCTCCACCACCACCACACGTATCAGACGCAGATCCATGGAGACTTCCTTAAAGCATGGGAACGCATGCGCGTCGTCTTAGACCAGATGCGCATCGATCTCGGACTGAAGTCCGCGCAACTTGGGCTCCAGCAGGGCAAAGGCAGCGGTTACTTCCGCAGCACTCGCGGTCTTGCTCAGCAATTCAACGCTGGCAACGTGGTCACACAATGCATCGACGCAGAAGATCGGGATGAACCCCTTGATGGCATGCAGCAGACGGTTGGCAGACCGAACGTCGCCGGAATCCAGCAGGGCCTGTATCTGTGGGAGATCCCGGTCCAAGCTG
Source organism: Curvibacter sp. APW13 (assembly GCF_032337135.1). NCBI lineage: Bacteria > Pseudomonadati > Pseudomonadota > Betaproteobacteria > Burkholderiales > Comamonadaceae > Curvibacter > Curvibacter sp. APW13. Next base: position 802,980 of record NZ_JAVXZZ010000002.1, on the reverse strand, counting down.
CTCTGGAGCATGTCCAGCATGTCATGAAGTGCCTCGGCCTCCCCAATCTGCTCCAGCGCACGGTCCACGTCAAGATAAATGAATCCGCCACGGTCAGAACTACCCATCATGATCTCCGCAAGAATGCATGCGCTCCCTCAACCTGAATCGGCCGCCCGTCGCACGCTGGTGGTTTCGTGACCGATAATTCTGCCCCATGAATCCCTATTTGTCGCGTCTGCAGGCCTATCCTTTTGAACGCCTGCGCCAATTGTTTGCCAGCGTCACACCGAATCCCGCGTTTCGCCCCATCAGCCTGGGCATCGGCGAGCCCCGCCATACAACCCCCGAGCTGATCAAGCAAGCCTATTGCGATGCCATCCGTGGGCCGGAAGAGCTGGCACTGGCCAGCTACCCCGCCACCGCTGGAACACCTGCGTTGCGCGAATCCATGGTGCGCTGGATCCAACGGCGCTATGGTGTTGACCTGAGTCCTGCGACCCAGGTGCTTCCCGTCAACGGATCACGCGAAGCGCTGTTTGCCTTTGCCCAGACCGTCATTGACACCTCACGCTCGCCAGACCAGCCCCCGTGCGTGGTGTGTCCCAACCCGTTCTACCAGATCTACGAAGGCGCCGCATTGCTTGCGGGCGCCCAGCCCTATTTCGCCCCCTCGGTTGCGGCACGCAATTTCGCAGTGGATTGGGACAGCGTTCCTGAGGCCGTGTGGGCGCAAACCCAGTTGCTGTATGTCTGCTCTCCGGGCAACCCCGCCGGGGCTGTCATGCCCCAGCAGGAATGGAACAAGCTGTTTGAACTGAGCGATCGCCATGGTTTCGTCATCGCGTCCGACGAGTGCTACAGCGAGATCTACTTCCGCCCTGAAGCACCGCTGGGTGCCTTGCAGGCAAGCGTCGCCGCCGGGCGAACCGATTTCCGCAACGTGGTGGTGTTCACCAGCCTGTCCAAGCGCAGCAACGTGCCGGGCATGCGCAGCGGCTTCTGCGCCGGTGACGCCACGCTGATCAAGCAGTTCCTGCTCTACCGCACCTACCATGGCAGTGCCATGAGCCCCGTGGTCCAGGCCGCGAGCATTGCGGCCTGGGACGATGAGGCGCATGTGATCGAGAACCGGCGCCTGTACCAGGAAAAGTTTGCCCGCGTCACACCCATCCTGGCTGACGTGCTCGACGTTCAACTCCCCGACGCCGGGTTCTATCTCTGGGCCGGTGTCGATGGAAGCGACACCGATTTCGCCCGCGACTTGCTGGCTCAATACAATGTGACGGTATTGCCGGGCAGTTACCTTGCCCGCGAAGCGCACGGCCACAACCCGGGTGCTGGCCGCATCCGCATGGCGCTGGTGGCCGAATCCGAAGAGTGTGTCGAAGCAGCACAACGCATCCGGCAATTCGTCCTCGAGCGCCGATCCTGATTTCTCAACCTCCTGACTGACCATGACCCAACAACTGCAAAGCATCCTCGACAACGCCTGGGAAAACCGCGCGAACATTTCCGCCAAATCGGCACCCGCCGAAGTGGTGGAAGCCGTGGAACATGTGCTGGAGAGCCTGAACAACGGCAGCCTGCGCGTCGCCACCCGCGAGAGCGTGGGCCAATGGACCACCCACCAGTGGATCAAGAAGGCCGTGCTGCTGTCGTTCCGCCTCAAGGACAACGAGATCATCCAGGCCGGTGACCTGGGCTTCTACGACAAGGTGCCGACCAAGTTCGCCGGCATGAACGGGGAAGCCATGCGCGCGACCGGTGTGCGTGTGGTGCCCCCGGCAGTGGCACGCCGCGGCAGTTTCCTGGCCAAGGGCGTGATCCTGATGCCTTCCTACGTGAACATCGGTGCCTATGTCGACGAAGGCACCATGGTGGACACCTGGGCGACGGTGGGTTCCTGCGCCCAGATCGGCAAGAACGTCCACCTCAGTGGCGGCGTGGGTATTGGCGGCGTGCTGGAACCCATGCAAGCCGGCCCCACCATCATCGAAGACAACTGCTTCATCGGCGCACGCTCCGAAGTGGTGGAAGGTGTGATCATCGAAGAGAACTCGGTCATCTCCATGGGCGTCTACATTGGCCAGAGCACCCCGATCTATGACCGCGCCACCGACTCCGTAAGCTATGGCCGCGTTCCCGCTGGATCCGTGGTGATCAGCGGCAGCCTGCCCAAGGATGGTGGCAAGTACAACCTGTATGCGGCGGTCATCGTCAAGCGTGTGGATGCACAGACCCGTGCCAAGACCTCGCTCAACGACCTGCTGCGCGACTGATCGATACCTACCGTCAAGAGGTACCCACCATGAGCACCACGCCCCCTCCTGCTTCCGGCACGATGGAACGTATTCTTCGCCTGATGGCGGAGAAGAAGGCATCGGATGTGTACCTCTCGGCGCACGCACCGGCCATGATCCGCATCAATGGCCAGTGTGTGCCCATCAACAGCCAGGTTCTGCCGGTCGACGCTCCGCGCAATCTGGTTGCCGAAGTGCTGCCGCGCGAGCGCATTGAAGAGTTCGAGCGTAACGGCGAACTCAACATGGGCTTCGGGCTGCCCGGTGTCGGGCGTTTCCGCCTCAGTGCCATGCGCCAACGGGGTTCCATGGCCGTGGTCATCCGCTTCATTGCCGTTGAAGTGCCGCCCTTGAGTACGCTGGGGGTACCGGCGGTACTGACCGACCTGATCATGGAAAAGCGCGGCCTGATCCTCATGGTGGGCTCCACCGGTGCGGGCAAGAGCACCACCCTGGCTTCCATGATCGATTACCGCAACGAGAACATGGCCGGCCACATCCTCACCATCGAGGACCCGGTCGAGTTCCTGTTCAAGAACAAACGCTGCATCGTCAACCAGCGCGAAGTGGGGGTCGATACCGAGGCCTTGAACGTGGCGCTCAAGAACGCCTTGCGCCAGGCGCCGGACGTGATCCTGATTGGTGAAATCCGGGACCGGGAAACCATGTCGGCAGCGCTGGCTTACGCGCAATCGGGGCACCTGTGCCTAGCGACCATGCACGCCAACAACAGCTACCAGGCGCTCAATCGCATCCTGAGCTTCTATCCGGCCGAGGTTCGGCCCACCATGCTGGGTGACCTGGCGGCGGCACTCAAGTCGATCATCTCGCAACGTCTGCTGCGCACCCAGACGGGTGCCCGCACCCCTGCAGTCGAAGTGCTGCTCAATACCAAGCTGGTGGCCGACTTCATCGAAAAAGGCGACTTCACCAGCGTCAAGGAGGCCATGGAAAAAGCCATGGCCGAAGGCTCGCAAACCTTCGAATACGACATTGCGCGACTCATTGCCGATGGCATTGTCGACCGCAAGGAAGGCATGGCGCACTCCGACTCGCCGACCAACCTGCAATGGCGCCTGCAGAACGACTTCAACCGCGCGGCCAAGCCCGTGGCGGCGGTAGAGGAAGAGGAAGGCGCCTCGTTCACCGAAATCACGCTCGACGTGAAGCACTGACCCCTGCATGAATACGCTACGCCTGGCCGAGGAACTGATCTCGCGACCATCGATCACACCCCAAGACGCTGGTTGCCAAGACCTGCTGGCCCAACGCCTTGCCCGCATCGGTTTCGCTTGCGAGCACCTGGCCAGCGGCCCAGACAGCTTCCGGGTCCAGAACCTGTGGTCCTTTTGGGCTCCAGCCCGCACGAACATTGCGCATGCCGCTACAAGTACTGCAGCAACGCCGGTCAACGACCTGCCGCTTGTGGTGTTTGCCGGCCATACCGACGTGGTACCTACGGGGCCACTGGAGCAATGGGCCAGCGATCCGTTCAGCCCGACACACCGTGACGGCCGACTGTACGGCCGCGGGGCCAGCGACATGAAGACCTCCATTGCTGCCTTTGTGGTGGCGGTGGAGGAGTTCCTAGCCGAGCACACCCGACCGAACATCCGCATTGCCTTCCTCTTGACCAGTGACGAAGAGGGCCCCGCGGTGGACGGCACCGTGGTCGTATGCAAGGCCTTGCAGGCGCGTGGACAGCGATTGGACTACTGCATCGTCGGTGAACCTACCTCGGTTGAGCGCACGGGCGACATGATCAAGAACGGCCGCCGCGGAACCATGAGCGGCAAGCTGACCGTGCGCGGCTTGCAGGGGCACATCGCCTATCCGCATCTGGCGCGCAACCCCATCCACCTCGCAGCGCCCGCACTGGCCGAGTTGGTGCAGGTGGAGTGGGATCGTGGCAACGATTTCTTTCCGCCCACCAGCTGGCAGATCAGCAACTACCATGCGGGCACGGGCGCCAGCAACGTGATTCCCGGCCAGGCAATCATCGACTTCAATTTCCGTTTCTCGACCGAGTCGACGCCAGAGTCGCTGCAACAACGTCTGCAGGCCGTGCTCGACAAGCACCAGTTCGACTACCAGCTCGACTGGACCATTGGCGGCCTGCCCTTCCTGACCCGCCCCGGTCCGCTGGTGGATGCCGTGCGTGACGCCATCCGATGCGAAACCGGCCAGGAAACGGAGCTGTCGACGTCCGGTGGCACCAGCGACGCGCGCTTCATCGCGCAGGTATGCCCGCAGGTCATCGAACTGGGACCGCCCAACGCCACCATCCACCAGGTCAACGAGCACATCGCGGTAGCGGACATCGAGCCCTTGAAGAACATCTACCGTCGCACGCTCGAGCGGCTCAACGCAGCGCATGCGCCCCAGACCGCATGACGCTGCTCGAACTGATCGAAGACGGCGCCCAGCGCTTTGAAGCCGCGAACCTGTCCTATGGCCATGGAACCACCAACGCCTTTGACGAGGCTGCCTGGCTGGCCTTGTGGAAGCTAGGCCTGGCGCTGGACACGCCGCTGGACGATGGCCCGGATTCACAGGCAAATCGGCCGCTAGCCCAGGAAGATATTGCGCAAGTAGCTACACTTTTTGAAGCAAGAATCAGCAGCCGCAAACCCGCGGCCTACCTCACGCAGGAAGCCTGGCTGCAGGGATTTTCGTTCTACATCGATGAGCGAAGCATCGTGCCGCGCTCGCTCATCGCCGAACTGCTGGTGGACGGCAGCTTCGATTATTGGCTGTCCGAGTCGACCCAGCGCGTGCTGGACCTGTGCACTGGAAACGGCAGCTTGGGCATCATTGCCGCCTCGGTGTACCCCGATGTCAGCGTGGTCGGCGCAGATCTGTCGCCCGACGCCCTGGCCGTGGCCCGAATCAACGTAGAGCGCCATGGTTTGCAGGACCGCGTGCGCCTGCTGCAGTCGGACGGCCTTCAGTCGCCTGACCTCCAAGCCGCTGGCCCGTTCGACCTGGTGCTGTGCAACCCGCCTTATGTGAACGCGCAAAGCATGGCCGCGCTGCCGCCCGAATACCGCGCCGAGCCCTTTCTGGCACTGGACGGCAACCGCCATGGCAGTGGCGACGGCATGGACTTTGTGCGTGACTTGTTCAAAGAGCTGGCTGCACACCTTTCTCCCCAGGGCGTGCTGGTACTCGAAATTGGCCACGAACGCCCGTACTTCGAGACCGCTTTCCCCGATCTCCCAGCCGTCTGGCTGGACACCAGCGCTGGCAGCGACCAAGTCTTGCTGATCACGCGCGACGCCCTCCTCTCCTCCCAATGATTACCTTGAAAAATGTGACCTTGCGCCGCGGCGTCAAGGTCTTGCTGGATAGCGCCAGCGTCACCCTGAACCCGGGCGAAAAAGTCGGCCTGGTGGGCCGCAACGGTGCTGGCAAGTCGTCCCTGTTCGCGCTATTCAACGGCAACCTGCATGAGGACTCCGGCGACTACAGCATTCCAGCCCAATGGCGCATGGGCCAGGTGGCCCAGGACATGCCGGAAACCGAACAGAGCGCTACCGACTTCGTGGTTGAGGGAGACACAGTACTGCTGGCAGCGCGCCTGGAGGTGGCCGCCGCCGAGGCCACGGACGATTACGAGCGCATGGCACATGCCTACACCGCCTTGCACGATGCGGGGGAACATGATGCCGCGGCGCGTGCCCAGGCGTTGATTCTCGGCCTGGGTTTCAAGGTCAGCGAGTTGGGCAACCCGGTCAACAGCTTTTCGGGCGGCTGGCGCATGCGCCTGCAATTGGCTCGGGCACTGATGTGCCCCAGCGACCTGCTGCTGCTTGACGAACCCACCAACCACCTGGACCTGGACGCCCTGGTCTGGCTGGAGGCCTGGCTGAAGAAATACGAGGGCACGCTCATCGTCATCAGCCATGACCGCGAGTTCCTGGATGCGGTGACCAACGTCACCTTGCACATCGATGCCGCCAAGCTGGTGCGCTACGGTGGCAACTACAGCAAGTTCGAAGACATGCGCGCAGAGCAGCTGGAGCTGCAGCAGGCGGCGTATGCGAAACAGCAGGAAAAGATTGCCCACCTGCAGAAGTTCATTGCCCGTTTCAAGGCCAAAGCCAGCAAGGCCAAGCAGGCACAGAGTCGCGTCAAGGCGCTAGACCGCATGGAGAAGCTCGCGCCCCTGCTTTCCGAAGCGGAGTTCACCTTTGAGTTCAAGGAGCCTGCCAACCTGCCCAACCCCATGCTGGCCATGAGCGACATCACCGTGGGCTACCCTGCCCCCGATGATGCCCCCACCGGCACCGCCCCGACACCGATCGTGCGACATATCAACCGCTCAGTTCTGGCAGGGCAGCGCATTGGCATTCTCGGCGCCAATGGCCAAGGCAAATCGACGCTGGTCAAGACGATTGCCCGCGACCTGCAGGTGCTCGACGGCACCATCACCGAAGGCAAGGGCCTGAACATCGGCTACTTCGCACAGCAGGAGCTTGACGTGCTTCGCCCGGGTGAAAACCCACTGGAACACATGATACGGCTGGTGCGCGACATGACTTCCGCCGGCAAGCTCACCAACCAAGCTACGCGCGAGCAGGACCTTCGCACCTTCCTGGGCAGCTTCAACTTCAGCGGCGACATGGTCAAGCAGGCGGTGGGCAGCATGAGTGGTGGCGAGAAAGCGCGACTGGTGTTGTGCATGCTGGTGTGGCAGCGCCCCAACCTGCTGCTGTTGGACGAACCAACCAACCACCTGGACCTCGCTACCCGCGAGGCCCTGGCCGTAGCGCTGAACGAATTCGAAGGCACCGTGATGCTGGTCAGCCACGACCGTGCCTTGCTGCGCTCGGTGTGTGATGAGTTCTGGCTCGTGTCGCGGGGAGGGGTAGAACCGTTCGATGGTGACCTGGACGACTACCAGCGCTACTTGCTGGAGGAAGCCAAGCGTCAGCGCGAAGCTGCCAAGGAAGCGTCCAAGCCCACGACCGTCAGTCAGCCCACGCCGGTGGTCGAACCCGCGCCGTCGGCCAAGCCACGCGGTTCGACTTCGCCCAAGCTCAAGAAAGAGTTTCAGGAGGTAGAAGCTCGCATGGCCGCGTTGAACCAGGAAGGGCAGACGTTGGAGCGCCAGCTCGGAACCCATACCCATCCACATGAAATTGCAGAAATGGGCAGCCGGCTGCAAAAGGTGAATGAAGAACTGGCGCTGCTGGAAGAGCGCTGGTTGGAACTGTCGGAGCAGTTGGGGCTGTAAGCGTGGGTGGTGGCAATGCCGCCGCGCTTTCGTCGCTTCCGCCCTGCCCAGCGCACACAAGAAAAAAGCCCGATGCTTGCGCATCGGGCTTTTCCATATCTTGGTGGGTTCTGACAGGCTCGAACTGTCGACCTACGGATTAAGAGTCCGCTGCTCTACCAACTGAGCTAAGAACCCGAATTCGGCTGGTGGGTCGTGCGTGACTCGAACACGCGACCAACGGATTAAAAGTCCGCTGCTCTACCGACTGAGCTAACGACCCGCCTCATTAACAACTCGGAAAAGTCGTTAACTACGAAGCCTCAAATTATAGCGCCATTTCTGCCCGGCTTCTGGCGCGCAGCTATTTTTTCCATCACATAACCTGCAGCAACCATACCGAACACCGCCGTTACCGTTACCGACGATCCGTAACCATGGCAGTTGAGCGAACTATCGCTTTGCACATCGCACACTTGTTGCGATTTTTGTACCGCCTCGCGACTGAACACGCATGCAATACGCATTGACGCTGCTGTGGGCGACACCTTCTTCTCGCGCCGCAAGCGGTAGCGCAACCTCGAAAGCAAGGGGTCATGGGTGACGCCTGCCAGATCCTGCACTTGCGCGGCATGGGCCATGCGTTTGCCTCCAGCGGCACCGCAACTGACGAATGCCATGTTCTTCTGGCGCAACGACCAGCACATCATGGCGTACTTGGCCTGTGCATGGTCACAGGCATCAATGACCGCATCCACGTCGGCGGGCAAAATTTGCGGCCAGTTTTCGGGGGTCACAAAATCATCGATGCAGCGCACTACTGCCTGCGGGTTGATGAGGGCAATGCGCTGCGCCATGGCCTCCACCTTGGCCTGCCCTAGGGTGGTATCGAGCGCGTGCACCTGGCGATTGACGTTGGACTCTGCGATGTGGTCCAGGTCAATCAAAGTGATGTGACCGACTCCGCTGCGTGCCAGGGACTCAGCCGCCCAGGAGCCAACCCCACCGATGCCGACCACGGCCACATGTGCTGCGCGAATCGATTGCGCAGGCCCGGCGCCGTACAGACGGTCGAGGCCACCAAACCGGCGGGCGGAGTCAAATGCTGTTTCCATGCCTTCCAAACAGGCAAACCGCCCGAAAGCTCACTTCATGCGACCCAGGCGCTCTTTGGCGGCGACCCCTGCCTCACTGGAAGGAAAAGCCTTCACCAATTCTTCCAGCGTCTTGCGCGCCGCTTTGGTGTCCTTCATTTCCCATTGGCAGTTGGAGATGGCCAGCATGGACTCAGGCACGCGCAGGTGGTCCGGCGCAGCTGCAATCAAACTGCGGAAATTGGCAATGGCTTCCTTGTAGTCCTTGAGTGCATACTGGGCATTGCCCAGCCAGAACAGCGCTGGCACACGGTAGCCCGAGTTGGGGCCATAGCGGTTGAGAAAATCGACCAAAGCCACTTGGGCACGGTCGAATTCACCCTTGCGAAACACTGCAAAGGCCTGCTCGTAGTCACGTTTTTCGCCAGGCTCAGCCAGAAACTCGCGCCCATCGATCGAGACCTTCAGAGGCTCGATTCTGCGCAGGCGTTCGTCGAGCCCGACCAAATCGTCCTTCTGGCGTCGCTGGACCTCGGCCAGCTCGCGCGCGAGCACCTCGTTTTGCCCACGCAATTTGGCCACATCAGCTCCCAGTGCCTCCAGCTGGTTCTGCAACTCCAGCAACGCCTTGCGCAAGGCCGCGCTGTCGTCTGCTTGGCGGTGCGCGCTGTCGGCTTGCCACTGCTCGGATTGCTTGCGTGTCGCATCCATCTGGCTTCGCAATTCCGCCTGGGATTGCCGCAACTCCAGAATGGCACGACGGGCTTCGTCATCTTCAAACAAGCCCGCTTGCGCTAAGCCGGCACTACCCAATAACGCACTACCCAACAACCAGGGCAGTGCTTGTCGCATGGCGAACATGGGCATTGCTATGGATCAGCGGTAGTTGATTTCGACGCGACGGTTTTTCGCCATGGCTTCTTCTGTGCTGCCCATGTCTGCCGGCTTTTCCTTGCCAAAACTCACGGCTTCCATCTGGCTATCAGAGACACCAAGGACACCCAATGCACGACGCACGGCCTCCGCGCGACGCTGCCCCAGAGCCAGGTTGTACTCGCGGCCACCACGCTCATCGGTGTGACCTTCCAACGCAATTTTGCGGGTGGGGTTGGCCTTCAGGAACTTGGCATGGGCTTCGATCACCGGTTGGAATTCTGCACGGACCGTGTAGCTGTCGTAGTCGAAATAGACCAGACGCGTAGCCGACTTGAGGAACGCGTCCTGCGAAGCATTGCCAAGCTCAACCTTGGTCACCGAACCTGAAGCCACCGCATTGCTGTTGGCGCCCGATTGGTTGCCTTGTGCGCCATCCTTGCCCACCGCGGTGCCGCTACGATCTTCCACCGGCGGCGTATCGAGTTTCACCGACGAACCACATGCAGCCAAGACCAGGGACACGGCCAACAAACCTACATAACGAACCATTCTCATCACTCCTTTAAATCAGAAAACTACTTGTGCAATGGACCCCAGTCGGGTTCACGGATATCCCCCGATTGTCCTGCCAATCGGGTCTTGATCTTGCCATCGAGCGTGCTGGTCATCAGCGCCTCTTTGCCTCCCTGCTGCGTCGCGTACATGACCAAGCGCCCATTGGGTGCAAAACTGGGGCTTTCATCGGCAGATGTATCCGTCAATGCATTGACAGCACCGCTGCTCAGGTCCATGACATGAAGCTTGAAAGCGCCGCTGACGCGAGAGATGAATGCCAGCCAACGACCGTCCGGGCTGACGCTGGGGGAAATGTTGTAGCTACCGGAAAACGTCACCCGTTCGGCATTGCCTCCAGCGGCAGGCATGCGGTAGATCTGTGGACTGCCCCCACGGTCACTGACGAAAAAGATCCAGCGGCCATCGGCGCTGAAGGTCGGTTCGGTATCGATGGAGTTGGACTGCGACAAACGGCGAGCTTCCCCACCATTGGCATCCATGAGGTAAAGCTGGGAGCCGCCATCCCGGCTCAACGTTACTGCCAGCGTGCGCCCGTCCGGCGACCACGCTGGTGCGCTGTTGGAGCCTTTGAAATTGGCCAGCAGCCGCCGTTTACCGGTGGCAATGTCATGCACATAGACCACGGGCTTGCGTGACTCAAAGGATACATAAGCCAGCTGGCTACCATTCGGACTCCATGCGGGTGAAATGATGGGTTCTGGACTTGCAAGGGCACTCAACGCCCCCTCACCGTCACTGTCGGCCACCCACAAATTGAACATCTGCCCGACCTTGGTAACGTAGGCAATGCGGGTCGAAAAGATACCCTTGTCCCCCGTGAGCTTCTCATACACATAGTCGGACACCCGGTGCGCAGCCAGGCGCAATTCGGTAGGCGCCACGGCCAAACTGAAGCCACCCAAGCTTTGGCCCTTGACCACGTCCCAGACTACAAAGCGCACGTCAAACCGGCCGTCCGCGAGCCGCGTCACACTTCCCAAGACGGCTGCATCCGCACTCCTCTGGCGCAAAGCGCCGAAATCGGGGCGCACTGTTTCATCGCCACGCACGCCTCCAGAGTCCACCAAAGCGAACTGCCCGCTGCGTTCCAGATCGGCGCCAACAATCGCCGACACCTTGGGTTGCATCGCATCGTCACCCTTGAATGGCGCAACTACGATGGGCACCTGGGTTAGACCTACGCCGGAGACTTCAACCCGAAACTGCGCCGATGCACCCAGGCACGCACAGGACATCAACCATGACAACAGAATTTTTTTCATCGACGCCTATTATCCCAGCCTCGTTACACGAACCTCGGGCCCATTGCAACTATTGGTAAAGCCTTCCCGCGGGAGCACGGTACCGTCTCGCACGCGTTGGCGCACGGTAATGGCATTGACCGACTCCTGCTGTCGGCTGAACTCCTTGTGCCACAGGTGAAAGACTTCTGTGGCACAAAAACCGTTCTTGCGGATGATGCCCGCATTGTGCAGACGCAGCACAAAGTCCGCATCCTCATGCCCCCAGCCCACAAAGGACTCATCAAATCCATTGACCGCTTCGAAGTCCTCGCGCCAGACGCCCATGTTGCAACTGCGGATACCCTTCCAGCGGAAATCCGGCTGAAGCCGATAGGCACCGTCGGGCAAGCGCCACGTGCCGGTGAGCTTGCCTGCGTCTCCACAGAAACGCCAGCACCACCAAACCGGCCACGAACGCCCGTAGGGCAGCTCCTGCCCTGCAATGACCCGTTCGGTTAGCGTCGGCGATAACATGACGCGGCTGCCATTGACCAAGCACCCACGCTGCGCCAGAAGGCGATGTTGCCGAATGAAGTCGATTTCGGGAACGCAATCCCCATCCAGAAACACGACATAGTCACCGCTGGACGCACCCACACCACGGTTGCGTGCCCGAGACGCCGTAAACCCGACATCAGGGTGCCACACGTGTACCACACCGAGATTTTGGGCTATGGGCGATTCAAGGATAGCCGCCACGTGTTCATCACGGGATCCGTCATCGGCAACCACAACTTCAAAGTTGCCATCATCCTGATGCCGCAAGCCGGCCAACACAGACAGCAAGGCGTTGGAGCGGTTGTAGGTCGTGATGACCACCGAGATTCTCTGGGGAGCTGGCATTTTCAACTAGACTACGCGACCTGCCCGATCCTAACACCGCATGTCCAAGGTCTCTGTTTACATCATTGCCTATAACGAGGCCGAGAAGGTCCGCGCCACGCTGGAAAGCGTACGCTGGGCCGATGAAGTCATCGTGGTGGATTCGCACAGTACGGACGGCACGGACACCATCGCTCAGAACATGGGTGCACGTGTTGTGCAGGTAGATTTCAAGGGCTTCGGTGATTTGCGTAACCAGGCGATTGCAGCCTGCTCTCACGATTGGATCCTTAGCATTGACGCCGACGAGCGCTGCACACCGGAAGTGGCCTGTGAAGTACGCGCGATCATGGGAGACCCTGGCTCATGCGACGTATGGCGGATACCCCGCCGCAACTTCTTCATGGGGCGGTGGATCAGGCATTCGGGCTGGTATCCGAACTTCAGACAGCCACAGCTTTTTCGCAAAGGTGCCATGTCCTACGATATGAAGCCCGTCCACGAGGGCTACGTCCTGCACTCCGATAAACCCATCGGAACCCTGAAAAACGCCATTTGGCAGTTCCCCTTCAAGAACATGGCCGAAGTCATGCACAAGGCCAATCGCTATTCCAGTTTGGGCGCGGAAAAAATCGTTCACAAGAAGATCACAATGGGTTCAGCCTTGGGCCATGGCATCTGGAGCTTTGTGAAGCACTATGTATTCAAACTGGGATTCTTGGATGGCTGGGCGGGATTTGTAATTGCTTTGGGAAATTTTGAAGGCACTTTCTATCGCTATGCCAAGGCATTGGAAGCTCAAAAGAAAAGTGAATGGTTGAATCCTTCATCTTCAAAGTCGGTCTAATTGATCAGATGACAATACAGCAAACCCTGCCAGCCAACAATAAAGAACTATACCGCCGATTATTGGGGTATGTGCGGCCATATTGGAAGGCATTTGCGTTGGCAATCATGGCGATGCTAGCAACGGCGGCTACTGAGCCTGTATTTCCAGCAATCATGAAATACTTGCTTGACCATGGCTTTCATGCAAGCGATGGTCGCTTGATTTGGTTAATACCCGTGGGCATCGTTTTTCTTTTTTTAATTCGGGGATTGCTAACATTCTCCACTAACTATTTAATGGCCTGGGTTTCCGCGGGAATCATCATCGATATTCGTCGACAAATGTTCGACAAAATGTTAAGACTTCCGACATATGTTTATCATGATCTATCACCCGGCAAGATGATTTCACGCATCATTTCTGATACCGGACACCTCACTGATGCAGTAACACATGTCTTGGTAACTGTCGTTCGAGAAAGCTTCACCGCAATCGCCCTTCTCGCATATTTGACGTATCTTGACTGGAAGCTAACTTTGATTACGTTGATAGTTGGCCCGCTGGTTGCGATAATAGCGAAAGGTTTTGGCAAACGAATGCGTCGTGCAAGCCGACACACAATGGAGACAATGCGCTTGCTATTTCATAGCATCGAAGAGTCAGCTTCAGCGCACAAGGTTATAAAGATCTATGGTGCACAAGAACAGCAAATTCAACGCTTTCGATCTGACACTGAAAAGCTCCGCCGAGCCCAAATGCGCGAGGCGGTTCCTGCTTCCGCGATTACGCCTATAACCCATTTAACTGCCTCTTTTGCTGTGGCGATTATTGTTTATATGGCGCTACACCAAGCGACTGAACAAACAGGGGTTTCTGCTGGAGGTTTTGTTTCTTTCATTACCGCGTTATTGATGGTTATATCACCAATAAAGCAGTTAACTACTGTCAGTTCCTCACTTCACCGCGGCCTGGCTGCATGCGAAAGTGTTTTCGCGTTTCTTGACTCTCCAGAAGAGGAAGATCATGGCACAACGTCTCTGGAAAATGTCAAAGGAAGAATTGCATTTAAGAATGTTCACTTTAGCTATCCGGACTCTGATCGTCTAGCACTCAATAACATTACCTTCGAAGCCTCCGCTGGACAAACTATTGCCCTAGTCGGAGCATCAGGAAGTGGAAAAACGACAATAGGCAACCTTATACCTCGCTTCTTTACGCCGACCGCCGGTGAAATCCAAATCGATGGAATTGACATCCGAAAACTCACCCTAACCAGCTTGCGTCAAAACATCTCATTGGTCAGTCAAGATATCGTATTGTTTAACGACACAGTTGAGGCCAATATAGTTTTTGGCTCCCGCGAAAAATTCAATAGCAAGGAAATAATTTCAGCTGCAAAAGCTGCAAATGCCTGGAGTTTCATCGAAGAATTGCCTTTTGGACTGAATACACTTATCGGAGAAGGCGGAGCAAAGCTTTCTGGTGGCCAACGACAGCGAATTGCAATCGCACGCGCTCTATTAAAGAACGCACCAATTTTGATCCTGGACGAGGCAACCTCCGCGTTGGACACAGATTCGGAGCGCCAGGTACAAGCTGCATTAACAACATTAATGAAGAACCGCACAACAATTACAATCGCACACCGACTTAGCACCATTGAACACGCAGACCTGATCCTAGTACTGGACAAGGGCCAAATCGTTGAGTTTGGAACTCATGCTGAGTTGCTCACTCAGGGTACTTATTATCCAACTCTGAATAGGATGGCAGTTTGAATATTCCGATCCTAATGTACCATCAAATCGATGTCCCGCCTCCAAAGGGAACACCATTACGAGGCCTTGTAGTGGCACCGTCGTCTTTTAGTTGGCAAATGCGAATATTACGCATGATGGGATATCGAGGGCTGTCAATGCGCGATCTCGAACCATATCTCATCAGCAACAAACCTGGTAATGTCGTAGGAATTACATTTGACGATGGGTACCAAAACAATCTACTTAACGCACTACCAGTTCTCTGTCAGAACGGATTCACAGCTACATGCTACGGCGTTAGCAGCCAGATCGGTGGCACAAACATTTGGGATACGGGGGTTGTAGCTCCCGCCGCGCTAATGACTCGAGAAGACTGGAAAGTCTGGAGCGATGCCGGTATGGATATAGGTGCACATACGCGAACGCATGCAAACCTTCTCAACCTCCCGGCCAGTAAAGCCCGGGAAGAAATAAGCGAATCACGCCTGGAACTCCAGAAAGTACTTGATTGCGAAGTTCGTCATTTTTGTTATCCCTACGGAAAATATCTTGAGGAGCACGTGCAAATGGTCGCGGAGGCGGGATATTTGACAGCAACCACTACCCGCCGTGGTCGCGTCAAGAATGGTGACGATCTTCATAGGCTGAAACGCATCATGGTAGCTCGCGCCACAAACCCGCTTCAATTCGTACTTAAAGTTGCCTCATCATATGAAGACCGTCGGTCATGAAGCCTCTAGCGCTCTACTGCAAATCATACAAGACTGATCTACGGCGTGTTGTTCGATTAGCCATATCAATCCAACAATACAACTCGGAAAATATACCTTTTTACGTTTCTGTCCCGCAAGACGAAATACCGCTGTTCCGAGATCATCTTCAATCGCTAGTCACATTACTTATTGCAGACGAAGACATTTTGGACGCATCGTCGCATATAAATCGTGCAAAAATTGCGCAATTGCCTGGCAGCACCCAGCAGCAGATCGTGAAGTCGGAATTCTGGCGCCTCGGATTCTGCACAGCCTATGTTTGCCTGGACTCCGATGCCTTCTTCATCCGCCCTTTTGGGACCCGAGACTTCTTGGCATCGGATGGAACCCCTTACACCGTAATTGACGAAGCCCATGATCTGCTAGAAGATGCATTACGTCACAAAAAGCCTCGAATAATTGAAGCCTACCGACGTGAAGCTGACTTAGTGCAAGGCTTGTTTTTTCGTACTGGTCGCCGATACAGCTTCGGCCCCTTTCCTCTAGTGTGGCATCGTGCAGTGTGGGACAGTTTAGACGAACACTATTTGTCGCCACGTCAAATAAGCATTGCAGATGCACTTGCACAAGTGCCCATTGAATCACGTTGGTACGGCGAGGCGCTGCTTGCTTATCGAGCGATTCCAATCATTCCGTGCCAAGCTCTTTTCAAAGTATATCACTATGCTTGGCAGTATGACAAAGACCGGCGAAACGCCGTAAAAATGACAAACCTTGCCGACATATATTGCGGAGTTATTCTTCAATCCGCGTGGGAAAGAAATATGGACTGGCCCACAGAAGGCGGAAACTTGTTTTCAAAATTAGGGCGACGCATACGCCGTCTTGCGGGAAGAATTTAAGATATGAAAATTCTGACATATTTACCAAGATCCATCGACACCACACTAATAACCATTACAGCATTATTGCTATTTACATTGCCACTCCCTGAAACAATTGCGTTACGAAACGCCCTATTACTAACCGGATCAATACTGGGTGCAATTCAATTGAGCAAACTTAAAACATTTGCAAACAAAAGATTCGCGTCATGTATTTTTGCGTTATTACTACTTTTGGCCTGGGTACTGTTGCATTTTTTCTTTATCGGTCAGAATCGACTAGAGCAACTATATGAATTGAAAAATGAATGGTTTCGCTCATTTACCGCGGCAATTGTTGGCATTAGCACCGGAACTGTGTTGGTACTTTCCGAAAGAGCCAGCCGAGAAAAGTACACAAGATTACTCATTATTGGTCTGTCTGGCACAACAATAATCTATCTGACACGTTACGCCTTCGAAATCATTAAAGCCAGCCAATTACTTTTTGACTTCTACTTTATACCATACAGAGAAAAGCCTGCGTTAGTTGTTTTTTGCTCGATGTTTTTCATCGCAATGTTGTTAAAAATCGACACGTCACCCCACAAATCCCGATTAAAGCTGGTGATTCCAGTTTTGCTAGCTGCCTTAGCACCTATTGTTTTTTTTCTATCCAATACGAAAAACGGATTTCTTTCTATACTAGCATCGTTAATTTCTTTGATCGTAATCAATAGGCACGAACTTAAAAATATAGAAAAAGGAAGAAATCAAAATCTATTCATTGCCATTGCTATTGCACCAATAGTCATTGCTGTTGCATTCCATTTCGTCAGCAATCCTGCATGGAAGTACATATTTAGTGACATAAAAGTCGCGATTGATATAGAAAACTATAGCACTTGGAAAAACAGGCTAGCGAATCCAATGCCTGTCAATGAATACGGCATAAAAGTGCACGGAAGCACTTACGACAGAGTCGCTTGGGCCACAGCTGGCATCGCCCTGATAAAGGAAAACCCTTATGGGCATGGCTTAATTAACCACTCGTTTGGTGCTTTAGCTAAGCAAAAGTGGAGCGATTTTTACGAGCCCAATGGAAAAAACAGGGGTGCAACCCATAGCGGGTGGATCGACCTAACGCTGGGAATTGGAGTCCCAGGAATACTTCTGATCTTCAGCCTCTTTCTAATCTCGTATCCATTGAATGAAAAAATTCCATTTTGGGACAAATACATAAAAATAGCCTCGCCAGTGCTATTTTTAATATTTTTGACGACAGAAGTTTGCAGTGATCATTACCTAAACTTTCTCTTTCTATATCTAGGTATTTGCACTGGTTTACTTACAAAACGCAACGCAGAATGAATGAATTTACATTACTAATTACCTCGGCAGTTAGACCCACCGGCAGAAAGGTAGCACTAAATGATGAAAGTCAGCGTAAGCATCTTACCTTGCTCGCAATCGAAAAATGGCTTCAAATTGACACTAGTCTGAAAATAGTAATCTGCGACGGCTCCGATTATGACTTTTCACACGAGGTGAAAAATCTATATCCAAATGCATTAATTGAATGCTTACATTTTAAAAATTCATCCGAAAAAGTAGCGCTGTTTGGAAAAGGTTATGGCGAAGGTGAAATAACAAATTATGCACTTGACAATTCAACCTTCCTAAAAAATTCTGAGAACTTTGCCAAATGCACATCAAAATTATGGGTAAGAAATTTTAATACAATCACCAAGCATTGGAATGGAAAGATCCAGGTTGAAGGAGTTTTCAAGAACATATTTAGATTTAAGACCATTCAAAAAATGCACATTGAGACTAAGTTTTACCTGGCAAATAAGTACTTCTACAAACAATATCTTTCGGAATCCTATAAAGACGTTAATGAAATCAGGGGGCTTAGTCTTGAACACTGCTTTTCCAATTCTCTAGATGCCACAGAATTACACTATTACATGTTCAATCACCCTTTATTGATAAATGGCTACTCCGGCTCCTCGGGCGAGTATTTACACAAGAACATCTATCATTATTTAAAAAATGCCGCCGAAATTCAGATATTGAAATGCAGAACGAACTATATTTTTCAGCCCCTCTAGCAACGTCATTCCCGTTTAAAATTATTAAATTGTAACTAATTTATATTGCACTTGCCCTCAAGATTTTAGCGAGGCAATT
The DNA here is from genome assembly GCF_032337135.1 of Curvibacter sp. APW13. Lineage (NCBI taxonomy): Bacteria > Pseudomonadati > Pseudomonadota > Betaproteobacteria > Burkholderiales > Comamonadaceae > Curvibacter > Curvibacter sp. APW13. The sequence continues at coordinate 784,471 of NZ_JAVXZZ010000002.1, read as the reverse complement.
TAAGAAATGCCGGCAAATCTCTATTTACTGAACAAAGCCTCCGAAAGTTCCCGAACTAACGTGAAGAAATCAAAGTTCAGTGAAAGCAAATTGTCTGCATATTGAAGGAAGTCGAACTCGGAGCCAAGGTCGGCGAGACGTGCAGGAAGCACGAAGTCACCGTGCCGACTTACTACAAGTGAAAAACCCACCAGAGCTGGCATGGCCGTCCCGCACCTATCGCAGTTGCGCGAGCTAAAGGAAGAGATCGCCAAGCTCAATCGCATGTATGCCGACTCGGCCCTATTGCACCACGCACTGAAGGACGTTGTTGACCGATAGCTCTAAACCCGTAGCGTCGGACTGATATTGTGCATGCGCTCATGACCGACCACGGCATGAGCCAACGCAGGGCCTCTGTTGCCGGCGGCATTGCCCGCTCCACACTGCGCTATTGCCGCAAACCGTCTGACGACTTCGGAGTAATCCAGTCCTTCCAAGCCTATATGAGTACCAATCCATGACCTGGTTTCGGCTTGTTGTACGCCAGCGCCCCCCATCAGAACCAGCCCTGGGGCAAGACGGTGCTTTGGCGGGGGTATTCTGGCAACTCACGCTGAATCTGCCCAGACGCGGCAAGAGGCGTCTGTCTGCACGTATCCATCAGCCCCGTGAGGTGGGTAAGCAGCCCAATCGAGGCTGGAGCTGTGGCGTCATGTCAGACGCGCTTTGGTCGGGTCGCAGGTTTCGCACCTTCAAAGTCATCGACGAATTCAACCGGGAGGCGCTGCGCATAGTGATTGATACGAGCTTACCCGCTGCCAGGGTCATCCGGGCATTGAACGAACTGGTAGCGGTGCGTGGTGCACCACTGTCCATTCGCCTGGACAACGGCCCGAAATTCATTGCTCATGCATTGGCCGAATGGGCGAATCGGTGAAGACCAAGGGCATTGCACTGAATCACATCCAACCAGGCAAACCAACGCATAACGCCTATGTCGAACGATTCAAACGGACTTATCACACCGAGGTGCTGGACTGCTATATCTTTGATTTTTTGCAGGAGGTCAGGGATATGAGACGACCGATTGGTTGCACCGCTACAAACACCAGCGGTCCCATGAGTCACTGGGGGTAGTGCCTCCGGTGGAATACCATGTGACAAAATTCTCAAACCTCTATTACTGAGTGGTTCAGGAATTTGAGGAGGCTTCAAAACGCGGACTTGCGACAACAGCGATATTCACAAATGTACCTGATGTCGGAGAGTTCGGTCTAAATCTGGGCCAGCTGCTGCACGAAATCATGAGCCCGGTGGAATGTCGTGTGACGATCAAATGCCTCTTTCTGGGCCTTAAGTGCACGCAGAACTGCGAGTTCTGGATTTTGCATTATCCTCTGAAATATCTGCAGATACTGAGCGGGTGAATCAGCGACATAGACAGCATCTTTGCTAAAAAGCCTGTCAATCAATAATGGATGGTCCATGAGCTGCGGAACGCCACAGGCGGCGAGTTGGTATGTTCGCTCATTGACTTCACAGGCCCACTGCAATTGCTCCGGGAGATGCACGTTCAAGCCAACTTTAGTAAATGCATAAATATAGCGATCACGGTCTCTATTGAAGCTAAATGCTTTCGTGTGCCTCCAACCGGGACCATCGATAAAGCCCCGGAATTTGCTGGCGATACCTGACATGAAACGAGCGTGCTCGCTCTTGCGTGTGGCCATGATCGCGTAATCCAAATCTCGGTCGAATCCGGCAACAGGGTAATAATGCAGTATATTGGCCCCAAAGGGAAGATACAGTATTTTGTACCCCCCTTTAAAAAAGGCTTGGTATTCCAACCTATTAGTGACGTAATCTTTGTCACGGAACGAATAGTAGAAATCCACGCCATGCCTTCTTGCCCAGTCTAAGCGCTGTGCCAGTGGCGTGTTTTCATATTCCTGCAACGAAGCGGTAAGTCCAACGCGCAGCTTCGCATCGCGTTTGTAGGAATTGATGCTATCCCAATCAATGCGCTGCAAGTAACTCTCATGGTCGCTGGACAGCAAGACCGTGGGCTGGAATTCCTCCAGTACCTCGCGCGTTTCACTGTCCCATGCAAGGACATGCGTCGGAATTCCAATAAACTCTAGGCTCTCCGCCAGATTGGTGAACAGCGAATAACCAGCGGGCGAATAGGCTGGTGGTGGCACTTGAATAAGTACCCGCTCGGGTGTACTTTGAGCATACCTTTCGAAAAACTCTATTTCCACCTGACGCTTCAATGCCCAACCTTGCCTCACCACAGGATCAGGTGATGAAAGGCAAACCTCATCAGTTTCATGCTCGCACCGGCGCGCCAGCGCTGCTTCGGCTCTAGATAGAACCTGGGAGTGTCCAGAAACAGTCTCTTTCCGAAGCGAAAGGTTGAACACCAGTTTTTCCCATGATCTCTGGAATTTTTCCTTACGCTTCGCCCAGCGTTGCTGAATTGATTTTGGCATGAGGTAAGCTAACTAGGTATTCAGTACTTAAGCTTTAGCAGAAGATCGAAATAGCGCCTTGAAATTGCCTCGGGAGCGAAGGCTAACAATGCAGTATTGAGTCGATAGGTTCGATCAAGGTTCAGTCCCAGGGATGCCTGAATCTGGGTCCAGCGCCACCATGCACCAATATTGTGGTCTGGCTGCTGCTGGTACAGCCAAGCAAGAAGAAAGCGAAAGTCCCGCGCCACAAACTCGGAATCCCGCCTTACACGCTCCATCACCCTTTGAGCAGCCTGATCCAGATTAAATCGATGGGATGGAAAGGCAACAATTCTCTGCAGGAAATCCTCGTCACCGAGTAGTCGCGCGCAGTAAAGCGCCCGTACCCGACGTGAGATCTGATCCAATTCTGCAGCCTTGTAACGGCTTGCTTGCTGCTGATGCAGCCGGTACCGAACCAAACTAGTGGGCATATTTGCGACATGCACACCAGCTGCAATCATCCGCGACCACAGTTCATAGTCTTCAGATACCTTCAAGGATACATCAAAACGATAAGTCTTAAGCAGTGAAGCCTTGACCATTACAGTCGACAAGCCGAAGCAATTTCCATGCATCATTGCCTTTCGAATATGAATATCCGACTGCGGATGAATAACTATGTCCCGGTCTTGCGTATCGAAGCAGGTAAACGCACTACCGCACATTCCGATGTCCGGCTCAGATTCGAGAAAAAACCACTGCCGCTCTAAGCGCAAAGGGTTACATAAATCATCTGCATCGCAAAAAGCGATGTATTTACCACGAGCCTGATCAATTCCATGGTTTCGGGCCGCACTGACACCTACGTTATTCGGCAAATGGAAGACTCGTAGCCGCTCGTCCGTATGCACGTCAAGTACAGCGCGAAGTGCATCCGTCGAAGCATCATCAACCAAGATTACTTCGAAATTAAGCAAACTCTGGGTGTAGAGCGAAACCAAAGTTTCTCCTAGCCATCGAGCACCGTTATGAACTGGAATGACGACCGAGACAAATGGCGCTGCGGCAACGTACGGCGAATGTACATTCATGACTTTAGCCAGTGTGAAGGGACTACGTCCGAGGTATCAAAATCCGGATCGGAGAACCACCGCTTGGGTGCATGCACAATCTGCCCCGCTGATTCGCAAAGCCAAGCACCCCACCAGCTAAAAGAACTATTAGCAACGACATGGTGCTGACAATGACGCATGAGTTCTAAGTCGGTATGACCGAGGTTTCCTTCCACGTAATGCGTGGGAACCGTCAACCTCAGATTTGCGCGCGCCCAGTCCGGCTCATCGGAGAATACAAATACATGAATATCTGCAAATCGCTGCTTCAAATCTCGTACCGCTTCATGGTAATAAGAAAGACTACACAGCCCATGAAATCGTGATGCTGCGATGTTGGTTACATAATCGCCACGACGAATATGTAATGCAACACTCCGATGCTTACGAATAGACACCAACATCGGATCTGTTGGTGACAAAGGGGTTACAAGATTAATATCGCGAATAATTTGATTGCGATTCCACAAGAAATATTTTTCAGTCTGCCAATAGCCAACAAGATATACAGGTCGCCTGATACGAGCAAATCTAGGATCATAAGCAAAGCTGCGCGGCCAGAAAACTGGAAAGGAAAAAATCTTGGGAAAAGCTTGTGTCAAATTGCATTTCATTCTTCCCAAACGAGATGAACGAAAGTCAGGCAAGTCAGACAACAATTCAACACTGGCAATTTCGGCACGTATCGAGTAGAGATTCAATTGATAATCTCGATCACCGTTTTCGGTTAATCCCCTCAAATCAAGCAGCAAACCATAGCCAAGTCTATCAGCCAATGATCTCGCAGCGGCATATTGGAACAGTTGATTACCTAACCCACCCTCAACTCTTAATATTATTTGCTTGGGAAGCATATGAAGCTCAGAATGAAATTCGCTTTAGCATGTCTGCATATGCCAATCGCAAACCAGACTCCAATCCAACTTGAGCTCTCCAACCCAAATTATTCAAACATGCTGAATTCATCAATTTCCGGGGCGCCCCGTCTGGCTTATCAACATCAAAAATAATCTGCCCTGTATAACGGACTGTACTCGCAACGCTGGTCGCAAGTTCTTCGATTGTTATATCTTTCCCGCAACCAACATTAATATGACTAAGCTGAGGCTGTATATTGGCACGATAGATATCGGACGCAAGATTCATGACAAACACACTCGCAGACGCCATGTCATCCACGTAGAGAAATTCCCGGCGAGGTCTTCCGGTACCCCAGATGGTTACTTGTGTCGCTCCCGCTAGCTTCGCCTCATGGAAACGACGCAATAGTGCCGGAATGACATGACTATTCTCAGGGTGATAGTTGTCGCCCGGACCATATAGGTTTGTAGGCATGACGCTGCGGTAGTCGCGCCCGTACTGGCGGCTGTAGCTTTCGCACAGTTTGATGCCGGCAATCTTGGCCACTGCATAAGGTTCGTTGGTTGGCTCCAGCTTGCCTGTCAGCAATGCATCCTCAGCCATGGGCTGTGGCGCGTGCTTGGGGTAGATGCAGCTGGAGCCCAGAAACAGCAGCCTTTGCACGCCGTGCTGATGCGCCGCGTGGATGACATTGGCCTGCAGCATCAGGTTGTCGTAAATGAATTCGCCCGGGTAGGTGTTATTGGCCTGAATACCACCCACCTTGGCCGCCGCTAGGTAAACCTGTGTTGGTCCCTCTTCTGCAAAGAAGTCCTGTACTGCTTGCTGGTTGGTCAAATCCAATTCAGCGTGGGTACGGGTGATGATCTGGCTTGGCAGTACGCCTTGCGCAAGCAGGGCACGCACAATGGCACTTCCCACCATGCCCCGATGGCCAGCGACATAGATTTTTTCGGACAACGTATCGCTCATTTTTCCTTGCTCACTTGCACAGCGTAGCCATGTTGGCGCAACAGTGCATGTTGCTTGGCAGTTTCCAAATCCGAAATCACCATTTCCTGGATCATCTCATCGAGGGTGATTTGAGGAATCCAACCCAACTCTTGTTTGGCAAGGCCGGGGTCACCCAGCAGGGTTTCCACTTCGGCAGGGCGGAAGTAATGCGGATCAATACGAATCACAACGTCGCCGACATTGAGGGCTGGCGCCTTATCGCCCGAGATGGCGGCAACAACGGCACACTCGTCCACCCCTTTGCCTTCAAAACGCAGGCGGATGCCTAGCTGCGCTGCTGATTTTTCGATGAACTGGCGCACGCTGTATTGCACTCCGGTGGCAATGACATAATCTTTGGGGTAGACCTGCTGCAACATCATCCACTGCATGCGTACGTAGTCCTTGGCATGGCCCCAGTCGCGCAGGGCATCCATGTTCCCCATGTAGAGGCACTTGTCCAGCCCTAGTGCAATGTTGCATAGACCACGCGTGATCTTGCGGGTAACGAAGGTTTCGCCACGGCGCGGGCTTTCATGGTTGAACAGGATGCCGTTACATGCGTACATACCATAGGCTTCACGATAGTTCACCGTGATCCAATACGCATAAAGCTTGGCCACACCGTAAGGGCTGCGTGGGTAGAAGGGGGTGCTTTCCTTTTGCGGAATTTCCTGCACCAGTCCATAGAGTTCGGAGGTGGACGCTTGGTAGAAGCGGGTTTTCTTCTCCAGACCCAGAATGCGAATCGCTTCGAGCAAGCGCAGGGTGCCGATGGCATCCACATCGGCGGTGTACTCAGGGCTTTCAAAACTGACAGCCACATGGCTCTGGGCACCAAGGTTATAAACCTCGTCGGGCTGCACCTGCTGCATGATACGCACTAGGTTGCTGGTGTCAGTCAAATCTCCATAGTGCAATACGAAATCCCGATGATCAACATGGGGATCCTGGTAGATATGGTCGACACGCTCAGTATTGAAACGACTGGCACGGCGTTTGATGCCGTGAACAACATAGCCCTTTTGGAGTAGGAATTCGGCAAGGTAGGAACCATCTTGGCCGGTAATCCCGGTAATCAGGGCAACCTTGGATTTTGGTGTGGTCATAGGCTACTGATGGAGTTGCCTGGCAATGCTGATGCCTGCCTTCAGCGATCCGTAATGGGAGAGGTGATTATCGTCCTTAAAAACGCTGTGACCGTCCTGGACGACGTTGCAAACGCCTTGGGCACAAAGGCCCGCGTTAGGATTCAGCACCGTGAGCTGCGGGTACTCGAGCGCCACTTCTTCAAGGACAGTTTGCATGGGCTTCATTATTTGGTTGGCTTGCGCCTCTGACAACTCACAGGGGTACGGCGGACGTCGCCCAAAGGGCAGATGGCCCATACATAGACGGGGGTCAAATCCAGGCTCGATCACGGGCTGAAGGTAAAACACCTGCTTGCCCGCCTGACTGAAAAATTGCACAGTGGCGACAAGTGCCTCTTTGAATCTGGCCACCTCTTCCGCTGCAGCTCCTTCACGCACATAGCCACGTGAGACCAAAAACACTTTTTTGACGCTTTGAGTTGCGGAAATCTCTTTCAGGATAGAGTCCATCTCAGGCTGACAACCGAAACGATCTGCCACTGGCGCATATCCCAGCAATGGCATGCAAGCACCTTTGCCATCCACCTTTAGGCGATCTTTGGGCAAGGCTTGCGCCAAGCCCCAGAACGCATGCACGGCATGGCTGTCGCCCACAACGGAGGCGGTGATAGCTCCATCCGGTCGTGAAAAGAGGCACACCTCACGCTCAGGAAACACAAATGGCCGGTGGCATTTCGCCTCTGTAATAAGGCCGGTACGCTCGAAGTCTGCGAAGTCTTGCAGCGCCTGATCGTTGAGTTGAATCAATTTACGGTGCCGAATACGTTCTAATCCATCGCGGTGATCAATATTACTACCCAGCAAGCCAATAGACGCCACACCCAACACCAAGCCGCCGATAACCCATTTGCGAGGAAGTTTGTGTATCGGCTTTTCCACCAACAGGTAGGTCAGCGCAGAGAGCACCACGCTGGCAAGCAACAGCAGGCCGGTTACCCACGCCGGGGGATGCCCGGAGGCCATGATGTAGGCAAAACTCAACAGGGGCCAGTGCCACAGATACAGTGGGTAACTGATTTTTCCTACTGCCACCATGGCGGGATGGGACAGGAACCGTTGGTGCACCGCTCCCGAGGTGGGCAGACCAATCAACACCGTGGTTGCCAACACGGGAGGCAGCACAAAGACACCGGGAAACAACTGCCCTGAGCGCATGAGGAACACGGATGCCAGCAGTGCTACCAACGCCAGCCACGAAAGTAGGCTCGCATATTTGGGTCCAATCCGTGTGCAATAGCTAGCCGGCAACAAGGCCAGCATCGCTCCTGCCAGCAGCTCCCAAGCACGACTGAGCGGCGAGTAAAAAGCTTGCGTTGGGTCGCTGAAGGCCAGCCAGGTTGCGGCCCCCAGCGAGGTGAGCGCCACCAACAAGACCACACGCAAGGTATGCCGACGCAGACGCGCTATCCCCAATAGGAGTAAAGGCCACACAATGTAAAACTGCTCTTCAATACCCAGCGACCACAGGTGTAGCAGGGGCTTGGCCTCCGAGACCTTGTCAAAATATCCCGCCTCGAACCATAGGGTGAAGTTGGACACAAAAACCGCACCCGCCGCCAGATGCTTGCCCAGCTGCTTATATTCGCTAGCCAGCAGCGTGTACCACCCCACCAGAAAGCAAGTCACCAACACCAGTAGCAGTGCTGGAAATATGCGCAGAATTCGTCGCCCGTAAAACGCTGCAATGCTCCAGCTTCCATCAGATAACTCAGAACTCAGAATGCTGGTAATGAGATATCCCGAGATCACGAAGAAGACATCAACCCCAATAAAACCGCCCGGCACCAGCTGCGGGAAGGCATGAAAAACCACCACAGCCAATACGGCAATGGCGCGCAGACCGTCAATATCGGGGCGGTAAGCTATGCGCATGCAGCAGACTACTGCTTGCTCTTGAGCATAGCTAGGCGGTCGCGGTAGCGCTTGAGCACCGCGGCATCGGCGTTATGCATCTCCAACAGTCCAATGGCCATGCGCATCTCGCGAATGGCAAAGTCGTATCGTTTCTCGCTCTCCCAGATTTCACTGGCCATGTATAGGCCTTCCGGGTTGCTCACGAAAGACAGCAGAAAAATCTGGTTGATCGGTGTGTCAAACCGTTTAAGCGAATCCGTATTGGGGGTGAGATAACTCAGCAACGCAATGATGGCCACCACCACCACCACTACCTTGGTGGTAAAACTGGTCCCCGTTTTACTCTCTGTACTCATTTCCTATCCCCATTGAAATCAAACGGACTCGCGGTAAGTCCAAAAATGATGGCATAAAAAATTCACCACAGGCATCACTGCCACCACCGCAGCAATACCCCACCCGTAGCCATATCCCGCCACATGGAGCAGGTTTGACAACCCTGCAGACACCAGCAGACCCACCGTAGCCACCACAACATAGCGTTGGGCCACCACCACACTTAAAGCAGATTCAAAGCTCCAATAGGTGTTGATGTAGAGAGAGGCCGCGGTTGCCACCAAAAAAGCGATGGCATTGGCCAAGGCCGGATGCAGTCCGGCCCGCTCAATACACAAGCTGGCCACCACCACATGTGTAGCTGTGGCCAGAACGCCCGTGAGTCCGAATTTGACTGCCCTTTTCAACATCCCTAACTACTCCGACCGACCGCCGTATTGCTTGCGTACCAGGTAGACGGGTCTGCGCTTGGACTCAATGTAGATGCGGCCGATGTACTCACCCAACATGCCAATACCGATCAGCTGCACGCTGCCAAAAAAAATAATGGCCACCATCAGCGAAGCGTAGCCAGGCAAATCCACACCCTGCACCACCGTGCGAATGACGATGAACAAGGCGTAGAGCAGGCTGAGCACCGCACCCAATCCCCCCAAATAAGTCCAAATCTTCAGGGGTGCAATGCTAAACCCGGTTATCCCTTCCAGCGCAAGGTTCCACAGCTTCCATCCGGAAAACTTGGTCTGCCCGGCAGCACGTTCACTGCGTGCGTACTCCACCGTGGTTGTTCGGTAACCCACCCAGGCAAATAGCCCCTTCATGAAGCGTTGTTGCTCCGGCAGGGAACGCAAGGCATCCACCACGCTGCGGTCCATCAAGCGAAAATCGCCCACATTCGCGGGAATTTTGACGGTCGATAGCCCGTTATGCACCCGGTAGAACAGCTCTGCGGTCTTGCGTTTAAGGAAGGAATCAGACCTGCGGTCCACCCGCTTCGCCAGCACGACCTCAAAGCCAGACTGCCACGCTTCTATCATTGGGGCAATCAGGGACGGGGGGTCTTGCAAATCTGCATCCATAGGGATGACCGCATCACCCTTAGCCGCGTCAATGCCTGCGGTAAGCGCCGCTTCCTTGCCAAAATTGCGCGACAGCTCGACCACCACAAACCGAGCATCACGCTGCCGCAATCCAATCAGGCCTTGCAATGTGCGGTCCTTGCTGCCGTCATCCACGCAGATCACTTCAAAAGCCACGGTCGGCAAGCCATCCATCACCGCAGAGAGGGACGCATGAAACGCCTCGATGCCCTCTTCCTCATTGAAGAAGGGTACGACAATGGAGAGGAGCTTTTTCATCGGTGGTTAAAAACGGTAATCATTGAATTCGATCGTTACATCGCACGCCAACGACTGCAGATTCTTCGACCGGAATTGCACACGGCGTCCCAACTGCTCAGAAAGCGAATCGGACCAGTACCGATCATCGCCTGACACCTTCTCAGGCGAGTGCTTGCCACAGATCAGCACCGGCTTATCAGACGCCGCAATGGCACCGCGCCGTAGATCTGCAATGGCCTTTTGCCACAGCATGGCATCGGCCCGGTTGACGGACGACAACTGCCGCCAGCGCAGGTGATTATCCACCGCCGAGCTGAACACCAGAAAAGTGCACAGCACATAGAGGGCCGGCTCACGCCGGGCACGCGCACTTCCCGCCAGCAGAATCAGCAAAACCGCCAACAACAAGGCCAAAGCGAAGGAGCTCATGTAGTTGCCAACGTAATGTGGATCATCCGCCGCCCACTGCCGGTAACTCTCCACAAAACCATGCAACACATTGGGGGCAAAGATATAGAAAGCGATGAGCAGCAAAACCCCGTAGCGCTGCGGTGCGGCCAAGGTCTCAAAGAAATGCACGCGGGGCATCAGCACTGCGAAGCAGCCCGCCAGCAATAGGCCGTAGGCTACAGCCCACTGCAGGTCGCTCAACAAGGTATACCCCGCCACATAGCTCTTGGTGGCGGCAGTTTCCAGATGGAAGCCATAAACCGAGAAGCGATAAATGGTCTTCAGGATGGCCGACCAAGCGCCGTCAAAGTCAATAGACCGACCAGGTGCGGGCTGGAAATGCCGGTAGACGTAATAGACCACGATATAGCCCAAGACCACCAGCACGAGTACAAAATTCTGCCGCATCCAGGTCAGTACAAAATCGGGCAGAGCGCGCAAGCTACGGCGTTCAGCGTCCTGCCGCATCCAAGCCAGGGCCGGGAAAACACCCGCGTAGAACAGCATGGGTTCATAGGCCAGCAAGGAGAACGCAAACAGCAAATAGGGGCCTAGCACTACCCGCCCATCGCCCTGCGCCTGCTTGTGCAAAAACCAGGCAAAACTAAGAAACATCACCGCAAACTGCAGATTGAACATCAGCAAAAAGCCGTGAAATGGGCTGTAGTAGCCCGGACTTACATCAATGAAAGCGAGCCACACACAACCCACCAGCAAACCGGTCTTGAGGTCCGTTGCCTTGCTGCAAAAGACCACAAAAGCCGCCACCGTAGCCCCGTTGACTAAGATCTTGATGAGGTTGGCCAGCTCCCAACTCCCCGCTTTATAAGGCAATTGCGCCATCAAATTAATGGGGATCAGCCAGAAGCGCCCTTGTGCCGAGGCTGTCTGGAACACTTCGGACAGGCTTTGCCGGGTAATCCAAGGATCGTCTGAATTCGATAGCCACATGCCCCAGTGCGGCGCAAGCAATAGCATCAAAGCCAGTGTTCCACATAGCAGAACGAGATGCACACCGACCTTGTCCAAAGCGGCATCGCACTTCCCCCACGTGCTTGAGATCCAACTCATGTAGCTATTTCTATTCACTACTGAACCCACCCTAACAAAAGAGAAACTGCAGACTTGGTTGTAAAGGGAATTCCAGCGTCTCTGTCCTTCAGTCCAGCAGCAATCCATTGATCGAGACTCAATACAAGCGCCGTTGCAATATCGCTTGCTGACGCAGGTCCCCCTACCTGTTCAGACTCGACAACCATTTGACCTTGCTCACGAAGCATCCGCGCCATTTGCGGATTCCCATTGACGGTGGCCAATATCGGCCGCTGCATCCAAAGATACTCGTACATCTTAGATGGTATGTATTCGGCACATATCGGTTCGGTCCCGTGCAATAGCAACAAAACGTCCGTACTACGCATCCTACGTAGAATCTGCTCCCGTCCAGAAAGGCCAGTCACGTGGTCGGCTTCGATACGACCGAGATGAAGAACCATGTCCCGCACAGGCGAATGGGTCAGGTAATCAGCTGACACTGCATCCAACGGACCTCCGGTGACCTGCAACTCAATAAGGCTCCGGACCTCCGGCTTTTGCTGCACGAGCAGTTCCAGCGCACCAATGATCGGCGTGAGGTTGCGGGTATCGGAAAGCGAGCCGAAATGCCCGATGATCATCTTGGGGCCGGGAACATAAGGCGGCAGCTCTTTGAACGGATTGTCGATGCCTGGCAGCATCATCTTGCCGCGCTCGCCGAGTTGTGGGTGGCGGCGCTTTGCACTCGCGAGCGCTTGCTCGGTAAACCAGATGGCAACGTCCGCTTCCGTGCAAATCATTCGCTCCACCTCGGCCTGCATGCGTTCCTGGGGCGAATGAGGCTCGCGTCCAGGCATGACGAGCGGGTCATGCACTTCCGCCAACCAACGTACGCCCAACGCCCGTTTCAAGGCCCTGCCCGCAACGTGCGCCGCAAAAGCGCCGCCAGTGGAGTAGATGATGTCGAATTTCCGGCTTCGCGCCAGAAACCTTCCTGCCCAGTAGGCACTCAACCACCAGGACCAGGAGCTTTCAACGCGCCACCGCAGCTTCTCCAGAAACATGAACGGCAACAGGGGCAAGGCCAGCAGAACCATAACCAGTCGGTACAGCACCGGATTCGAAAGCCGCTTTCTCAACACATGCCGGAGTTCAAAGCGGACTCCCGCAGGACCCGCAGGCCACAATTGGTGGTGTTCATACTGGGTGTCCTTGCGCCCCGAAACGCCGCTGAGTACCACCAATTCAATTCCAGCGGCGTCCAAATGCGGGAGCTTGTCGGTAATGGTCTGGCTTGCTGCCCGCCCATCCATGTTGAACGCATGGGCGAGCACCAGCCAACGTTGCCTGTAACGTTTGGCAATTCTTCCGAACATTGCTTGGTAAGCTCCGGCCGACTGTTCCCAGGTGTGGGTTCGTGCAAAGGACAACGCTCGTTCGGAAAGTCTGCCTGCCAAGGTCTTGTCACCCAAAAGCACCGACACCTGACGGGCCAGCAACGCTGCATCCTTCGGATTCGACAGCACGATGGCGGTCTCGCCGTCCTTCAAGTCCTTCGCGATACCGCACCATGCCGCATCGCTTACCACGACCGGCAAGCCATGCGCCATCGCCTCCAGCACCACCATCCCATAGGAATCTTCCAGGGTGGGATGCACCAGTACATCAGCGGCGTGGTAAGCAGAGGTGACATCGTGCAAGGCCCCCAGGAAATGCACGCGCTCGCCCAAGTCCTGTGCGTTCACTGTCATTGCTGCGGTATGGTCGCCCTGCCCCACCACGGCAAGGTGCACCGATGCGGGCAGAAGTGCCATGGCTTCTATCAGTGTGGGCAAGCCCTTCTTGACCATGTCGTTGCCGACAAAAAGAAGCAGGTCCGCGCTCTGCGGCAACCTTAAACGTTCGCGCGCCGCCAGACGTTCCTCCGCGCGGGCCCTGCCAGGAGCAGCCGCAGCACCGGGCGCTACGACTTCAAGCATGGACTTCGATGCAGGAAATGCTTGCTCGACCACTTCCTTCAGCGAAGCCGAGGCGCACACAATGCGTTTCTTCAGAGCCCATGAATACCTCCGGTGCTCCAACCAGAGATATGCCAACAGGCGCGGGCTTGTCACCACCTTGAGCCATCGCAAAGCCAGCGAAAGGCCATGCCGACCGGCGAACAGGGTGTGCTTAACCGGCAGTACATGCACCGTCTGCACATTGCCGTGCCACGTGTTTTCGTGGGAGTGCACCACGTCGAAGCCCGTGCGCGTCAAGCGCCAGGATTTCCACGCGAAATACAGCTGGTTGATCCAGCGCGGACGTGCCAACGGCATGGGGATGGTGTGGTAGCTGACCCCCGGAACGTTGTGGTTGATCGTTTGTGCAAACACATGCACGTCATGACGCGCAGCCAACTGCTCGACCAAAGCGATGGAATAGCGTTCAGCCCCGCCACCGGTCGATGAAAAGTTGCGGCTCAGCACCGCAATACGCAGTCTGTCAGTCACGCCCACTCCTACAACAGCACGATGTCGTACTGTTCCTGCCCCATGCCCGCCTCGCTTTGCAGCGACACGGGCTTGCCGATGAATTCGGACAGACCCGCGAGATGCTGGCTTTCCTCATCGAGCAGCAGTTCGATGACCTTGGGTGAGGCCACCACGCGGAATTCACGCGGGTTGAACTGGCGCGCTTCGCGCAGGATCTCGCGCAGGATGTCGTAGGCCACGCTACGCGCGGTCTTCACAATTCCCTTGCCCTGGCAGCTCGGACACGGCTCACACAGCATGTGGGCCAGCGATTCGCGCGTGCGCTTGCGGGTCATCTCCACCAAGCCCAGTTGCGAAAAGCCGCCTGCCATGGTCTTCACACGGTCACGGGCCAACTGCTTGCGGAACTCCGCCAGCACCGCATCGCGGTGATCGGCACGGGCCATGTCGATGAAGTCGACGATGATGATGCCACCCAGGTTGCGCAGGCGCAGCTGGCGCGCGATGGCCTGCGCCGCTTCCAGGTTGGTCTTGAAGATGGTGTCGTCGAAATTGCGGGCACCGACGTAGCCGCCAGTGTTCACGTCCACCGTGGTCAAGGCCTCGGTCTGGTCCACGATCAGGTAGCCACCGGACTTCAAATCCACCCGGCGCCCGAGCGCCTTGGCGATTTCTTCGTCAATGGCATAAAGGTCGAAGATGGGCCGCTCACCCTTGTAGTGCTGCAGTTTCTGCGCGGCCGCAGGCATGAACTCCTGACCGAATTCCTGCAGCGCAGCGAACTGTTCGCGCGAATCCACACGAATCGACTGCGTCTGGTCGCTGACCATGTCGCGCAGCACCCGCTGCATCAGGCTCAGGTCCTGGTGCAACAGGCTCCCGGCGGGAAGACGGGTGCTGGCGGCCTTGATGCGGGCCCAGGCCTTGCGCAGGTAGCCGATGTCTTCGGACAGTTCCTCGTCACTGGCATCTTCGCCATTGGTGCGCAGGATGAAACCACCGCCCTCCTCGCCTGCCAGTTTCGCCATGCGCTGGCGCAGCTCTTCGCGCTGCTCTGCGGGAATCTTCTGCGAAATCCCGATGTGATCGTCCTGTGGCAGGAACACCAGCAGTCGCCCTGCAATGCTGATCTGGGTGGACAGGCGCGCACCCTTGGTACCGATGGGATCCTTGATGACCTGCACCATGAGCGCTTGGCCTTCGAACACCTGGCGCTCGATGGGGATCTGCACCTGATTCGCCCGCGACTCGCTCAGCGATTCTCCAGCGGCAGGGGGATGCCAGACATCGGCCACATGCAGGAAAGCCGCCCGCTCCAGGCCAATGTCGATGAAGGCCGACTGCATCCCTGGCAGTACACGGGCCACCTTGCCCAGATACACATTACCCACCAGACCCCGCTCCAGCGTGCGCTCCACATGCAGTTCCTGCACGGCGCCGTGCTCGACGACGGCCACACGTGTCTCCTGCGGGGACCAGTTGATCAGAATGTCTTGTTGCATGCAAAACCCAGGCTGCGCAAAGCCTGCGCGGTTTCAAAAAGGGGAAGCCCCATGATGCCCGAATACGAGCCGCTGATCTTCGTAATATACGCCGCCGCCAGGCCCTGCACGCCGTAGCTGCCCGCCTTGCCCATGGGCTCACCGCTGGCTACGTAGTCGCTGATTTCTGCCTCTGTCATCATGGCAAATGTCACCTGCGATTCGCTCAAGGCGGCCACCGTGCGCCCGCCCCAGGCCACTGCGATGGCAGTGTAGACCCGGTGCGTGCGCCCGCTCAATCTCTCCAGCATGGCACAGGCGTCTTCGGCATCGGCCGGTTTGCCCAGAATGACGTCGTCCAGCGCCACCGTCGTATCGGCACAAAGAATAGGTGCATTTTGGCCTCCAGCCCTCGCCAAACGGGCGCAGGCCGCTTCCAATTTGAGAGCAGTCACGCGCTGCACATAGGCATTCGGCGCCTCGCCCGACTGCACCTCTTCCAGCGCTTCGGCATCTTCGCCGGGCTCGGGCAGGAGCAACTGGTGATTGACGCCGATCTGCGTCAGCAGTTCGCGCCGGCGAGGGCTTTGCGACGCGAGGTAGATGAAGTCAGGCATGGCATGCCCAGAAGCCGAATCAGATGTCATGTCACTCGCGGTGGTAGGGGTGGTTGGCATTGACCGACCAGGCACGGTACAACTGCTCGATCAGCAGCACACGCACCATGGCATGCGGGAGTGTGAGGTCGGACAAGCGGATGCGCTCATGGGCTGCTTCCCGAAATGCTGGATCCAAGCCATCGGGCCCGCCGATCACCAGCGCCACATCGCATCCGCCGAGTTGCCAGTCCTTCAGGCGCTGGGCCAGTGCCGTCGTGCGCAGGCTGGTGCCCCGCTCGTCCAGTGCTACCACCCGGGCGCCCTTGGGAATGGCCGCTTCTATGCGGGCACGTTCGGCCGCATACAGGGTCTCCAGCGTCTTGGAGCCACGCGGCTCGGTCTTTACCGCCTTGAGTTCGACCTTGATCTCGTGGGGAAAGCGCTTGGCGTAGTCATCCCACGCGGTCTGGGCCCAATCGGGCACGCGCTGACCCACGGCCACGATGATGAGCCGCACCGGGTCGGCTCCTTAGGCTTTGCGTGCAGGTGCTTTCTTGGCAGCAGGTTTGCGGGCTGCAGGCTTGGCCGCAACCTTTTTCGCTGCCGTTTTCTTGGCCGGCGCGCCGACCACCACGGTCTTCACTGGCTTGGGCGCTGCAGTCTTGGCCGCAACGCGCTTGGCTGCTGGGGATGCGGTCTTGGTGGCAGCTTTCTTGGCCGCTGGTTTGGCCGCAGCTTCCTGCTTCTTCAACTGCGCCTTGGAAGGGAAAGCCTCGGCCACCCCCTTCTTGGCGGCGCTGGAGCGGCGCAGGTTCACCGGCTGCTCCTTGTCCGCGGCCTTCTTGGCGGCCGCCTTGGGAGCAAGCTTGGACGGTGCCGCAGGTTTCTCAGCCCCAAGCTTCAGGCGCACGGGTTTTTCACCCCACAGCTCTTCAAGCTGGTAGTAGGTACGGAAATTGGGCTGCATGATGTGCACCACGGCCTGCCCGCAGTCCACGATGATCCATTCACCATTGGCCTCACCTTCCACACGCGGCTTGGGGAAACCCGCCTCGCGCACCGCGTCGATCACGCTGGCCGACAAGGCCTTGGTCTGGCGGTTCGATGTACCCGAGGCGATCACCACACGTTCAAACAGGGGGGACAGGTGGGCGGTGTCGAACACCTTGATTTCCTGCGCCTTGACATCCTCCAGACCATCGACGATGGCACGTTGCAGTTTCTGGACATCCCGTTTTTCGGTAGTGGTAGTGGTCATCAGGCGTTTCGGTAAAGGTGATGTTGTTCAATATAGCGCGCAATGCGGGCTGTGACCAGCCCGTCCAGAGGCTGCCCCAAGGCAGCGGCACGCCGGATTTCGGTGGAGCTGACGTCCAGGGCGGACATGGGCAATGCCATCGGAGGGGGATTCATCAGGCCGATTTGGCCCTCGTTCCCCGTAAGTTCTGCGCGAACAGCTACGCAAATTATAGCAAGTCGCGCCACCTCATCCGCTTGGCGCCAGGTTCCAAACCGGCTCCATTGGTCCTGCCCCAGAATCAGGAAGAACGTGGCTCCCGGCTGCTCGGCATGGAGCTCCCGCAAGGTCTCCACGGTGTAACTCGGTCCGCTGCGCCGCAGTTCGCGGGCATCCACACAAACTTTTGGCAGCGACGAGAACGCCAATTGCGCCATTGCCAGCCGATGTTCCGGGGCAGATAGCGCACGCTCCTTGTGCCAAGCCTGTCCGGTGGGAATCACGCGCAACTCGTCCAGCTTCAGGGTGTCAAGCGCCGTCGCGGCCAGACGCAGATGGCCAGCATGGGGCGGATCGAAGGCACCGCCAAAGACCCCGATGCGCCGCAGCCCGGTCGTGCCCAGGGAGGTCACAGCCAATCCTGCTGCGGCAGGAAATCGGTATACAACGCGGCCTCCGCAGAGCCCGGTTCGGGTGTCTTCTGGTAGGCCCAGGTGGCATGGGGCGGCATGGAGAGCAGGATGGACTCTGTGCGCCCGCCCGACTGCAACCCGAAATGCGTGCCGCGGTCCCACACCAGGTTGAACTCCACATAGCGGCCACGGCGGTACAACTGGAACTCACGCTCACGCTCGCCATAGGGCGTATCCTTGCGCCGCTCCACGATGGGCAGGTAGGCATCCAGAAAGGCGTCCCCCACCGACTGCACCATGGCAAAGCCCTGCTCCTGCCCCAGCTCGGAAAAGTCATCGAAGAAGATGCCACCCACGCCGCGGGCTTCGTTGCGGTGCTTCAGAAAGAAGTACTCGTCGCACCACTTCTTGAAACGCGGGTACTTGTCCGCGCCGAAGCGTGCCACGGCATCGTGGCAGGTGCGGTGGAAATGCACCGCGTCTTGCCGGAAGCCGTAATACGGCGTGAGGTCCATGCCACCGCCAAACCAGCACACCTGGCCGCCACCCGGGGCATCGGCCGCGATCATGCGCACGTTCATGTGCACGGTAGGCACGTAGGGGTTGCGCGGGTGAAACACCAGCGACACGCCCATGGCCTCGAACGAAGCCCCGGCCAATTCCGGGCGGTGCTGGGTGGCGCTGGGCGGCAACTTGGGGCCGCGCACATGCGAAAAGCCGCATCCGGCGCGCTCGAACACCGCCCCGCCCTCCAGAATCTTGGTCAGCCCCCGCCCCTGCAAGGCCTCGCCGGCCGGCTTTTCCCATGCATCCGCCAGGAAGGCGTTGCCGTCCACGGCAGCGATGGCGTCGGTGATGCGCCCCTGCAGCCCTTGCAGCCACTGGCTTACACCCTGGGAAAATTCATTGTTGTCCATGCTGCTGTTGTCCTTGCTTGTTCAATACGATGGGGCTCATCCATGCAGGGCGATAGGCCACCACGCCGTCAAAACCTGCGCGAATCCTGGCCATGTCGGCCTCCCGATCTCCCGTAAGGTGCACAAAATCGACCACGCGCACCTCCTTGCGGGCGAAATCGACGCGGACCAGGCCCACGGGCACCTCTGCCCCCAACGCGGCTTGGTAGAAACCGCTGCGCCACCCCGGTGTCAACCGGCGTGTTCCTTCGGGCGACAGGGCCCACCAGAGCACTGCACCCTGCTCCTTGGCGGCTTTCAGGGCGTCAACAGCCTGCCCCACCACACCCTGCGGTGCGTTGCGGATCACCGGCTTGCCGCCGATCCAGCGCATCCAGCGGCCGAACAGGGGTATGCGGAACAAGGTGTCCTTGCCCCAGAAGGTGGCCGGTAGACCTACCGCCCACTTGGCCAGCACCAGAATCACGAAATCCCAGTTCGATGTGTGCGGGTAGATGATGACCACGCCCTGTCGGTACGGCAGCCCATGGAACACCACCCGCCACCCCCACAGGGAAAGAAACCAGCGTGCCAGCGGGCTACCGCGCAGTGGCACCATCTCCGCAGGCGCCATCAGGCCTTGATGGCGCGGTAGCCGATGTCGGTGCGGAACTGCTTGCCGGCAAACTGCACCGTCTGGGCCACTTCGTAGGCACGCTGCTGGGCCTGGCGCACGCTGTCGGCCAGCGTGGTCACGCACATCACGCGTCCGCCACTGGTCACCAGCTGCTCGCCCTGCAAGGCGGTGCCGGCATGGAACACGGTGGCATCTTCCGTGTCAGCAGGCACGTTGGTAATGGCATCGCCCTTGCGCGGTTGCATGGGGTAGCCTTCAGCCGCAAGCACCACTCCGAGCGCCGTGCGGCGGTCCCACTGGAGTTCCACCGTATCGAGCTTGCCATGCGGCCCGGGTTCGGTGGCCGCCATCAGCACGTCCACCAGGTCGCTCTTCAGGCGCATCATGATCGGCTGGGTTTCCGGGTCGCCCATGCGGCAGTTGAACTCCAGGGTCTTGGGTCGGCCCTGGGCGTCGATCATCAGGCCCGCGTACAGGAAGCCGGTGTAAGGAATGCCGTCCTTTTCCATGCCCTTGATGGTGGGCAGGATCACCTCGCGCATGGCGCGGGCGTGCACATCGGGCGTAACCACGGGCGCGGGCGAGTAGGCACCCATGCCGCCGGTATTGGGGCCTTGGTCGCCGTCGAGCAGGCGTTTGTGGTCCTGGCTGGTGGCCAGCGGCAGCACGTTCTTGCCATCCACCATCACGATGAAGCTGGCCTCTTCGCCTTGCAGGAACTCTTCGATGACGACGCGCGCACCGCCGTCGTTGTGGGTCACACCCAACGTGTTGTCCACCAGCATGAAATCAATGGCTTCGTGGGCTTCTGCTGCCGTCATCGCTACCACCACGCCCTTGCCCGCGGCCAGCCCGTCGGCCTTGACCACGATGGGGGCGCCGAATTTGTCCACGTAGGCATGGGCCGCCACCGGGTCAGAGAAGGTGGCGTATTCGGCGGTGGGAATGCCATGGCGGCGCATGAAAGCCTTGGAAAACGCCTTGGAGCTTTCCAGCTGGGCAGCGGCCTTGGTCGGGCCGAAGATGCGCAGGCCATGGGCTCGGAACTCGTCCACCACACCGGCGGCCAGCGGCACTTCGGGGCCAACCACCGTCAGGGCGATCTTGTTGTCCTGGGCCCACTGGCGCAGCTGCACCACGTCGGTAATGGGCAGGTTCTTCAGGCGCGAGTCGAGCGCCGTGCCGCCGTTACC
The DNA here is from genome assembly GCF_032337135.1 of Curvibacter sp. APW13. NCBI lineage: Bacteria > Pseudomonadati > Pseudomonadota > Betaproteobacteria > Burkholderiales > Comamonadaceae > Curvibacter > Curvibacter sp. APW13. The sequence goes on along the minus strand of NZ_JAVXZZ010000002.1, from coordinate 763,752 downwards.
CGGCGCCACATACACCATCTGCACCTTGGGCGACTGTGCCAGTTTCCACGCCAGGGCATGTTCACGCCCACCACCACCAACTACCAGAATATTCATTGTTGTTTCTCAATCAGGCGCCCCGATGGGCGCAGCTTCACAGGGGAAATCGGGGTTCACAGGGCCGCGTTGTGGTACACGTCCTGCACGTCGTCCAGGTCTTCGAGCACGTCCAACAGCTTTTGCATGCGGGCAGCGTCCTCACCCTCGAGTTCGATGGTGTTTTCCGGACGCATGGTCACGGTGGCCACCTCGGCCTGCAGACCAGCGGCTTCCAGCGCATTCTTCACCGCTTCGAAATCGGAGTAAGCCGTCAGCACCTCGATGGCACCGTCGTCGTAGGTGATCACGTCCTCGGCACCGGCTTCCAGGGCGACTTCCATCACTTTGTCCTCGCTGGTGCCGGGCGCGAAGATGAACTGGCCGCAGTGCTTGAACTGGAATGCGACCGAACCTTCGGTGCCCATGTTGCCACCGTGCTTGCTGAAGGCATGGCGCACCTCGGCCACGGTGCGCACGCGGTTGTCGGTCATGGTGTCGACGATGATGGCCGCACCGCCGATGCCGTAGCCTTCGTAGCGGATTTCCTCGTAATTGATGCCATCCAGTGAGCCGGTGGCCTTGTCCACGTTGTACTTCACGCGGTCGGCGGGCATGTTGGCGGCCTTGGCTTTTTCAATGGCCAGGCGCAGGCGCGGGTTCATGGCCGGGTCACCGGCGCCCTGGCGGGCCGCCACGGTGATCTCACGGACGATGCGGGTCCAGATCTTGCCGCGCTTTTCGTCCTGGCGCCCCTTGCGGTGCTGAATATTGGCCCACTTGCTATGTCCTGCCACGGAAATCCCTCTTGAAAATTCGTTACGCTATGCCCCCATTGTACTTTTTGACACCCTGAGACTCGCCCGCACCATGGCCACCATCGAAGACAACGGCATTCTCCTGGCACGCCACCCAGGCTCCACCGATATCCGCTGCCACCTGCGTCCGGACAAGGCCAACCGCCACGGTCTGATCACCGGCGCCACTGGCACCGGCAAGACCATTACCCTGCAGACCCTGGCTGAAGGTTTTTCCAGCCTCGGTGTTCCGGTCTTCATGGCCGACGTCAAGGGCGATCTGACCGGCATTTCCCAGAAGGGCGCATTGGGTGAAAAAATGGCCAAGGTGCTGGCCGAGCGTGGGCTGGACACGCCCGATTTCGCCGCATTTCCCACCACCCTGTGGGACGTTTTTGGCAAGCAGGGCCATCCGGTGCGTGCCACGGTGAGCGACCTGGGCCCCTTGCTGCTGGCCCGCATGCTCAACCTCAACGAGACCCAGGCCGGTGTACTGCAGTTGGTCTTCAAGATTGCCGACGACGACGGCCTGCTGCTGCTGGACATGAAGGACCTGCGCGCGATGTGCCAGCACGTGGGCGACAACGCCGCCACCTACACCACCGAATACGGCAACATCAGCGCGGCCAGCATTGGCGCCATCCAGCGCGGCTTGATGCAGATCGAGGAGCAAGGCGGTGACCGCTTTTTCGGCGAGCCCATGCTCAACATTGCCGACTTCATGCAGACCGATGGTTCGGGAAAAGGCGTGGTCAACATCCTGGCCGCCGACAAGCTGATGCAGTCACCGCGCCTGTACGCCACCTTCCTGCTGTGGATGCTGTCCGAGCTGTTCGAATCCCTGCCCGAGGTCGGCGATCTGGACAAGCCCAAACTGGTGTTCTTCTTCGACGAGGCCCACCTGCTGTTCGCCGACGCGCCCAAGGCACTCATCGAGCGCATCGAGCTGGTGGTGCGCCTGGTGCGCTCCAAGGGGGTGGGCGTGTTCTTCGTCACGCAGAACCCGCTGGACATTCCCGACTCGGTGCTGGCCCAGCTGGGCAACCGGGTGCAGCACGCACTGCGCGCCTTCACCCCGCGCGACCAGAAAGCCGTAAAGGCCGCGGCCGAGACCATGCGGGCCAATCCGGGGCTGGACGTGGCCACGGCGATCACAGAGCTCGGCGTGGGCGAGGCGCTGGTGAGCCTGCTGGATGAGAAAGGCCGCCCTGCCCTGACCGAGCGGGTCTACGTGCTGCCCCCGTCGAGCCAGATCGGCCCCATCAGCCCTGCCCAGCGCAAGGAGCTCATCGACACCTCCATCGTCGCCGGGGTCTACGAAAAGGCCGTGGACCGCGAATCGGCGTTCGAAGCCCTCAAGGGCCGCACCGTGGCACGCCAGGCGCAGACAGCCCCCCAACAAGGCCCCACGTCCACAGGGCAAGTAGGCGAACATGCGGGCGCCGCTGCTGCTGCGCCTGAGCGAGGCATGCTCGACGGCCTGGGCGACATGCTGCTGGGCGGCACCCGCCGCACCCGCGCCAGCGTGGGCGAGCAGCTCATCAAGAGCGCTGCCAGCCAGATCGGCCGCGAAGTCGGCCGCCAGCTCATCCGCGGCGTGCTGGGCGGCCTGATGGGCTCAAGCCGCCGCTGACACCTCGTTTTACTGTTCACGAACCCCACAAGGAATCTCTGACCATGATCGCCATCGACCCGAAGGCCCGCGCCAACGTCACCCTCATCGACCACCCCCTGGTGCAGCACAAGCTCACCCTAATGCGCAAGAAGGAAGCCAGCACCAGCAGCTTTCGCCGCCTGCTCAATGAACTGGCCGGCCTCATGATCTACGAAGTCTGCCGCGACCTGCCCTTGCAGGACGTGCAGATCGACACCCCGCTGGAGCCCATGACGGCCAAGGTCATCGACGGCAAGAAGCTGGTGTTCGCCAGCATCCTGCGCGCCGGCAACGGCATTCTGGACGGTGTGCTGAACGTGGTGCCCGGTGCGCGCGTAGGCCACATCGGCCTGTACCGCGACCCGCAGACGCTGCAGGCCGTGGAGTACTACTTCAAGATGCCCAAGAACATGGAAGAGCGCGACATCGTGGTGGTCGACCCCATGCTGGCCACCGGCAATTCGGCCGCCGCCGCCGTGACCCGCCTGAAGGCCTGCAAGCCCAAATCCATCAAGTTCCTGTGCCTGCTGACCTGCCCCGAGGGCATCAACACCATGTACAAGGAACACCCGGACGTTCCGATCTTCACCGCCGCCATCGACCGCGAGCTCAACGACCACGGTTACATCATGCCGGGCCTGGGCGACGCCGGAGACCGCATCTTCGGTACCCAGTAAATTTGGTGGCATTTTGGCCCCAAGCCCTCATGGATATTGCGTAGGCAGCTTCTCTTTTCATAGCAACAGGAAACCCAACCCATGAAACTCGTTCGCTGGGGCGCCCCCGGACAGGAAAAACCCGGACTGCTCGACGACCAGGGCCGGGTGCGTGACCTGCAGCACCATGTGGACGACGTGGCCGCCACTGCCCTGCTGCCAGCCAGCCTGGAGCGCCTGCGCGCACTGGACCCTGCCACCCTGCCCCTGGTACCGGGCAAGGCCCAGTCTGACCTGCGCCTGGGTCCTTGCGTGGGGCGCGTGGGCAAGTTCATCTGCATCGGGCTGAACTACTCGGACCACGCTCTAGAAGCCGGCATGCAGGTGCCGCCCGAACCCATCGTCTTCGGCAAGTGGACCAGCTGCATCAACGGCCCGGACGACGATGTGCGCCTGCCGCGCGGCTCGCAGAAAACCGACTGGGAGGTGGAGTTGGGCGTGGTCATTGGCCAGGGCGGCAGCTACATCGAGGAAGCCAAGGCCATGGCGCACGTGGCCGGCTACTGCGTCGTCAACGACATTTCCGAGCGCGAATACCAGCTGGAACGCGCCGGAACCTGGGACAAGGGCAAGGGCTGCGACACCTTCGGGCCCATCGGTCCCTGGCTGGTCACCCCCGATGAAATTGCCGACCCGCACCAGCTGCCGATGTGGCTGGAGGTCGATGGAAAACGCATGCAGAGCGGCAGCACCGCCACCATGGTCTACCGCATACCCTTCCTCATCAGCTACCTGAGCCGATTCATGCGCCTGGAAAGCGGCGACGTCATTGCGACTGGTACGCCACCTGGGGTGGGCATGGGCTTCAAGCCACCCGTGTTCCTGCGCCCAGACCAGACCATGCGCCTCGGAATCGACGGCCTGGGCGTGCAGACCCAGCGTGTCGTAGGGGCCTAAGCCCAGCTTTTGGTGGCCTGGCGCAGCACCGCTTCCTGCTCGGCACGGTAGAGCGACACCACCTCACCGATGACGATCAGCGCTGGCGGCTTGACGGCGTGGGTGCGTGCCAGTTCGGCGATGCTGTCCAGCCGACCCACCACCGTCTGCTGCTTGGCGTGGGTGGCATGGCGCACCAATGCCACCGGAGTGTCTGGGCTGCGGCCATGGGCCACCAGCTCGGTCACGATGCCATCGAGCGAGCCAACCCCCATGTAGATCACCACGGTCTGGTTCGGACGCGCCAGCACCGGCCAATCGAGCGTATAGGTACCGTCCTTGCGGTGCCCGGTCACGAACACGCAACTCTGCGCATGGTCACGGTGCGTCAGCGGTATGCCGGTGCAGGCACTGGCGCCCAAGGCGGCCGTGATGCCCGGCACCACCTCGGCCGCGATGCCTGCGTCGGTGATCGTCGCCAGCTCTTCGCCGCCGCGCCCGAACACGAAGGGGTCGCCACCCTTGAGGCGCACCACCTTCTTGCCCCGCTGCGCCAGCTGCACCAACAGCAAGGTGATGTCGTCCTGCGGCAAGGTGTGGTTGGAAGACTCCTTGCCGACATAGATGCGCTCCACGTGCGCCGGAATCATGTCCAGCACCCCGGCACCCACCAGGGCGTCGTACACCACCACATCGGCCTGCTGCAGGCGTTTGTGTGCCTTGAGGGTGAGCAGCTCCGGGTCACCAGGGCCGGCACCCACCAGACACACCTGGCCCCATTGGGAAGCGGGCAAGGCCGGAGTCAGCAGCGCAGAGGCGGGAGTCATTGCGTTCAAGGGGTTCACCATGTCTTGATTATTTTCGTATATCCCGCAGGACGGGCTGACTGTAGCGTCCAGCCCGGCTTTTCAAAATTGATGTGAGTCAAGGTGCAAACAAAGTAATCCGCGAAGAATCGACCGCAAACAAACGAGGTCCCCGTCACCGTGCCGCACCGCCATTTCTGCCTGCTCATCACGCTAGCAATGCTCGTGCCAGTGGCCCAGGCGGCCGATCCCAGTCCGGCCGATGCGAAGCGTCTGGTGCGTCTGGTACGCCAGGACTGCGGCTCCTGCCATGGCCTCACGCTCAAGGGAGGGCTCGGCTCGCCCCTGCTCCCCGCCACGCTGGCCGACAAGCCGGCCGAATCGCTGGTCGCGGCCATCCTGCATGGCCGCCCCGGCACCGCCATGCCGCCCTGGCGTGGTCTGCTCACAGAACAGGAAGCCCAATGGATCGTCGAACGTTTGCAAGCCGGATTTCCGCAGGACTAGGCCTGGGCGCCGCCTGGGCGGCTTCGCTCCCGGCTCAAGCCCAAGCCGCTGCCCCCGTGCTGCGTGGCACGGGCGACCTCGGTGTCGTCATCGAGCGCGCCATCGGCCAGGTGCAAGTGGTGGACACCAGTGCACGCACCATTCTGGGCACCGTCAAGGGGCTGGGCGACCTGTCGCACGCCTCGGTGGTGTTCTCGCGCGACGGCCGCCATGCCTACGTGTTCGGGCGCGATGGCGGCCTCTCCAAGGTCGACCTGCTCACCCTGCGCCTGGACAAACGCGTCATGCAGGCCGGCAACTCTATCGGCGGCGCCGTGTCGCAGGACGGCCGCTTTGTCGCCGCGCAAAACTACGAGCCCGGCGGCGTACGCGTGTTCGACGCCGCCACGCTGGAGATGGTGGCCGACATACCGGCGCGTTACGGCGATACGGGTCAAACATCCAAGGTCGTCGGCCTGGCCGACGCGCCGGGCTTGGGCTTTGTCTTCGCGCTGTTCGAGGCCGGGGAAATCTGGGTGGCCGATCTGTCCGCAAACCCGCGTCAACCGATCGTGACGCGCTATCAGAATGTGGGCAAGCAGCCGTATGACGGGCTCATCACCCCCGACGGCCGCTACTACCTGGCAGGCCTGTTCGGGGAAGACGGCTTGGCCATGCTGGACCTGTGGCAGCCCGAAAAGGGTGTGCGCCGCGTGCTCGGTGGCTATGGCCGCGGTAAGGAGCCGCTGCCGGTGTACAAGATGCCGCACCTGCGCGGCTGGGCCCAGGCCGACGGCAAGCTCTACCTGCCCGCCATCGGCCACCACGAAGTGCTGGTGGTGGACACCCGCACCTGGCAGCAGGTGGGCAGTATCCCGGTGCGCGGCCAGCCGGTGTTCGTGATGGCGCGGCCTGACGGGCGCGAGATCTGGGTCAACTTCGCCCATCCCGACAACAGCCACGTGCAGGTCATCGATACGCTGACCCAGCAGGTCACCCACACCCTGCTGCCAGGCCAGGTGGTGCTGCACATGGAATTCACGCCGCGCGGCGAAGCCGTGTGGATCAGCTGCCGCGATGACAACAAGGTGGTGCTGTACAACACCCGCACCAAACAGGTGCTTGGCGAGTTGGCTGCCAATGCGCCCTCCGGCATCTTTTTCACGTCGCGCGCTGCGCGCATCGGGTTCTGAGCATGGCACTGCCGGACTGCCCGATAACTCTGGCGCTGCTGAGCGACTACCAGCACGGTTTTCCGCTGTGCGAGCAGCCGTTTGCGACCATCGCCGCCGCACACGGGCTGGACGAAGCCGATGTACTGGCACGCTACCAAGGCTGGCTGGCGCAAGGCCGCCTCTCGCGCATCGGCCCCGTCTTTGCGCCCCAGCGGGTGGGCACCAGCCTGCTGGCGGCCATCAGCGTTCCACCGGACGAGCTGGCCCAGGCCGCTGCACGGGTCAGCGCCCATGCCGAGGTCAACCACAACTACGAGCGCGAGCACGACTACAACCTCTGGTTCGTGGTCACCGCGCCCACGCACGAGCGGCTGGACGCCGTGCTCGACGCCATCGAGACTGAATGCCAGGCACCGGTGCTGCGCCTGCCGCTGGTGGAGCAGTACCACATCGACCTGGGGTTCTCGTTGCATGCCGGTGCCGCCAAGGCCCGCACCGCCCCCGTGCTGCGGGCTGCATCGCCCCTGACGGATGCGGACCGCGCGCTCATTGCCGCCATGCAGTCGGGCCTGCCCCTGTGCCCACGCCCCTACGCAGCCTTGGCCGCGGAAGCAGGCAGCACATCCACATCCGTACTGCAGCGCATTGCCGACTGGCTGGCAGACGGCACGCTCAAGCGCTTTGGCGTGGTGCTGCGCCACCACGAACTGGGCTTTACCGCCAACGCCATGGTGGTGCACGACATTCCCGACGCGATGGTGTCCGAACTGGGCCAGCGCCTGGGCCAGCACCCGGCAGTCACCCTGTGCTACCGCCGCCCCCGTGTGGACGGCCGCTGGCGCTACAACCTGTTCTGCATGGTGCATGGCCGCGAGCGCGCCGAGGTGGAGCGCCAGATAGCCGAACTGCGTGCCACCTACGCGCTGCACGACTACCCCCACGCCGTGCTGTTCTCGCGTGAACGCTTCAAGCAGCAAGGGGCCTGCTACAGCACTGCCCCCCAACGCCGCGCATACGCCTGCGCTGCCTGATAGCCATGGATACCTTAGACACCGCCATCATCAACAGCCTTCAGGGCGGTTTCCCCCTCTCGCACGCCCCCTACGCCGAAGTGGCTGCGCAACTGGGCATTGACGAGACCACCCTGCTGACCCGCCTGCAGGCCCTGCTTGATGCCAGGGTGCTCACCCGCTTTGGCCCCATGTACCAGGTGGAGCGCATGGGCGGCGCCTTTGTGCTGGCCGCCATGCAAGTGCCCGAAGAACGGTACGACGAAGTCACGGCCCAGGTGAACGCCTTTGCCGAAGTGGCGCACAACTACCGCCGCGAGCACCGCCTCAACATGTGGTTCGTGCTGGCCACGGCCACCCCGGAAGGCATTGGCGCCGCCGTGCAGGCCATCGAAGCCGCCACGGGCCTGCCCGTGTACCCGTTCCCCAAGGAACGCGAGTACTTCGTGGAAATGAAACTGCAGGTGCGCGCATGACCCGTCACCCACTCACTGAATTGGACCAGCAGCTGGTGCGCGCTACCCAAGCCGGGCTGCCGCTGGTGCCCCACCCCTACGCCCAGCTCGCTACGCAACTGAACGTGCCCGAGGCCACCGTCATCGCGCGCATGCAAGGCCTGCTCGACACCGGCGTCATCCGCCGCATCGGCGCCGTACCCAACCACTACGCCATTGGCTACGCCGCCAACGGCATGAGCGTGTGGGACGTGGACGACGCCCACATCGACCGCCTGGGCGAACTGGTGGGCGCTTTGCCTGCCGTGACCCACTGCTACCGCCGCCCGCGCCACCTGCCCGACTGGCCCTACAACCTGTTTGCCATGCTGCACGGCAGCAGCCGCGAAGAAGTCCTGCTTGAAGCCGAGCACATTGCCGCGCAGCTGGGCAGCCACTGCCGCGCCCGCGACATCCTTTTTTCCACCCGCATCCTGAAGAAGACAGGCTTGCGGCTGCGTGATTGAATTTTCTGGAGACCCTCCATGTTCCGCATTTCCCAATACCTGCGCGAGATCACCCACCCCACGCCCATCACACCGTATCGTGGCCCCAAGGGCCCGGTGGTGATCTGGAACCTGATCCGCCGCTGCAACCTCACCTGCCTGCACTGCTACTCCATCTCCACCGACAAGGAGTTTGCGGGCGAGTTGAGTCACGAGGAGGTGCTGACCGTGATGCAGGACCTCAAGGCCTATGGCGTGCCCGTGCTCATCCTCTCGGGTGGCGAGCCACTCTTGCGGCCCGACATTCTGGACATTGGCCGCAAGGCCAAGGACATGGGCTTCTACGTGGGCCTGTCTACCAACGGCACGCTCATCGACCAGCCGCTGGCACAGAAGATCGCAGCCGTGGGTTTCAACTACGTCGGCATCAGCCTGGACGGCATTGGCAAGACCCATGACTTGTTCCGCCGCAAGGAAGGCGCGTTCGACCTGTCGCTGGCCGCGGTGCGCCACCTGCAGGCGCTGGACGTGAAGGTGGGCCTGCGCTTCACCATGACGCAGGACAACGCCCACGACCTCAAGAACCTGATTGCCCTGTGCGAACAGGAGAACGTGGACAAGTTCTACTTCTCGCACCTGAACTACGCCGGCCGCGGCAAGAAGAACCGCGACACCGACGCCCACTTCCGTACCACGCGCGAAGCCATGGACCAACTCTTCGACACCGCGCTGCGCTGGAACGCCGAAGGCGGGGCTAAGGAGATCGTCACCGGCAACAACGACGCCGACGGCGTGTACCTGCTGCACTGGGCGCAGCAGCGCTACCCCGACGCCGTGCCGCACCTGCGTGCCAAGCTGGAGCAATGGGGCGGCAACTCCAGCGGCGTGAACATTGCCAACATCGACAACCGGGGCGACGTGCACCCCGACACCATGTGGTGGCACTACAAGCTCGGCAATGTGCGAAGCCGCCCGTTTTCGCAGATCTGGAGCGACACCAGCGACCCGCTCATGGCGGGCCTCAAGGCCAGCCCGCGCAGCGTGGAAGGCCGCTGCGGCCAGTGCGCCTACTTTGCCGTGTGCAACGGCAACACCCGCGTGCGCGCCCACCAGACCACCGGCAACTTCTGGGCCGAAGACCCGGGCTGCTACCTCACCGACGCCGAGATCGGCCTGCCCACCGAGGTGGCGGCATGAAACGATGGTTTACCCTGCTTGCCCTGGGCGCCCTCATCTCGGGCCTCGTCCACGCCGCCGACGCCCCCGCCAACTTCCAGACCCACTGCGCCAGCTGCCACGGCGCGGACCGCCTGGGCGGCTTCGGCCCCGCCCTGCTGCCCGAAAACCTGGAACGCCTGCGCAAACCCGAAGCCCTGCGCGTCATTAGGGAAGGCCGCATCGCCACCCAGATGCAGGGCTTTGCCGACCGCCTGAACGCCGAAGAAATCCAGGCGCTGGCCAACTATGTCTACACCCTCATCACCCCCGCCCCGAAGTGGGATGACGCCGACATCCGCGCCTCGCGCGTGGTGCACCATGCGCCGGGCAGCCTGCCAGCGAAGCCGGTGTTCCAGGCCGACCCGCAAAACCTGTTTGTGGTGGTGGAAGCGGGCGACCACCATGTGAGCGTGCTCGACGGCGACAAGCTGGAACGCATTGGCCGCAGCCCCACGCGCTTTGCCTTGCACGGCGGCCCCAAGTATTCGCCCGACGGCCGCTACGTGTACTTCGGCTCGCGCGACGGCTGGGTCTCGAAGTACGACCTGTGGAACCTGACCACCGTGGCAGAGGTGCGCGCAGGCATCAACGCCCGCAACGTGGCCGTGTCCAACGACGGCAAATGGGTCATGGTGGGCAACTACCTGCCCCAGAACCTGGTGCTGCTGGACGCCGAGCTGAACCTCGTGCGCTCCATCCCTACCACGGCGGCTGCCGATGGCAAGACCTCGCCCAAGACGTCAAGAGTCTCCGCCGTGTACGACGCCGCCCCGCGCTCCAGCTTTGTCGTGGCCATGAAGGACACGCCCGAAATCTGGGAGTTGTCCTACGCCCAGGGCGCGCCGGTGGCCGTGGTACGCACGGTGCTTGACGACATCCTGGACGACTTCTACTTCGACGACAGCTACACCCACCTGTTCGGCGCCACCCGCCCCGACGGCAACGGCGTGGGCAAGGGCCAGGTGGTGAATCTGGACACCCGCAAGAAGATTGCCGACCTGGACGTGCCCGGCATGCCGCACCTGGGCTCGGGCATTGCGTTCAACTGGCAGGGCAAGCGCGTCATGGCCACGCCCAACCTCAAGGAAGGCCTCATCACTTTGATCGACACCAAGGACTGGAAGACGGTAGGCAGCGTCAAGACCCTGGGCCCGGGCTTTTTCCTGCGCAGCCACGAGAAGTCGCGCTACGCGTTTACGGATGCCATGATGAGCCCCACCGCCAAGGACACGCTCGTCGCCATCGACAAGCAGACGCTGGAGATTGCCGGGCAGATTCGCCCCGTGGCCGGCAAGACCTTTGCCCATGTGGAGTTCACGCGCGACGGCCGCTACGCCCTGGCGAGCCTGATGGAACTGGACGGTGCCCTCATCGTGCTGGACGCGCAGACCCTGCAGGAGGTGAAGCGCCTGCCCATGAGCAAGCCCATCGGCAAGTACAACGTGTGGAACAAGATCAACCGTTCGGAAGGCACCAGCCACTGATTCAGGCGCCCAAGCCGTCCGTGCCGTTGTTGCTTCGCCTTGCCGTACGTCTGTACTGTCTGCGACTTCGCGCCTAGGCACAGACGGCTTGGGCGCCTGAATGGCACACCGTAGCCGACTGCATATATCCCGTTACAGTAGCGGCTGGCCGTCACACGCCAGCCGCTATTGTTTTATGAGCTGCTTACGCAATGAATACAAGGGCTAGCGGCCAATTTGATACTTAATTCCGCCGTGAACTACGTCCAGCTCCTTTTCCCCGACTTCTCGCTCATCCTCTGCGGCTTTCTGCTGTGCCGCTTTACCCCGCTGAACCGCAGCGTGTGGGAACCGGTGGAGCAGCTGGTGTACTTCGTTTTCTTCCCGGTGCTGCTGTTCTATTCCATCATCCGCACCCCGCTGGACCTGCACGCTGCCTCGCGCCTGCTGGGTGCCGGTGCCGCCATGGCGGCGGTCGGCATTGCGCTGGCCTACGCCCTGCCCCACATTCCCGTCCTGCGCCGCTACATGCCCATCCGCCTGCATGCCGCCGCCGCCCAGGTGGCGTTCCGGTTCAATTCCTTCATTGCCCTGGCACTGGCCGAACGCGCCGCCGGCCCGGCGGGTGTGCAGCTGCTGGCGGTGCTGATCGGCTTTTGCGTGCCGCTGTACAACGTGGCCGCCGTGTGGCCCATGGCGCGCCACTCCGAGAAAAGCATGCTGGGCGAGCTGGCGCGCAACCCCCTGATCATCGCCACGATCTTGGGTCTGTGCGGCGGCCTGCTGGGGCTGGCCATTCCGAAGTGGCTGGAACCCACGGTGTCGCGTATTGGCGGCGCCTCCCTGGCACTGGGCCTCATGGCGGCCGGTGCCGGCCTGCGCCTGGGGGCCCTGGGCCAGGCCAAGGTGCTGGCGGGTGCAGTGCTCACCATCCGCCACCTGTTACTCCCCCTGGTGGCCACAGCGCTCGCCTGGGCGCTGCACCTGAACACCGTCGAGACCACGGTGCTGCTGGCGTTCTCGGCCATTCCCACCGCATCCAGTAGTTACGTGCTCGCCACCCGCATGGGCTACGACGGCGCCTTTGTGGCCGGCCTGGTCACCCTGTCCACCATCCTGGGCGTGCTCAGCATCCCGTTTGCGTTGGGGGTGTTGGGTGGATTTGCGTGATGAATCCTGACGTTTGGAACCTATTCCATGATGGAACGATCTCCAATCTGTCTGGGGACATTCCCGGCGACGTATGGGTGTTGATTGAGATTGGATACTTGAGGGCAATGTTTCCGGGGCATGGCAATGGATTTAGCGTGCTTTTGCGCGCATGCAGCACCCTTGAATTTGAGGAGTATGACAAGCAACCGATAAGTGAGTTCACCCAGATTGTGGAACGTGAGCCGGAGATATTGGCTTGTGAGCCGGTTGGGCCGACTCTGGAAATAACGTGTACCTTGGGCACTATCAGGATTGTCTACGCTGAAGAACAGGTATTTCTCGAAGACGGAACGCTTATATCACCTGAAGAACTTGCGGCCGCAAGTGCACGCTATTGGGAGGAGTGGAAGCGTTCTTGGCAGAGTCCGCCCTGACCCCATCCCCTGCAGACCCGACGTACCCGATTGGCTGCGGCCAGAGTTCAAGCGTTTATCGGCCGCGGACATTCTCAAGTCGCCCTATCGCCGAACCTGGCTACCAATGTAGCCACCAATAGCCGCGCCCCCCACAGTGCCTACGCTGCTGCCGCCAGTAAGCACAGCACCCGCCACGGCCCCCACACCGGCACCGGTGATGGTGTTGCGGTCATGGGTGGACAGGTTGGCGCAGCCGCTGCTCAAGACGGTGACGAGGGCAGCAAGGCAGACAACGACGGATTTGTGGGTGGATTTCATGGCGTTTACGCGTGAAGAGTGAATGAGGTGAACTGGCTGCCGGGTGCCTGCCGAGTGCCGACGCTGCACACCGCGCTTGCCATTGCCACCATCATCGTCACGCCACGCACGAGCCTCGGGCCGAATTTGTATCGGCCAGTGTCTGTGGAGCGGCTCAGACATGCGCCGAAACAATTGCGTGCGCCGGGTTACATCGCTTAACCCAGTGCAACGGGCAAGGCTCAGGGGCAAAGGGTGGGTGGCAAATAGGCCACCAGCCCGCACAATCATTCCGCAGACCGCTAGCAATTCAGTAGCAAATGACTCTGAATGTGTGAAAAGACACCACGGCCACCCTGATGGCCATGACGCCGCGGCGCAAGCACAGCGCAGGCAGCCGCCGCGACCAGTGCGCACCCTCGGTAGCCGTCCCGAGCCCGTTGCCCGGCAGCCTGGGCTCAGCGGCCCCTCCAGCCTAGGAACATCCCGGGGCGAACGGCACTAGCCAGTTCGCCGGCAACGCGCCACAATGCGCCGGAAAGTTCCAGCCACGGTGCGGAGCCACCAATGGCAGTAGGCACGGGAGAAGATGATGAAGCAGGTACTGGTCATTGAAGACGAGGCGCCCATCCGGGCGAACCTGGTCAGGTTCTTGCGCCTGGAGGGCTACACGGTGTCCGAGGCGCACGACGGCGAGGAAGGTGTGCGCCTGGCGACCGAATTGCGCCCCAACCTCATCATCTGTGACTACATGATGCCCAAGAAGGACGGATTCGAAGTGCTGGAGGCGCTCAAACAGAACCCCGACACCCAGCATATCCCCTTCTACTTCCTGTCCGCGAGTGCAGAACCCGAACGGCTGGAAGTGGCCATTGGCAAAGGCGCCAATGGCTATCTCACCAAGCCGTTCTCGCTGGACCAGCTTCGCACGATGTTGGCTAACCACTTCTGACCGCGGCCACCCCCCCATGCGCAACACGATTGTCATTGCCGAAGACGAAGCCGATATCCGAAACAACCTGGAGCGGCTGTTGTCCATGGAGGGCTTTGTGGTACATGCGGCGGCCAACGGGCAGCAAGCCCTGTCGCTCGTGGAACTGCACCTACCAGACCTGGTGCTCAGTGACGTCACGATGCCCGAAATGACCGGGCACGAACTGGTGCAAAGAATCCGGGCCATGGACTCGGTGGCTATGGTGCCCGTGGTGCTGCTCACAGCCCGGGCCGACCGCTCAGACCTGCGCGAAGGCATGACCTTGGGGGCGGACGACTACCTTACCAAGCCCTTTCGTCGCGACGAGTTGCTCTCCAGCATCCGCACCCAGATCCAGAAACACGATGCACGCCGACTCACCACCCAGCGGCAATTGGCCCAGGCGCACCACCTGTCCCACTTCGACCAGGTCACCAACCTTCCCAACCGAACGCATTTTCTGGTGCTGCTGCAGAACGCAGTCGCACAGGCTCCGACGCCGGCGGAAGACCTGCTGCTGGTCAGCGTGGGGGTGGGGAACCTGAGCCAGGTGGCTGAAGTGCTGGGCACCTCGCCCATGAATGCCTGTGTGAATGCCCTCGCGCAGCGACTGCAGCAACTGGTGGCCAGGAACCTGGGGGCCGACGGCACCCGCACCACGGTGGCGCGCATCGGCTACGAGCGCTTTGCGGTCTTCGCGCGCAAGCGCATCACCGCCGAGGACGCCGCCAGCATGGCACAGCTTGTTCTTTCGGAACTGGGGGCGCCGGTTCAGATCGGCGATGAGGAACACTTCCCGCAGGTGCATGTGGGGCTCAACACGCTGACCCGCCCCGGCGACAGCGCCGAGTCCTTGCTGGCGCGGGCCGACATGGCCCTGGAAAGCGCCATAGCCCAGGCAGGCCAGCGCTATGCCGTGCTCGACGCCCAAACCCCACCGGAGTTCTCTTCTGCGTTTCGCCTGGGCAACGACATCCACCGCTGCGTGGAGCGCCAGGAATTGGCCGCCTATTTCCAGCCGCAGGTGAGCACGCAAAGCGGCTTGACTACCGGTTTTGAGTGCCTGATGCGCTGGAAGCACCCGGCGCTGGGCTTTGTTTCCCCGGCCGAGTTCATACCGCTGGCCGAGGGCAACGGGCAGATCATTCCCATGGGGGCCTGGATACTGCGCGAGGCCTGCCGCCAAGCGGCCGCCTGGCCCCGCGCCGACGCCTCGGCAGGCCTGCGGGTGGCGGTCAACCTGTCCATGCGCCAGTTCCTGGACCCGCATCTGGAGAACCACATTCGCCAGGCACTGGAAGAAGCCCAACTGCAACCGCAGCAGCTCGAACTGGAAGTGACCGAAAGCACGGCCATGCTCGACATGGAGCGCACGCTGAGCTTGCTGCGACGCTTCAAGAGCATGGGCATGGCCATTGCGATCGACGACTTTGGAACCGGCTATTCCAGCCTGGCATACCTGCGCCGCTTCCCGCTCGATGTGCTGAAGATCGACCAGTCTTTCGTGCGCAACATCTGCCTGAACAAGGAAGACCTGGCCATCGCGTCGGCCATTGTTTCCCTGGCCCATGGTCTGGGTCTGACGCTGATTGCCGAAGGCGTGGAGACCCCGGCGCAGGCCGAGCTTCTGCGCTCGCTGGGCGTAGAGGAGTTGCAAGGCTACCTGTATGCCAAACCGATGCCGGCCTCGGCCGTGGCGGATTGGCTGCAATCACGGAGTGCATAGATGGAGCTGATTGAAGAAGGCCTGCGCTTGGTCGAGGCCACCGACTTGGGCGTACTGCAAAGCGTGTGCAATGCGCTGGTTCAGGCGGGTGCACAAAGCCTGTGTGTATTGGCCGCCGATGGCAACAACACACCCGCTGAACAGCTAGACCAGTGGCTCAAGGGGCTGCCCGTTACGGTGTTTGGAGGGCTGTTCCCACAGATCATCCATGGCCAGCGGAATCTGGGCACCGGATACGTGGTGGCTGCTTTGCGCAGCCGCTGTACGGTCTCCATCGTCTCCGGCCTGTCTAACCCGGGGGCGGACTTTTCCGCTGCCGTGGAGGCAGCCCGTGGAGGCCTTCCGCCGGCACCGTCCGTTCTGGTGCTCGTGGACGGGCTGTCCAGCCAGATCGGCGCCTTTCTCGATGGCGTGTACGACGTGCTGGGCAGCGCCACCACATTCTTTGGCGGAGGGGCTGGAAGCCTGAGCTTTCGCCAGCAACCCTGCCTGTTCACCAACCAAGGTTTCCTGCAGGACCATGCCATCCTGGTCGACATTCCCTCCCCCACCCGGGTCGCCGTGGAACACGGGTGGGAAAAGTTTGCCGGGCCTTTCGTGGTCACGGGTGCGGATGGCAATGTCGTCCACAGTCTGGACTACCAGCCGGCCTACGACTTCTACCGAGGGCATGTGGAGCGCGACAGCGGCACGCAATTCAATGCCGACAATTTCTTCTCCATCGCCAAAGGCTACCCGATCGGCATGGAAAAGGCGGATGGCAGCATCGTCGTGCGCGACCCCATTTCGCACGACGGCCAGCACCTGGTATGTGTGGGCGAGGTGCCCAACAACAGTGTCGCCTACCTGCTCAAGGGCAGGCCCCAGCGCTTGGTGCAAGCCGCGGCCGACTGCGCCAACCACATCGGCCCTGGCAAAACCCCGGCCTTGTTGGTGGACTGCATCAGCCGCGTGCTGTACCTGGAAGACCGCTACGGAGAGGAGCTTCGTGCAGTGGAGTCGGGCTTGCAGGCACGGGCGGTGTTCGGCATGCTGAGCCTGGGCGAAATTGCCAACGGCGGCAGCTATTGCCTGGAATTCTTCAACAAGACCTTGGTGCTGGCAGCGGGGGAATGAAAGAGCACACCAATCCGCGCAGCATCCAGCTGCTGACTCTGCAGTACGAGTTGGCCCTGCTGATTGGCCGGTCCTTGGTGCTTTCGGACATGTTGCGGGCTTTCTTTCCCACCGCGTTGAAGATGCTGGGATGCCGAGCGGCCTTTGTTTGGCTGGACACCGAGCCCGCCAAGCCCCGCGCCCTGCGGTACGCCTACCCGCGTGCGGACCGGTTCCGCGCAGAAGCTGGCGGCGACCTGGCTTTCCTGGCCTCGCCCACCGAAGGCGGCGTCCATGCAGTGCCCTCACGCCCCGGCCATGCTCCATGCTATGGCCACTGGGTTCCGCTGGGGTTACTGGGGCATTGCGTGCTGCTGCGTGATGGCAGCCCCCTGGACCCCGAGCGGCTCATTGCGCTGGCCCCACTGTTCGACCGCCTGAGTCTGGCCTGTGCCGCCTGCCTGGAACACGAAGCCACGAGCCAGCTGCGGGAAACGGCCGCGGCCAATGAGCGCCAGATGCGTGCCGTGGTGGACACCATGAACGATGGCGTCATTGTGGAAGATAGCCAGGGGCGCTTGGTGCTTGCGAACCTGGCGGTGGAGCGCCTGACGGGAGAACACAGCCTGCCCTCCCTCACCCGGGGAACCGCAATGCAGCAGGTGTGGGATGCGCTGCCCGCAGGCATGGGCCTGCATGACCTTCCGCTGCACGCCGAACCCGACTACAGCCCCGACGCCAGCCAGAGCCGCGAGATTTCCGTTCATGGGCGAACGCTGGAATGCAGCCGGATACCGATCCTGAGCGATGTCAGCGGACAAGCGCCCGGCCCCTACCTGGGTTGTCTCTGGCACTACCATGACATTTCCGAACGCAAGCTACACGAGCGCAAGCTGGAAGAGGAAGCGCAGCAGCAAAAGAAGGCGCAGACCTTGCAGCGTTTCCTGTACCAGATCACCGAGCGAGCGGCAGCCGGACTGTCCTTCTACGACTTTCTCAGCGGTGTCCATGCATTGCTCAATGAGTTGCTGTACGCGAAGAACTGCTACGTCTGCCAGTACGACGCCACCAACCAGTTGCTCAATTTCCCCTACTACGTTGACGAACGCGATGGCGACACGCTGCAGGAGTACAACGTTCCATGCAAGAAAGGCCTGACCGAGTTCGTCCTGCGCACGAACCGCCCCCAGATCATCGACGCGCAGCGCCTGCAGGAGCTCGGCGCGCAAGGTGAAGTGACCGAAGGCAGTGGCGACATGACGTTCACGACCTGGTTGGGGGTGCCCATGCAGATCGGCGGCAAGGTGTGCGGCATGCTGGCGGTGCAGGCCTACGTGCCTGGCGTCAGCTACAGCGACGACGATGCGAGCGTGCTGTCCTATGTGGCCAACCATGTCAGCAGTGCCATCGAGCGCTACGAGGCCCTGGATGAACTGCGCAAATCAGAGGAGCGCTATCGCACCGTCATCGAAAAAGTCGGTGTCGGCGTCGTCGTGGTCCAGGACAGCAAGATGGTGTTTGCCAACCCCAGCCTGATCCGAATCGTCGGTCATTCAGAGGAATTCCTGCTGTCCCAGCCTTTCACCGCCACCATCCACCCGGACGATGTGGATGAAGTCGTTGCGCGCCACGCCCGTCGCTTGCGCGGAGAGCCGGTTGAATCCTCGTACGGTTTTCGCGTGATTACCGCCAAGCAGGAGATTCGTTCGCTGGAACTGTCTGCGGTGAAGATCGAATGGAGTCAACGCCCCGCGACGCTGATGTTTGTGGTGGACGCCACCGAACGCCTGGCAACGGAACGGGCCCAACGGGAAGCAGTTCGCCAGCAGATGGAGCTCAACAGCATGCGCGCGCGCTTCATTGCGATGGCTTCCCATGAATTCCGTACCCCCCTGGCCACCATCCAATCATCGCAAGACATCCTGCGCCACTACCATGAGCGGATCGATGTGTCGGAGCGCAACGAATTGCTCGACTCCATCGAATCGGCCGTGCACCGCATGACGGATATGCTCGATCGGGTGCTTCTCATCAACAAGGCCGATGCGAAGATGCTGGAATTCACCCCACAGCAGATGCATCTGGCTTCGTTCATCACCACGCTGCTGGAAGAGTTCGCACAGGCCAGTCACGAGGGGAAGTGCCATTTGCGCTACCTGCACAATAGCGCGACGGACACCGGGCTGTTCGATGAAAAATTGCTGCGACACATCTTTGCCAATCTGATTTCGAACGCCATCAAATACTCCCCAGCGGGAGGGGAAGTTCTGATCACCACGTCGGATACCGATGGCGGCATCTGCATCACCGTCAGTGATCATGGCATTGGCATACCGGCGAGCGAGTTGCCCCACCTCTTTGAGCCCTTCAGGCGTGCAAGCAATGTCGGCGCCATTTCCGGAACCGGTCTGGGACTATCGATCGTGAAGCAGGCCACCGAGCTGCATGGGGGCCGCGTCCGTGTGGACAGCCAACCGGGGCAAGGAACGAGCTTTGAAGTGCTACTGCCACTGCGCAGTACAACCTGACACCCCCACAACACCGACTTGCCTTAGCTCAGTCGCGGTAGAGAAACCGTGAAAGTGGTTCCCTCCCCCACCTGGGTGCTGACCGCAATCGTTCCCTGGTGCCGCTCGACCGACCGTTTCACGATCGCCAGCCCCAAGCCAGTACCCGGGATATTGCCTACATTGCCAGCACGATGAAAGCTCTCAAACAAACGTGGCACGTCTTCTGGCGGAATCCCGATTCCGCGGTCGCGCACCCGGAAGACCACAGTGTCAGGAGAACATTCGACGTCAAAATCGACCCGAGCGTCAGACGGGGAGTACTTCAGGGCGTTCGAGAGCAGGTTCTCAAATATGTGGCGCAGAATGGACTCATCCATCGAAGCACTTCTCGCGTCCCCAACAATGGTCAGTTGAATGCGGGAGCGTCCTTCGTGCAAGGCGAGTGCTTCCGCGCTGACGTCATTCACCAGCGCATTGCAGAAGTCTTCAATCGACAGCATCGCGGGGTTGAACATGGCTTGGTCCGCATCCTCCTTGCCAATCGTCAGGATGTCTTCCAGCATCTTGGTCATGCGACGCACGGCTGTCGACACGGTGCCCAACAATTCATTGCGCTCCGTCAGCGGTAGACGATCGAAATAGTGCAGCAGCAGATCTGTAGACGACTGTATGGTTGCCAACGGGGTCCTGAACTCGTGCGAGGCCATCGATACGAATCGCGACTTCAACTGGATCAGCTCCCGTTGGCGTTCCAGCGATACCCGTATTTCTTCCTCGGCTTGCTTACGCTCGGTGATATCCCGGATGAAGGAACAGAACTCGAACTTGTTGGCGTCTTCCAACGCAACGCGCGTGATCGCCAATTCAATCGGAAACTCTCGGCCCGCCTTGTCCACCGCCGATATCTCGATGCGGCGATCTATCACCGTACTCGTGCCGGTACGCATGTATCGCGCCATCCCATGCTGGTGGGCTTGCCGGTATTGCTCCGGAATGATCGTCGATGTCAGGTCGCGGCCAATCGCTTCGTCATGGCTCCAGCCAAAAATGCTCTGCGCTTGTTTGTTCCATCCGACGATCAACCCGTTTGAATCGACGCGCACTACCGCATCCAAGGCGGTGTCGACAATGGCCTGGAGCTTTTGCCGGCTCTCCGCCAAACTCTCGAGCGCCATGGTCATTTCCTGGGTGCGCAACGCGATTCGGGATTCAAGGTTGCTGTTCAGGCTTTGGAGTTCCTGTTCTGTTTGCCTGCGCCGCGTAATGTCCCGCACTGTCGCTTGCAGTACTTTCTTTCCTCCGTACTCAAACGCTGACAGCAAAACCTCGGCAGGAAACGGCTTCCCATCGGCCCGCCTATGCATCCACTCGAAACGACACTCGCCGGTGGCCATGGCCTGCCCGATGCGCTCGTTCGCGGCATCCTTCGAAGTGCGTCCGTCGGGCTGGTGGTCAGGGGACAGGTCGGACGGATGGAAGGTCACGAACTCCTCGCGACTGGCAACGCCGAACATGTCCAAGGTACGCTGGTTGCAGTCAAAAAAACCTTGGTCCGTCAGCAGCATGACCGCATCGTTCGAACTGTCATAGATCGCCTTCAGCTTGTCCGCAATGCCGGCCTTTTCTTCCAACAAGATCTTGGTTTGCTGCTCCATGGCCCGTTGGCTGGACAGGACACTGCGAAACCTTTCGACTGCATCCGACAAACGACCGAGTTGGTCAGGTTGCCCCAGCCGCGAGAGGTGGATATCACTGTCACCCTTGGATAGGTGATCGAGCGCAAGCTCGATTTCCTTGAAAGGGCGGGCGATTTGGCGCCCCAGCACAAACAGCATCAGACAAGTGGCCAGGATCAAGAACACGTTGGCCATGACGAACTGAATGATCTGCTGACGCAGTTTTTGGTCACTGTGCATGGTCGACAAGGACACTTGAACCTGGCCGACACGGTACTCCCGCCCCCGCGACACGTAGCTGATGTCGCGGCCCAGGGTGATGCCCTCGGCGCCTGGGGCAAGGATGCCCCCCTTCTCCACCAGAACGGTCCCATCGGCACCGAGGACCCTAAGACCACGCACCTGGGGATCCCCGCCAACAGATTCGCCAACACTGGCAATCGCCAGGGAATTGAGATCAAAGAGCGGACGCGCCAGTGCCTTGGCCAGCACGGCAACCATGCCATCCGCGCGCTCCTGCAATTCAAGCTCGGCACGCGCAGACAAGGACCGGATGGCCCAAAACGCGTGCAACACGCTGGCCAGGGTCAGCGACAGAAATACCGTCGTTCCAATGCGGAAGAAGACGTCATTGGCCCAACGTTGGCGTAGCTGACGGGTCAGAGTCATGGCACTTTCGCGTTGGCCTTGAAGGCATTGGCTTCCGAACGCTGGTACACCTGTGACTTCCTGGCGGTCTCGATTCCCTTCCAGAGAGCGCTCGCCAACGCCGGACGCGATTCCAGCAAGGCATGGGAGAGCATCAAGAAATAGTGCTTCTCCACCAGAGGAATAGGCAGCAACTCCAATTGCCCCGCTACCTTGCGGTCGGCGTTCAGCACGTTCTTGGCGTCGCCCCCGCCGATGGCTGCCGCTGCTACGCGGCCCGCCAGCAACTTGAGCAGGAGTTCCTGCACCGTCCCACTCCCATCGTCCACCGGCACTTGCATCGCTCGAAGCTGGTCACCCACCGAATAACCCAGCTGCACGCCGACGGCGCCATCCAATCCTTGGATGGTCTTGCCATTCCACTCCACAGCGGAACCTTTCTTTCGCACCAAGACATAGCTGTCCGTGTGCAGGCGCTTGTTGGCATCCGGGACAGCGCCACCAGGAAATGCCCCCAGCTCCAGACGATCAGTCTTGTAGCTGGCTGCAAACGCGCCATCAACACGGTTTGCCTGCAATTCGGCAAGGCAACGTTTCCAAGGCATGGGTGCGTAGCTGATACGCACGCCCGCTGTCTGGGCAGAGCGGTTGATCAGTTCGAAGTTGAGCCCGCTTCCGTCCACCATGCGCCACGGCTTGATGTCTACGTCCTCAAAGCAGAAGACCAGTGTTGGAGTGGCTGCGAAAGATGGCCGCTGCCCCACAGGACCCGCGAGCGTGAAACACAGGAACGCAAAAGGCAATGCGAAGCCCCGCACCACATGTCTAACGCCACACAACGCCATTGAGCGCACCTCCTTGCCTAGCATCCGGGCATTGCGCCATCACGCAACGCAACCCCCTGTGCGATTTCATTCTAGTCCGATGCTTCCGGGGCGAGAAGCCATGGCACCGCCGCTGATGACCGCTGTCAAACCCGTGGGCATCCCGTCCGCCACGACTGTCCCGCTATGCCTGCTTCAGAAAGAACGCCACCGTCATGGCCAACCCGATGCCTATGACGCCACGGCGCAGCCACGGGGCAGGCAGCAGGCGTGACCAGTGGGCGCCCCAGTAGCCGCCCAGGGTGCAGGCCAGCATCATCGCCAGGCCCTGTGGCCAGGCAATGAGGCCGCCGGCCACAAAGGTCGCCACCGACAGCAGCGACAGCACCAGCGAACACAGGTTCTTGAGCGCGTTCACCCGGCTCAGCTCGCTTTCGCCCACCACGGTGTACAGCGCCATGAGCAGGATGCCCAGGCCGCCGTTGAAGTAGCCGCCATACACCGACACCAGCAGCAAGCCAATGCCTCGGGCGCTGCCGCCACGTTGACCACCCTGCCCGCCACGGTGGGCGTTGGCCCAGCGCGCAATGGCGGGGCCGAGGGCAAACAAGGCAGTGGCAAACAGCAGCAGCCAGGGCACTACGCCCGAGAACACCTTGGCCGGGGTAACCAGCAGCAGCAGCGCACCCGCCACGCCACCGGCGGCGGCAATGGCGGCCTCGCGCCACAGCACGCGGGGGTCCATGGCGGCCAACTCCTTGCGAAAGCCCAGCGTGCTGCCCAGGTAGCCCGGGCTCACCGCCAGTGCACTGGTGGCATTGGCCGCGATGGGTGGAATGCCGGCCGCAACCAGCGCAGGAAAGGTAAGAAAGCTGCCACCACCGGCCACGGCATTGAGTACGCCTGCGCCAAAGGCACTCACCATCAGCAGGGCCCACTGCCCCCATTCATGCATGTCCATGGAGTTCCGATTCGATCAGTTGGGGCAGGCCCGTGGGGGCAGGTTGGCAAAGGGGTGCGGCAGCGCCTCCAGAAGGGCCTGTGCCAGGGGCGCGGCCATGCCGTGCACATTGCCCGGCGCGCCATAGCCGTCTTCCGTCACCCAGCCGGGAAAGTTTTCGCCGGGCTTGATGTTCAGGGGGTCAGCCTGGGGACCGAAGATGGCCTTGTAGCGGCTCACCATGGTGTAGTTCAGCGGCTGGGCATTGGCGTACAGCACACGGTTGCGCGCACTCCACCCGGCTGCCTGGGTGGCAATGGTGGCCCCAATGTCCACCCAGAACAACCTGGCCCGGGGTGCCACGGCGCGCAGTTGCTGCAGCAGTTCGGCCTGGGCCTCCTCGAAGGACTGCTCGGTCTGGTTGGTGCCCAGCACCAGCACCACCACGTGTGCTTTGGCCACGCGCTCCCGGTCTTCCAGCAGGCCTTGCAAGGCCGACTTGCGCTGCACCACCCCGGGCTGGGTGATGGAGCGACCCACGTCGTGGTTGATGAACACGTCTCCCCCTAGCTGGGCCTTGAGCTTGTCGGCAAAGCCGTCCAGCTGCAGCCCGTAGGCAATGGAGTCGCCCAGCACGTAGGCGTTCTGGCCGTATTTGCGTTTGCAGGCCTCGCTGGGTCCCTGCCCGGCAACAACCGCTGCGATCAGCGCCTGGCCCAATTCGCCGTAGAAACCATGCACGTTGCCGGGGCCGCCATAGCCGGCTTCGGTGGGCCAATCGGCAAAGTTCTTGCCTCCTTCGATATGCAAGGGGTCGGCCTGGGGGCCGAAAATGGCCTTGTAGCGGCTCACCACCTCGTAGCCCAGCACGGAGGCGTTGGCATAGATGGTGCGGTTGCGCTCGCTCCAGCTGGCGGCCTGGGGCGCAATGGTGGCCCCAATGTCCACCCAGTAATACCGCGCTTTGGGCGCCGCGGCCTTGAGTCGCTCCATGAGCTGCTTCTGGGCATCGGCAAACGATGCTTCCATCTGGTTCATGCCCAGGATGACGATGACTACCTTGGCCTGGGCCAGCAGGGCCTTGTCGTCGTCCACCGCCTGCAGGCCCGAGCGCTTGCTCTGGTTACCGGGGGTGGTGATCGAGCGTGCGCCGTCGTAGTTGATGTGCACGTCGAGCCCAGTGCGGGCCTTGAGCTTGTCGGCAAAGCCGTCGAGTTGCAGCCCGTAGGCGATGGAGTCGCCCAGCACGTAGGCCGTGCCACTGGCTGCTGGTGTTTGCGCCAAGGCATTGCAGGCCCACCATGCCAGCAGCCACACTGCCCACTTTGCCCACCCTGCCCCGCCAGCCACCACAAAAACTCCTTGGAACTTGCGTCCGAAAGCAGGCATTATCCGTGCCGGGACCGATTCACTCGATGGGCATGAACAACTTCACACTCCGAATGCACCGCCGCACGGCGCTGGTGGGACTCTTGGCAACCGCAGCCTGCACTGCCATGGCACAGACTTCGGGCAACCTGCCCCTGAAGAACCTGCTGATCGAGGTACGCCAGACCCAGCAGCAGGACACGCAGACACATGGCGTGAACGTGCTGGGTGGCACGCCACTGCAAAGCAGCAGCCGATCGCTCAACGCCAGCAGCGCGCAGCAGAGCCTTGTGCTCAACGGACGGCCGGTGCGGCTGATGAGCGGCAGCAACACGCCCTGGGCCTTCTACCAGTCCTACCTGCGCAATGGCGTTATCGTGGTACTGCCCAGTACGGTGTGGGTGCAATCCGGCACGGGCTTCATGGCCACGCCGCGCTGGAGTGGCGATGGCTTTGTGGAGCTGGAAATACAGGCCCAGGCCGACTTGGGCAACCGGGGGGCGCAGCCAGGCCAAACCACCCAACAAAGCAGTTCGTCCCAGGTGCTGGTACCGCTGAACGAATGGACCACCATTGCCCGGTCAGACACGGGGCAGGACAGCCAGCAAAGCGGCATAGGACAGGTGCGCAACAGCCAGTCCCAGGGCAGCACGGCCCTGCAGGTGCGCGTCAGCCTGCCCTGAGCACAAGCCGCTTCAGCGGGCCTTGGCGTCTTCCAGCGCCTTGAGCTGCTGGATGGTCAGCTCCATGTTGGGCCGAAACTTGATCTGGTCGAACAGCATGGCCTGCAGCATCAGGCGTTGCTCGGCATCCAGCGGTGCGCTTCGGATGGGTTCGAGCTGGCCGTCAATGGTGGCGGTCTGGTCCGCGGGCAGGGTCTTCCAGCGCCAGGTCTCGGTCGCATCGCCGCGGCGGATGGTGAACACGTAGGTCTGGTCCTGCTCGAGCAGCTTGCGCTCGACCCGCAACGATTCACCCTTCTTGATGGCCTGCGTGAGCACCGGCACGGTGGCAGAGTCCTTCACCAGCTGCACCGAGAGTTCGGCGTCCACGTCCGAGCGGTCCAGCAGCACCAGGCCTTCGGCGGGGATGTAGATCTTTTGCGCGCGCTCGAAACTGACGCTGCGCATGTACGCCGCCTGCTGGCGTTCGCGCTTGGTGGTCAATTCCGACCACACCACCGTTACCGAACGCTCTTCGGCACCGGCGTTGGGCTGCGCTGCCACCCCATTGACGGTAATGGGAATGAGGCGCGGCTTGCCATCCTGCCCCACCCAGCTGGCCTGGGCATTGCCGCTGATCAGCCGCAGGGCCGCGCAGTCCTTGGTCAGGAAGGCGGGGGACTTCTCTCCTTCCACCGACTGCACCTTGGCATCGCGGGCCCCGAGCACCATGCAGTTGGCGCTCCAGCCCCATGTGGGGGCCAGGCTGGCGGCAGCCACAGCAACGGTAATGTAAAGACTTTTCATACCGACCTCCAGGTCTCAATGGGCAAGCAATTCATACACCAGCACGGCAGTGGGCAATACGGTCTGGCCGCACAGGCTGGCAGTGGCCAGTGTAATTTCAGCCACGGCGCGCACGCGGCTCACCGGCAGGGGATTTCCGTCCGCATCCGTGCAATTTGTCGCACTGCGGCCACTCAGCGAAGTCCACGCCGTGCGCAGGCTGGCCCAGTCATCCTTGACCGGTTGCAGGAACCCGTGGTGCCACACGTGCGACACGGTGTGGTGCCCGCCGATGTCGGTAAGGCCCCAGTTCCACACGAAGGCCATGGTGCCGATCACCAGCACGGCCATTTCGGCCGACGGAATCCAGAAGTGGGTGTGTGCGCGAAGTACCGCCAGCAGTTCGGACACCAGCCCTACCTGCAGCACCACAAACAGCACCAGCAGCAAGGGCCACAGGCGCAGCTTGAAGAAGCGGTGACCGGTGAAGGATTCCATCCAGGGGTCCACGGCCCGCTTCATCCAACCCTGCACCGCACCGATCTGCAGGGCAATGAGCGCCACCACGATCCACGCGACCG
This sequence comes from Curvibacter sp. APW13, assembly GCF_032337135.1. NCBI lineage: Bacteria > Pseudomonadati > Pseudomonadota > Betaproteobacteria > Burkholderiales > Comamonadaceae > Curvibacter > Curvibacter sp. APW13. Next base: position 736,882 of record NZ_JAVXZZ010000002.1, on the reverse strand, counting down.
TGATCTGGAACAGGAACGAGGCCTGGCGCTCGCCCTGGACATGCCCCTGCAGCGCCGCTGCATGCAACTGTGCGCCGTAGCGTTCGCCCATGGGGGTGTTGAGCAGATCGGTCACTCCCCAGGTACCGCCAATCACCACCCACTGCGGGTCGATGCCTGCCACCGTCTGTGCCAGCAGGTCCAGGTCACCCTGGAAAGGCACCACCAGCCCGTGGTTCACATAGTCCGGCGCCATGAGGGCCGTGCTGCGCTTGAGCACCGGATTGGCATCGCCCTGTTCCAGGTCTGGCAGGCGCGCGCAGCCGGCATCGGGATGCAGGGCAACGTCCACCAGCGAACCCCGGTACTGCTGGGTACTCACCACATAACCGAACTCGGTAGGCAGGTAGGGCAAGGCCATGCGTACCCCTGCGGCGCACAGGCGCTCGCGCCAATGGCGACGCACGTCGGTGTCGTCGGAGCGTTTGCGCACCGGCTCTGCAAGTACCCAGCGCTGGGGCTTGGTGGCGAAGAAACCGAACAGCGCCTCTTGCGTATCGCCAGGTACGGGGGAAAGGTCCAGGTCGATGACGATGCCGCGGGCGTTGGGCGCGTTGCGCTCCACCACCTCCAGCATGCGTTGCAACTGCTTGCGGTCCAGCGGCGAGCGGCCGCCGTAAAACTGGTCGAAGCCGGTGTCGTCAATGGCGACCATCAGCACCGACGGGCTGATGGAATCCTTGCTGTAGGCCGCCGCACGGCGCAAGTCATTGGCCTGCATGCTGTTGCCCATGTACTTCCAGGCGCCCGTGCTCGAGACCAGAAGCACCATGCCTCCGGCGAGCAAGGTACCGCGCAGCGAATGCAGCAGGATCTCGTGCAGGAAATGGCTGACGAAAGCCTGCCAAAAGTGGGCCACTCGGCTCATGCAAACTCCTTGAGCGCGTAATACAGGGACATCAGGGGCAATACCGTCTCGGCGCCCAGGCGTGCCAGGGAAAACAGCCCTTCGCGCATCAGTTCCCACCGGGAAGGCGCGGTCAGGTCGGCCGGAAAATCCACATGCATCGGCGCAGCGCCGAGCATCGCCACTGCAGCCGCGCGCACGCTGCGCCAGTCGGCCGCAATGGGCACCAATACCAGTTCACGCCAGGCATGGCGGAATCCGCTGTGGAACTGGGGCGCCGTGCGCCCTGCCCCCCAGCTCATGAGTACCGAGCACAAGGTGAATACCGCCACGTTACCGGTGCTGACCCAATAGCCCGTGGCGCCATGCACCATGGCCAGCAGTTCGGAAAAACCGATCACCAGGAAGAAGACCCAGGTGAAGAACACCAAAGGCCGCCCGGTGTCGCGCCAGAACGCATGACCGGGAAGATGCGCCAGGTCACGCATGCGGGTCTGGTCCACGGCGTTATGGAGCAGGCCGCGCAGGGCGCCAATGACGCCGCAGAAGAACCAGATCACCAGCATTTCCTGCACCGGACTGACCATGCGCTCCCCTGCCCGCGCCGCCGCTGCGGCCGCTGCATGGATCTGCACGCCATAGCGCTCACCGAAAGGCGTTCCGAACAGGTCAAGGTGACCCCACCCGCCCCCGACAAACACCAGCTCCGGGGCAAGCCCCTGCAGCATCTGGCCCAATTGCTCCAGATCGCCAGTGAACGGAATGACCACGCCACCCTCCAACATGGCCCCTTGCAGCGGCATGGGCACCTGCGTGAATTCCACCGTGGGGTCGGCGCACGGCAAGGTCACCTGGGTCGCAGCATCTGCCAAGCCCCCGGAATACTGGTGCGTAGGCAGCGGGTAGCCAAATTCGGTAGGTACATAGGGCAAGCCAAAACCGATACCCTTCTTGCACAGGCCTTCACGCCAGCCTTGCAAGGCTTGCGCAGCGTTGGCATCAGTCGGCTTGGGTGCCGGCAGTACCCAGCGCCCAGGCTGTTCCAGCAGCAAGGCTTCAAGCCGCTGCTGCGCTGCCGCCTGGGCAGGCACGGGAGACAGGTCAATGTCCAGCACCACACGGGTCTGCGCCGGGGTGTTGCCAGCAATGGTAGCCAGGAGATCCGCCATGCGGTCGCGTGCCAAAGGCGACTGTCCGCCGAAGAAACGGTCGTAGCCCGTGTCGTCGATGAGGATGACCACGGGTTGCGCCTGGCGCAGCTTCTCCCCAGACCAACGTGCACTGCGCTGCAGGTCGTGCGCATGCATGGTGCTGGTGAAGTACTGGCCCACGCTCGACGTGGCCAGCAGCCAGCCCATCACGCCCCACAGAAAAGACAGCCGGAAGAACGCAAGAAAGCCTTCCGCGAGAAAGGCGCTGAGGAAATAGCCCAGGCGCTTCATCGCGTGGATCGGGCCGCTTTGGCGGAACGGCGTTCAAAAATGAAGTCCGCACCTTGCTGGTGGCCAGCCACTACCGATGCGCCATATTGCGGCGTCTGCGGCAACTCGCTCTCGACCGCCGTACGCACCGATGCAAACACATCCGTGCCGCTGGACCATCCCGCCACCTCGCGGATCTTCTGCATCAGATTCCAGGCAAAGACCGAGTGCCCGTCCTTTCCGGTATCGGCCACGGGCTCGTCACCACCGGAAGACATCATGGTGACAGCACGTTTTTGCAGCAAGTCATCGATGGATCGGACGGTGGGGGTGTCGCCCATCTTGGTTTCGGCGGTAAAGCGTCCGGAATAGCAACTGTCGGCGATCACGGCCATCTGGCGACTCTTGGTGCGGGCCAACAGCTTGTTGATGTCGGAATTGGATACCCAGCCCTTGGGACTGTCGGCCTTTCCGTCGGATGGAATCCAGTACCCCATGCCGGTGGCATCCACCATTTCGCCATGGCCGGCGTAGTACACCATCAGGCTGTCGTTCTCACCCATGTCGGCGGCCAGTGCATTGAGGCTGGCGAACAATTCGGCCTTGGTCGGATTGCTGAGCATGGCAACGTCGTATCCGAGTTCATCCTGCAGGTGTTCGTTCACCGCTTGGGCATCCGGCAGTGCCCCAACGAGTTGGGGAATACGTGCATCTTCATACTGATTGATGCCGATCACCAAGGCCAGTTTGCGCGCAATCTTGGGCACCGCTGGTACCGCGCTGCGCTTGTCACGTGACGTCACCCGGGCTGTGTGCTGTGGCCTACGGCTGTCCTGCAGCGGATCGAGCAGGCACTTGCCACTGGCGCTTTCGGCTGCAGACGTGCACCCGGGCAGGTCGGGCAGGCCTGGGTTGGCCGTCAGGGCCTGGACGGCGTCGGCCAGCAGGTTGCGCTTGTATTCCTGACGCGCCTGGAGAACCTTCCCGATGTCGTCAGGCGTCATCTCCGACACCGGTATCACGCGGAAATAGGTGTTGCTCTGGTCCGATACGATGTACCGGTAACCCGGCAATTGCGCGGCGGCACTGGGCTGCGAGGGCAGGTCCATGTCCGGGTTGCTGGCCACCACCTTGGTTCCGGGCATGCCTGTCACGGGCATGTAGTCCAGGATGCTGCCCGACGCACCGCTGTAACGGGCCTTGCTCTGCAGGCCATTGGCATCGGTCGTGCCAGTGCTGCCACCACCGCTGGAACCCGGCCCCGGGGATGACGTTGAGCCGCCTGCCGACCAAAGGGTCTGGGTCATGGAAACTGAGGCCGAATTGCTGGCCGTGGTCGCCCCCGGTCCTACAAGGCTCAGCGTACCGCTGAGCACCTGCAGATCAATGCCGGTCATGGTCGCACGGGTATCCAAATAGATATTGTTCTGCGCCACGGCCTGAACAACCAGTGTAGGACTGGAGCTGATGGGCGCATTGAGGTAGATGTTGTTGTCGGCCAGCAGCGTCAGGTTGGCGCCACCCGCGGGCACCACTCCGGTCATGGACGCATTCCAGTAGATGTTGCCGGCGTCGGCTCCGGGTCCGCTGGTATCGATGAGCACTGACGCACCGCCGGCCAAGGCTGCCGAGATGGTCGCAACGTTCACGGTGGTCGGACCCAATCCGTTGGACGAGTAGGCCTGCCCCGCTGGAATCGGAGGCAAGGGTCCATTGAGGTTGGCGTCGGCATTGGTGACGGTTATATCGTAGGGGTCGATCAGCCAAGTTCCGCCTCGACCCGCGTTCGCGCTGAGCCGTGGCACCTGCTGCAGATCGAACAGCCCGTGGGTCGAAGTTTCGACAAAGCCCCCGTTGCCGCCTTGGCCACCACCCCGTGCGCTGACCAATCCGCGCAGCGACATGACGTCGTAACCCCACAGCACAATCCGCCCGCCGTTCCCCACGCCAGCGGCGTCCGCTAGGATCTGACCGCTTCCGGCCACGAACAGCTGACGGGCGTCGATGCGGATGTTACCTCCACTGCCTTGGGTGGCGCTGGCCTGCAGCGTGCCGTCCACTTGCACGGTACCGTTGTCACTGGCCACGGTAATGCGCCCACCGCTGGCCTGGGTCTGGCTGCCGACCGCCAAGGCCACGTTGCCGCTGGCCCGCAGCACCACCTCGCCTTGGGCATTGACGCCCATGGAGTCGGCCACGATGCTGCCCTGCTGGTTCACGGCGGCGCCATGTACATCCACCATGCCGGATGAAACGGCGCCACTGTTGGTGACCAGGCCTGCGAGCGACGCCGAACGCACAGCCATGTGGGGCGTACCGGTATCCACCAATTCCACGGCGTCGGTACCGAGCAATGCGACGCTGCCGCCGTCCGCACGCAACGTCCCGCTGTTGGAGACGCTGTGACCCAGCAGCACGATGCGCCCGCCATAGGGAGTCGTGATGTTGCCCTGGTTGAGCACCGTCGCGGTGTTGCCTGGCAGCGCGGAGAAGCGGTAGCGCCCCGCGACGAAATCGTCCGAGGACAGGTACAAGGTCGAAGCCACCAGACCGCCCACATCGACCCGGGCGTTGGCACCAAAGACAATGCCGTTGGGGTTGATGAGCCAGACCTGCCCGTTGCTGCTGAGCGTGCCCAGGATCTGCGACGGATTCCCGCCAGTAACCTGATTCAGCACCCGACTGCTGCTATTGGGAAGCTGGAAGTTGACGGTGTTGCCGCTTCCGATCGAGAACTGCTGCCATTGCAGCACCGACTGGTCGGACGCGGTGATGTTGAGCCGGTTCGGGCTGGTCGTGGCTGTGGCCTGCCCATGCACGACCTGCATCCCTGTGGGCAGGGTCTGCGCGGACAGGTGACAGCACATCAAGGCCACCATGGCAACCCCTGCCGACCGCAGGCGCATGCAACTAGAAATTGTGCGTGAGGTTGACATGAAGACTCCAATCACCGACCTTCGTGTCGGCAGCGGCTTCACCGGCCCGGCCCAGGTCGGCACGCACCAGGGTCCGCGGGCTGGCCTTCCACAAGGTGCTGACGCCGACACTGGAAATGTCGCAAAAGGCCCGTCCCGTAGCGCAGGACCCACCGCCCTGCAAGGCCACATGGCCCGCGTCGGCAAACACACCCAGGACGACGTCCGACTCGCTGCCCGCCTGCCAGAATCCCCAGGGTGCGCGCAACTCCAGCGAGGCGACCGCACCGGCGTCCCCCGAAATCACCCGCTCCGGGTAGCCCCGCACGCTGTTGGCACCGCCAGCACCGAACTGCTCGGCGCCCACCAGCGGCTGGTCGGACCACTGCCCTTCCAACCGGGCCACCGCTGACCACACCGAAGTGACCGGCAGGCTGCCGTTGAAGCTATAGCGCAGGAACTGGTAATCGCGGCGGGCCTTGCTGCGGGCCGCGTGGAAGCGCGCATCATCCGAGGTTTGCGGCGTCCATGGCAGGTTGTGCGCCCATTGCACCGAGGCATTCCACTGCCCGGGCTTTTGCAGCAGGTAGCCCAGCGTCAGGGGCATGACATCGACCGATGCACCGGCGCTACCGCAGCCCGCCGCACCAAAGCTGCCCAGGCTGCAGGTGTTGGTGTAGCTGCGACTCTCAACACCAGCCGACAGCTGATGCTTGGTTTCGCCGAGGAAGGGCACCAGCCAAATGCCCCGCGCACCGACCGAGTTGCCCTGCCCCGAAAACCGCAACTCCCCGGCGCCAGTCTGCGTGGGTGTATTGCGCGTGCTGGATGCCAGGGCCGACACTTCGACGAAAGCTGCGCGGGAGTACAAAGGGCGCTTCAAACTGGCACTCAGGATGGCAACTTGGGAAGGGTCGGTTGGCGATGTCACCGCGCGTGCGCTCAGTTGGGTGTCGCGATCATCGACATTCGCATGCAGGTAGCCCAGGGACAAACGGTAGTTCCCGGTGGCGTCGTTGCCCGAGTTGTCGAACGACACATTCCAGCGTTCGACAGGCTGCTCTTCCACAATGGCCATGGCCTCCACCTGGCCGTGCTTTTCCCCGGGCTGAAACACCACGCGCACGGCCTTGGCGGGATTCTCATTGACCATCAACAACTGCCGATCCAGGGCAAAGAGCGAGGGCGTGGCACCGGGCTCCAGCGCAGGCAGGCTGCGAGCGATGTTGCCCTTGCTGAACTGCTGGTTGCCTGTCACCTGTACCTGACTGAGCTTGCCCTCCACCACTTCGAGCCGAACCACCCCTTGGCTAAGGGTCTGGTCAGGCACCTGAACGATGACCGCCCCGTACCCGTATTCGCGGTATTTGGCCTGCAGCAGCTGCGCCGTTTTCTGGATGTCTGCAAATCCCATCCGACCAACCCGCCCCTCGACCACGGCGAGTACGACATCTGTGGGCAGCAACGTGTTCCCGAAGACCCAGTAGCCCGTGATCTGCGTCGCTACCGGATCCGGCTGCGCCAACGCCGGCGTCGACAGCACCGACAGCGCCAACAGAGGCGCGATGCAGACGGAGGCGGTGAAAGAAAACTTCATCGGGTCGACAGGGGCGTTGGATACGACCCGAATTGCGGGCACGCGCGGCGTTGGCCAATGGCGTCGAATTCTAGCGATGGCCGGCCATCAGATACATTTGCTTACCCCCGATGAACGGGTAAATGCCAAGGAATTCACGGCTTCCAGCCACAAAACCAGGACCCTACCCCAGCAATGACGTCCGCACCACCCGATTGCAGCGACCACGGGCCTGTCGTTGACGTAGTCATCGTCGGTGCCGGCTTGTCCGGCATCGGCGCCGCCAGGCACCTGCAGCGCCACTGCCCGCAATTGCGCTTCATCCTGCTGGAGTCTCGGCAATCCATGGGCGGGACCTGGGACCTGTTCCGCTACCCCGGCATCCGCTCGGACTCGGACATGCACACGCTGGGCTACAACTTCCGTCCCTGGGTTGCACGCAAAGCCATCGCGGACGGACCGGCCATCCTGGACTACATCCGCACCACGGCTGCGGAAGGTGGGATCGACAAGCTGATCCGCTACGACCACCGGGTGATTGCTGCAAATTGGGATTCGGGCAGCGCCCTGTGGACATTGGAGATCGCTCACCCGACTGGCGGAGGCAGCAGCAAACTGCAAACACGCTTCCTGTACATGTGCAGTGGCTACTACAGCTACGCCAGCGGCTACAACCCGCCACTGCCGGGCGAAGAACGCTTTGCCGGGCGCCTCGTCCATCCGCAATTCTGGCCGCAGGACCTGGACTACGCGGGCAAGCGGGTCGTGGTAGTCGGTAGCGGTGCCACCGCGGTGACCCTGGTGCCCGAGTTGGCCAAACACGCCGCACAGGTCACCATGCTGCAGCGCACTCCGGGATACGTGGTCTCGCGCCCGAGCGTGGACCGCTTGGCGCTCTGGTTGGACAGGCACCTGCCTTCGAATTGGGCCTATGCCCTCACGCGCTGGAAGAACGTGCTGCTGGGCATGCTGTTCTTTAGGCTGTCGCAGCGCCGCCCGGCCATGATCCGCCGCTACCTGCTGGACCTGGCTGCCAAGGAACTCGGCAGCGGCTACGACATGCGCCACTTCAGCCCCGACTACAAGCCTTGGGACCAGCGCCTGTGCGCGGTGCCCGACAGTGACCTGTTCACCAGCCTGCGCAACGGCAAGGCCCGGGTGGTGACGGACACCATTGCCGACATCACTGCCCACGGCATCACTTTGGCAAGTGGGAAAACGCTGGACGCGGATGTGATCGTCAAGGCCACCGGGCTGGAACTGGAGATTTTCGGCGGCATGCGCATCTGCGTAGATGGCAAACCCGTTGACGTGGCGCAGGCCGTGGCCTACAAGGGCATGATGCTCTCGGGAGTGCCAAACCTGTTCATGGCCTTCGGCTACACCAACGCATCCTGGACGCTGAAGGCGGACCTGACTGCGGGGTGGGTATGCCGTGCACTGAACCACCTGCACACCCAAGGGCAACGCAGCATCGTCGCCAAGTGGACAGGTGCTTCGCAGACGACCCCGTTCATGGCACTACAGTCCGGCTACGTGGCACGCGCCCAGCACCTCATGCCTCGCCAGGGCATGCACAGTCCATGGCGCGTGCACCAGAACTACCTCGCCGACGTGCTGGCCATCCGCTTCGGGCGGCTCGACGATGGCGTCCTTGAATTCCACTGAACTTCGGAGAGCGGCCCATGCACGTCAAGAATGCAGTTGCAGTGATCACCGGTGCCGGTAGCGGCATCGGCCGGGCCCTGGCCCAGGCCCTGGCGCGCAAAGGCTGCCACCTGGCCATTGCCGACGTTGTGGAAGCCAACCTGCACACCACCGCCGAGCTGTTGGCGGCCTACCCGGTCAAGGTGTCGCTGCACGTGCTCGACGTGGCCAGCCGCGAGGCGGTGGCGGCCTTGCCCGCTGCCGTGCAGGAGGCCCATGGCCACGTGGACATCCTCATCAACAACGCGGGGGTAGCACTGGCCGGCACCTTCGAGCAAACCAGCGAGGCTGATTTCGACTGGCTCATGGAGATCAATTTCCATGGCCTGGTACGCATGACCCGCGCGTTTCTGCCGTTGCTGCGCCAGCGCCCCAAGGCGCGCATCGTCAACATTTCCAGCCTGTTCGGCCTGATCAGCCCGCCCGGGCAGACCGCCTACAGTGCCAGCAAGTTCGCCGTACGGGGGTTTTCCAACGCCCTGCGGCTGGAGCTTGAGAACAGCCCGGTAGGCGTCACGGTGGTGCACCCCGGCGGCATCGCCACCGCCATTGCCAGCAGTGCACGGGTGTCGCAGGGCATCAGCGCGCAGGAATCCGCGAAGCAGCAGGCCCTGGCCGCCAAGATGCTGCGCATGCCACCCGACCGGGCCGCCGACGTGATCGTGCGCGCCATCGAACGCGACCAGGCTCGCGTGCTGGTGGGGCTGGACGCCAAGCTGATGGCCTTGTTGGAGCGTTTGTCTCCGGTGAACTACTGGAAGCTGGTCGGGCGCAAGGCCCAGCTTTAATGCAGTGACCGCGTAGCCTGGAGCAGACCTACAGCGGCAGGCCACCACCCAGGTTCAGGGCGAAGTAGCGGCAGATCGCCTTGGGGTCGTTGATGAAGCGCTGGCCGTTGGCGGTCTGCACGGCATCCAGTTCACGCGGCTGGCTGTTCGGGTGCAGCACCAGCACGGGCGAGCCTTGGTTTTCCTCGCCCAGCAGGGCCACGATCTCGGCGCGCGGACGCACCGGGCCCACGTGCTGCACAGTCAACTGCGTACGCACCGCCGGGTAAAAGGCCAGATACCCCTCCACCAAAGCACAGTCCGGGCAGTAGCGGGCATGGCCATCCTCGACCTTGGCATAGGGACTCAGCATGAAAAGGGTATCGCGGTGCATGGTTGTTGGTTCCTGTCGTGGGGGAAATGGAAAGAATCAAAATTAGTCGAAGCGCGGGCGCAGTGCCAGTCCGCCGGGTATGTGACGTACTGCGCCACCGTGCCCGGCAGCCAGCCAATGGCGGGCGGCCTGGGCACTGCGATTGCCGGTGCGGCACAACAGCACCACCGGGCGTGCCACCGCCGCCTGCTGGGCACACCACGGAGCCCATTGCGCCAGCGGTACGTGCACCGCGCGGCGCCCGTCATGCTCCCACAAGCCACCGGCCTGAACCTCTACCGGGTCGCGCAGGTCCACCAGCACGGCATCGGGTTGGCCCTGCAGAAACGCATTCAGCTGCTCCCAGGGCAAATCCACTTCTTCTGGCAGTGGCCCGCCAGCCGCTACTAGATTCATAGCTGCCTGCGCATGCTCTTTGTGGGCTGCAGCCCAAATCTGACCACATTGACGGATACGGTCGCAGGCTTTTGCAATGGTCTGTGCAGTGTCCAACGCGCCAAAGGACAGCCGGATGGCAGACTCCGCAGCCCATGCCGGCACGCCCATGGCCTGCAGCACATGGCTGGATCCCGGTTTGGCGGCCGAACAGGCGCTTCCAGCGCTCACATGCACTCCGGCAGCGTCCAGCAGGTTCATGACCTCCTTGCTGCTGGCGCCGGGAATGGAAAAGTTCAGGGTGGTGGGCAGGCAGTGTTCCAGCGGCGCGTTGAACACGGCTCCGGGAAAGGCGTCGCGCAGGGCCTGCACCAGATCCGCACGATGGCGCTCCAACACAGCATGCGATGCAAACAGGTCACCGCGCGTCAGGGCATCGCAGACGGCACCCAGTGCGGCAATACCCGGCAGGTTTTCGGTACCGGAACGCTGGTCCGACTCCTGTCCGCCGCCCACGATGAGGGCGCTGTAGGGCGCGCCGGGCGCCACATAGAGCATGCCTACACCCTTGGGAGCATAGAGCTTGTGTCCGGAAAACGCGGCGTAGTCAATGCGCGTGGCCGCCAGGTTCAGCGGCAGCTTGCCCAGCGCCTGCACGCAGTCCACCAGCCAGCGTGCCGGGCTGGCCGTCTGGGCCAGCAGCGCCTCAATGGCAGCCAGGTCGCTGATGACGCCGGTTTCGTTGTTGGCCGCCATGGTGCACAGCAAGGCCGTGTCGTCGAGCCAGTGGCGCAGGGTCACCAGGTCGTGGCGACCATCCGCCCCCACCGGCAGTTCGCACACCTGCAGGTGCAGTTCCAGCACCGCGTTCCAGTGCCGTACGCTCTGCAGCACGGCCTTGTGTTCGGTGGCGCCCACCACCAGCCGGTGTGCCACGGGCAGGCCGGCGTCGCGCTGGCGGCGCAACTGCAGCAGCGCACTGAACACGGCGGTATGGATGGCCTCGGTGGCGCCGCTGAGGAAAACGACCCGCCCCTGCCCGGCACCGATGGCATTGCGCGCACTGGCACGGGCCTGATCCAGCAGGTGCCGGGCGCGAATGCCTTCGCTGTGTGCGCTGCTCGGGTTGCCAAAGGAGACCTCCATGGCCTGCAGGGCGGCCGTTCGCGCCGCGGCACAAGTCGGTGTCGTGGCATTGGCATCAAGGTACAGCGAGGTGCGGTGCATGGGCAGCGGACAAGAGTCGAATGGAAGCGAAGAAGTCTATCGACGCTGCGCAGAACAGACATTCTCTATTTGCCAACAATTGCTTTATTTGTAGCATGAACATTCCATCAGAACGAAAATTAGAACATGCTTGATCGCCTTGACACCCAAATTCTGGAAGCCCTGCAGCAGGACGCCACCCTGTCCGTGGCCCAACTGGGCGAGCGCATCGGCCTGTCGAGCACGCCGTGCTGGAAGCGGGTGAAACGGCTGGAAGAGGAAGGTTTCATCGAGGGCCGGGTGGCGCTGGTGAACCGCAAGAAGGTGGGGCTACCGGTCACGGTATTCGTAAGCATCCGCACCAGCCACCACGACGAGAAGTGGCTGCAGCGCTTTGCCGCCCTGGTGAGTGCCATGCCCGAGGTACAGGAGTTCCACCGCATGAGTGGGGATGTGGACTACCTGCTGAAAGTGGTGACCACCAGCATCGAGGGTTACGACCGCTTCTACAAGAAGCTCATCGCCCAAGCCGAGCTGCAAGGCGTCTCCAGCGCCTTCTCGATGGAGCAGATCAAGAGCAGCACGGTGCTGCCGCTGTCCATCGTGTGAGGCGCGTTTTCCCTACTGGCGCAAACGCATGCCGCTTCACAGAATGGCTGCCATGCAAGCAGACCAGACACCGGCTACCGACAACAACGCCACACCCGCCTCCCCCCGCGCACCGGGTGTACTCGACTTCCGCATCCTCAGCCCGACCCTGGCCAGCCCCGGGCAATGGCTGATGCGCGGTTGGCAGGACTTCCGTGCCGCGCCCGGCATCGGCCTGTTCTTCGGCGCCTGTTTCTGCGCCATGGGCTGGGCGCTGCTCGCGATCTACCAATTTGCTCCGGCCTATACCCTGGCGCTTTCGGCCGGGTTCCTGCTGACCGGCCCCTTCCTGGCGCTGGGCCTGTACCAGGTGAGCCAAAGCCTCGAACGCGGCGAAACACCCACCTGGTGGGGTGCGGTTACGGCATGGAATTCCCACCGCGGACAACTGGCGCTGTTCGGCGGCGTTCTGCTCATCCTGGAGATGCTCTGGGGCCGTTCCTCCATGGTGGTGTTTGCTGTGTCGTTTGACGGCATGCCGGATTTTTCCGGCTCGCTGCTCAAACTCCTGGACCCGCAGAACCTGTCCTTCATCGTGGTGTACACCTGCGTAGGCGCCATCTTCGCGGCGCTGGTGTTTGCAGTCAGCGTCGTCTCCATTCCGATGATGCTGGACCAGGAGGTCGATGCCATCACCGCCGGCTTGACCAGCATCCGACTGGTGCTGTCGCAGTTGCCGGTCATGGTGCTGTGGGGTGCCGTGATCACGGCGCTGGTGGTGCTGGCCATGATTCCGGGGTTTGCCGGCTTGCTGGTGGTGGGGCCGGTCATCGGTCACGCCAGTTGGCACGCCTATCGGGCTTGCGTGGTTTACCAGCCCTACACAGCCCCCAAGCCGCAGTGGTCGCCACCCGCCGAGTGACCGCAGGCGCTACTGTTTCGGTAGCGCTCTACGCAATGTATCTGCGGGCTTGAGCCAGATTTCTATACCAATTCCAGGTAGCGCTGCAATTCCCAGTCGGTCACGGCCTGGTTGAAGCGGCGCACTTCCCACTGGCGCGTCTGCAAGAAGTGGGTCACGAATCCGTCGCCCAGCAGCTCCCGCGCCAGGGCCGAGCGCTCCAGGTTCTCGGTGGCCTCAGAAAGGGTGCGCGGCAGGCGCTCCATGCCTTCGGCGCCCTTGTTGGCCCCGGTCACGGGCGCCTGCAGGCTCAGCTTGTTCTCAATGCCGTACAGGCCCGAAGCCACGGCCGCAGCGATGCCCAGATACGGGTTGGTGTCCGCACCCGGGGTGCGGGTTTCCAGACGCAGGGAACTGGCCGAGCCAGGAATCACGCGCAGTGATACGTTGCGGTTGTCGATGCCCCAGGTCGGCTTGGTGGGCGCCAGGTTGTTGTCCACCAGGCGCTTGTAGCTGTTGATGAACGGGGCATAGAGCGCAAACAGTTGCGGCAGGCAGTGCAGCTGCCCAGCCACGTACTGGCGCATGGTCTCGCTCATGCCATGGTCGCCCTTGGCATCGAAGAAGGCGTTGGCGCCGTCTTTCCACAGGCTCTGGTGCATGTGGCCGCCGCACCCGGCATAGGCCGTGGAGTACTTGGCCAGGAAGGTATTGATCAGGCCATGGCGGCGGCCGATCTCCCGAACCGCCTGTTTGAACAGCATGGCGCGGTCCGCCGCCTCGATGGCCGTGCCGTAGCGGATGGCAGCCTCGAAGTTGCCGGGGCCGGCTTCGGTGTGCAGGGCTTCGAGCGGAATGCCGATTTTCGGCAAGTAATCGAACAGGTCGCGCACGAAGCCATGCTCGGCACTCAGACGGAATGGCGAATAGTTGGTCAGACCCTGGGAGGCCGTCTGCAGGTTGCGGAAACCCTTTTCGCGCAGCGAGATCTCGGTTTCCTTGAGCACGAACCACTCGAACTCCACTCCCACCATGGGTGTGAAGCCCATGGATTCGGCCTTCTTGAGCACCTTCTTCAACACCTGGCGCGGGCAGATGGCCAGGGGCGTACCGTCCGCATTCACATGCTCACCCAGGATGAGCCAGCGGTTGTCGTCCCAAGGCAGTTGCCGCGCAGTGGATGCATCCAGTTGCAATCCGATGTCGTTGTAGCCGGTATGGAAACCGGTGAAGCTCACGTTGTCGTACAGCTCGTCGGCAATGTCCCAGCCGAACAAGGCGCTGGCAATGGTGCCCCCGCCCTTGAGCATGGAGGCCACCTTCTCGCCACTGAGGTGCTTGCCGCGGCACACGCCGTCGATGTCGGTCACGGCAAAACGAACAAAGGGCTCATCCACCAGCGTGGCGGGGTTCAGGGGCGCTCGGATTGTGGTGCTTGTCATCGTGTGTCTCTTCAATGTTGTCGTTGTAATGGTTCAGCGCAGTTTTTCCATCAGCTGGTAGTACCACATGCCAACCGCCAGCAAGGGGTTGCCCAGCAGGTTACCAGCCGGCACGCGGATGTGCTTGAAGCGGGCGAAGGTGTCGAATTTTTCCATGCTGCCGGTGATGGCCTTGGCCATGATCTCGCCCATGATGTGGGTGGTGGCCACACCATGGCCCGAGTAGCCCTGGCAGTAGTACACGTTGCTGGAGAGCTTGCCCAGCATCGGCACGCGGTTCACCACGATACCCATGATGCAGCTCCACTGGTAGTCGATGGGAATCCCCTTGAGCGCCGGGAAAGTCGCCTCGATGGCGGGGCGCAGTTCGGCCGCGATGTCGCGCGACTCCTTGCCCGAGTAGTTGGCACCGCCCCCGAACAACAGGCGCTTGTCGGCGGTGAGGCGGTAGTAATCGAGCACGAAACGGGTGTCGTACACCGCCACGTCCTGCGGGTTCAGTGCCTTCACCTGTTCATCGGTCAGCGGCGCGGTTGTCACGATGCCGCCCGTGGCCGGGAACATCTGGCCGCCGAGCCGTCCCTGCTCCAGCTTGTGGTACGCATCGCCCGCCAGCAGTACGGACTTGGCATTGACGCGCCCCTGCGCCGTCACCAGCGCCGGGTGCTCGCCATGCACGATCTCCAGCACGGGTGAGTTCTCGTAAATCAGGGCGCCCAGACTGGCCGCGGCGCGGGCTTCGCCCAGGCACAGGTTCAACGGGTGCACATGCATGTTGCGCTTGTTGTGCAGGGCGCCAAAGTACAGCGGCGTGCCGAGCATGGCGTGCACCTGCTCCTTGTCCAGCAAGGCCACATCGTCGCCCATGCCACGCGCCACGGCCTCGTCGCGCCCGGCCTGCAATTCGGCTAGGTGGCTGGGCTGGAAGGCTGCGTGCAGATGGCCGTGCTTGAGATCACAGGCAATGCCGTACTTCTCGACCCGGCTCTTGATGATTTCATGCCCGCGCCAGCGCAGGTGCCATATGAAGTCTTCGGCGTCCACACCCACCTGGCCCTGCAACTGGGTGCGCATGGCGCCATCGCCCGACAGGCTGCCGGTGACCTGGCCACCATTGCGGCCCGAAGCACCCCACCCTACCTTGTTGGCCTCGACCACCGCAACCTTGAGGCCACGCTCGGCCAATTCCACCGCCGTGGCAATGCCGGTGAACCCGGCGCCGATGATGGCCACATCCACCTCCACCGTGCCTTGCAGCACCGGGTAGTTGCTTTCCTCGCGGATGGTGGCGGTGTAGTACGAAGGGGTGCGAGTAGCAGTCATGGGCACGCAGATGTGATCACAAAAGCATGTATTGTGGTCACGGATTTACGTGCATGAATGCACAAATGGGTGCTTTTACTTGCCATCCTTTGCAAGCATAAACACCCATGCGCCAGGACGATCTCTCACAAGCCCGTGCGCAGCGACCAGATTTCCGGGAACAGCACCACGTCGAGCATCTTGCGCAGGTAGCTCACGCCACCGGTGCCCCCAGTCCCACGCTTGAAGCCGATGACGCGCTCGACGGTGGTGACGTGGCGGAAACGCCAGAGGCGGAAGGCGTCTTCCAGGTCCGTCAGTTCTTCGCCCAATTGGTACAAGTCCCAGTGCTTGTCGGGGTTGCGGTAGACCTCCAACCAGGCTTGCTCGACGCCTTCACTGGCGGAGTAAGGCTGGGTCCAGTCACGTTCCAAGTGGCTCTGCGGCACGGCAATGCCACGCCGTGCCATCAGGCGCAGGGCTTCGTCGTACAGCGACGGGGCCTCGAACGCTGCCTGCACCAGGGCCAGTCGCTCGGGGCTGTGGGCGTGGGGTTGCAGCATGGTGCGGTTCTTGTTGCCCAATGAGAACTCGATGCATCGGTACTGGAAGCTCTGGAAGCCGCTGCTCTGTCCCAGGTAGGGGCGGATGGCGCTGTACTCGGGCGGTGTCATGGTTGCCAGCACATCCCAGGCGTGCACCAGCTGTTCCATGATCTTGGATACACGCGCCAGCATCTTGAAGGCTAGCGGCAGGTCATCGGCCGCAATGTGGCGCATCGCGCCGGTCAATTCGTGCAGCATCAGCTTCATCCAGAGCTCACTGGTCTGGTGCTGCACGATGAACAGCATCTCGTCGTGGGCGGGCGACAGGCATTTCTGCGCGTTCAGGATGGTGTCGATCTGCAGGTAGTCGCCATAGCTCATGTTCTTGCTGAAATCGAGCTGGGCCTTTTCCTGGGCGACGATGCTCTCGGGAGTCTGTGTCATGCGGTGTCTCTCTTTCTTGGGTCGAGTGGTTCGCTGCAGGCCGTAGCTGCAAGGCCGCGAAAGTAGCATCGGAAAATCCGGTGTGGTGTCGGTTATTTCCAACACCGCGGGTAAATCGGCAAGCGCGGATGTGCGGCACCAAAAGCAGGCACTAATGCGCAATACGGGCGAAAACCTGCATGCACCGCCGTTGCCCAAGGCGCCAAGCCTTCCTACGATGCAGGCCATGACCCACGCCGTCATCAATCGCCTGATCGCTCACTTCCAGCAGTCCCTGTCGGCGCTGGGTGCCTGCGCAAGCATGCAGGACGTGGAGCGCTTGGCCATGGTGGTGCACCGCTGCATGGGCGCGCCTTCGCGTGCCTACCACGACACGGCCCACGTCTTCGCGCTGTGCACCGGGGCCACCCCGATTCAAACCCTGGCGGCCTTGTTCCACGACACCGTCTACTGCCAGCTCGATGCCGGCCTACCCTCCGCGCTGCAGCCGGTTCTGGCCAAGGTCGTACGCGAGCACGATGGCCAGTTGCTGCTTGACGGGACGGACGCCACTACGGCGCACGACCCCGTACTGCGCATGGTGTGCGGGGTGTTTGGTTTCCGGACTGGGCAGGTACTGCCGGCCTACGGCGGCATGAACGAGTTCCTCAGTGCGGTAGCCGCCGCAAGGCTGCTCGCGCCCTTGCTGCCCATGCAGACGCTGCTGCACATCTGCACCTGCATCGAGGCCACGATTGCCTTTCGCACGGTGCCGCCCGAAACACCCCACGCGCTGGAGCAGCTCCACCAGCGCGTGCTGAGCCAGCTGCAGCTTGCCCCTGTCGGACTGGCCCCTGAAGCCGCCGAAGCCGCTGCACAGGCCATGCTCCTGGACGCCGTGGCGCTGGCCAACCGCGACGTCAGTGGTTTCGCCGAGGCCAACCCGGCGGTCTTCCTGTCGCAGACGTGGCTGCTGATCGAAGAGTCCAACAAACCACTCGCGTCTGTCGGCCTGTACACCCTGCGCGAATACCGTGGTGCCTTGCAGCGCATGGAAGCCTTCCTGTGCCAGTTGCACCCCACCAGCGTATTCCAGTCCTGGCACGCCACGCCGGACACACAGGCACTGGTGAGCATGACGGCGCTGGCTGCCAGCAACATTGGGTTTTCACTGCGCTACCTGCGCGCCAAGCTCATGGCCATGGCGGTTCTGGAAGCCTTCGCCCAACTGTCGGGGGGCGATGCACCCATCGCCATGCTGCTCGGCGATGTGTCCGAATACACGACCTCCGGCATGAGCCCACACCTCCGGGCCACGGGCCCGGTGGCCCTGGACATCGATGCGGCCTTGCATGACGTCCTGGCACACGGACGCTCAAGCAGCAGTCAGGCAGACCTCAGTGCCTCACCCACCACCGCGTTCCTGTACCAGGCCATCGGCGAGCAAGGCCTGGCACAGCGCTGGCCTGCGACCGTCCAATTTTTTGCCGACGCGCTGCGGCCCTGGGACTACCTGCAGCGTTGGCCTGCGGCAACGCTCCTGCCCTTGCTGAACCTCTGCATCGACAACGCGATCTCCAGACAGCAACCGTTGCTGGCGCTGCGCCAACGCCTGCAGGACGAGGCAACCTCGACACCGGCGCCAACGCACTGCGCTGCGTTGGCGGCTTAGGCCCCGCTCAGGAAAACCAGGCGCTGGCAGCCTGGGCCATGTTGCTGCGGCTGGCATGCCACATCTGCTCATGCCCCACCACGTGCACTCCGGCCGGTGCATGCTGCAGCGCCAGTGACACGGCATGCGCCACATGCGCCACGCGCAAGGGCTGTTGCGACTGCGGCACCATGTACGAAAACACCGACAGCACCAGGTCGCGCAAGCGCTCCATCCCGCGGGACGGCCGCGCTGAAGGCGGCGGCTTCTGGGCGCTGCGCACCCACACCAGACGCTCGAAACCCAAGGCGGAGACCGCCTGCTCATCGAGGTTGGCAAAGCCCTGCTGCAGGGCCAGGGGCATGTGGCCGCGGGTATGGGGCATGACCACCGCCACCGAACGCACACCGCAGCGTTTGAGCCACGCAGACAGCGCCAGCAGGGTCGTTGGCGACGGTACCCACAGCGCCCGCTCGCGCTCGTAGAACATGCGTGGCGGCTCGAACATCACCACGGCCACGTCGGCCCTTTGGGTTGGCCAGGCGGTCGGATCGTCCCCTGGGCAGACCGTGAGCGCCACCCGGGCTATGCCGGTACGCACGGGCTCGCGCGCCAGCACCTGTACCTGGCCGTAGCGCGCCGAACCCACCAGGCGGCGCAGCACTTCGTTGCCCAGCACACCTGTGGCACCAGCAATCAGCAAGGTCGGCGCCGGGGTGTTGGGTGCAACGTGGCGTTGCGCGCCTTGCAGTACATGCAGGGGTTGGGGCGGGTGGTGCATGGCTAGGCTCGGCAGACAGTGGGGACGCCATTATTTGCCAGAATACCGGCATGACTGTCCGCCCACGCCACTACTGGCTCATGAAATCCGAGCCCGAGGAATGTTCCATCGACGACGCGCTGGCCGCACCCGGTGCCACCGTGGCCTGGACTGGCGTGCGCAACTACCAGGCGCGCAACTTCATGCGCGATGCCATGCAGCCGGGCGACGGCGTACTGTTCTACCACTCGAGCTGCGCTGAACCTGGCGTGGTGGGCATCGCCCGGGTGGCCAGCGCAACACGCACCGACCCGACCCAGTTCGACCCGCAATCGCCCTACTACGACCCCAAGTCGTCGCCAGACCAGCCACGCTGGCTGCTTCTGGACGTGCAGGCGCTGCACAAGACTCGGGTTCTGTCGCTGGCCCAGATGCGCACCCACCCGACCCTGGCCGACATGGTGGTACTCCGCCGCGGCAACCGTCTTTCCATCACCCCGGTGACCACGACCGAGTGGCACACGATTCTTGAGCTATTGGACCTCCCCACATGAACTTTGCCGACACCCTGAAAACCCTGCCCACGGCCGACCACATTGCCGCCATCGAACTGCACGATGCCACCGGAACCACCGTGGCACGGCTCGAAAACAAGCCCGGTTCAGCGGGCTCGGTACGTGTCTACGCCGCACTGACGGCCGAATTCGGCAGCATCAGCCCCGAAGCTGCCCAGCGCGGCCTGGCGCTGTACTGCGAACACACCGACGATGCCCGCCAGCACCCCGGCAAGCACCCGAATATCGACCGGCTGCTGGCGTTGACGAACGGTGGCGAACCGCTGCAGGCACGCCTTCTGCCTCAGATTGAAGCCTGAATGTGCCAATAGCCCGCACAAAAACTGCGTAAACCGCTCCTCTTTCCATAGCGACGCAAAACGTCAGCGAAGCAAGGCCAGGGCCACCCTGTCGTTGACGTTGGCCTGCGCCAGCAGCGCCACCCCAGCGTTTTGCAGGATCTTGGCCTTGGTCGCATTGGCGTATTCCACGGCCACATCGGCATCGCGTATGCGACTGTTGGCCTGGTCAGTCGCCACCCGTGCCTGCTCCAGCGTTTCGGCCGCAAACTGCAGACGGTTGAGCGAGGCCCCGAAATAGCCACGGTGGTTGCTGACGATATCCAATGCCGCATCGGCCACCCGAATGGCCACACCGGCACCATCGGCGGTGCGCAGGCTGACCGAGTTGTAGAGCAGGTAGGAGGCCGCCGGAGACCCCGCCGTCAGGCCCGCGTGGTCAGGCGCCGTGCCACCGATGGTGAACGGCAACTCGGACACCAGCTTGACGGTGCCGCGGTAGGTGGTGGTCCCGGCACCGCCTGCAAGCCCCCCACTGGCGGCGGCCGCGCCCGACTGCACCAGACTGATGTTGCGCCCATCGCTGGAGGACAGCGACAGCGCCGCACCGGAAACGGTGGCCCCAACGCCCGTGCTGGTGACTTTCGCATTGATCGCAGCAGCCATTTCGCTGAGCGTGATGGTCCCGTCCGACGCTGCGCCCGTCAGGCTCAGCGCCGTGCCATTCACGCTCATCTGGTAGTCCGGCGCTGAAACGGTTCCCACCGGTGTGCCATTGCTCGAACTGCCGACCAGTCCGGGAATCTGCCCGGGCGTGGTAGCGAAATTGCTGCTGATCTGCACGCTGAGGCTGGTGCCGTCGGCCTTCGCCATCTGCGCCGTTCCCAGCGCCACAGATCCAGTGTAGCTGTAGGCCCCTGCACTGCCCGATGCAAATGCACCCAGCGCCACGTCGATCTCCGCCGCGCTGACCGTGGCGCCGGCTTCAGCCGCCTTGGTGAAAGCCGTGGTGCCGTCCACCGTCAGCGTGAAGGGGGTGGTTCCCGGGACCGCTGCAACAGCGTTGTTGAAGGTGCCCGTGAACCCCGGCAATACGCCCGGCGTACCCGAATAGTTGGAAGTGATGCCCACCACCATGGGCGTCGCGGCTGCCTTTTCAAGCCGAGCGGTCCGGTCCGAGAAGCTGCCGGTAAAGGTATAGGCACCCGCGCTGGCCGTGGCGAACGTGGCAAACGCCGTGTCGAGTTCGGACGTGCTGACTGACTGCCCCACGCCGCCGCTTTTGGTGAAAACGGTACTGCCATCCACCTGCAGCGTGAAGGGGTCGGGCTGCGCTGCGAAGGTATTTCCCGTAGCGGACTCGTCGAAGGCGGCCGCCCCGAACGCGGCCTGGCCAAACCCTGCGCCGGGGTTGCTGCTGGCCCCCGAAGTCGTCACGGCGCTGATCTGCAGATCGGTTCCGCCGACTTTCTGGAATACCAGATCCCCGCCGGCCACGGTACCTGTGAAGGTGATACCCAGTGCTGACAAGGCACCTGCTTTGGTAGCCAGAGCAGCATCCATGTCCGCCGCAGTGACCGTTGACGAGGTCGGGTCGATGACCGATACGGAATCCACCGAAAACTGGAACTGCCAGCTCAGGTCGCCGGGCGGAACCACATCATCGAAGGTGCCGGACGGGCCGGTGGTGGTAGTGCCGCCACCATCCGAGGCCGCAGCGACGTACGCTCCACTCATGGTGGCATGGATAGGCACCGCGGCCACGCCATCGGACACTGCGGCCACATATGCACCGGTCTGCGTCAGCGTGGTGGGTGTGGCCACGGCGGCGGCCACACCGGTGACCGCAGTGAATGCCACGCCGCTGACGGCATTGGAGGCGCTGGCACCGTAGGAGGGGTTGAGCCCGTTGATGGCCGCGGCGATGTGGGCGGCGTCCCCCTGGGAACCGGCCAAGGCCCCATCAATCCGAAGATCGCCCGACACGAAGCTCGACTCCACACCGCTGCCTGTGGCATCGTAGGTTGGCGGGCCCAGCTTGCCGCCGACCAGCCCCAGGGCCAGGATGGTGGCAGCACGGTCAAACTGCAGCGCAAACGTATCGCCAGGATTGGGTCCCACTTGCAGCATGACCGGGCCAAGCGTTCCGGTCAGCAGCGGCAGGCGGTTGAATTGGGCAGCGCGGGCAACCCGACCGACTTCGGTGATCAGGTCCTTTGCTTCCGCATCCAAGGCAAGGCGGTCGTTGTCGGATTGGCTGCCGTTGGCTGCCTGCAGCGCCAGTTCGCGAATCCGCTGGATCATGGTGGTCTGGCGTGACAAGGCACTTTCTGCTGTCTCCACCATCGACATGCCCTGCAGGGTGTCCCTGCGCCCGACCTCCAGCCCGCGCGACTGCGCCGTCAGACTGGTGCTGATCTTCAATCCCGCGGGGTCGTCCTGGGCCCGGTTGATGCGCAGACCCGAACTCAGACGCTCGAGCGAGCGCACGAGCTCGTTCGAACTCTTCTGAAGCGATCGCATCAGGATCGACGGGGTCACCACACTCTTGATCGAAAAAGCCATGACCTTTGCAACAAATGCGCACCAACACACATCGCGCCATTTCAGGCGCCCCAATTCAGGCAAAAGAATGCCGTCACGTTCACTTTCGGCCACTTCTTGAGTTTCTTGAGAACTTTTTTTCAACAACCGCCAAAAGCCTTCTGGACCACTCCGTGACTGCGCAATTGGTCCGGTGCCAAGCAGCGCTGCAAAACGACAATCGCGGGATCACCCGCAATGAACACCCTCCCCACCCAACAATCCGCTCCCCCGCAGCCGACAGACTGGCGCTCCATCACGGCCCTGAATGCGACCTCCACCCTGGCGCAGGTCGGTCAGTTTGGCGTTCCCTTCATCGTGTTGCCGGTTTGGCTGAGCCAACAGGGCGCCACCCCTGGGCAGTTGGCGCTTTACGCCGCGGCGCTGTGGGCAGGCCACTTGCCCGGCTTGGCAATGGCACCCCAGCTATGCCTGCGCTGGGGGCCACGCCGCGTGATCCTGGCAGCGCTGCTGTGTTCGCTGATGGCTCTGACCCTCATTGCCCTCGGCGCTCCTGCCGTGCAGGTTGGCGCCGGCTTCCTTGCGGGGCTGGGCATGGGCCTGCGCTGGATCGCACTGGAGCCCTGGCTGTACCACATCGCACCGGACCACGCACGCGGCCGGCTGGTGGGCTTCCATGAAACCCTGATCGGCCTGGCGCCGATCGTGGCGCCAGCGCTTTGCGGCTGGTGGGGTGTCAGTGGCATGGTGCCGTTTGGGCTGGCGGCCGGGTTCATCGTCCTGGCCATCGTGCCCTTGCTGGTTGCGCGCCCCGACCCACTGGCCTACCGCGCTCCCGAAATCACCGGTGAAGTGCGTGCGCGACGACGCCACGAAGCTGTGTTTATTGCTGGTGTGGGCGTGGCCCTGATCGGCGGCATGTCGGAATCCGCCTTTGCGGGTCTGTTTCCGCTCTACACCGAAGGGCGTGCAATGGACGTGAGCCAGACCACCACCCTGCTGACCCTGTTTGGCGTGGGCGGCGTAGCCCTGCAGTACCCATTGAGCTGGCTGGCCGACCACCGCGGGCTGCGTGTGGCAGCCTACGCCTGTGCAGGGGGCGTCATCACCAGCGCTGCACTGCTGTCCTGCAGCCTGCCCTGGTGGGCGCTGCAGGTGGCGGTGTTCCTGCTGGGGGGATTCATCACCGCCTACCTCACGCTGGCCCTCATCGCCAGTGCGCTGACCCGCGCGGGCTCCCTGGCCAGCAACGCCAGCGCCTTGTCCATCACCTACACGGCAAGCGCCGTCGTAGGCCCGCTCGGCGCAGGTGCTGCCATCCAACGGTCCGGAGGTGATGCCTTGATGTGGAGCCTGTGCGGCGTGGCGCTGCTTCTCGTGGGCTGGCTGCTGTGGCTGCCAGCCGCGAAGCCCCGTACCGACCACTGATTCAGGCCAGAGCCCTCAAATATATTGCCTATACCGCTATGTTTTCAATAGCAACCAAGCAACGAGCCTGACCCGCATCATTCCCAGTAGCCGGGATCGGGGAGTTCGTTGAATACCTTGCGCAACTGCTCGGCCCACTTGTCGCGAATGGACGCGAAGTACGGATCGCGGCTGTCGATGGTCTTCTGGCGCGTCACACGTCGGCTGTCACGCTCGTAGCACAGCAAATCGAGCGGCAAGCCCACCGACAGGTTGGACTTGATGGTCGAGTCCATCGAGATGAGGCAGCACTTGGCCACCTCGTCGAGGCTGAGCTTTCCGCCGATCACGCGGTCCAGGATGGGCTTTCCGTATTTGGACTCGCCGATCTGGAAATACGGCGTCTCTTCAGTCGCCTCGATGAAGTTGCCGGCGGAGTAGATGTTGAACAACCGGGGCTCTTCGGCACCGACTTGCCCCCCGAAGATGATGTTCACATTGAATTCGATGCCGAACTCCTTGAGCGAAGTGGCGTCGCGCTCGTACACCTTGCGGACCATGTCGCCCACCAACTTGGCAGCGGAAAACATGTTGGGAGCATTCTTCAGGCTCTTTTCCGCGTCATTTTCCATCTGCACCCGCAACCCGCTCGCAATCGACTGGCTGATCGCCAGGTTCCCGGCCGTCATCAGCACCATCACGCGATCACCCGGCACTTCGAAGACATGCATCTTGCGAAACACGCTTATCTGGTCGACACCGGCATTGGTGCGGGAATCCGACAGGAAGACGAGCCCGTTAGGGCTGCGAACGGCAACACAGTAAGTCATTCAGCAATCCAGCAAAACGTGATCATCGGCAAGGCCGCCACTTGGCGCCTGTGCCGGTTGGAGCGTATGCGCAGTGTAGTGCTGCCTATTGGTCAGCGCCAGCGCCACCCTCTTGCACGTTCACATGCACCGAGAGCTGTTCGCCGCTGCCCCCCATGTGGATGCCCCGCACCGGGCTCGCGTCGTTGTAGTCGCGGCCGACGGCAAGGCGACACAGTTCCGGGCCAGCCAGCCGCTGGTGCGTCACGTCCAACCCCACCCAGGCTCCCCGGCCAACATGGGCGCCAGCCAGCCAGACTTCGGCCCAGGCATGGGAAGCTGCGTGCGATGCATCGGTGCGCAAATAACCGCTGACATAGCGCGCAGGCAGACCGACCGAACGGCAGCAGGCCAGCAACACGTGGGTCATGTCCTGGCACACCCCCTTGCCCTTCTCGATGGCATGGATGGCACTGTCCCCCACCGATGTCACGCCTTGCGTGTACTCGATGCGCTCGGCAATGCGGGCCATGAGCGGCATGAATGCCTCACCCGAGTCCAGTGCCCTGCTGTCCACCCCTTGCAAACCGGTGCGCGCCAACTCAGCAATGGCGGCATTGGCCTCGGTGAAAGACGTCGGCAGCGCAAAGGCCAGCGGCGGCACACTGGTGTCGTGGGCCATCAACGCACCGGGCTCGTCCACCGTATCGACCTCACCCACTGCCACCACCTTGATTTCCTGGTGCGGCTCGGTCAGCGAACTCACCATGGCAGTGTTGCCGAAGGCATCGGTCTGCATCCAGCGCCTACCGGGCGCCTCGATGCGCCAGTGACGCACCCGCTGGCCACTGTCGGCCCGCGGCCACAGGCGCATGGTCTGCAGGCTGTAGGACACCGGCGCGGCGTAACGGTACAAAGTTTCGTGGCGAATGCTGAGCAACATATGCGGTCCTTGCGGTCAGGCCATGGGCAAGAGGAAGTCCTGGGCGATCCGGTTTCCCAGGTCGCTCGTGATGTTCAGGAAACGGGTCAGCATGTCGTGCAGGCCCCGCTCCGAGATGTCCTCGATGCGGCTGTAGCGCAGCCGCGAATACAGGGCGCCGGCCAGCCGCAGCGTTTCCTGCGAACGCGAATTGGCGATCAGCGTGAGGATGTGGTGCACTTCCTTCATGCAGGCATGCAGCGAGCGCGGCATGTCTTCACGCAGGATCAGCAGTTCGGCCACCCGCTGCGGCGTGATCGCATCGCGGTAGACCTTGCGGTAGATCTCGAAGGCCGATACCGAGCGCAGCAAGGCGCTCCACTCGTAGTACTCGGCGCTGGCACTGCTTTGGGGGGCCAGCTCGTCGAACTTCACGTCCAGCAGGCGCGCGGTGTTG
Organism: Curvibacter sp. APW13; assembly: GCF_032337135.1. Taxonomy (NCBI): domain Bacteria; kingdom Pseudomonadati; phylum Pseudomonadota; class Betaproteobacteria; order Burkholderiales; family Comamonadaceae; genus Curvibacter; species Curvibacter sp. APW13. The sequence goes on along the minus strand of NZ_JAVXZZ010000002.1, from coordinate 711,031 downwards.
TCGGCGCGCTCCAGAAAAGTCCCGAGGCGGGCGAAGTGAAAGGCCTCGTCCTGCAGCATGGTGCCCACCGTCACACCGCGTGAGAGGTGGGAGCGGAACTTCACCCACTCGAAGAACTTGGTGAGTTCGCTGCCCTGTACGCTGCCGTGCAGGTGGTTCTGCACCGATTCGCGGGCATCGAGCCAGGTCGTGTTGATGGTTTCCCAGACTTCGGAGGTGACGGTTCCGCGCACCGCATGGCAATTCTCCCGCGCGGCGCGCAGGCACGACAGGATGGACGAGGGGTTGCCCAGGTCCAGCGTCATGAACCGCAGCACGTTCGGCCCGGTGATGACGCCGTATTGCGCGCGGTAGGCCTCCTCCAGCCCGTTGATGCCCAGGGCAGCCCCCCAGTAGCCAGCCTGGGTCCCCGGAGTCTGCAGCGACATGCGGTAGCTCACCTCCAGCATGCGGGCAATGTTTTCTGCCCGCTCGGTGTAGCGGGACATCCAGTACAAATGGTCGGCGGTACGCGACAGCATGCTTATTCCTCCAGAACCCAGGTATCTTTGGTACCGCCACCCTGCGATGAGTTCACCACCAGGGAGCCTGCCTTCAGGGCCACACGGGTCAGGCCCCCTGGCGCCATGCGGACCTCACGCCCCGACAGCACGAAGGGGCGCAGGTCGATGTGCCGCGGGGCAATGCCGGACTCGACAAAGGTCGGACAGGCCGACAGGGCCAGCGTGGGCTGGGCGATGTACTTGTCCGGGTTCGCCTTGACCCGCTCGCGAAAGGCGCTGATTTCGGCCTGGGTCGAGGCCGGGCCCACCAGCATGCCGTAGCCACCGGCCCCGTGCGTCTCCTTGACCACCAGCTGCTCCATGTTCGCCAGCACGTAGCTCAGCTCGTCGGGCTTGCGGCACTGGTAGGTCGGCACGTTGGAGAGGATCGGCTCCTCGCTCAGGTAGAAGCGGATCATGTCCGGTACGTACGGGTAGATGGACTTGTCGTCAGCCACCCCGGTGCCGATGGCGTTGGCCAGCGTCACGCGCCCTGCGCGGTACACCGAGAGCAGCCCGGCCACGCCGAGCGCCGAGTCGGACCGGAAGGCCAACGGGTCGAGAAAGTCGTCATCGATGCGGCGGTAGACCACGTCGACACGGCGCGGGCCCTGAGTGGTACGCATGAACAGCGTCTCATCGTGGACGAACATGTCCTTGCCCTCCACCAGCTCCACCCCGAGCTGCTGGGCCAGGAACGCGTGTTCGAAATAGGCACTGTTGTAGGCGCCGGGCGTGAGCACCACCACGGTCGGGTCGTCCACCCCGGCGGGCGCCGCCTGGCGCAAGGTGTCGAGCAGCAGGTCCGGGTAATGGTCTACCGGGCGCACCTTGTAGCGCCCAAACAGTTCCGGAAACAGCCGCATCATCATGCGGCGGTCTTCCAGCATGTAGCTCACGCCCGAGGGCACCCGCAGGTTGTCTTCCAGTACGTAATAGGCCGCTTCCTGGCCCGGCAAGCTGGCCCGCACGATGTCGATGCCCGCGATGTGGGCATAGATGTCGTTGCGCACCGCCACGCCCTGCATCTCGGGGCGGTACTGGGCATTGCAGAACACCTGCTCAGCCGGCACCAGACCGGCGTTGACGATGCGCTGGGCACCGTAGATGTCGTGGATGAAGGCGTTGAGCGCATTGACCCGTTGGCACAGGCCGCGTTCGAGCAGGGCCCACTCCGAAGCTGGAATGATGCGCGGAACGATGTCGAACGGAATGAGGCGCTCCTTGCCCGCATCCTCGCCATAGACCGCGAACGTGATGCCATAGCGGTGGAACGCAGAGTCGGCCTCGGATCGCTTCTGCGCGATGTGTGAGGGAGGCATCAGCGACAGCCAGTCTTGAAACGGTGCGTAGTGTGCGCGGGTGCCCCCATTTGGGGCATGCATTTCGTCGAAGATGTTTTTCATGGTGCACGCCAGAGTTGCCTGCACCAGTCAAGCAAGTCACGTGCCGACTTTTTTGGTGCAGGCGTCAACGTGGCACCCACACGTCATCGGCCCGCTTTCGCACAGGCGACTACCGGATATCCCCCGCTCCCTTAGCATCGGCTGCCATGCCACACCGCCTCCTCCCCCTGCTGCGGCGCATTGCTGCAGACCCCCTCACCCACTTTCTGGCCTTGGGCCTGGTGATCTTTGGGGCTTACGCCTGGACCCACCCCCAGTCCGGACGCGAGCAAGACATCGTGATCGGCGAGGCCGAGATGGCGCGCCTTCGCACCGACGCCACGACCCAATGGGGCCGCGAGCCCGATGCCCAGCAGATGCAGGGGCTGGTGGACGCGTTGCTGCGCGAGGAGGTCCTGGTTCGCGAGGCCCTGGCACTGGGCCTGGACCGCGACGACACCGTGGTGCGCCGACGCCTGGCGCAGAAGATGGAGTTTCTGGCGCAGCAGGACGTACGTACTCCCGACGAAGCAGACATCCAGGCGTGGTACCAGGCCCACCCCTCGAACTACCAGACACCGGCACGCGTAGTCATGGAACAACGCTACTTCTCCGGCCCCACCGCCCTACAACGCGCTTCTGCAGCGGTGCAGGCCCTGCGCAGGGGCAGCGATGTGAAGGGCGAGCGCTTCATGTTGGCGGGGGCCCCAGTGGCCCAGGATCGCACAACCCTGGCTCGCGACTACGGAGAGTCCTTTGCAGAAGCAGTATGGAACCTGCCCCTGCAGCAATGGTCTGAGCCCCTGGCTTCGCCGCACGGCGTTCACCTGGTGCGTCTGCTGGAACGCCACGAAGCCCGACCTGCCCCGCTCAACAGTGTGCACGACACCGTGGCCGCCGACCTGCTGAACCAGCGCATTGCCCGCGCCCGCGAAGACGCCTACCAAGCCGCGCTGGCAAAGTACCGCGTGACGCTCCCCACTGCCATGGAGGCCCCCGTCTCCACTTCTGTGCGCCCCCAGCCATGACGCGAGCCTTGCACTGGCTGGGGTGCGTCCTGCTGTGGTTCGGCCTGGCGCATGGCGTGGCGGCGCACGAAGCACTTCCGGCTTCGATGATCCTGCGCGAGCAGGCACCCGGGCTGTGGAACCTGGCCTGGCGTGTTCCCGAGGTACAGGGCGCGCCGCTGGAGGTAAGGCCCCTGCTGCCCGCCAGTTGCATACGCACGGGGGCAACCACGCAGTACCAGGCACCCGGCGCGCGCCTGTGGAAATGGACTGTGCGCTGCGGCGACTCTTTTCCCTACGCCGAGCCGCTGGCCTTCGATGGTCTGGAGCTGGCCGGCATCGACGTGCTGGTGCGAGCGCAATGGGTCAGCGGCCACAGCGAAACACGCATTGCCCGCGCCAAAGCGCCTGGGGTGAGCTTTGCAGAAACAGAACACCCCGCCCTGGCGACAAGCGCCTACTTCGGTCTGGGGGTGGAACACATACTCAGCGGCACGGACCATCTGCTCTTTGTGCTGTGCCTGATGCTGCTGGTTCCTGGCTACTGGCCCCTGCTCAAGACCATCACCGCCTTCACGCTGGCACACAGCCTCACACTGGCACTGGCGGCGCTGCAGTGGATCCATGTGCCGCAGCCCCCGATCGAAGCCCTGATCGCGCTCTCCATCCTGTTCCTCGCGCGTGAAATCGCCCAACGGCATCGCCACGCCGGCCCCTCTGCGCCCGGCGAGGCCACGCGCTATTGGCTGGTGGCGTTCGCGTTTGGCCTGTTGCATGGGTTCGGGTTTGCCGGTGCCTTGAGCGAGGTCGGGCTACCGCAGGAGGCCATCGCGCCCGCCCTGCTGCTGTTCAATCTGGGGGTGGAAGCAGGCCAAGTGCTCTTCATTCTGCTGTGCTGGCCTTTACTGCGCCTGGCGTCTCGTTTGGGACAAGTCCACCGGCGCGCTGCCACTATCCTGCCGGTCTACGCCGTGGGTTCCATAGCCGGGTTCTGGTTCCTACAGCGCTTGGTTCCGGTTCTGGGCCTGGGAAGTTGAGAACGACTACAAGCGAGACAAGGAATGATCAGGAAACTCTTGAAATGGTTGGCCGCCTTGCTGGGTATCGCCGTGCTGGGCGTGGCGGGGTTTCTCGTCTTTGCGCAGCGGGCACCCGACCTGGTGCTGTCTGCCTCGAAATCCCTGGCACCGGACAGTTCCGAGGCTCCCGCACCCAACCCCTTGCGCAACGCCTACTTTGGTGAACTGCACTCCCACACCAGCTACTCGCTCGACGCCAAGGTCTTCGGTAATGAGTTGGGGCCGCGCGATGCCTACCGCTTTGCCAAGGGCGAAACCGTGCCCCTGGGCAACACAGGGCTACAGCGTCGCATCGACCAGCCACTGGATTTTGCGGCCGTGACCGACCACGCCGAGGGCATGGGCCTGCTGTCGCAGTGCCACACCCCCGGCAGTGGTGTGTACTGGACCATGGACTGCATCGGTGTGCGCTACCGCATCCTGCTGATGTTTCCACGCTTGTTCAAGTTTGCAACCCAGAGCGGCGCACAGGGCGCCACCTACCACCCCAATACCTGCGGCGACAAGGGTGCCGATTGCATCCGCGCTGCACGCAGCGTCTGGGAAGACAACCAGAACGCCGCCAACGAGCATTACCAGCCGGGCAAGTTCACCACCTTCATCGGCTTCGAATACAGCCCCACCCTGGCCCGTGGGGGCATGCTCCATCGCAACGTCATCTTCCGCGGCGCCAATGTCCCTCCGGGGGTGTTCGGCTCCATTGACGGGTTTGTCGAAGACCTGATGCGCTGGCTCGACACCCAGTGCACCGGCACTTGCCAGGCCATGGCGATACCCCACAACCCCAACTTCTCCTGGGGACTGATGTTCGGCGACACGAATTCGAATGCCTCCCCAGTGACGAGGGAAAGCCTGCAACTGCGGGCCAAGTACGAGCGCCTCGTTGAAGTGTTTCAGGCCAAGGGCAGTTCCGAATGCATGGTCGGTGTGGGCAGCACCGATGAAGAGTGCGCGTTTGAAAACCTCTTCCCGGCCTGCTCCGCGGCAGAAGCCGCCATCGATCCGAAAACAGGCATACATGCGCCACAGTGCGTGTCGGAAAACGACATGGTGCGCAACGTACTCAAGCGCGGACTCGCCGCAGAAAGGACGCTGGGCTTCAACCCCTACAAGTTCGGCTTCGTCGGGGGCACCGACAACCACAATGGTCTGCCTGGTGATACGGATGAAACGACCTTCCAAGGACACGCCGCACCCAATGATGCCTCCCCCGAGCTGCGCTTGGGCATCAAACAGACGCTGGTATCCAAATCACTGGGGCTGCGTCCCGGCGGCATCAACCCCGGCGGACTGACCGGCGTCTGGGCCGAACAGAACACCCGGGAAAGTATCTGGGACGGCCTGAAGCGGCGCGAGTCCTGGGGCACCAGTGGCACCCGTATCCGGGCCCGTTTCTTTGCTGGCTATGACCTGCCCGCCAATCTGCACCAGCAAGCGGACCTGGTCACGGTGGGCTATGCCCGCGGTGTCCCCATGGGTGGGGACCTTCAGGCAGCACCGGCTGGCAAGTCACCGCGATTCGTGGCCTGGGCCACGCGCGACGCCCACTCGGCCCCGCTGCAGAAGCTTCAGGTGGTCAAGGGCTGGGTCGAAGGCGACACCACCAGGGAGCAGGTCTACGACGTTGCCTGCTCCAATGGCCTGCGCCCGGACCCCAAAACGCACCGCTGCCCAGACAACGGCGCCACGGTGAACCTAAAGGACTGCAGCATCTCGCAGGACAGGGGCGCTCCCGAGCTCGCCACTACCTGGACCGACCCCGACTTCCGCCCCGGCGTTTCGGCCTTCTACTACTTGCGTGTGCTGGAAAACCCGGTCTGCCGCTTCAGCCAGCGCGACGCACTGGCCTTGGGCATCCCGCTCCCCGAAGGCATCGCGGCCACCGTTCGCGAGCGCGCCTGGACTTCACCGATCTGGTACACACCGCACTGACATTGGCATGATTCAATGGTACGGGCTGCACAGGCAGCCGGTTTTTCTTTCCAGCGTGCCTTTGTCGCGCACCCCAGCACTCGTGACATCGAATCGGGTGCTCCCCATTGCCCGCCGCAACGAAATCTCAAATTTCCGTTGCCGGGGCAACATTGCCAGAGCAATCCCCCTGCGGGAGGGCATCCGAATACGCCCCCGCTCTCAGACGCCTTTGGAACGGACCACGGCGGGGGGAACGTATCGACCGCTGAGCACGTCCGCCTGTGGCTGGTACATGCGCAGGATGACCCAGAACGCCCCCTGCCCTGTAGGTAACCAGTTGCTGGCCAAAGCCTCAGCCGGGCGCCCCTGCTGGAGGTAGATCGTGAGGCCCCCATCGGCGTCGTGCTGCAGACCGGGTGTTCGGTCTCCAATCGCATAGCGTCCGATCGGATTCTCCTTGAGCTGGTTGTCTGGCAGGCTGTAGACGGTTACGGACCAAAATGCATCCACAGGGGGGAGGCTTTGTGCATCGAAATGCAGCCGATATCTGTGGGAGCCGCTGAGCGGGTTGCTATCACTGTCGATGAACGTCGGCAGGTACACCGCTTCCTCGGGCGCATTGCCGCCATACCCCACCATGCTGATGGTGGAGGCCAACAGGCGGTTTTCCCCGTAGCGTCCAACCGGCGTGCCCATGACCCAGCCATTGCGCAGCGTGCGCAGATCGCGATCACTGGCCAGCACGCGGCGGTATCCGGTTTCCACCGCCTTGCGCAGGCCGCGACGCTGCGCTTCTGTCAATGCGCCAGGATCAAAACGCAGGCCCGGACCAATGTTCAGACGTTTACCCATGCCCAGGACCTCACGATCCTGCTCCCGCACGCCCCCAAACGCCCAGGCGCGGTTCATGATGGAGTACGCGTCCAGCGATTGCCACACAGGGTCGGATACACGGCCGTTTCCTGGCGGCCCCTCTTCGCCCGGTTCGGGGTAATGCGCCTTGTCGTTGAGTGGTTGCAGCCTCAGGCGCTTGAGTTCCGCAACCACCTTGGCCACGTCTTCCGGCACCTCCGGCTGCACCACCATGCGTGCCTGGAGAAACACCCCCGTCGTGCTCGCTTCGATGGCGGGAACCCCTTTGGGTAGCGCGCCGTGCCACCCCGGCGGAACATAGGCATAGACACCGGGTTTGCTCTTGACCCGGCTACCGATATACGAAAAGGTGTTGAGCGCCCAATCCGTCGCCTGGATGGTCCAGTAGCGGTCTAACAAGGGGGGAACCGTCACCAGCACCGGTCCCTGGCGCAGGTCGAGCCAGGCCAGTCCGTACACGGTGTCATTGTTGGGCGTGAAGTCGATTGCAGAACCGGGTTCGGCCAACCGGGGATAGACGTTGAAGGTATTGAGTGGCGCATGCAGCGGCGAACGTCGATCGGTGTCCTTCTCCATCAGGACCTGTGAGCGCGCATAGACCACGCCCATGATGTAGAGCTGGTAGCCGATGGAAAATGCATCCGCCTCAGCGAGGTCGTCCGGCAACGGCCCGAAGTTCTGCTGCAATCGGTAGTTCTTGTAGGCTTGAATTCCAAGGTAGCCACCGGCAATCACCGCAAGAACCACGAGCAACGTTGCGAGAATCGCCCGGCGGTGTGCAAGGATCCCATGGGCGCGGTGCGCCTTGCGCGAACCAGTCATAGCCACTCCTCGGGGGTCGAAAACAGCGTGTCACACCCTGCCATTGCAGGAGACGCCCATGCCACGAAAAGTGGGAGAACCTGTTCCGCAAAAAATCCAGCGCTCGCAGTTCGTGCCTGCAAGAACCGCGGGTTGTATCCGGGCTTGTCAGAGTCCGATCCATTGAGCAATTCCCCTGCAGACTGTGCACCACGCAGCAGCAACGAGGCAACCACCACGGCGCCAAAGAGGCGTTGGTACGCGCAAGCGCCGGAAATGGCGTCGCGTGAGGTGCCTTGACTCTGCGCCAGCATCCAATCCGTAGCGGTGCGCAGGCAATCGGTCGCGTGCGCAAGCGCCCTCCCCGATGCAGACAGAACATCACCACTTTGCTGCGCCGCTGCCGCCTGCGCGCTGAGCCGCTCCAGCAGCTGGCGCACCGGTTCGGCATCGTTGCGTGCCAACTTCCGCGCAACCAGGTCTTGTGCCTGGATGCCATTGGTGCCCTCGAAAATGGACATGATGCGGATGTCACGGTAATGCTGGGCTACACCAGTGTCCTCCACGAAGCCACTGCCACCATGGAGCTGGATGGCCAGGGAGGTCACTTCGCTACCCACCTCGGTGCACCAGGACTTGGCCACCGGGGTCAGCAAGTCTGCCAACGCCTGGTAGTGCTGCCGCTCGGACGGGCTCGGGGCATGACTGGCCATGTCGAAGCAACCTGCCAGGAAGTAGCACAGGGCGCGCATGCCATCGATGTGGCAGCGCATGGTCATGAGCATGCGGCGCACGTCCGGATGGTGCACGATGGGTGCTCCGCGTGCCGCGCCTGGCGGCACGCCTTGCACGCGCAGCCGGGTGTAGGCACAGGCCGCCTGGTAGGCGCGCTCTGCGATGCCCATGGCGCCCAGTGCCGTAGCGAGCCGATTGCTGTTCATCATGGTGAACATGATGCGCATGCCATCCCCTTCCTTGCCGATGAGATACCCCACGGCCCCACCGGCGTCGCCCAACTGCATCATGCAGGTGGGGCTGGCTCGAAAGCCCATGTTCCGTTCCACCTTGGCGCAATGGATGTCGTTGCGAACGCCCGGGCTACCCTGGGCATCGGGCAGGAACTTGGGCACGATGAAGCAGCTGATGCCAGCGGTTCCGGCGGGGGCATTGGGCGTACGGGCAAGCACCAGGTGGACGATGTTGGGGGTCAGGTCGTGATCGGCCCAGCTGATGAAGCGTTTGCTTCCGAACAGACGGTAACTGCCATCTGCCTGCAAGACCGCCTTGGTGCGCAGCGCGCCCAGGTCCGACCCGGCTTCGGGCTCGCTGAGATCCATGGCCCCAGCCCATTCGCCACTGCGCAGCTTGGGTACATACTGTGCCTGCTGTTCGGGCGAAGCGTGCAGCTCCAGCAATTCGATTGCACCCGCGATCAGGCCGGTGAGCATCGAAAAGCTGCCATTGCTGGAGGCCATCAGTTCAATGCCCACTGCATGGACCATCCAGGGGATGCCGGGCTCCTGCGGCGAAGGGTGGCGCGGCAACACGTTCCAGCCACCCTCCATGGTCTGCCGATAGACGTCGGCAAAGGGCGGATAGACCACCACCCTGCCTTGTTCCAGGAACGCCCCCGCGCGGTCGGCGGGCTGGTTGGTGGGTGCCCATACGTCGGCAAAGAAGCGCCCGGCACTAGCGAGCCATCGGCGGGTGGTGTCCGCATTCCACACTTCAAAACCGGGAACCTGGGTCAGGCGGGAGAAGTCAGCGACATGTTCCAGCGCGAACCGGAGGTGGTCTAAGGGGGCGATGTAGTCGTTCATAGCGGTTCCCATGGTGATGGGCCCATCCTAGAACCAGGGATCCATGCAGACAAATGAAGTCTGCTCATGGAACGCCATGAATCACATGAATGACCATTGAGGCATTCCGGCGAGTGCCTGCCGATACGGCAGGCGCCAGCGTTGTCACCAGTCAGGCTTTGGCCAGCGCGCGTCCGTTTTCGGACAAGGCAAACATTTCATCCCGCATCCAGCGGTGCACACGGTCGTCATCGCGCACCCGATGCCAATACAGGTAGACCTGGATCGGCGCAATCGGAATGGGGGTGTCGAACACGCGCAAGGGCATCAGGGCGGCCAATTCTTCCGCGTAACGGCGTGGCATGGTCAGCAACAGGTCGCTCTGTGCCACCACCCGGCAAGCCGAGAGGTAGTGGGCACAACGCAACACCACATGGCGACTCGCCCCGCTCTCTGCCAGGATGCTGTCGATCGGGTCGCGCCCCTCCAGGTGCGTCACCACCGCGTGCCGCGCGCGCAGGTACTCTTTCGACCCGATACGCTGTTGCTGTTGCGGAAACCGCTCGGTCGCCGCCACGATGGCGACCTGCTCGTGCCCCATGTGCACGCAGCGCAAGTCGGGCGAGGCGGCAAAGCGCCGGTCCATGACGAAATCGAGGCCGCCATTGGCCAGCTCCCGTTCAAAATTTTCCCGTGCAACCTCGCGGCACACGACGCGAACGTCAGGCGCCACCTGGTGCAGCCGCCCCATGAGCACCGGCAGGGCCGTGGCCTCGGCCACATCGCGCAGCGCAATGCGGAACTCCGTCTGCAACGCCGCCGGTTCGAAGTCCCCTGCGGCGTGGATGGAACCGAACAAGCCCTGCAGATGCCCGCGGATGTCGGCCATGACGCTGCGGGTGAGGTCTGTGGGCACCATGCGGTTGCCGCTGCGCACGAACAGGGGGTCGTTGAACACCTCCCGCAACCTGCGCAGGGCGTGGCTGATGGCGGGTTGGGTCAGGTGCAGCACACGCGCCGCACCCGAAATGCCGTCATGGGTGTAGATCGCGTCCAGCACCCTGAACAGGTTCAGGTCCAGGCGCGGATCAAAGGCGTAGTTCGAGCCGGACTGCGGGGTGTGGGTCGGGCGCCGGGGCATCTTGTTCGGACCATGGAGGTGTGGATGGATCAGACCCGACGATACCATCCACCACGCCGCCCCCAAACGCCGATCAGCTTGTCCGGCTACCAAACAGCCGGGCCAGGAAGCCCGATGGGTTCGCCGGCTTGGCAACAGCAGCCGAGGGCGCGAGTTGGGTGAGATGTGCCTGCTGGCTGCTGTACCACTTACCAAACCGCAGATCGTGGGTCATGATGTGGCCGATCAGCCACTTGTTCAGGAAGCGCCGCAGTTCCTGCACACGCTCTTCGTCCCAGGCGGAGCCGCTACCCAAGAAGTCCGCCACTTGCGAGGCAAACTCCTCATGCAACTTGAGGTGCTGCTCAAAGGCCGGGTAGCCGCTGCGCTCCATCATTTCCTGCTCATTGGTGAAGTGCGTTACGACGTACTCGAGCAACTCCTCCACCGTCTGGTCTACCGAATCGAGGTTGAGCGCACGCACCAGACTGAAAAGGTGGCGATGCTCCATGTCGACCTGGGCTAAGCCAATCTTGAAACCATCGCGCCATTCAATGACGAACGGGGATTTTCTTGTTTCCGCTACCACTGCCATGAGACACTCCTATGCATGAGGTTGAACACTACGCTGCGGCGCAGCATAGGGTAAACCCGAGCAAACGACTTTGCGCTAGCGCAAAGTCTGCCCACATCATTGATCCAGATTAAGTGGCAGTCATGCAGCACCGTACCGCCAACAGCCAACCCGAAAAATCCGCGTCTCGCCCCAACTGATCGAAGTCGCCTCGTATGCAATGGGGGCGGAACGGAACGCTATGAATAGCGTAGTGTTTGCACTACACTGGTACGCAGGGGAACGGTAACGTCATCGCACTTTGGGGGTCCCTCGTGTGAAATTGCTCCGACTTCCGCGCTCACAGGTTCGCCTGGGGATGAAACTTCCATGGAACGTGCGCGATGAAAATCGCGTGCTGTTGCTGTCCAAGGGCCACATCATCCTGGAGGAAGCCCAGCTCGACGAGTTGCTGGAACGCGGTGCCTTTGTCGACGAAGAAGAAGTCCGGGCCGCCATTGCAGAAGCCGCCGCCAGCAAGACGCTGATCTCCGGCAGAGATCCGCGCAAGTCCTTGGCTGCCGTGAATAGCGTCTATGAGGTATGGGATCAAACCACCGACGCCCTCAAACGCCTGCTCACCGATGAACTGAAAGAACCGGACTTCCCGACGCGGATGCTGGCCTTTGCACAGCACCTCATTGCCACGTTCGACGTCAATCCCGAATACGGCATTTACCGGATCGTGCGCCAGGATCACGCCCAGAACTTTTTCTATGGCTATACCCACGCGGTGTACACCGCCACTGTTTGCCTACTGATTACCCGCCACCTGCAATGGCCGCCCAGCCGAGTTCTGAGCGTGGTGCAAGCGGCGCTGACGATGAACATGGGCATTCTTGACCTGCAAGGACAAATGGCTGCACAGGACTACCCGGTGCGCGACAGGCAGCGTGCCATGCTCACGGCCCACCCGCAGCAGGCCTTGGAACAGCTGCGTTCCCACGGCATCACGGACCCTGAATGGTTGCAGGCCGTAGAACAGCACCATGAACGCGCCGACGGCAGTGGCTACCCCACCGGTTGCACCGACATATCGGAAATGGCGGCCTTGCTGCGGGTGGCCGACGTGTTCGTGGGACGCATCAGCCCCCGCACGCTGCACCCGGCGATCCCGCCCAAGGAAGCGATTGGCCTGCTCTATCGCGAACAGAATGGCAGCGCGGTGGCCACGGCGTTGATCAAGGAATTTGGCATCTACCCACCCGGCGATTGCGTCAAGCTCGCCTCCGGTGAGGTCGGCGTGGTGGTCCAACGCACAGACAATCCCCGTGCCCCGATCGTGGCGGTACTCACGGACGCCCACGCACGCCCGATGACCAAGACCGTGCGCCGCAATACCGATACGCCAGCGCTCTCCATCGTGGAAAGCGTACACGACAAGAACCTGCTCAAGAACCTGGCTCCGGAGCGCCTGTATGGCTTTGCTGCCATGTCGGCAGCCTGATTGGTCCGCTGACGGACATTGCGCGACCGGCACACCGGGCCGATGACGGCACGACACACCATCACAAAGCGGTGACTGCCGCGTGGGCCATGGTGCTGGGGGGCGTGCTCGCCCCCCCCCTGGTGTGTGTCTTACTTGCGCGCAGGCGGCACGTCCGTACAGCTGCCGTGCGCCACTTCCGCCGCCATGCCGATGCTCTCGCCCAGCGTGGGGTGCGGGTGGATGGTCTTGCCGATGTCCACCGCGTCGGCCCCCATCTCGATGGCCAGCGCAATCTCACCGATCATGTCGCCCGCATGGGTGCCCACCATGCAGCCGCCCAGGATCTTGCCGTGGCCGTGGGCTTCCGGAGAGTCATCAAACAGTAGTTTGGTGACGCCCTCGTCACGGCCGTTGGCAATGGCGCGGCCGGAGGCCGTCCAGGGGAACAGGCCCTTCTTAACCTTGATGCCCTGGGCCTTGGCCTGGTCTTCGGTCAGACCGACCCAAGCCACTTCGGGGTCGGTGTAGGCCACGCTGGGAATCACGCGGGCGTTGAAGGCGGCACTGGCCAGTTCCTTGTCGCCCTTGAGTTCACCGGCAATCACCTCGGCGGCCACATGCGCTTCGTGCACCGCCTTGTGCGCCAGCATGGGCTGGCCCACGATGTCACCGATGGCGAAGATGTGGGGCACGTTGGTGCGCATCTGGATGTCGACGTTGATGAAGCCGCGGTCCGTGACGGCCACACCGGCCTTGTCGGCGGCGATCTTCTTGCCATTGGGCGTGCGGCCCACGGCCTGCAGCACCAGGTCATACACCTGTGGTGCGGGGGCGGTGCCGCCCTCTTCCGCCGGAGCGAACGTGACCTCGATGCCTTCGGGCGTAGCCTTGGCCCCGACCGTCTTGGTCTTGAGCATGATGTTGTCGAAACGGTGGGCGTTCATCTTCTGCCAGATCTTGACCAGATCGCGGTCGGCGCCCTGCATCAGGCCGTCCATCATTTCCACCACGTCCAGGCGTGCGCCCAGCGTGCTGTAGACGGTGCCCATTTCTAGGCCGATGATGCCGCCGCCCAGGATGAGCATGCGCTTGGGAACTTCCTTGAGCGCCAAGGCACCAGTGCTGTCCACCACACGCGGATCGTCGGGCATGAAGGGCAGGCGCACAGCCTGGCTGCCCGCAGCGATGATGGCATTCTTGAACGCCACGACCTTCTTGGTACCGGTCTTGTCCTGCCCGCTGCCGGTGGTTTCTTCCACTTCCAGGTGGTTGGGCCCCACAAAGGCGCCGTAGCCGCGCAGGAAAGTCACCTTGCGCATCTTGGCCATGGCGGCCAGGCCGCCGGTGAGCTTGCCGATGACTTTTTCCTTGTGGCCGCGCAGCTTGTCGATGTTGACAACGGGGGCGCCAAAGTCCACGCCCACGTCGGCCATGTGGCGCACTTCGTCCATGACGGCGGCCACGTGCAGCAGCGCCTTCGACGGGATGCAGCCTACGTTCAGACACACACCACCGAGGGTGCTGTAGCGTTCGACGACAACGACCTTGAGGCCGAGGTCAGCGGCTCGGAAAGCGGCCGAGTAGCCACCGGGGCCGCCGCCCAGCACCAGCACGTCGCACTCCAGGTCGGCAACACCTTTGAAACTTTCGCCAAAGCTGGCCGCCACCGGGGCCGCCGCAGGCGCTACGGAAACAGGAGCTGCCTGCGCAGTTTTTGCGGGGGCTGGAGCCACATTTGGCACAGAATCAGCTGCACCGGCCGCTTCCAGCAGCACCACCACCGAGCCTTCTTTCACCTTGTCGCCAAGCTTGACTTTCAGCTCCTTGACCACCCCGCCCTGGCTGGACGGAATTTCCATGGAAGCCTTGTCGCTCTCCACGGTAATGAGGCTTTGCTCGGCCTTGATGGTGTCACCCACCTTGACCAGCAACTCGATCACGGCCACTTCGTCGAAGTCGCCAATGTCGGGAACCTTGATTTCTACGATCGCCATGTTGGTTCCTTCGGTTTACAGCATCACCCGGCGGAAGTCGCCCAGGATCTGCGCCAGGTAGACGTTGAAGCGTGCGGCAGCGGCGCCGTCGATCACGCGGTGGTCCCAGGTCAGCGACAGCGGGAGCATCAGGCGCGGCTGGAAGGCCTTGCCGTCCCACACCGGCTCCATGGTGCTCTTGCACACCCCGAGGATGGCCACTTCGGGCGCGTTGATGATGGGCGTGAAGTAGCGCCCGCCAATGCCGCCCAGGCTGGAGATGGTGAAGGTGGCACCCGACATTTCGGCGGGGCTGAGCTTGCCTTCACGCGCCTTCTTGGCCAGTTCCGACATTTCCTGGCTGATCTGGAAGATGCCTTTCTTGTCGGCATCCTTGATCACCGGCACCATCAGGCCGTTGGGCGTGTCGGCCGCGAAGCCGATGTGCCAGTAGTTCTTGTAGACCAAGGCGTCGCCGTCGAGGCTGCTGTTGAACTCGGGGTACTTCTTGAGCGCGGCCACGCAGGCCTTGATCAAGAAGGCCAGCATCGTGACCTTGATGCCCGACTTCTCGTTTTCCTTGTTGGTGGCAACGCGGAAGGCTTCCAGGTCGGTGATGTCGGCATCGTCGTGGTTGGTGACGGCCGGAATCATGATGGCGTTGCGCAGCAGGTTGGCACCGCTGATCTTCTTGATGCGGCCCAGTTCCTTTAGCTCGATGGGGCCGAACTTGGCGAAGTCCACCTTGGGCCAGGGAATGAGGCCCAGTGCTGCACCATCGCCAGCCGCCGGTGCGGCCTTGGCGGCCGCGGCAATGGCGGCGGTCTGCACCGCGCCGCCCATCACCGCCTTGGTGAAGGCCTGCACGTCGGCCTGGGTGATGCGGCCTTTGGGGCCGGAGCCCTTCACCTCGGCCAACGGCACGCCGAGCTCGCGGGCGAACTTGCGCACCGAGGGGCTGGCATGGGGCACTTTCACGGCCAGGGCCGTGGGGTTGTGGGCGGGCACAGCGGCAGCGGCTACCGCGGGCGTTGCAGCCGGGGCTGCGACCGCTGGCGCTGCCGCGGCGGCCGCTGCCGGTGCGCTGGCGGCAGGCGCAGCGGCGGCACCACCGGCCGCGCCTTCGAGCACCAGCACCAAGTCGCCCTGGTTCACGGTGTCGCCCACCTTGACCTTGATTTCCTTCACCACGCCAGCATGGCTGGAGGGAATCTCCATGGAGGCCTTGTCGCTTTCCACGGTGATCAGGCTCTGCTCGGCCTTGACGGTGTCGCCCACCTTCACCAGCAGCTCGATGACGGCCACGTCCTTGAAGTCACCAATGTCGGGCACGGTGACATTCACGGGACCGGACGAGGCTGCAGTCGCTACAGAAACAGGAGCTGCTTGCGCACTTTCTACGAGGGCTGGAGCCGGATTCGGCACAGAGGCGGGCGCTGCGGGTGCAGCTGCAGCAGCATCGGCTGAGTCCAGCAGCAGCACCACGGAGCCTTCCTTCACCTTGTCGCCCAGCTTCACCTGCAAGGCCTTGACGACGCCGGCGTGGCTGGAAGGAATTTCCATGGAGGCCTTATCGCTCTCCACGGTGATAAGGCTTTGCTCGGCCTTGACGGTGTCGCCGGGCTTGACCAGCAGCTCAATCACCGCGACCTCGTCGAAGTCGCCAATGTCGGGAACCTTGATTTCAATAGTTGCCATGTTGGGTTACTCCGATCCGTGTCAGGCGTACAGGGGGTTGATGGCTTCGGTCTTGATACCGTACTTGGCAATGGCCTCGCTCACCTTGGCCAGCGGCACGCTGCCTTCTTCGGCCAGGGCCTTGAGCGCGGCCACCACGATGTAGTGGCGGTTGATCTCGAAGTGCTCGCGCAGCTTGGAGCGGAAGTCGCTGCGGCCGAAGCCGTCGGTGCCCAGCACCTTGTAGGTACGGCCCTTGGGAATGAAGGCGCGGATCTGCTCGCCGTAGTTCTTCATGTAGTCGGTGGAGCACACCACGGGGCCGGTGTGCTTGTCGAGCTGCTGCGCCACGAAAGGCACACGCGGCGCGGCCTCGGGGTGCAGCAGGTTCCAGCGTTCGCAGTCCTGGCCGTCGCGGGCCAGTTCATTGAAGCTTGGGCAGCTCCACACATTGGCCGCCACGCCCCAGTCCAGCGCCAGCAGTTCCTGTGCGGCCAGGCTTTCGCGCAGGATCGAGCCCGAGCCCAGCAGCTGCACGCGCGGCGTCATCTTGGGCCCTTCCTTGCACAGGTACATGCCCTTGATGATCTGCTCTTCGGTGCCGGCGGTCAGGCCCGGCATGGCGTAGTTCTCGTTCAGCAGGGTCAGGTAGTAGAAGACGTTTTCCTGGCGCTCCACCATGCGCTTCAAGCCGTGGTGGATGATGACGCCCACTTCGTGCGCGAACGTCGGGTCGTAGCTCACGCAGTTCGGAATGGTGCCGGCCAGGATGTGGCTGTGCCCGTCCTCGTGCTGCAGGCCCTCGCCGTTGAGCGTGGTACGCCCCGAGGTACCGCCCAGCAGGAAGCCGCGGGCCTGCATGTCACCGGCCGCCCAGGCCAGGTCACCGATGCGCTGGAAGCCGAACATCGAGTAGTAGACGAAGAACGGCACCATGATGCGGTTGCTGGTGCTGTAGCTGGTGGCCGCCGCAATCCAGCTGGCCATGCCACCGGCTTCGTTGATGCCTTCCTGCAGGATCTGGCCGGCCTTGTCTTCGCGGTAGTACATCACCTGGTCCTTGTCCACCGGGGTGTACATCTGGCCCTTGGGGTTGTAGATGCCGATCTGGCGGAACAGGCCTTCCATGCCGAAGGTGCGGGCCTCGTCCACCAGGATGGGTACCACGCGCGGGCCCAGGGCTTGGTCGCGCAGCAGCTGCGTCAAAAAGCGCACGTAGGCCTGGGTGGTACTGATCTCGCGGCCTTCCGCCGTGGGCTCCAGCACGGCCTTGAAGGTTTCCAGTGCCGGCACGGTGAAATGCTCGTCGGCCTTGACGCGACGGTGCGGCAAATAGCCGCCCAGCGCCTTGCGGCGCTCGTGCAGGTAGCGCATTTCCGGCGTGTCGTCGGCCGGCTTGTAGTAGGGAATGTCGGCCAGCTGGCTGTCGGGAATGGGGATGCCGAAGCGGTCGCGGATGTACTTGATGTCCTCGTCGCTGAGCTTCTTTGTCTGGTGCACGGTATTCTTGCCTTCACCGGCCTTGCCCATGCCATAGCCCTTGACTGTCTTGACCAGCAGCACGGTGGGCTGACCGGTTTTCGTGTTGTGGGCGGCATGGAAGGCTGCGTACACCTTCTCGGGCTGGTGGCCGCCGCGGCGCAGTTCGAACACCTCTTCGTCAGTCATGTGCTCGACCAGCTTGAGCGTTTCGGGGTACTTGCCAAAGAAGTTCTTGCGCACAAAGGCACCGTCGTTGGCTTTCATGGCCTGGTAGTCGCCATCCAGGGTTTCCATCATGAGCTGCTTCAATTTGCCGCTCTTGTCGCGCGCCAGCAGTTCGTCCCAGCCCTTGCCCCAGATCAGCTTGATGACGTTCCAGCCGGAACCACGGAACTCGCCTTCGAGCTCCTGGATGATCTTGCCGTTGCCGCGCACCGGGCCGTCCAGGCGCTGCAGGTTGCAGTTCACCACAAAGATCAGGTTATCCAGCCCTTCACGGGCGGCCAGGCCGATGGCGCCCAGGGATTCGGGCTCGTCCATCTCGCCATCGCCCATGAAGGCCCAGACCTTGCGGTTCTCGGTATTGGCAATGCCGCGGGCATGCAGGTACTTGAGGAAACGGGCCTGGTAGATGGCCATCAAGGGCCCCAGCCCCATGGACACGGTAGGGAACTGCCAGAACTCGGGCATCAGCTTGGGGTGCGGGTAGCTCGGCAGGCCCTTGCCGTCCACTTCCTGGCGGAAGCTGTCGAGTTGCGCTTCAGTCAGACGTCCTTCCAAGTAAGCGCGGGCGTAGATGCCGGGGGCGCTGTGGCCCTGGATGTAGAGGCAGTCACCGCCGTGGTTTTCGCTTTCAGCGTGCCAGAAGTGGTTGAAGCCGGCACCGAACATGCTGGCCACCGAGGCGAAGGAGCCGATGTGGCCACCCAAGTCACCACCGTCGGCGGGGTTGAGGCGGTTGGCGCGCACCACCATGGCCATGGCGTTCCAGCGCATGTAGGCGCGCAGGCGCTTCTCGATTTGGATGTTGCCCGGGCAGTGGGCTTCCTGGTCCGGCTCAATGGTATTCACATAGCCGGTGTTGGCCGAGAACGGCATGTCGATGCTGTTCTGGCGCGCATGTTCGAGCAATTCCTCCAACAGGGCGTGGGCGCGGTCAGGCCCTTCTGCCTCGATGACGGCGCTCAAGGCGTCCAGCCATTCCTGGGTTTCCTGGGAATCGTAGAGGGCGTTCACACCTTGCGGTGCAGCTTGAGCGGACATGCGTATCTCCTTTTGGGTATTGCGCGAATTTAGTACGACAGCTCTAGTTTCTCATAACTTTCTCATTTTTTCAACATGCGCTATATGATTTCGTATTGTGATATTTGAGACGGTTTTGTCGGGAACGCCTCTCCTACACTCAGCGCCATGCCTTTGCCCCCCTTGAAAGAATTGCCCGACCAACTGGGCATCCCTACCGTCAGCAAGGCGAGGCGCTGGTGGAAGCGCCTCACGCCCTACCGTCAGGATCGCTTCGCCATGCTGGCCCCATTGGCCGCGGTATTGCTGTTCTTCAGCGCCATCGTGGCGGCCCTGGGGTACCTGCGCATCGAAGAGATCGAGCGCGAGCACGAGGCCGTGCAGCGGGATGTGGAATACACCCAGCAGCGGCTTCGACTGCGTCTACTGGAGCGCCAGGAGCAATTCATGCGCGTGGCCCGCGAAATCGCCAACCGTGAACTCGACCCCACAGAATTCAAGGTGCGCGCAGAAGCCATGATCAACCAGTACCCCGAACTGCAGGGCGTGGCTTGGGTGGACGAACGGCGCCGGGTCCGTGCCAGTCTCGGAACGGCGAGTCTGGCGGCGTTCCAACTCACGGCCAGCACACCGCTGTCGCAGCGCGGCGACACCGAAGCGGGCTTCCTGCAGGCACGCGAAAGCAACCAGGTCACCTACCTGCAGCGCATCTGGACCACCAACGATCCGCCATTGCTGCAGATGCACGTCCCCCTGAGCGACCGGGCGCGCTTTGCAGGCGTGCTGCTGGCCGAGTATTCGGTCGATGCGCTCTATCGCTATGGCGTGCCCTCCGAGGTCACCGCGCGCTATGCGGTTTCGCTGCTGGACAGCAACGGCGCCCTGCTGGCCGGTAGCGTGGTCCCGAACAAGAAGCTGATCAGCCCCTGGCTGCCGTGGGCCACCCCGCCCAACGAGCACACCATGGATGTCTCGCCCGTCGGGCCGGGCCTGAAGATCCGCGCCCAGGCCTACCGGGCATCGCTCGGCGTCATCGGCAGCGGCTTGTTCTGGCTCGTCACCGCATTGAGCATCATGACCGCCTGGATGCTGATCGCCAACTGGCGCCACACGCGTCGCCGTCTCCAGGCACAACAGGCCCTGATGTCGGAAACCAACTTCCGTCGCGCCATGGAAAACTCCATACTCACCGGCATGCGCGCGATGGACCTGCAGGGCCGCATCACCTACGTGAATGCGGCGTTCTGCCAGATGACCGGTTGGTCCGAAGCGGACCTGGTGGGACGTACGGCCCCGTTCCCCTACTGGCCCGAAAGCGACCGGGAAATGTTGCAGCAGCGGATGGCGGAAGAGCTCAGCGGCATCACCGCGCTGGGCGGCTTCCAGATGCGTGTGAAGCGCCGCGACGGCACTGTGTTTGAGGCACGCCTGTACACCAGCCCGCTGATCGACTCCATGGGCACCCAGACCGGCTGGATGACCTCCATGACCGACATCACCGAGCCTAACCGGGTGCGGGAACAGCTCAGTGAATCGCACCAGCGCTTCACCACGGTGCTCGAAGCCCTGGATGCATCCATTTCCGTGGCGCCGCTGGGCAGCGAGGAAGTCCTGTTCGCGAACAAGCTCTACCGCCAGTGGTTCGGCACCAGCGCCAACGGGCACCTGCAGCTCATCGCCCAGGCCGGCATGCCGCAAAGCAGCCCCAACGACGACGCCGATGACGACGTGGACGCCTTTGCGGGCTTGCCCATCTCCGCCCTGCCCGATACCGAAACCGAACGCTCGGAGCTGTACATCCCGGCACTCGACAAGTGGCTCGAAGTGCGTACACGGTACCTGAGCTGGGTTGACGGGCGCCTGGCCCAGATGGTGATCGCAAGCGACATCACCAGCCAGCGCCTGGCCGAGGAGCAGGCTGCAACCCAGGCCGAGCGGGCCCAGACGGCCAGCCGCCTCATCACCATGGGTGAAATGGCGTCCAGCGTGGCCCACGAGCTGAACCAGCCACTGACCGCCATCAACAACTACTGCAACGGCATGCTGTCCCGCATCAAGGCAGGAAACATCACCGAACCCGACCTGCTCAGTGCCCTGGAGAAGACCGCCAAGCAGGCCCATCGGGCCGGACAGATCATCCAGCGCATCCGCGCCTTCGTGAAGCGCAGCGAGCCCAACCGCACGCTGTCCGACGTCAACACCATGGTGGCCGAGGCTGTGGAACTGGCCGAAATCGAGCTGCGCAAATTCAACGTGCGCCTCAACCACTACGTGGCCTCGCGCATTCCTCCGCTGATGGTCGACCCGATCCTGATCGAGCAGGTACTGGTGAACCTGCTGCGCAATGCCGCCCAGGCCATCGATGAAGCGCTGCGACAGACACCGCAGCGCATCGTAGAACTGCGGGTGGTACCGCGTCGCCTGGACGACCAGCCCGTGGTCGAGTTTTCAGTGCAGGACACCGGCAAGGGGCTGTCGCCGGAAGTTGAGGCGCGCCTGTATGAAGCCTTCTATTCCACGAAGCCCGAAGGCATGGGCATTGGCCTGTCCTTGTGCCGCTCCATTGTCGAATCGCACATGGGTCGGATGAGTGCGCAGAACCTCTACAATGGCGACGAAGTCGTGGGCTGCCGCTTCTCGTTCTGGATTCCCATGTCCGAGCAGGCCGCACCTGCCGCCGTCGACACCACAACCAACCGCTAGCTTTCAACCCCATGAGCCTGATCCCCAAAAAAGGAACCGTTTACGTAGTGGATGACGACGAAGCCGTGCGCGATTCGCTGCAGTGGCTGCTGGAGGGCCGCGACTACCGGGTGCGCTGCTTCGACTCTGCCGAATCCTTCCTGAGCCGCTATGACGCGCGCGAAGTGGCCTGCCTGATCGTCGACATCCGCATGGCGGGCATGACCGGTCTGGAGCTCCAGACCCGACTCATCGACATGCGCTCGCCACTGCCCATCACCTTCATCACCGGTCACGGCGATGTTCCGATGGCCGTTTCCACCATGAAGAAAGGCGCGGTCGATTTCATCCAGAAGCCCTTCAATGAAGACCAGATCGCTGCCCTGGTGGAGCGCATGCTGGAACTGGCACGCGAATCCTTCGCCGAAACCCAGGAAGCGGCCAGCCGCGACGCCCTGCTGTCCAAACTCACCATGCGCGAATCGCAGGTGCTGGAACGCATCGTGGCCGGTCGCCTGAACAAGCAGATTGCCGACGACCTGGCCATCAGCATCAAGACGGTGGAGGCGCACCGCGCCAACATCATGGAAAAGCTCGGCGCCAATACCGTGGCCGACCTGCTCAAGATTGCGCTGGGCCAAGTGCCACAAAAGGCCACCAGCTAAGACGCTTCCGTTTTCATAGCTACCCACGCCCGCTGCCATTGACCTGCGGGCGTTTTTCATTGGAGAACCCCCATGACCACCGCCCAAATCATCGACGGCAATGCCCTGTCCAAGCAACTGCGTGGCGAAGTAGCCACCCGTGCCGCGGCCCTGAAGGCCCGCGGCCTCACCCCCGGACTCGCCGTGGTCCTGGTGGGCGACAACCAGGCCAGCCAGGTGTATGTGCGCAACAAGGTCAAGGCATGTGAAGAGGCCGGCCTTCACTCGGTGCTGGAAAAGTACGATGCATCCATGACGGAAGCCGAACTGCTGGCCCGTGTCGAAGCCCTGAACAACGACCCCAGCATCCACGGCATCCTGGTGCAGCTGCCCTTGCCAAAGCACATCGACGACCACAAGGTCATTGAAGCCATTTCCCCGGCCAAGGACGTGGACGGCTTCCACGTGGCCAGCGCCGGGGCCCTGATGGTGGGCGAGACCGGCTTCAAGGCCTGCACCCCGTATGGTTGCATGAAGATGCTGGAAAGCATTGGCATGAAGGACCTGCGCGGCAAGCACGCCGTGGTCATCGGCCGCTCCAACATCGTGGGCAAGCCCATGGCCATGATGCTGCTGCAGGCCAATGCCACGGTCACCATCACCCACAGTGGCACCGCCGACCTGGGTGCCATGACGCGCCAGGCCGACGTGGTGGTGGCAGCCGTGGGCAAGCGCAATGTGTTGACCAAAGACATGGTCAAGCCCGGTGCCGTGGTCATTGACGTGGGCATGAACCGCAATGACGAGGGCAAGCTCTGCGGCGACGTGGACTACGCCGGGGTCAGCGAAGTCGCTGGCTTCATCACCCCCGTGCCTGGCGGCGTGGGCCCCATGACCATCACCATGCTGCTGGTCAACACCATGGAATCGGCCGAACGCGAAGCAGCGGCCCGCGGCTTGTAATCCCTCCCTTTGCCCATAGCTCCTGCTGATGAATCCCCTGCTCAGTACCTCCGCCCTGCCCCTGTTTGACCAGATCCGCCCGGAGCATGTTGCCCCGGCTGTGGACGCGCTGCTGGCCGACTGCGAAGCAGCCCTGGCCAAAGTCACGGCCGACGACTTCCCCGCCGACTGGGCTGCCATGTCGACGGCGCTGGATGTGACTACCGAGCGCCTGGGCGTGGCCTGGGGGGCCGTGGGCCACCTCAACAGCGTGGCCGACACGCCCGAGCTGCGCGCCGCCTACAACGAAGCGCTGCCCAAGGTCACCGACTTCTACACCCGCCTCGGTGCCGACGAGCGCCTGTACGCCAAGTACAAGGCCATGAACCCGGAGGCGCTGACTCCCGCCCAACGCCAGGCCCGCTCCAACGCGCTGCGCGGCTTTCGCTTAGGCGGAGCCGAACTGCAGGGAGCTGCGCGCGAGCGTTTTGCCCAGATCCAGGAGCGCCAGGCCGAGCTGGGGCAGAAGTTCAGCGAGAACACGCTCGACGCCACCGACGCCTTTGCCTACTACGCCACGCTCGCCGAGCTCGACGGCGTGCCGACCGATGTGGTGCAGGCCGCCCGCGCAGGCGCCGAGAAGGATGGCAAAGAAGGCTACAAGCTCACCCTGAAGATGCCCTGCTACCTGCCGGTGATGCAATTTGCCACCAGCAGCGCGTTGCGCGAAAAACTCTACCGTGCCTACGTGACCCGCGCCTCTGACCAGGCCGAGCCCGCCGTGCCGGAACGCGACAATTCCCCCATCATCAGCGAGCTGCTGGCCCTGCGACAGGAGGAAGCCAAACTGCTCGGTTACCCCGACTTTGGCACCGTTTCCCTGGTGCCCAAGATGGCCGACTCCACTGCCACGGTGGTGAGCTTCCTGCGTGACCTGGCCCGCAAGGCCCGCCCCTATGCCGAAAAAGACGTGGCCGACCTGCGCACGTTTGCCAAGGAGCAGTTGGACTTGGCCGACCCGCAGGCCTGGGACTGGCCGTACGTGTCCGAAAAGCTCAAGGAAGCGCGCTACGCCTTCAGCGAGCAGGAACTCAAGGAATACTTCACCGCCCCGCGCGTACTCGACGGCCTGTTTGCGCTGGCGCAAAACCTGTTTGGCATTGCCATCGTGCCCGACACGGCGCCGGTGTGGCATCAAGGCGTGCGTTTCTTCCGCATCGAACGCGTGCTGGACGACGGTGCCCGCCGCCTGGTCGGGCACTTCTACCTCGACCCCGCAGCCCGCAACGGCAAACGCGGTGGCGCCTGGATGGACGGCGTGCGCTCACGCTGGCTGCGCCCCGACACCCGTAGCCTGCAAACCCCGGTGGCGCACCTGGTGTGCAACTTTGCCGAAGGGCAGGACGGAAAACCTGCCTTGCTGACGCACGACGACGTCATCACCCTGTTCCACGAGTTCGGGCACGGTGTGCACCACCTGCTCACGCAAGTGGACGAGCAGGACGTGGCCGGCATCAACGGCGTGGAGTGGGACGCGGTGGAACTGCCCAGCCAGTTCATGGAGAACTTCTGCTGGGAATGGAGCGTGCTGCAAACGTTGACATCCCACGTGAACACGGGTGCCCCGCTGCCGCGTGCGCTGTTCGACAAGATGATCGCCGCAAAGAACTTCCAGAGCGGCATGCAGACCCTGCGCCAGGTGGAGTTCGCGCTGTTCGACATGCTGCTGCACACCGAGCACCAGCCCAGCGCGGACTTCATGGCGCTGCTGCAGTCGGTGCGGTCTGAAGTGGCCGTACTTCCTACACCCGCATTCAGCCGCACACCGCACACCTTCAGTCACATTTTTGCCGGGGGCTACGCGGCGGGCTACTACAGCTACAAGTGGGCCGAGGTGCTTTCGGCCGATGCCTACGCCGCCTTTGAGGAAAGTGTGCTGCCCGACGGTTCCCCGAATCCGCAGACTGGTAGAAAATACTGCCAGGAAATCCTGGAAGCGGGCGGCAGCCGCCCGGCGATGGAGTCGTTCAAGGCCTTCCGGGGCCGTGAACCCAGCATCGATGCGCTGCTGCGCCACCAGGGCATGGCCCCGTAAACCACACCGAACCGCAGCATATGAAACCAGCTTCGCACTTGTTGAGCGCCTTGGCCCTAACCGCCCTGGCCAGCCTGGGCACGCAGGCCCAAACGGTGTACCGCATCGTTGGTCCGGACGGCAAGGTCACCTTCTCGGACAAGCCCCCCGTGGCGGACCAGGGCAAAGTCACATCCACCGGCACCGGTGCCCGCGCCAGCGCAGCCAACGCAAACCTGCCCTTCGAGCTCAAGCAAGCGGTCAGCAAGTACCCAGTTAGTTTGTACACCTCGGCCAAGTGTGCCCCGTGCGATGCCGGACGCAACTTGCTCAATGGACGAGGCATCCCGTTCACCGAGCGAACCATCAGCACCGCCGAGGACACCGAATACCTGCAACGTCTGGCGGGTGAGGCCAACCTGCCGCTGCTCACCGTGGGCGGCCAGAAGGTCAAGGGCTTCAGCGACGCCGAATGGAACCGCTACCTGGACGCCGCCGGCTACCCCGCCACGTCGCTGTTGCCCAGTGGCTACAAGAATCCAGCCCCCGCGCCCGCGGTTGCGGTGAAGCCCAAGGAAGATCCCAAACCGGTCGAAAAGGCTCCGGTGGAACCGCCTCCGCCCCCTCTGGCACCCACAGGGCCTACGCCCACCAATCCCGCAGGCATCACGTTCTGAACCAGCCGTTGGGCTGCAGCCTGATCAGGCGGTGAACAGGTAGCCGCCCAGACCCAGTGCGCCCAACAAGCCCGCCAGCACCACCGCCCCCCACTGGTGCTGACGATGGTCTACGGCGGCAAAGCCGTCCCAATCGCCGGCCTCCGCCAACGCCAAGCGCGCCCAGACCAGGCGCACGCAGTACAGGTTCGCGCCAATGGCGATCAGTCCGAACACGATCTTCCACTGCAACACCGCAGTCATGGGGACTTGCGCAGCCATCAGGGCGCCCGTAAGCAAGACACCCAAGAAGGCCGGAATCTCCACCACCACGTCCACCTTCTTGTGCAGCCGCGCCAGCAGCAGCTCCTGCGCCCGACCCTGCCCCAGCAAGGCGCGCTCGAACAGCGCCTCGGTCAGCACACAGCCCAGCCAGACGCCCACCAGGCAAAGGTGAATGAAAAGTACAACGGATTTCACAAAAACACTCCTGAATTTCACTGAGCGCAACTGCGGCTCGGACACATTGTGCGTCGCGTGGATTCGCATCGATAGAACGATAGCGACACCCAACTGCGCGAGCACAAGCGTTGCACTTCCGAGAAGCACCATTTCGCTGTTCTCCGTAGCCTCAAGGCCAGGCATCGGAAGTAGGCCCGATGCAAAGGAATGGGTGCTTCAATGCACCGTGGCGGTGCCGTCAGTGCGTCGGCTGAAGCGATAACTGTGCGACTGGTAGCGCCTGCCTTTTACCTCGTACATCATGCGATCGGCAGCCGCCAGAACCGCATCCGGGCTGGAGTGGCCGGAAGCGATCGCCCAGCCGACGCTCGCACCCACCACCCCGGTTCCGACCGGAATTCCAGCCATCACCTCGCACACATGGCTCGCGCCGGCCTGCATCTGCTGGATATCCATTCCTGGACAGATGATTGCAAACTCGTCCCCACCCAGCCTCCCGCACGTCCAGCCCTTGGCGGCCAGTCCCTGCAATCGGCGCGCAGCTTCCCGCAACGCGTCGTCCCCCGCGGCATGGCCATAGGTATCGTTGATCCCCTTGAATCCATCGATATCCAGAAGCATCACACCCAGATTGGTGGAATCATCGCGCTGATCGAAGGCTTGCCGGAGGGCGGCATAGAAACCACCCCGGTTCAATAGCCCCGTTAATGAATCCGTGACGGCCTCGCGCTCGGCCCGCACGCGCCCCTGGTGCATTCCCCACAGGATGAACAGGAAATTCAGCAGGGACAAGGAAAAAACAACGGTCTGGGCAATCCGCAGGGATGACACCGCAGCGACGGACTGGCTTTCCAGAGACGTGGTCAATTGGTTCATGGCCTCCAGAATGGCGCCGTTGCGCTCCACCATGAACTGACTGAACTGCGCCATCTGCGGGGCAGTGCTGGGAACTTCTGACCAGGGCTCCAGCAAACCCCGCACCTCGCCCACCAACAAGGCTGCCGATCCCCTCACCGCCTGCAACTGCACCGTACGTCCGTCTCCACCAACGGTCTCGCCACCCTGAGCGAATGCCAACAGCGTTCGGCGAAACACCTTGTAGGCGGCATCGGCTTCCTTCGCCGACGCTTGGCGCAATGCGGCATCCTGGGTTGGCGAAATGGCGAGAAGGCTGGCCTTGGTGATTCGTTGGGACAGCATGCGCTGACGCCCCGCCAAATTGATCGCAACGGCATCCAGCTCCACCTGCCGAGCGATGCTGTAACTGAAAGCCAGTGCACCAAGGTCAAGTACAACGAAGGTGGCGATAGCCAAAGCCAGACGGAACTTCATGGTCGGGTGAGGAATACCGGTCAAGTGGACACCCTGGACATGGCGGTGTCAATCGTCCGTGTGATTTACTCGGAATAGTACGCCGAATGCGTGCCCTACCCTAAGGCTTGGGGTGCCACCCCAGCAATCCGAATTTTTTCGACAGCACCCGGTCCAGCATCCGCGTGGGCAGCGTGCGCACCAGCAGCGGCAGGGCAAAGCTGCCCTTTCCACCACGCACCCGCAGCGGTGGGATTTCCTGTAGCAGGGCATCCACCACGGGTCTGACAAATGCCTCTGCCGGTGTGGCTTTCACCTGCCCCGCCTGGGCACGGGCGCGGATGCCGGCCGCCACGCCTTGGAACGGTGAATCGTCC
The DNA here is from genome assembly GCF_032337135.1 of Curvibacter sp. APW13. Lineage (NCBI taxonomy): Bacteria > Pseudomonadati > Pseudomonadota > Betaproteobacteria > Burkholderiales > Comamonadaceae > Curvibacter > Curvibacter sp. APW13. The sequence continues at coordinate 682,947 of NZ_JAVXZZ010000002.1, read as the reverse complement.
GGCAGGCGGATGGCCGCTTCGGCGTGGTTGCCGAAGGAGGACTGCACGCCGCCGGGCTGGATGGTGACCACGGCAATGCCGAAAGGCGCAATTTCCATGCGCATGGCGTCGGTCAGGGCATGGATGGCGGACTTGCTGGAGCAATAGGCCCCGGCAAACGGTGTGGTGAACAGGCCCACGATGCTGCCCACGTTGGCAATGGTGGCTGCCTGCCCCCGGGCCTTGGCGGCCCGCAGCAACGGCAAGGCTGCGCGCGCCACGGCAAAGGGCGAGATGACGTTGGTCTCGTACTGGCGGCGCAGGTCTTCGCGGGTTAGGTCCAGCACCGCGCCCACCTGGGAAAAGCCAGCGTTGTTCACCAACAGGTTCAGCTGCCCCTGCTCGGCCTGCACCGTGGCAAAGGCCTGGGCGATGCTGGCGTCGTCGTTCACGTCCAGCACCAGGGTCTTGAGGCCCTTGGCAGCCAGCGGCTGCAGCGCCTCCGCCTTGCGGGCCGTGGCGTAGACCACATGGCCCCGGGCATGCAGCTCCAGGGCCAGGGCCTGGCCGATGCCGCTGGAGCAGCCGGTAATGAGTACGGTCCACGCCATCACAACTCCTTCATGCAAGCAACTGGCCGGATGGCGGTGGAAAGCCGCCCCTGGGCGCTATCAGAATTCGAGCGTCTTCACGCCCTGCGCCGTGCCCAGCAGGCACACCTGGGCCTTCTGGTAGGCAAACACGCCCACGGTGACCACGCCCGGCCACTGGCTCACTTCGGCCTCAAAAGCGCGGGGGTCGGTGATCTGTAGACCCGTGACGTCCACGATGTGCTGGCCGTTGTCGGTGACCAGCGGGGCACCGTCCTTCATGCGTACCTTGCCGCTGCCACCCATGGCTGCGAACTGGGCGATGACACGGTTGGCCGCCATGGGGATCACCTCCACCGGCAAGGGGAACTTGCCCAGCACCTGTACCAGCTTGGACTCGTCGGCGATGCAGACGAACTTGTCGCTCTGGGCGGCAACGATCTTCTCGCGCGTCAGCGCGGCGCCACCACCCTTGACCATGTTGCCCGCGCCGTCGATCTCGTCGGCACCGTCGATATAGACCGACAGACGCGGCACGTCATTGGAGTCGAACACGGGAATGCCCAGGGCCTTCAGGCGGGCAGTGCTGGCTTCGGAGCTGGAGACCGCGCCCTTGATCTGGTCCTTCATGGAAGCCAGCGCGTCGATGAACTTGTTGACGGTGGAACCGGTACCCACGCCAACGATGTCGCCCGGCACCACGTAGCGCAGCGCAGCTTCGCCGACGAGGGTTTTGAGTTGGTCTTGGGTCAGTGCGGTAGCGGGGGCGGAAGCGGAGGTGTTCATCGGGGAAAATAGCGGGTTGGTCACACAAGAATTACTGCAGGAATTATCCAATGTCTCTCATCCCCTACGGTCTGGCACGCAAAGTTTTGTTCCAGATGGACGCCGAAGCCGCCCACGAGCTCACCATGGCGGGCCTGGCCATGACCCAGGGCACCCCATTGCAGAACGCCTACGGCGCCAATCGGGTGGACGACCCCATCACGCTGGCCGGTCTGCGCTTCCCCAACCGGGTGGGCATGGCGGCCGGGCTGGACAAGAACGCACGCTGCATCGACGCCTTGGGCGCCATGGGCTTTGGCTTCGTCGAAGTCGGCACGGTGACGCCGAAGGCGCAGCCGGGCAACCCCAAGCCGCGCATGTTCCGCATTCCCGAGAAGAATGCACTCATCAACCGCCTGGGCTTCAACAACGAAGGGCTGGACGCCTTCATTGCCAACGTGAAGCGTTCGCACCTGCGTTCCAGCGGCAGCAAGGAGCTGCTGCTGGGCCTGAACATCGGCAAGAACGCCGCCACCCCGATCGAGAACGCCACCGACGACTACCTGATCTGCCTGGACGGTGTCTTCCCGCATGCCGACTACGTGACGGTGAACATCTCCAGCCCGAACACCAAGAACCTGCGCGCCTTGCAAAGCGACGAGGCCCTGGACGGCTTGTTGGGTGCCATCGCCCAGCGCCGCGCCGAGTTGGCGGACCGATACGCCACTACGGGCGCCGACGGCAAGCGCACACCGCGCCACGTGCCCATCTTCCTGAAGATCGCCCCCGATCTGGACGAGACCCAGGTGGGTGTGATCGCCGCGACGCTGCGCAAACATGGCATGGATGGCGTGGTGGCCACCAACACCACCCTGTCGCGCGACGCGGTGAAGGGCCTGCGCCACGCCGAGGAAGCTGGCGGCCTGTCAGGGGCACCGGTACTGGAAGCCAGCAACCGCGTGATCCGCCAGCTGCGCGCGGCCCTGGGCAAGGACTTCCCGATCATTGGGGTGGGCGGCGTCATGAGTGCCTCGGACGCTGTGAGCAAGATCCAGGCGGGGGCGGACGTGGTGCAGATCTACACCGGGCTGATCTACCGCGGCCCGGAGTTGGTACGCGACGCCGCACTCGCCATCAAGGGTATGAAATAAGGCTATAGCCCGCAAAAATACTGCGTGGTTAGCTACTTTTTTCGTAGCAACCAAGAAGCCTCTCGGTCACAGCTATGGCTTGCCTGCAGCTTCCGCGGGCGGCAGCGGCTTGCCCATCGGGTCAGCCAGGGCGATCTGGTAGCGCCCCTCCTGCAAGTACAGGCGCCATTGCGCCGGCCACTTCAGCAGGGCCAGCACCTCGGGTGGCTCCAGCCCAAAGGCCAGTCCCACCGGTGTGTCGGCATCGGCGCCAAAGCCAAAGCCACGCAGCTCGGTACGCAGGCTCAAAGCCACCCGGGCCTGCACCCCGTTGTTGCAGCGCAAGTAGATGTCGCGCCCCATGAACCCGGCCACAGGCATGCTGCCGGAGCAGCGCAGTGCCCCCGCTTGGCGCACGTCGCCTTCCAGCGCGACGAAGCCGGTGGCGTCGTTGTAGACATGGAGGGTGCCGGTCAGTACCTGGTCACCCACGGTGGCCACCGCCGGCGTGACACTGACAAACATGTTTTGCGCAGCGTCTGACAGGCGCGCGCAGCCACCGAGCAGGACCACGCCCGCGGCGCACACGGCGCCCATGCGCAGGTGGCGAAGGTACTTGGGGGAATCCAGCATGGCAATACGGTGGGCGTACGGTACGATGCCTGCGAGCTTAACCACGGAGACCGTCTTTGAACGCGCCAAGTAGCACTGCTTCCCCCGCCAATTCGGCCATACCGCGCGCCAGCCGCTGGCGCACCGCATTGAAAGTTCTGGCCGGCATTGCCGTCCTCCTGCTTGTCGTGGTGCTGGCGGGCCCACGCAATCAGTTCGGGTCGGAAACACCCACACCGCGCACCGCGCCACCAGCCGACCCGGCGCAACTCGACGCCTGGCTGCAGCAAGGGGAGAAGGCATTCGCCGACATGAAGCCGAGCAACGCAAAGGGCATCACCTGGGCCACCAAACCTGGGGAGCGCACACCCTGGGCCATCGTTTACCTGCATGGCTTTTCTGCCAGCCGGCTCGAAACCGCACCGTTGGCCGACGTGCTGGCCCAGGCATTGGGGGCCAACGTATTCCATGCCCGGCTCACCGGCCACGGTCTGGCCTCGGTAGAGGCCATGGGTCAGGCCAGCGTGCAGGATTGGCTGGCTGACACGGTGGAGGCCATCCAGATCGGCAAGACCCTGGGCGACAAGGTGCTGGTTCTGGGCGTTTCTACTGGCGCCACCTTGGCCACCTGGGCGGCCACCACGCCACTAGCCAAGGACATTGCGGCCATGGCCTTTGTCTCGCCCAATTTTGGCCCGAAGGACAAGCGGGCCGACATGGTGAACGGCCCCTGGGGCATGCAGATCGCCTTGGCCATGGAGGGCCCGGTGCGTGGCTGGACGCCCGAGAACGCGGCCGAAGCCAATGCCTGGAGCACGAAGCACGCCACCCGCGCGGTGTTCCCCATGATGGCCTTGGTGAAGCACGTGCGCGAGAGCAAGCTCGAAACCGTGAAGACTCCCGTGCTGATGCTCTACAGCGAAAAAGACGAGGTGGTGGACCCGCAGGAAACCAAGACCGCCTTCGCGCGTATTGGCAGCCCGGTCAAGTCGCTGCAGGCCGTGGACTACAGCACCAGTGCCAGCCAGCATGTGCTGGCCAGTGGCATCAAGGCACCAACCGCCGTAGCGCCCATGGCCGACACCATGGCCCGGTGGGTGAAATCATTGCCCTGAAGTCCGGGCACGGAAGCGCTGCTCGAATCCGGCCAGCAGCACCTCCATGGCCGTAGCAGCGTTGGCCGACGGGTCGATGTGCGGTGCCCAGGGGTCCGTCGGCCCCATGACGATGTTCAGCGACACCAGCCCATGCAGGGACTGCCAGTACATCTGTGTCATCAGGTGCACGGTCTGCACCTGATGCGCCGTTAATTCGGCGCCCTGCCCCCCGAACCCGAGGCGTTTGCGTGCAAAGGCCTCGACCAGCCCGAAGGCAAAGGCATAAGGGTCCTGTTCGGCATTGCCATGCTCCACCTGGGCCGCATCCACGGGGGCATGCGGGCGCGGCTCCATGAAGACCAGCTGGTATTCGTCGGTATGGGCCAGGCCGTAGGCTACGTAGGCCAACCCGGCGCGCTGCAATCGCTCGGCGGTGTCATCCACCCCCTGGACCGCGGTCCGCATCGCAGCGACCAGGGCCAGCAGGTCGGCGTCAAGGGCACGGGTGATCAGCGTGGCCTTGTCCTTGAAATGGGCATAGACCACCGTGGTGGAAAAGCCGGCCTGCTCGGCCACGCGGCGGATGCTCACCTCCGCAGCCCCGCCCTGGCGGATCAGGGACTTGACCACGGCCAGGATGTGCTCCTCGCGCAAACGTGCCTCGCGCGCACGCCGCTCCACCACCGTTGCCGCCATGACCTTGGGCATTGAAACCTTTGCTGCTCAGGCCGTTGCGGCCATGGGTTGCCAAAAACCGGTGATTTTCCCATGGTCCAGCACGGCAATGTCACCGAACTGCTGCAGCACGGCCTCGCTCTGGCGCGGGCGGAAGAACACCCAGTCGTCCACCGCCAGGCCCTGCAGGCCCGAGCCGACCAGCATCTGCTGGTTCGACGAGGTACCGTACAGGCCGCTGCCCGCCAGACCTGCGGGCGACACGGGTTCGGCCAGCCAGTTGCCACCGTAGATGAAGTAGGCCTGTTGCTGGTTGCGGTCCCACAGGCGCACGATGTCGCCCAGGGGCTCCACCCCCTTGGGCATGCGGAAGTGTTCGGGCGTCTTGAGCACGGGCGTCGCGATGAACACCGCCGGGCTCAGGTCATCGAGCAGCGGCGTGTCGAAGTCGGTTCCCTTGACCATCGCCGAACCGACCGACAGTTCGTTCTCGATGCCCGAGCCGTCGTACAGCCGGTAGGTGGGCGAGCCGGCCGCGTTGAACAGCGCAGCGCGTGCACCCTCCCCCAAGGCCTCCTTGGCCTGCTGGGCATAGGCAGCATAGGTGCTGCGGGCGTGGTCGATGGCGCGTTGGCGGCTTCCCGCAATGTCGGGAATCTTGCTGACATGGGCGTCGTAGCCCATCAGGCCGCGCCACTGCAGCAGCGGCTCCTCACGCAACAGCGTCAGCATCTCGGCCATGGTCTGGGCGCTGTCGATGCCGCCCCGGTGCAGTCCAACGTCGATCTCGAAGCTGACCGCCATCGGGCGTTTGATCTGGCGCGCCAGATCACGGTACTGGGCCAGGCGCTGGGGCGTATCGACCAGCCACTGCAGCTTGTCGGGAGCGGGGGGGGTTCGCACCTCGCGGTAGTAGCGCGCGGCCGCGGCCACCGGCATGGGCTTGCCCAGCAGGAAGTCGGAATCCGCGCGACTGAGCTGCAACAGCTGCGGCAGGCTGAACACCATGAGACGGTCGGTACCGGCCCCACGGCGCACCTCGTCGAGCAAGGCCAGGCTGGGAAGCGACTTGGCGACAATGCGCAAGCCCATGCGCCCACCGATGTTCTTCGTCACCTGGGCCACATTGGCCTGCAGGCGCTGCCGGTCGATCACCAGGGTGGGAGTGCCCAGCCCGGCAGCGTTCAGGGCCTGGGAAAGATCGGCAAAGTACGGTGCATGCGGTGCGCCATGCACGCCGGGGCGCAGCAAGGCAGCCCCGGCCCCCACGGCCATCAGGCCCAGGGCACTGCGACGGTTCAGAAGTTTCATTCGTGGTACTCCAGTCAAACGGGGTGGGGATTCAGGCACCCACCCCGAACACCTGGCGCAGGTGCGGGTTGAGGAAGCGGCCTTTGGGGTCCAGTTCGGCACGTAGCGCCAGGAAGTCCTTCCAGCGCGGGTACAGGGCAGCAAAGTCCACTCCGGTGTGGGCATGGAGCTTGCCCCAATGCGGGCGCCCCTGGTACTTGCGGAACACCGGGCCGATCTCGCGCACCAGGTAGTCGTACGGCTCGCCCACGGCGGCGTGGACGGCGATGGAACAGCTGTCGCGCTGGTAAAAGGGGCTCAGCCAGGCATCGTCGCCCTTGACGAAGCGAAACTCCATGGGAAAGAACACATCATTGCGCTTTTCCAGCGTCGCAATCACCTCGCGCACACAGGCCACACCGGCTTCTCGTGGCACGTGGCATTCGCTCTCGTTGAACTTGGTCGGCCGTTGGGTGGAGAGCAGCTTGAACGAGCGGTCCTGCGCTTCTTCCGTCAGGCTCGGGTCGATCATCTTCTTCGCCACCCAGCGGCGCAGATCGGGGAAGCGGCCAAACCAGTCGCGCAGCTTGCGCAGGTCGGCCAGCATCTCTTCATCAGCCGCCGGGGGGTGTACGGCCTCCGTCGCCGTGGTCCGCTCGTGCGTGATGGCTGCCGCGTAGCCGGTGAACGGCAGGTAGTAGAACTCGAAATGCGCATGGCGCTGGGCCAGATCGTAGGCCTGGTCCAGCAAGTCGTTCACGGGCAGCAGCCACACCTTGCGGCGCAGGTTGAAGGCCGGTACCACGCGCGCCTGTACTTGCGTGAGCACCCCCAGCGCTCCCAGTGAAACGCGCGCCGCCGCCAGGTACTGCGCGTTCTTGCCCGGGCCGCATTCCAGCAGCGTACCGTCGGCCAGTGCCAGTTCAGCCGACAGCACATCGGCATGCAGGGCCGGCAGCTGCGCACCCGTGCCATGGGTGGCGGTGCTGATGGCACCGGCGTAGGACTGTGCGTCGATGTCGGGCAAATTGCGCAGGGCCAGGTTCTTGGCGTCCAGCGCCCGCGAAAGTGCAGCCAGCCGGGTACCGGCCCAGAAGCGCGCGCTGGACTGCGCAGCGTCGGTCTGAATGAGGCCCGAAAGACGGTCCAGCGACACGATCACCCCCTCGGTGGGCACCAGCGCGGTGAACGAATGCCCGGCGCCAACACAGCGCACTGGCGCCTTGCTGTCGCGCAGCAACTGTTGCAGGGCGCCGAGGTCGGCCGGCACCGCCAGTTGGCTCGCCTGCGCCGTGCTGGAACCTGACCAGTTGCTCCAGGCAACCCGCGTGGCTGTAGCTGCGGCTGGGCTGGTCTGCGCGCGCACGGCTTGTGGCGCCAGGCTAGCCGCCAAGGGCGCCAAGCCCAGGGCGGCCGTCTTGAGCGCCTCGCGTCGGTTGAGGTTGTGCATGGTGTGTCTCCTGTCGGTTTACTGGCCTGCCATGAAATGGATCAGGGCCTCATAGTCGGAATCGCTGCAGTCGTTGCAGTAGCCACGGGCAGGCATGCCCTGGAAGCCGTCACGCACATGCGCCAGCAAGACGGGCATGCCCTGCTGCAAGCGCGGTTTCCAGTGCGGCGCATAGCCCGCCAGCGGCGCCTTGGCCTCCACGTGCGAGTGGCAGGTACGGCACGAGCGCTCGTAGATCGCAGCCAGCGCCGGGTCGGACGGCTGCAGCTCGGATGCCTTGGCAATCGCAGTCGCATCGGGGGGCGGTGGAGCCTTGTCGCCGCAAGCAGGCAGCAGCCCCACCATCAGCAGGCACAGGGTGCTCACCACCCCAAGGCGTAAAGATTGGCGCATCGCATGACCATAAAAATAACAGTGTTTTTTATTACAACATTGTTATTTCAATTCAGGAAGTGCTAAAGGCCTGGGGTTTTCCCTGAAACCATGGCGTCGATCAAGCCACAAAAAAACAAGGCGCTAGCAAATTGCTAGCGCCTTGCGCAGATTTTTCGCGGGCTAGAGGCCTTTTTTGGCGTGCAGCCAGCAGTATCAGAAAGTCTCCCAGCCCTCGTCTTCCCCGGCAGCCGCCTTGTGTGTGGGCTTGGCTGCAGCGATCTGGGTCGGCTTCGCTGCCGGCTTGGGCACGGACTTCGGTGCTGGCTTCGGGGGCGGGGTGTGGGCACGGGCAGCAGCCCCCTTGGGGATGGCGCTTTCGCGTCGCTCGGGGCCGGCGAAGGGCTTGGCACTGGAGTTCGGTGCACGCACCTGCATCTTGCTCGGGGCCTGGTGGCCGTCAGCCAGCTTGAACACCGCCACGGTCTGCACCAGTTCCTGCGCCTGGGATTTGAGGCTCGACGCCGCAGCAGCCATCTCTTCGACCAAGGCCGCGTTCTGCTGCGTGGTCTGGTCCATGGAGCCAATGGCCTCGCTGATCTGGCTCACGCCCAGGCTCTGTTCGTTGCTCGCCGCGCTGATCTCGCCCATGATGTCGGTGACGCGCTGGATCGAGGCCACGACTTCGGTCATGGTGCTGCCGGCCTGGTCCACCAGGGTGGTGCCGTGTTCGACCTTTTCCACACTGGCAGTGATCAGGGCCTTGATTTCCTTGGCGGCTTCGGCCGAGCGTCCGGCCAGGGCACGTACTTCGGAGGCCACCACCGCAAAGCCACGGCCCTGTTCTCCGGCACGGGCGGCTTCGACCGCAGCGTTCAGCGCCAGGATGTTGGTCTGGAAGGCGATGCCGTCAATCACCGAGATGATGTCGGCGATCTTGCGGCTGGAGTCGTTGATGTCCTTCATGGTGTCGACGACCCGGCCGACGACTTCACCGCCCTGGACGGCGACGCTCGATGCGTTGGTGGCGAGCTGGTTGGCCTGGCGGGCGGCGTCGGCGTTCTGGTTGACGGTGCCGCCAAGTTCGCTCATGGAGGCGTTGGTTTCCTCAATAGCGGCGGCCTGCTGTTCGGTGCGGGCAGAGAGGTCGTTGTTGCCTTGGGCGATTTCGGCGGAGGCCGAAGCCACACTGTTGGCACTGCTCTTGATCGATTCAACGATGTGCGCAAAACTCGTCTGCATCCTGCCCATGGTTTCCAGCAGACGAACGGACTCCTGATTGCCCTGGACCTCGATCTGTGCCGTCAGATCACCCGATGCGATCTGGTCCGACACCCGCACGGCCAATTCGATTGGGCGGGAAACATGCCCGGCAAGCCACCATCCCGCCGCCAGGAGTGCTACCGCCCCCCCCAATATACCGATGGCTACCACGATCACCGCCCGCTCCACACGTGTGCGGGTGTCCTGCGACAGGGCCTCAACCTCCTTGCTGATCGTATCGCTCAGGACCTCCATCGCGTCCTCGAGCTCCTTGAACGCATTGTTGAACGCGCCCATCTTCATTTCGGCGGACGCCACATCGGTACGGGCGGTCTGCTGGACCTTGACTGCCGCCTCCATATAGGCTTGGATCAATGGTTTTGTCTTTACCAATGCAGCGCGAACCGCGTCGGAAATCGCCATGCTCTCGATCTCGGCAATGTTGCCCTGGAATTCCTTGGAGTGCTCAGCAAGCGCCTTCTCCGCCTCAGCCATCCCTGCGTCATAGCTTTTCTGGGCATGGAGGATAGAAAGCATCACATCACCACGGATCGCATCGTGCATCATGTCTGCGCTCTGGCTCTTGCTCAGAATGAGACTGGTGTTGACCGACTCCTCGAACGCACTGCCGATACGCTTGGCATTGATCAGCCCGACACCACCGACCAACAGGCTGACCAGCACGCCGACCAACCCCAACCCTAGAATCTGCGTTCTCAATTTCATCGTCGTCCCCTATTCCAAGCATCGAAAAGAAAGCATCAGCAGCTTTTCCCAGACAGGCATGGTAGCCATAATCGCGCAGTGCCAACCCCATTGTTTCCCTAATGTCTGACACTACCCATCCCTCAACCGCCCCACAGAACCTGCGCATCCCTCTCAAGCAGCTGGGCCTGCGCGCCGGCATGGCCTTGCAGACACGCCGCCTGGTGGAAGGCACCAGCAAGAAGGAATCGCAGTACATCGGCGCGATCGAAAGCAAGGGAGTCATGGTGGGGCCGATCGGGGCCGATGCCGAGCAGACTGGCCTGACCGAAGGCGAGGTCTGTGTGGTGCGCGGCTTTACCGGCCAGTACGAGTTCTCATTTGTGAGCAAGGTGCTGCAGACGTTCGAAAAGCCATTCGTCTATACCCTGCTCGCCTACCCGACCTCCGTCGACGCCCAGCTGGTACGCCAATCGATGCGGGTGAAGATGAATTGGCCAACCCAGGTGAAACTGGCCCAGGGTGCCGTGCTTGGCGCCATGCTGGTAGACCTGAGTACCGCCGGCGCCATGCTGAACACACCAGCCCCTATCGGTGCGGTAGGAGAAGACATCGGCATAGACATGCTGCTCGACGTCGAGGGCACGGAGGTCAGCGTGCACCTGAAAGGCAGGATCTGCCATACCAACCGCATCGCTGCAGACAACACCGTGTGCTCCGGTGTGGCTTTCGTCGGCGCCACTGCGCAGGACAAGATGGCGCTGGGCTACGTGACCCAGACCCAACGCGGCGCCAACGCATAAAACACAGTCGCCAAAAACAAAAAAGGACTTGCTGTTGCAAGTCCTTTTCAAGTCACCAAACTGATCGGTTCAATTTGGTGGGCGGTGCAGGCTTCGAACCTGCGACCCCCACAGTGTGAATGTGGTGCTCTACCCCTGAGCTAACCGCCCTGAATTCGTATCAGGTAAGCCTCGCATTATATACAGATTTCGGGCCACTTTTCCGTACGGATCAGCAATTTTATGGCGCAGCGGGCAAGGGTTCGTGCTTGCGCCACACGGTTTTGCCACCCGATCCCTTGTCGATCTGCGCCAGCACGTCGTCGTGCGCGGCCAGCTCCTGCGCGTTGGCCTGCAGCACCGGCAGGTCGAAAGCGGACAGGTCGATCGCCTGCCCTCCGCCGAGCCCCGCCTCGGTGCCGCTGGCACTGGAAGGTCCGGCATCCATGAGCAGCGCGTCCTGCCCACGGGTCATGTTCACATAGACATCGGCCAGCAGCTCGGCGTCGAGCAAGGCGCCGTGGAACTTGCGCCCGGAGTTGTCCACTTCCAGGCGGGAACACAAGGCGTCCAGGCTGTTGCGCTTGCCCGGGAACATCTCCTTGGCCATGGCCAAGGAGTCCACGATACCGCTCACATGGGTGGGAAACGGGGTGCGCCCCAGACGCTTCAGCTCCGCGTTGAGAAAGCCGACGTCGAAGTCGGCGTTGTGGATGATGATCTCGGCCCCGTCCACATAGTCGAGAAACTGGTCGACCACCTCGGCAAACTTGGGCTTGTCGGCCAGGAACTCGCTCGAGAGCCCGTGGATGCGCTCGGCCTCCTCGGGCATGTCGCGCTCGGGGTTGAGGTAGATGTGCAGGTTGTTGCCGGTGAGCTTGCGCTTGACCAGCTCCACGCAACCGATTTCGACGATGCGGTCACCCGTGTTCGGGTCCAGTCCGGTGGTTTCGGTGTCGAGAAATACCTGACGCATGGGAAACCCCTTTAGTGGTTCTCTTTGGCGTGGTTGATCGAGTACTTGGGAATCTCCACCACCAGGTCGGTATTGGCGATGATGGCCTGGCAGCTCAGGCGCGAATTCGGCTCCAGGCCCCAGGCGCGGTCCAGCAGGTCTTCCTCCACCTCTTCCTGCTCGGACAGGGAATTGAAGCCCTCGCGCACCACCACGTGGCAGGTGGTGCAGGCACAGCTCATGTCACAGGCGTGCTCGATCTTGATCCCGTTTTCCAACAGGGCTTCACAGATGGTGCTGCCCACCGGCGCGCTGATGCTCGCGCCTTGTGGGCAGTATTCGGGATGGGGGAGGACGCGGATGGTGGTCATGCCAATAGGTTCGTAAAGAGAGTATTACAACGCAGCCACGTTCTTGCCGGCCAGGGCCTGGGCAATGCCGCGGTTCATGCGCAAGGCGGCAAAACCCTCAGTGGCGGCAGCCAAGGCCTTGCTGGCAGCCTCAATGGCTGCGGCATCCGAGCCCGCTTCTTGTACCTGCAGTTGGGACATGGCGGCACGGATGCGCTCCAGATCGTCGGCGTCCAGCAGGTCGCCATCGGCCGCCAGGGCGCTGTCGGTGGCCATGCGCAGGCGCTCGGCATCCACCCGGGCCTCCACCAGTGCCCGTGCCTGCATGTCGGCCTGGGCCGTGGTGAAACTCTCCTGCAGCATGCGGGCAATCTGCTCGTCGCCTAGGCCGTAGCTGGGCTTGACCGCAATGCTGGCCTCCACACCACTGCCCTGCTCCTTCGCGCTCACCTGCAGCAGCCCATCGGCATCCACCGCGAATGTGACACGGATGCGCGCCGCACCGGCTGCCATGGGCGGAATGCCGCGCAACTCGAAGCGGGCCAGGCTGCGGCAGTCGGCCACCAGGTCGCGTTCGCCCTGCACCACGTGCAAGGCCAGCGCGGTCTGGCCGTCCTTGTAGGTGGTGAAGTCCTGCGCCATGGAAATCGGGATGGTCTGGTTGCGCGGCACGATGCGCTCCACCAGCCCGCCCATGGTCTCCACGCCCAGCGACAGCGGAATCACGTCCAGCAGCAGCAAGTCGCCCGCAGCGTTGTTGCCTGCGAGCTGGTTGGCCTGGATGGCTGCGCCCAGGGCCACCACCTCGTCGGGGTTGAGGTTGACCAACGGTGGCTTGCCAAAGAACGCGCCCACGGCGGACTGCACCTGCGGCATGCGGGTGGAGCCGCCCACCATGACCACGCCCTGCACTTCGTCCTTGGACAGCTTGGCGTCACGCAAGGCGCGGCGCACCGCGGTCATGGTGCGGTCCGTGAGCGCACGGGTGGCCTCTTCAAACTGGCTGCGTTGCACCTCAAAATGCACTTCAGCCCCCGTCAGTACTGCGTGAAACGCTACTTTTTCCGTAGCAGAAAGTGCTTCCTTGGCCGCGCGGGCGGCGCGCTTGAGCGCGGCCTTGTCGGCGGGCCCCTGTACCTGGGCACCGGTCTGCTGCACCACCCAGTCGGCCAGCGCTTCGTCATAGTCATCTCCACCGAGCGCGGAGTCCCCGCCGGTGGCCAGCACCTGGAACACGCCCTGGCTCAGGCGCAGGATGGAGATGTCGAAGGTGCCACCGCCGAGGTCGTAGACGGCGTAAACGCCCTCACTGGCGTTGTCCAGCCCGTAGGCGATGGCAGCCGCGGTGGGTTCGTTGATGAGGCGCAGCACCTTGAGCCCGGCCAGTTCGGCCGCGTCCTTGGTGGCCTGGCGCTGGGCGTCGTCGAAATAGGCTGGCACGGTGATCACCGCGCCGAACAGGTCGTCGTTGAAGGTGTCTTCGGCCTGGTAGCGCAGCGTGGCCAGGATGTCCGCACTGACCTCCACCGGCGACTTTTCGCCCGCCACGGTATCGATACCCAACATGCCCGGGTGGTCCACGAAACGGTAAGGCAGTTTGTCGGCGTGCGCGACGTCGCGCAGCGAGCGCCCCATGAAACGCTTGACCGAAGCAATGGTGTTCTGCGGGTCCAGTACCTGCTGCTCCTGCGCCTTGCGCCCAATCACCCTTCCACCGCCTTCAAGGTAGCGCACCACGGAAGGAACGATGACATGGCCTTCGGCATCGGGCAGGCATTCGGCCACGCCGTGGCGCACCGAAGCGACCAGCGAATGGGTGGTGCCCAGGTCAATGCCCACGGCAATGCGCCGCTGGTGCGGGTTGGGCGACTGGCCGGGTTCGGAAATCTGCAGTAGAGCCATGGAACTTGTTACTCGTAGCGCTCGAACACGGCATCCATGTCCAGCAAAAACTTCTCGACAAACATCAGACCACGCACGACTTGCGCAGCACTTGCATAGTCCTGGCGCTCATCGATCAGTGTCTGCAGCTGCGCGATTTGGGATTGGTGAAACGCCCGCACCTCGTCGTGCAACGCTTCCACCGCCTCCAGCGAATCCGCCTCTTCCAAGGCCTCGCGCCACTCCATCTGCTGCATCAGGAAGGCGGCCGGCATGGCCGTATTGGTATGGGCAGCGATGGGGTGCCCACCCAGTTCGCACAGCAAGGCGGCCCGCTTGACCGGGTCCTTCAGGCGCTGATGGGCCTCGTTGATGCGTACCGACCACTGCATGGCCAGGCGTTGGGCACTGGCACCTTCGGAAACAAAGCGGTCGGGGTGGGCCTGGCGCTGCAGGTCTTTCCAACTGGCGTCAATGCGCGCCGCATCCTGCTGGAAGCTGCGTTGCAGGCCAAACAGCGTGAAATCGTCAGACTGCAGGTTCACACGCGGAAAGACTCACCGCAACCGCACTTGTCGCGCTCGTTGGGGTTGTTGAAGCGAAAGCCTTCGTTGAGCCCTTCGCGCACGAAGTCGAGCTGGGTGCCATCCAGGTAGGCCAAGCTCTTCGGGTCCACCAGCACCTTGACGCCATGCCCCTCGAACACCAGGTCTTCGGCCGCAATCTCGTCCACGTATTCCAATTGGTAGGCCAAGCCCGAGCAGCCGGTGGTCTTGACGCCCAGGCGCACGCCCACGCCCTTGCCACGCTTGGTGAGGTAGCGGTTGACATGCCGTGCGGCAGCTTCGGTCAGGGTGATAGCCATAAGGGTTCAGGAATCCAGGGAAAGAGACGCGGCCCCGTGGGGCCGTGCTGGCGCAATCAGGCGGTGACGTGCTTCTTCTTGTAGTCGTCCACGGCGGCCTTGATGGCGTCTTCGGCCAGGATGGAGCAATGGATTTTGACAGGGGGCAGCGCCAATTCCTCGGCGATCTGGCTGTTTTTGAGAGCCGCCGCCTCATCGAGCGTCTTGCCCTTGACCCATTCGGTCACCAGCGAGCTCGACGCAATGGCGGAGCCGCAGCCATAGGTCTTGAAGCGTGCGTCTTCAATCACGCCGGTCTGCGGATTCACCTTGATCTGCAGCTTCATCACGTCGCCGCAGGCGGGTGCACCGACCATGCCGGTGCCTACCGACTCGTCGCCCTTGTCAAAGGAGCCGACGTTGCGGGGGTTTTCATAGTGGTCAACGACTTTTTCAGAATAGGCCATGGTGATTACCTCTTCAATGCAATTTCAAACCGGGTGCGTCAGTGCGCAGCCCACTGGATGGTCGACAGGTCGATACCTTCCTTGTACATGTCCCACAAGGGGCTCAGCTCACGCAGACGCGCCACGTTCTTGGTGATGGTCTCGATGGCGTAGTCGATATCAGCTTCGGTGGTCCAGCGGCCGATGGTGATGCGCAGGCTGCTGTGGGCAAGTTCGTCACTGCGACCCAGGGCGCGCAACACGTAGCTGGGTTCCAGGCTGGCGGAGGTACAGGCGGAGCCGCTCGACACCGCGAGGCCCTTAATGCCCATGATCAGCGACTCGCCTTCCACGTAGTTGAAGCTGATGTTCAGGTTGTGCGGCACGCGCTTTTCCAGGTGGCCGTTGATGAACACCTGCTCGATGCCCTGCAGGCCCTTGAGCAGGCGATCGTGCAGTTTCTGGATGCGGGCGTTCTCCACCGCCATCTCTTCCTTGGCGATGCGGTAGGCCTCGCCCATGCCCACGATCTGGTGCGTGGGCAGGGTGCCGCTGCGCATGCCGCGCTCGTGGCCACCGCCGTGCATCTGGGCTTCCAGGCGCACGCGCGGCTTGCGGCGCACAAACAGCGCGCCGATGCCCTTGGGGCCATAGGTCTTGTGCGAAGTCAGGCTCATCAGGTCCACGGGCAGTTTGCTCACGTCGAACGCGACCCGGCCCGTAGCCTGGGCAGCGTCCACATGGAACAGCACACCCTTTTCGCGGCAGATGGCACCAATGGCTGCGATGTCCTGGATGACACCGATCTCGTTGTTCACGAACATCACGCTGGCCAGGATGGTGTCGGGGCGAATGGCGGCCTTGAAGGCATCCAGGTTCACCAGACCGTCTTCCTGCACGTCCAGGTAGGTCACCTCGAAGCCCTGGCGCTCCAGTTCGCGGCAGGTGTCGAGCACCGCCTTGTGCTCGGTCTTGACGGTAATGAGGTGCTTGCCCTTGCTCTGGTAGAAGTGCGCCGCACCCTTGAGCGCGAGGTTGTTCGACTCCGTCGCACCCGAGGTCCAGACGATTTCGCGCGGGTCGGCACCAATGAGGGCTGCCACCTGCTCGCGCGCCTTCTCCACGGCCGCCTCGGCTTCCCAGCCCCAGGCATGGCTGCGGGACGCCGGGTTGCCGAAATGGTTGCGCAGCCACGGCACCATGGCGTCCACCACGCGCTCGTCGCACGGGTTGGTGGCGCTGTAGTCCATGTAGATGGGGAAATGTGGCGTTTCGCTCATAGAAAACCTGACTATCGAATCAATGAAACTGGAGCCGGTCGCTCAAGACTTGACCAACGTGCCGCCTAACGCAAACACCGAGTTGGGTGTGTTGGCACGCACAATCTTGTTGACCGGCATGGCGGTAATGGCGCGCTTGAGGCTGGGCTTGTCTTCCACTTCCAACCCCTTGGCCAGCTGGTCTTCCACCAGCTTCTGCAGGGTGACGGAGTCAAGGAACTCGACCATGCGGGCATTGAGCGAAGTCCACAGATCGTGCGTCATGCAGCGCTCGCCCACGCCCTGGCAGTTTTCCTTGCCGCCGCAGTGGGTAGCGTCCAGCGGCTCGTCGACCGAGGTGATGATCTGCGCAACTGTGATGTCCTTGGCAGCACGGGCCAGCGTATACCCGCCGCCGGGACCACGGGTGGACTCCACCAGTTCGTTGCGGCGCAGCTTGCCGAACAGCTGTTCCAGGTAGGACAGGGAGATTTGCTGGCGCTGGCTGATGGCCGCGAGCGTGACGGGGCCGCTCTCTTGGCGCAGCCCCAGATCGATCATGGCGGTAACGGCAAAACGGCCTTTGGTGGTGAGTCGCATACAATGTACTCCTTGACGGCAAGTCGTTAGTTGACTAACGCAGTCAAGTATAGCACAAACCCGAGGAATTTACTCGGGTTTATTTTTGCCCGCGTTTTTGGCCGCTAGCCCGCGCAGCCATTGCGCAAGCAGCTACCAATTCGCTAGCAAGCTCAGGGCTTTCCTGGCACCAGCGCCACCACGTTGTCGTGGCCCGGCCCACCAAAAGCCTGCTCCTTCAGGATCGCCAGCTGGTCGCGCACCCGAGCCGCCTGCTCGAATTCGAGGTTGCGGGCATGCTCCATCATGAGCTTTTCCAGGCGCTTGATCTCGCGTGCCACATCCTTCTCGCTGAGCTCCTGCGCTGCGGCCCGCTGCTGCGCCGCGCGCTCCAGCTTCTCGATCTCCTTGCCCGCGGCTTCGCTGTAGACGCCGTCAATCAGGTCACGCACCTGCTTCACCACGCCACGCGGGGTAATGCCATGGGCCAGGTTGTGCGCCACCTGCTTGGTGCGGCGGCGCTCGGTCTCCTTCATGGCGCGGTCCATGGAGTCGGTCACGCGGTCGGCATACAAGATGGCCTTGCCGTTCAGGTTGCGCGCAGCGCGGCCAATGGTCTGAATCAGTGAACGCTCGGAACGCAGGAAACCTTCCTTGTCCGCGTCCAGAATCGCCACCAGCGACACCTCAGGTATGTCCAGGCCTTCGCGCAGCAGGTTGATGCCCACCAGCACGTCAAAGGCGCCCAGGCGCAGGTCGCGGATGATTTCCACCCGTTCCACCGTATCCACGTCGCTGTGCAGGTAGCGCACCTTCACGCCGTTCTCGGTCAGGTACTCGGTCAGCTGCTCGGCCATCTTCTTGGTCAGCGTGGTGATGAGCACGCGCTCGCCCGCTTCCACCCGCAGGCGGATTTCCTGCAGCACATCGTCCACCTGACTCGATGCCGGGCGCACCTCCACCACCGGGTCCACCAGGCCGGTGGGGCGCACCACCTGCTCCACCACCTTGCCCGCATGGTCCAGCTCCCACTGGGCCGGTGTGGCCGAGACGAAGATGGCTTGACGCATCTTCTTCTCGAACTCCTCGAACTTGAGCGGGCGGTTGTCCAGCGCGCTGGGCAGGCGAAAGCCGTACTCCACCAGCGTGGTCTTGCGCGAGCGATCGCCGTTGTACATGCCGCCAAACTGGCCGATGAGCACGTGGCTCTCGTCCATGAACATGACCGAGTCCTTGGGCAGGTAGTCGGTCAGTGTGGCCGGTGGTTCACCCGGTGCCGCACCCGACAAATGGCGCGTGTAGTTCTCAATGCCCTTGCAGTGCCCCACTTCGCTGAGCATTTCCAGGTCAAACCGCGTACGCTGCTCCAGCCGCTGCGCCTCCACCAGCTTGCCATTCGCCACGAGCTCCTTGAGGCGATCCGCCAGCTCGACCTTGATGGTTTCCACCGCCGCCAGCACCTGCTCGCGCGGGGTCACGTAGTGGCTGCTGGGGTACACGGTAAAGCGCGGAATCTTCTGCCGCACCCGACCGGTGAGCGGGTCGAACAGCTGCAGGGTCTCGATCTCGTCGTCGAACAGCTCGATGCGCACCGCCATTTCGCTGTGCTCGGCCGGAAAGATGTCGATGGTGTCGCCGCGCACGCGGAAGGCGCCGCGCGAAAAGTCCATGTCGTTGCGCTGGTACTGCATGCGCACCAGCTGGGCGATCACGTCGCGCTGCCCCATCTTGTCCCCAACGCGCAGCGTCATCACCATCTGGTGGTAACTCTCGGGCTGGCCGATGCCGTAGATGGCCGACACCGTGGCCACGATGACCACGTCGCGCCGCTCCAGGATGCTCTTGGTGCAGCTCAAGCGCATCTGCTCGATGTGCTCGTTGATGGCGCTGTCCTTCTCGATGAACAGGTCGCGCTGCGGCACGTAGGCCTCGGGCTGGTAGTAGTCGTAGTAGCTCACAAAGTACTCGACTGCGTTCTTGGGGAAGAACTCGCGAAACTCGCTATAGAGCTGCGCAGCCAGCGTCTTGTTGGGCGCGTAGACGATGGCCGGTCGCCCCAGACGGGCGATCACGTTGGCCATGGTGAAGGTCTTGCCCGAGCCCGTCACTCCAAGCAATATCTGGTAGACCTCGCCATCATTCACCCCTTCCACCAATTGGTCGATGGCCTCCGGTTGGTCACCCGCCGGGGGATAGGGCTGGTACAGCTCGAAGGGGGAGCCTTCGAAGCGGACAAAGGTTCCACCCGCAGGTGCTGGAGACTCTTCAAGAACAGGCGCGGGAATGGACGACATGGATGGACGCGTGGGCAAAGGAGTGATTTTCATACAGTTCCCCGCCGCGCCTCGGCGAACACCTTGCCCGCGTGTCGGGTTTGGCCACCGGCACTATGCTGCGCCCTGCAACCACTGCCAGGAGCCCTGCCATGTCTGACCGCACCATCCGCCTGCACCGCGTGCTGCGCACCACCCCCGACAAGCTGTACCGCGCCTTTGTGGAACCCATGGCCATGGCCAAGTGGTTGCCGCCCCACGGGTTCACCTGCCGGGTCGAGCACATGGAAGCCAAGGTGGGCGGCACCTTCCGCATGTCCTTCCACAACTTCGGTACCGGCCACAGCCATTCGTTTGGCGGTGAGTACCACGAGCTGGTACCTGGCCAGCGCATCCGCTACACCGACCACTTTGACGACCCGGCCCTGCCCGGTGTCATGGAAGTCACGGTCGACCTGAAGGCGGTGGTCTGCGGCACCGAAATCAGCATCGCGCAAAGCGGCGTTCCCGACGCCATACCGCTTGAAAGCTGCTATCTGGGCTGGCAGGAATCGCTACAGCAATTGGCGGCACTGGTCGAGCCCGACATACCAGGCTAAACAATGCATGACCTGGATCAAGAACTGAATTTCAGTGCATTGAAATCCATTCGAATGCACCAAATGCGCACCAAACACCCTACAAGCACCCCATAACGCCCACCGCGTGCATGCCGCGGGCCGAATAATCGGCTGCATCCCCACCACACCGGATGCACCGCATGACCCCCACGCCCTACGAACAGAATTTCGGTACCGCCTACCAGCAATCCCTGGTGACCCTGGGCGAGGCCATGCGCGGCATCATCCGCCACTTCGGGGCCGACACGGTCTATGGCGTGGGCGGCGACTTTGCCGCCAACCTGATTGCTGCGCTGGACCAGGGTGGCCTGACCGTTTCCCCGTCCAGCAATGAAATGCACGCGGGCTTTTGCGCCTGTGCGCAGGCCGAAGTGCAAGGCATGGGCTTTTGCCTGACCACCTACACCGTGGGCTCGCTGCCCTGCTCCACCGCCGCCGCGCTGGCCAAGACCGAGGGCCTGCCGGTGGTGTTCATCTCGGGCGCACCGGGTGAAGACGAGGTGCACCAGACCAGCATCCACCACATGGTGCAACCCGGTGACAGCTGGCGCACCGAATACGACGCCGCGCTGCGCTCGTTTGCCGCCCTGGGGCTCCGCGCCGAGCGGCTGCAGGGGGACCGTTCCCGCGGCCAGCCCAACATCTCGGCCTACCGCTTCTTCGAACTGGTCAAGCACGCCTGGCTGCACCGTGAGCCGGTGTTCATCGAGGTGCCGCGCAACCTGGTCTTCGCCCTCACCCAGCCGCTGAGCCTGCCGCCCATGGACCAGCTGCAGAGCGACGAGATTCCCTTTGCCGGGCTGCAGGCCGTGCTCGACAACATCGTGGCCAAGTTCAAGGCAGCCAAGCACCCGCTGGTGTATTTCGGTGTGCAGGTGCGCCGCAACCCGCAGCTGACCCAGCTGATGGTGGATTTCTGCCGCCGCTTTCGCATCCCCTACGCCAGCCATTGGTTTGCCAAGGGCGCCGTGGACGAGACCGACCCGCTGTGCCTGGGCGGCTACAACGGTGCCTTCAGCGCGCCCGAGCTGCGCGCCTATATCGAAACCCGGGTGGACTACGTGCTGGACCTGGGCACCAGCATCATCCCGCAGGACACGGCCAGCGCGTTCCAGACCGGCACCCATTTCATTGCCGACTTCCCGAACAAGACCGTGCTCAAGTCCACCGTGCCGCGCGAGAAGGAGCTGGTGCGCATCCTGCAAGGCCTGCTCCAGGCCGACCTGCCGCAGTACGCCTACACCGCCCCGCAGCGCAGCACGCCCCCGCTGGCACCGGACGCCAAGATGGACTTCCATGTGCTCACCGATGTGATCAACCGGCTGCAGTCCGCACAGGACTTCGGCACCGTGTTCGTGCCCGAGGTGGGCAACTCCTTCTTCGCCAGCTTCGGCCTGGCACCGAAGGCCACGCAACTGGGCGTGAACTGGCTGGCCAACCCCTGGTACGCCGCCATGGGCACCGCCCTGCCCTACGCCCGCATTGCGACCGAGACCGTGCGTGACGCAGGCCACAGCGACCGCGTGGTGCTCATCACGGGCGACGGCGGCTTCCACTTCCAGCTCAACGAACTCATCCACGTGCAAAAGCAAGGCTTGCCACTGACCATCGTCTACATGCGCAACGACGTGTTCCACCTGGGCAAGAGCGGCAACGGCCCGATCTACCACTGCTCCACCAGCGGCTTCGACGTGCACAAGCTGGTGCAGGCCTACGGCGGCGAGGCGCGGCGCTGCGAGACCATTGGCGATTTCAGCACCTATTACCGCGAATGCCTGGCCGCGAACAGCGGCATCCGCCTCATCGAAGTGCCGTGCTCGCTGGAGCCCGAATACCAGTGCCGCGAGATCGCGCTGCTCAACCTCTACATCCAGTCCCGCAACGGCAATGCCGAGGCGCGGCAGCGCTGGGAAGCGGTCAAGCAGGGCCAAACCAAGGGTTAAATCAGGCTCAAGCCCTCGTAATTACTGCGTAGGTCGCTACTACATCAGTAGCAACCGATAACAGGCATTCTGACAGACTAGTGATCCTGGGACGCCCCAGTACTGCAGCTTCGGTTGTTGCTGCTCTTATCACTTGCCCATTGCACCCACAGTGAGTCGGCGATAGGAATACGCGGCTCAATCTCCCGAATTTTGTCCGAAAACGCTGTCACGAGAGCTTGAGGAATTCGCCTTTCCGGCACCGCATTTTCATCATGGCGCCACGCCGCTTCAGCCATTTCGGCAAAGGCAAAAATGGCCTTTGCCAGACAATCGACATTACTGTTTAGCATGCGGTAATCAGTTCCACTTTCGGAAAACAGATACACACCTGAATCATTCGGAATCAGTACGATGGCCTCCTCGTGTTGCGCCGCCCCCAGCACATATGCCTGCGGCGCACACAAAACGGAGGCTTGCCAGCCCTTCCAGTCGGCTGCCCAAGGCCACTCCGGTAGAGGTGGCAAATAGATGCCCCCAAAAGGACCGAAATACAAATGCGGTGCGCAAAAGTCCGGAAGCCCCTCTTGCTGCAGATAGTCGCGATTAACCTGAGTCAGCGCCTTTTGCCCGAGCGAGTCAACGGGAAACGCTTCCGCTACCAAGTCGAACCGACTCCAATTCAAGATGCGCCGCCTTTCAAAATCGATCAGGGAAACACCTGAACTGGTTTCTTGAAGTAGTACTTGCTATTGGGGTCGTCGTCAACACGCCAAACACCAAGCTGCTCAGCTTCAAAAACAAGATTCCATTTGGCCAGCCGTTCTCCGTCTGCCGTTTTTCCCACCAATGACACTTCCACGCTCTTGCGTACACCATGCACCGTCCAATGAACGGTCATGCTGTCGGGTATCCGCATCGGTGCATTCCACAAAGATCCACTTCCAACTGCTGTCTTATCAGCAAACTTGATTTCACGCTCACCATAGCTCACTGCTATGTCGTACACAGGTTCTGTGCCTTTGACTTCGATGTGAATGCCGTGCTCCACGACTGCAGTGCTTGCGCACCCCGCCAGTAACCCCAAAGCGCAAACGAACGCAACACCCCAGCGAAACCAGCGGTGTGAAAAATCGGTACTTAGCACTGCAAGCAGCATGGTGGGGGCGGCAAAGACAAAACGCGATGGTAGTGCCTTGCCCCACTGC
The DNA here is from genome assembly GCF_032337135.1 of Curvibacter sp. APW13. NCBI lineage: Bacteria > Pseudomonadati > Pseudomonadota > Betaproteobacteria > Burkholderiales > Comamonadaceae > Curvibacter > Curvibacter sp. APW13. The sequence continues at coordinate 659,900 of NZ_JAVXZZ010000002.1, read as the reverse complement.
GCGGGCGCGTTACTGCCACAGAGGCCGCACTACCCGTGCTTTTTTCTGCTTTTTTTGTGCCGCAGCCCTCGCAGTTAAAGCGCAGGCAGCTACTAATTCAGTAGCAACTGCAAACCCCTCACGGTCCGCTGGGCTCGGCGGCTTCGCAGCGCGCCAGGAAGTCGCCCACGCACAGCAGCTGCGAGGGCACGTTCAGGGCGGGGGCGTGGCCGCAGTCGGGCACTTCCACCACCGTCAGCCGCCCGGCGGTGCCGGGGCCGCGGGTGCGCATGTGGGCCACGGTTTCCGGCAGCACCAGGTCAGAGTCGGCACCGCGCAGGCACAGCACCGGCACCTGCACCTGGTCGTAGTGGTCCCAGATCAGGTAGTCGTTCGGGTGGGCGATGAACTGCTGCACCATGGCCGGGTCGTAGTGCGGGGTCACGCGGCCGTCGGGCAGGCGGCGCACCGAGGTTTCGGTCAGTCGACGCCACTGGGCGTCGCTCAACCAGCCGTACGGGGCGTAGACCTGGCGGAAGAATGCTTCCAGCTCGCGCACGGTGGCAAAGGCCGGCGGCTGGCCCGCATAGGCGCGGATGCGCGCGATGGCGGCATCCGCCAGCTGCGGCGCGTTGTCGTTGAGCACCAGGCTGCGGATGCGGCCCTTCAGGCTGGGCTCGAACAATCCGGCGGCCGCCACGGTACCGATGGCCCCGCCCATGGAGGTGCCGACCCAATGCGCCTGGGTGATGCCCAGCTGGTCGAACAGCTCGCGCGCCAGGCAGGCATAGAAACGCAGGCAGTATTCCTCCTGCGGGCTTACGCTCCACTGGCTCAGGCCCCGGCCCAGCGTGTCGGGGCAGATGACGCGGTAACCGCGCCCGGCCAGGTAATCGGCCAGCTCGTCCATGTCGCGCCCCGTGCGGGCCAGCCCGTGCCAGGCAATGACGACGGGGGCTTCCGGGTGCCCCCACTCGGTGTAGTGCAGCTCATAGCCCACACAAGTAGCGTAGGCCGAGCGGTACGGGGCCAGGTTGGTGGTGACAGCGATCATGCTCAAGCTCCCTTCGCCGCGGTACGCAGCCGCCCCACCACCCCGGTGGGAAAGTAATACACCGACAACACAAACAGCAGGCCCAGCCAGAGCAGCCAGCGGTCGGGCGACAGCAAGGCCGCCAGCCACGGCAGGCCCGCGGTGGCTTCGCTGGCAATGCGCAGCAGGTCCTGCAGGTAGCTCTGGGCAATGAGGAAGAGCACCGCGCCGACGATGGCGCCGTAGAGCGTGCCCATGCCGCCAATGACGACGATGAGCAGCACGTCCATCATGATCTCGAACGAGAGCGAGGTATCGGGCCCGTTGTAGCGCAGCCAGAGCGCCAGCATGGCCCCGGCCAGCGTGGCAAACAGGGCCGAGAGGATGCTGGACACGGTGCGGTACACCACTACGCGGTAGCCAATGGCCTCGGCGCGGAACTCGTTTTCGCGAATGGCCTGCAGCACCCGGCCGAAGGGCGAGTTCACGATGCGTAAGAGCGCCAGAAACAGCACCGTCGCCAGGACGAACAGCACGTAATACGACAGCAGACGGCCATCGAGCGTGACGCCAAGGAATGGCTCCTCGCTGAATTCGTAGCTGGGCGACAGGATGGCGGGCACCTTGAAGCTCAGGCCATCCTCCCCGCCCGTGAACTCGTGCAGCTGCGAGGCCAGCGTAAGGAAGGCCGAGGCCACCGCCAGCGTGATCATGGCGAAGAAGATGGCGCGCACCCGCAGTGAAAACAGGCCGATGAGCCAGGCCAGCAGCAGCGAGAGCACCAGCGACGCGCCTACCCCCACAGCCAGCGCCTCCCAGGTGGCGCCCAGGCGCGTGGTGGCAATGGCAATGCCATAGGCCCCGATGCCGAAGAACATGGTGTGCGCAAAGCTCACGATGCCGGTGTAGCCCAAGAGCAGGTCGAACGAGGCCACCAGCACGATAAACACCAGCACCTTGGCCGCCACGTTGAGCGCCTTGACGCCGGGGAACACAAAGGGCGTAAACGCCAGGCCCAGCACCAGCACGGCCAGCAAAATGGCGAGCCAGCGGCTGCGCGGCAGGTCATTGGAAAGAATGCGGTTCAGCATAACGTTTGATCCATCAAAATGCAGCGCCACACAGGCAGGCGCAACGGTCCGGAGTGCCGTGGAACCGGCTTTGCCGGGCCACTGGCATTGCCCCCTGCAAGGGGGGTGGCGCAGCACACGCAGTGCGCGAAGCCTGGGGGTGTTTCATCGGTTAGTCACCGGATAAACGCCCTGCGGCCGCCACAGCAGGATGGCGACCATGAGCGCAATGTTGGAAAAAAGCGCCACTTTGGGCACCAGAAAACCGGTGTAGTTGGCCATCAGCCCCACTAGCAGTGCGCCGATGAGCGCCCCGCCCGTGGAACCGAGCCCGCCGATGATGATGACAATGAAGATCAGCACATTGACCTGCGCGCCCATCTGCGGCGTCACGTTCTGCTGGTACAGGCCCCACATCACACCCCCCAGCCCGGCCAGGGCGCTGCCGGCCACGAACACGCCGACGAACAGGCGGTTGATGCGGTAACCAAGGCTTTCCACCATCTCGCGGTCCTGCACCCCGGCACGAATGAGCAGGCCGACCTTGGTGCGCGTCAGCACCCACACCAGCACGCCGAATACGGCCAGACCCACCACCACAGCCATCAGGCGGTACTTCTCCACGGCCGCGTCACCCAGGTAGAGCGCGCCACGCATGGCTTCGGGCAGCGGCAGCGGCACCTGCAGCGGGCCCCAGATGACCTTGATGAGCTCCTCGCCAATGATCATGCCGCCCATGGTGATGAGGATCTGCTTGAGGTGCTGGCCGTACACCGGCCGCACGATGAAGCGCTCGAACGCCAGCCCCAGCGCTCCGGCCACGGCCATGGCCACGAACATGGCCGGGAACACCGCCACCAGGTTGCGCCAGAGTTCGGCCGAGCCGGTCCAGTCGCCCATGGCGCCCATGACCGAGGTGGCGACAAAGGCGCCCAGCGCAATGAACACGCCGTGGCCGAAGTTCAGCACGTCCATCAGGCCGAACACCAGCGTCAGGCCCGAGGCGATGATGAACACGATCATGCCCATGGCCAGCCCGGCCACCGTGAGCGTGACCCAGGTGCTGCCCGAGCCGATGAGCGGCAGCGCCAGCAGGGCTAGCAGCGGCACCAACGCCAGCGGCTTCCAATCCAATGTCTTGCCGGTCATGGTTTTCCCCCAGGCAGTTCAGTCGCTATGCTTTTGCTAGCTGCTTGCGCAATAACTGTGCGGGCTGGAGCCCGATTTTTCATGTAATTTGTCATAGCGCCAGCCCCAGGAGTTGTTGCTGCAAGGCAGCGTCTTCGCTCAGTGCCTGCATGCTGCCCGCGTGCACCACGCGGCCGTTATCCATGACCGCCACCTGGTCGCCCAGGCGCTGGGCGAAGCTGATGTTCTGTTCCACCAGCAGGATGGTGGTGCCGGTCTTCTTGAGCTCGGCAAAGGCGTCGATCATGTTGTTGATGATGGCCGGGGCCAGTCCCTTGCTGGGCTCGTCCACGATCAGGAGCTTGCGCGGCTCCACGATGGCACGGGCCACCGCCAGCATCTGCTTTTGCCCGCCCGACAGCTTGCCGGCCGGGTGGTTCCAGAACTTCTCCACCGCGGGGAACAGGCGGTAAATCCATTGCAGCCGCTGGGCGTCCATCTGCGCGGCGGTGCTGGCCTGGCGGGCCGCCAGCAGCATGTTCTCGGCCACGGTCAGGTCGGCAAAGATGCCCATGTTCTCGGGCACGTAAGCAATGTCGCGCTGGGCAATGTCGGGGGTGGCGGCCGCAGTAATGTCCTGGCCGTCAAACACCACCGTGCCTTGGCTGGCCTTCCACAGGCCCATGATGGTGCGCAGCGTGGTCGTCTTGCCGGCACCATTGCGCCCCAGCAGCATGGTGAGCTGGCCCTTGGGTACCGCCAGGTCCACGCCGTGCAGGATGTGATACGCCCCGATGTGCGTGTGCACACCCTTCAGTTCGAGCAGCATGTCGCTCATGCGGCCTCCTTCTGCGGTGCCACGCCCAGGTAAGCCTCCTGCACCACGCTCGATGCGATCACCGTGGCCGGTTCGCCGTCGGCCACCAGGGTGCCGTTGTGCAGCACGATGATGCGGTCGGCCAGTTCGCGCACCACGTCCATCTTGTGCTCCACCAGCAGAATCGTCTTGGTCTTGTCGGCCTTCAGCCTGCGGATCAGGTTCAGGATGACTGGCGCCTCGTCGTGGCTCATGCCGGCCGTGGGTTCGTCAAACATGTAGACCTGCGCGTCCAGCGCCATGAGCAGCGCCACTTCGAGCTTGCGCTGGTCGCCATGCGGCAGGCTGGACACCACCACCTCCTGCTGGTGGCGCATGGCCACCACGTCCAGTATTTCGAGGGCGCGGTTGGTCAGCCCCACGTGGTCACTCCAGATGCTCCACAGGTTCAGGCCGCGCAGGTGCGCGCCGCTGTGCGCAGCCTGCACCGCCAGGCGCACGTTTTCCAGCACGCTCAGGGAAGGAAACAAGTTGGTAAGCTGGAACGCTCGCCCCAGGCCCGCGCGGGTGCGGGCCGAGGGGCTTGCGTGCGTAAGCTCTTCGCCATCCAGGAACACCCTGCCCTGCGTGGCCGGTATCTGGCCCGAGATCAGGTTGAAGTACGTGGTCTTGCCCGCCCCGTTGGGGCCAACGATGGCCGTGAGCGTGCCCGGTGCAAACGTGGTGGATACCGCGTTCACCGCCACATGCCCACCGAAGCGGACTGTCAGATCTTGTGTTTCCAGCATGGCTTTCGTTCAAAAAACCGGTGCACCCGCGTGCACCGGCGGTTCAGTGGCTCCTACGGGTTCGGATTCAAGCGTAGAGCAAGGCGCGAAGTCGAAGACAGTGCTGAGGCACGGCGAGACAAAGCAACACAGCTATACGCATGAAGGCGAATCCGCATCAGGGGCAGGTGCCCACCACATAGTAGTTCGGGCCGGTCTGCTTGAGCGTGGTCGTCGTGAAGGTATTCCACAGGCCCATGCTCTGGTTCGACCCGTTGGCGTAGGCAATGCCCAGCGACTGGTAGGCCCGACCTGCGGTGGTGTGTGCGTAGTTGCTGGCCGTGGTGCAGGTGGCAACCGTGCCCGTGGTAGTGGCAGACACGGCGCTGGACGCGGTGCCTTCAACCCCGCTGCTGTCTACCGCCTTCACCGTCCACGAATACGTGGTGGCCGCAGTGAGGCCGCTGTCGGTGTAGCTGGTGCCCGCGATGGCACTGGCGTTGGCCTTGGTGCCGTTGCGGTACACGTTGTAGCTGGCAGCACCGCTCACGCTGCCCCAGGCGATCACCATGCTGGTGTTGGTGGCACCGCTGGCAGTGACATTCGCCGGTGCGGGCAGCGTGGTACCGCCGCCGCCACCACCACCGCCACCACCGGTCGAGCCGCTGGAAACCTTGTCCACCATGGCCTTCACGGCCTTCATCTGCACGCCGGTGTTCTGGGCAAAGTTGGAGCCATACCAGCCAATCCAGTCCCAGCAGGCGTTGGGGTTGGCCAGCGAACCACTCGCCGCGGTTTGGCGGCTGGTGTTGTCGATCTTGGTCTGCGGGAACAGCACCACGATGTTGTTGGTGTCGGCCCAGCGCGTGTAGCCAGTGTTCTTCACGAACTTGTCACCGATCTTGTCGGTGCTCTGCTGGCAGCCATGGAAGGCCACGTGCAGCTTGCACTGGGTGCCACTGGCGCAGCTGGCCGGCACATACGCCCAGCCCGTGGAGGCCATGCCGGGGTTGGCGCTGGTGTAGGGCGTCTGGTCGAACTCGATGTAGTTGGCCGCAGCGGGAGCGTTGTTGCGGGCATTGAGCGTGCCGTAGAAATGCTCCAGCACCGCCTTGGCACCGTCGTAGCTGCAGTTGCTGATGAAGGGCGACGCTGCGCTGCTGCAGGAGTTGTTGCCGGTGCTGTCAAAGTCGGTGGGGAAAACGTGGGCCACGCCGCTCTGCACCACATACTTCTTGCTGGCGGCAGGCACGCCCAGGTTGTTGTACTGGGTGTTGAGGGCCGCCACGGGGTTGGGGCCCACGGTGGTATCGCTGCTGCCCACGAAGATGAACACCTTCTGGTTGGGGATGTTCGACTTGGCGTCGATGGTCGTGCCGCTCCAGGCGTCGATCTTGGCCTGGGCGTTGGTCAGGATCGACTGCGTGATGCTGGCGTTGTACATGCACGAGGTGTAGTTCACCCCACCCGCACACCAGTACGGCCCTGCAGCGAATACGCCCACCCCCGAAAAGGTGCTGGAATAGGCAATGCCCATCTGGTTGGCCATGAAGCCGCCGGACGAAAGACCTGAAGTCGTGATCTGCGTCTTGTCGATGTTCAGCGCGGGCAGCGTAACCGCCGCGTGTGCAAGCCCAACGCCCAGTGCCAGTACCGACACTGCTGCCTGCAGTTTGTTGAATTTCACCATGGGATGTGTCTCCGTAATGTTTTTGGAAAAAACCTGTCCGGCCCCCGTGTAATCCGGGGGTTCATCACCTGTCACGTTGAAAAAAAAGGGGCGGCCGCCCCGCGGGAAACGCCCGACGTCAGTGCTGACGCCGGGCAGCCCAAACCGGGCTCGAACTCAGCGGTTGTTGCGGATGGGGACGTTCATCTCGTCCGCCTTGATCTCACGCACCAACTCCGGCACGCCCCAGGCAAAGGCCGGGTCGACCTTGATCTTGAAGTGGTACATGCTCTGCATGGCCTGGTGGTCTTCCTTGCGGAAGGTCATCTTGCCCTTGGGCGTATCGAAGCTCATGCCTTCCATGGTCTTGATCAGGGTGTTGGCCGCGGTGTCACCCTTGCTGTTGTTCAGCGCCGTCACCAGCGCCATGGCGGCGGAAAAGCCACCGGCGGTGAAGAAGTCCGGCGGTGCCTTGAACTCCTTGTAGTGGCGGGCCACCAGGGCTTCGTTGACCGGATTCTTGGGCATGCCAAAGTAGTAGTACGAGGCACCCTCCATGCCGGGGAACTGCTTGTAGGCGGCCATGGCGGGCAGGATGTTGCCACCGGTGGCAATCTCGATACCGTGGCGCTTCAAGTCCAAATCAGCCACCTTGAACGGGCTGCCACCGGCCCAGATGATGAAGATCACCTTGCGGCCGGGCTGGTCCTTGAGCTTGTCGATCAGGCGCTGGCCACCGGCGGTGAAGTCGGAGGTAGCGGGCGGCAGGTACTCTTCGTGGACGATCTTGGCTTTCTTCAGTGCTTCCTTGAAGGCCTTCACGCCGTCACGCCCGAAGGCGCTGTCCTGCGCCATGGTGGCAATGGTGATGCCCTGCTTGTCCAGCGCCACGGCGTTGGCAATGGCGTCCTGGGAGCTGTTGCGGCCGGTGCGGAAGATGTACTTGTTCCATTTCTCGCCGGTAATGCTGTCCGCCACGGCAGGCTCCACCAGCAGAATCTTCTTGTATTCCTCAGCCACCGGCAGCATGGCCAGGGCCACGGGAGAAGCGGTGGGGCCCACCGCAATGTCGGCCTTGTCGTCGCCATAGGCGGTGGCCAGCAGACTCTTGCCCAGGTCAGGCTTGCCCTGGTCGTCCTTCTCGATCACCACCAGCTTCTTGCCGGCCACGGTCATCGTGCCGTTGGTGGCGTAGTCCAGGCCCATCATGAAACCGGTCTGCGTCTGCTTGCCGTAGGCTTCCAGCGGCCCTGTCTTGCTGTAGATGTGGGCAATCTTGATTTCCTTGGCCTGGCCAAAGGCGGCAGATGCGCCCAAAGCCGCCAGCGCCGTGGTGGCCAGCAGTTGCGTCAGTTTCATGGTGTCTCCTGTTGTAGGTTTGTGATCGCACCACCGCAGTGCAAGGGGCGTGCCAGGGTAAAAAGAGGCAAACTTCCCCTGTCTTTGCAGAGGCTGCGTTAAAGTTTGATCAATTTTTAGTCAAACTTGTGAATGTTTTTCGTTCATGTGTATTTTTTTTAAACATGTATAGGTTAACCAATTTAGGAGGGTGGCAACGCCATCGACATACCGTTGTTTAAGCATCGGCTCGCTGTTCAGCGTTCGCCGAATATGAACCATCCGTGGGTCTAACCGAGTAAACGGTTATTGGAGTTGGAATCGCGCACTCGACTTCAAAGTGCTCATGAGGCGTGGATACCAGATTGAGCCACTCTACCTGAGTGCACTTTGCAATGGCGCCAAAGAAGCTGATCAAGGAGGGGAGGGATTGCTATTTGAAAGTACCGTGCTTCATCAATAATTTATAACTGTGCTTTTATACAAAACCCGGAGCCCATGCCAATTTTTTACACGGGCCCTCATCGTTCTCACCTACAGTCAAACATTTCCGATAGCGTGCGTCGCTGCGACACAGCGCGCGGACAAAAGCGAACTTTTGACGACGAGAGGACAATTTTGAACAGAGTCCGAAAACGCACAAGGAAATCTCGATCCGCGACAGACCGCCGCCACCGTGCGGACTCCTGCTAAGCGTTCGCCGCGAATTTTCAACGTTAGACATTTTGATTATGGATTCTGCAACTCTTCAATCTTGGCTTAACGCTCTTTCAACTGTCGCTGCGGCAGTGTCCGCCATAGCAGCATGGCGCGCACTGAAATTAAGTCATGAAAGCAACGTGTTTCAGCGAGAACAAGGCCGACCGTATTTTTCGTTCGAAGAAACACGCATGGAACGGAAGCCTCTTCCAACCTCCACCAGCACAGGTGGCCCAGCAGAGTTAGACCCAAATGTGGCGTTGGCTAAGGGGCTGTTTAAGAACTATGGTGCGCGTCCAGCCACAGAAATCGCTTCATCTATTTTTATCATTCCCACCGACGACAGTTCCCCGCCCATGGAGTCTCCTTCGTCACTTGCAGATGACTTCCCGCCCGGTGCCGAATGGATGGCACAACTTGGTGAGCAGACGATAAATGCCCCCTCTCACCCCGGATATTTCTTTGTTCTCGGCGTTAGTTACAACGACCCTCTCACAAAACGAAACTATCGCCAACTATTCTTTATGCGGTGGCCGGGCGTGAAGAATGGCGTGGTTCATGGCGACATTATCGCTGCCACGAGAGAAGAGCGAGATCGGTTGATTCATAAGCACCGTCGGCTACTTAGCAACTATGTCTAACCTCGCACTCTGCCCAAACCATTTGGCCCAGCCACAATGCAAAAGACAGTAGGGCACGAAGCTTTCAGTCACCTTGGCGCAACCGTCAGCGCTGGTGATTCTGTCCAGCATGGTTTATTTGCAGCAGAACTTTTTGATGATTTTTCACACTTTGCAGCGCCGCTGATAAAGACTTTTCGTTTTCTATGAATACAGAAGACAGCCCACGCCTTAGACCTTTTTTGGGCGCCGTTGGATTGGCCTCTTGCGCCCAATTTTTGTCCAGTTTAAAAGTGCATAAATCTGAAATTCTTTTGCAGCACTTACTCGACCTTGACGTGATACCACCAGTCACATTGCTTTTTCTTGCCACGTTGGGAATATCTATTTATCGCGCCATACCTGGTGGTCACTTCAATTTTTTCGTACGCAACTGCGACAGCCATCACAAGGCATTCTCTGTCTATGGCCCAATCGGCGGGGCATTGGTCGGATGCGCTATCGTCCTTTCAGGGTTCGAACTCTGGTATCAAGGCAGCAGCGCAATACCGGCTGTGGCTCATATATGGTTCCTCTTGGCACTTGTAGTCGGGACACCAATCTGTGCATATATCGTGGCGTGCGTCGCCATCGCTCACTATCGATCGCAAGTACCTCTGCAGAAATCACGCCCGATGCTCATCAAAGCACTTGCAGCATTCTTTGTTTTCGCGTCTGTCATGGGCGTCCGAGACTGGTATACAAGCTAATCTGACGCCCGACCCGACGGCCGCTCTCTTCAGGCCGCCATTTCGTCTTGGTCCTTCCATTCCCTGTCGCCCCCCTCGGCCGAGCGCAAACCTTGAACGCTAGCTTTAAATCCATCCGTTTCTCTTTGAACTGATGGCTAGATTCGCAGCAAATCAACGCCCGCGCCGCCCCCCCACCAACCAGCCCGTAAACCCCAGCAGGCCCATCGGCCCCCACAAGAATGCCAGCGGCAGGAACAGCAGCAAGGGCCAGCGCGACAGGTTTCGCTCCACCACAGTCTGCACCATCCAGTGCCCTACCAGCAGGTCGAAGGCCAGGAAGTGGAGCCAGCCGCCCAGCATCTTGCCGGGCGCGGCAAACAGCAACAGCACCGACGCCAGGCTGGTAAACCCGCCACCGGGCGCCGTGCCCCAGTAGCCCACCAGCACCAGCACATAGACCAGGCACAAAGCCAGCGGAACGGCGCGCCCTGCCACGAACAGCAGGCGCTCGCGCCACGGCCCCGGGCCTAGCGCCGCCGCACAACCCAGGCCGAGCCATGCCGCAATAGCCGCGTTGCTGCACCAGGCAAACAGTTGCTCAGCCATGGTGCGCACCTCCGGCTTGCGGCAGGCTTGGCGCTGCTTCCAGCACCACCGCCTGGCTGCCCATGGCAATGGCCTGCCCGCCGTGGGTGCGGGTGTATTCCTGGGCCTGCGCCATGGACGAGAACCAGAGCTTGAGCACACCGGTACCGCGCAGGGCCTGCAGGCCTTGCCCCAAGGCCTGAAGGTCGGCATCACCCAGCGCTGCTACCAGCGCCTCCCACGAGGGGTAGCCCGCCTCCAGCGCCAGGGCACGCAGCACATGCTTGCGCTGCACCTGCGTGCGGGCCCGAAAGGCGGCGGGCAAGCTGGGGCCAGGAATTGCCTCGGCAGCCAGCAGGCGCCGCAGCACGGGTAGCGATTCGGCGGGCGAGTCCGACTGGGCCGCGCGGTGCAGGCGCTTGGCCTCGCGCAGCAGCAGGTCCTTGGAGCCCTGGGGCGAAATGTCAGAAGAAATTGAATGGTGCATACCATCTCCACAAGAAGTCGGCCGGTCTCGCAGGGGGCCAAGGAGGGTATGCAAGCAGTGCTTGCAGCTAACGAGGTGTCAGTGCTTTCGCGAGGTGGGCGTCCTTCCAGCCCGGCGCGATTCTAGCCCAACCCGCCGCCGCCCCCTGCCAGCCTGTCCAGCCTTTCGTAGAACGTGGCCCGCGACATGCCCAGCAGCCGCGCGGCGGCGGCCTTGTTGCCCTGGGTATGCGCCATGGCGGCGCGGATGGCCTGCAACTCCAGCTCGGCCACCTGCTCGGCCAGCGGGCGCAGGTGCGCCGTGGCGCTGGCGGGCGGGTGGGCGGTCTGCGGGGTGGCTGGTGCCAGCGGGGTTGCGATGGTGGTGAGCCCGCTGCTGCGCAGCAGGCGCTCCAGCTGCTCCGCGCCCAGCGCCCCGCCCTCCACTGCCATGGCGGCCTGTTCCAGCACGTTGCGCAGTTCGCGGATGTTGCCGCGCCAGCTCTGCGCGGCCAGCAGGTCCAGCGCAGCGGCGCTCACCTCGGGCACCTGCAGGCCGTTGCGGGCGGCAATGTCTTCCACCAGCACTTCTACCAGGGCCGGCAGGTCGGCCCGGCGTTCGCGCAGGGGCGGCACGGCAATGGGCAGCACGTTGAGTCGGTAGTACAGGTCTTCGCGGAACTTGCCTTCCTCCACCAGCTGGCGCAGGTTGCGCGAGGTGGCGGCGATGATGCGGGCATCGAAGGGGATGAGGCGGTTGGAGCCCAGGGGTTCGATCTCGCCTTCCTGCAGCGCGCGCAGCAGCTTGGCTTGCAGCGACAGGCCCATGTCGCCGATTTCGTCGAGGAACAGCGTGCCGCCATCGGCCAGCTTGAACTTGCCGTCGCGCCCCTTGCGGTCTGCCCCCGTGTACGCACCGGGTGCCACGCCGAAGAACTCGGCCTCCAGCAGGGTCTCGGGCACGGCGGCGATGTTGACGCCCACAAAGGGCCCGCTCGCGCGTGGCGAGGCAGCGTGGATGCCGTGGGCCAGCAGCTCCTTGCCAGTGCCGGTCTCACCCAGCAGCAGCACCGGGCTGGTGGACTGCGCCGCGCGGCGGGCCTGGCGCTTCACTTCCACCGCGGCCGGGCTGGAGCCCACGAACGAGGCCAGCGTGTATTTCGAATGCCGCCCCACGGTGCGTGCGGCATGGCGCTGCGCCGCCAGTTCCTTGCGGGCCTCGTCCAGGTCGCGCTGCAGCAGCGAAAACTTGGCAATGAGCGGCTGCAGGTTGGTTTCGGGCTGGTCGAACAGCACGATGCCCAGCGCGCCCATTACCTGGCCCTGTGCGTCCCGCAAGGGAATGCGGCTGACCACGAAGGTACCGGCGCGGTTGGTGAGCAGGTCAATGAGGATGGGCTTGCCGGTTTCCAGCACGCGGTGCATCAGCGTGTTGGGCACCACGCCCGACACCGGGTGGCCCACGAAGTCTTCCACGCGCTCGAAACCCAGGGCTGGCAGGAAGCGCTTGTACTGGTCGTTGATCCAGACCACGCGGGCGTTGCGGTCCACCAGCATCATGCCTTCGCTGGCGCTGCCGAACAGGTCGAACATGGAGCGCGCTGCCAGTTCCAGCACGCTGCGCACGTCGGTGGGGAGGGTCTCAAGGCCTTGCATGGACAGCGATGGTAGCGGCCTGCCCCCTACAATGTTTGCCAACCCCTGACACCGCTTGCTAGAGGAAACCCCTATGCCGATGGACAAACTCGCCGACGACCTGAGTGCCGTGCTGGCCCAGGCCGATGCCCTGCTGGCACGGGCCCAGACCGAAGGGCCCGAAGCAGCCCGGCAGATCCAGGCCCAGGTGGAAGAAAAGCTTGCCCAAGCGCGGGCCCAGCTCAGCAGCCTGGAAGGCGAAGCGGCCGAGAAGGCCCGCGCCATGAAGCAGGCCACCGAAGCCTATGTGCAAACCAACCCCTGGCAAGCGGTGGGCATCGCGGCCGCGGTGGGCTTTGTGCTGGGCGTGCTGGTGTCCCGCCGCTGACGCGCCATGACCACACCGGAAACACCACCATCCCTGAAGGCCACCGCCGCCCAGGTGGGTGACAGCGCCCTGGCCCTGCTGCGCGCCCGGCTGGACCTGGCCAGCGTGGAGCTGGCCGAGGAACGCGAGCGCCTGACCGTGCGCCTGGGCTGGCTCTTTGCCGGCATCTTGCTGCTGGTGTTTGCCTTGCTTGGGCTGGGCGTGTTCGCTGCTGCCCTGCTGTGGAACACCAACCGCCTGCTGGCCCTGCTGCTGCCCACCCTGGGCTTTGCGCTGGCGGGCTGGTGGATGATGCGCAAGTCGCACCAACTGGGGCGCGACGCCGCCCTGCCCTTTGCCGCCACCATTGCCGAGTTCGACAAGGACCGCGTGCTGCTGGGGCGGCAGATGGCGGCCGGGCCCGCCGACGACAACGGAGGGGGCATATGAGCAACGCGCAGGGCCACTCCCAAGCTAGCTCGCACCGCAGCCCGCAAGGCGGAGGTTTCCAATGAGCAACCAGAACGACTACGCCACCCGCAAGGCCTTGCTGGTGCAGCGCTGCGACCTGGAGCGCCTGCGCCTGCAGCGCGCCCTGGGCCAGGCCAAAACCCAGCTGCGCCAGCCCCTCACCCCTGAGCCCAGCGCACCCTGGACGGCCCCCTTCACCGCCACGCTGGTAAGCCTGGCCTTGCCGCACCTGGGTGTGCAGCGGCTGCAGAACCTGGTGGCGCTGCTGAAGGTGGCCCTCACCGGCTACCGCGCCTGGCGGCTGTGGCAGTCCAGTATCAGCCCCTCAACTGAGCCGCACAAGGATGCACTGCGGCCTTGATTTGCTATGCTTAGCATAGCTAACTATCTAATATTCATCCGGGGATCAGGCACTTTTTCCTCTGACGTTTTCAGGAACAGGGCCCATGCAGCAATGTGAATTCATCGTCGTTGGTGCCGGCATTGCCGGTGCGTCCATCGCTTACTGGCTCGCGCCGCATGGGCGCACCGTGGTGCTGGAGCGCGAGTCGCAGCCCGGCTACCACTCCACCGGGCGCTCGGCGGCCCAGTACATCGCCACCTACGGCACGCCCCAGGTGCGTGCCCTGACGCTGGCCAGCCGCGCGTTTCTGGACCAGCCCCCAGCAGGGTTCTGTGAAGCGCCGCTGCTCACCCAGCGGCCCACCATGACCATCGGTTTCACGGGCCAGGAAGCGCTGCTGGACGACGCCTGGGCCGTGCTGCAGAGCGTGACCGACACCGGCCGGCGCCTCACACCCGCCCAGGCCTGCGCCGTGGTACCGGTGCTGCGCAGCGAACGCCTGGCCGGCGCCATACTGGAGCCCGAGAGCTACGACATGGACGTACACGGCCTGCACCAGGGCTACCTGCGCGGCGTGCGCCAGCACGGCGGCCAGGTGGTGGTGGATGCCGAACTGCAAAGCGCCCGCCACAGCAACGGTCTGTGGCAGGTGGTGGCGGGTGGCGAAACCTATGCCGCACCGGTGCTGGTGAACGCGGCCGGAGCCTGGTGCGACGCGGTGGCGCAGATGGCCGGGGTAGCGCCCATTGGCCTGGTACCCAAGCGCCGCAGCGCCTTCACCTTTGCACCCCCCGCAGGTCTGGCCTGTGCCGACTGGCCGCTGGTGATTGCGGCCGACAACACGTTCTACTTCAAGCCCGACGCCGGCATGCTGTTCGGCTCGCCCGCCAACGCCGACCCGACGCATGCGCAGGACGTGCAGCCCGAAGAGCTGGACATTGCCACCGGCGCGTACCACATCGAGGAAGCCACCACACTGCAGGTGCGCCCGGCCCACACCTGGGCGGGGCTGCGCAGCTTCGTGGCCGATGGCGATCTGGTGGGCGGCTATGCCCCTGACGCGCCCGGTTTCTTCTGGGTGGCGGCGCAGGGTGGCTACGGCATCCAGACCAGTGCCGCCATGGGCGAAGCCTGCGCAGCGCTGGCGCGCGGCCTGCCGCTGCCAGAACACATCGCCCGCTTCGGCCTCACCGAGGCCATGCTCTCGCCCGCGCGCCTGGCACCTGCCCGCTGAGAAACTGCGTGCAATCGGCCAGCCCTTGGCGGATACTGGGGCAACCCGCGAAGGAGTCGACCATGACAAAGCTTTCCGCCCTGGCCAGCGTGCTGGCGTTCACCACCTCCTGGGCCCAGGCCCAGGACTACAGTCCCCACATGTGGGGCTATGGCTGGGGCATGCACGGCTTCATGCACATCCTGTGGTGGGCCCTGGCCGCCTGTGTGGTGGTGTGGCTGCTGCGGCGCCCGCACGGCGGGCACTGTGGCCACCGCCAGAGCGAAGACCGCGCCTTGGCCATCCTGCGCGAACGCTATGCGCGCGGCGAAATCGACAAGACCGAGTTCGAGGCCCGCAAGCGCGACCTCAGCAACTGAAGGTGCTCAACGCTCCACCGGGGCGCGGTAGAGCAGCACCTTGAGCGAGCGCTCCTCGTCCACGTCGGCAAACACCGGGGGGTTGGGTACACGGCCCAGAAACTGCAGCTGCGGCGCGAGTTCCTGCATCTGGTCGCGCAGGAAGGCGGTGCCCAGCTCGGGTGCGTTCAGGCACAGCAGCACATGGCCGCCGGGCATCAGCAGGTCCGGCAGGCGGCGCATGACCTTGGCGTAGTCCTTGGTGGCGATGAAGCTGCCCTTCTGGTAGCTCGGCGGGTCCACGATGATGAGGTCGTACGGCCCCGCGCGCGACACCTTGCCCCAGGTGGAAAACAGGTCGTGTGCGAGGTAGCTGGCACCCGTGCTGATGCCATTGAGCTGGTGGTTCTGCTGGCCGGTAGCCAGCGCGCCTTGGCTCATGTCCACATTGACCACCTGGCGTGCACCGGCCTGCAAGGCGGCCACCGAGAACGAGCAGGTGTAGGCGAACAGGTTCAGCACCCGTGCGCGCTGCACCGTGGGAATGGTCTGGCGCACCCAGCGCCGGCCTTCCGCCATGTCGGGAAAGAAGCCGTGGTTCTGCCCCTTGAGCAGGTGCACGCGGTAGCGCGCACCGTCTTCCTGCACCACGTGGGGCTCGGGCACGCTGCCGGCCATGAGCCGGGTCTCCGCTCCCCCTTTGCCACGGCACTGGTAGACCCAGTTCAGCGCCTGTTCCGGCGCCAGCTCGCGCTGGCGCTGCTCCAGGGCGGCATGCACCGCGTCGAGCTGTTCCTGCGGCACGGGCTCGAAGGCCGTGAGCAGCCACACCGGCGGGTAGGCGTCGAGCAGCAGGTGTTCACAGCCGGGGTAGCGGCCACCGCGGCCGTGGAAGATGCGGCGCACGTCGGTGCCCGGCTCCATGCGGGCAATGGCGTCCAGCAAGGCTTGCATGGCGCTCAGCCCTGGTACGCAGCCAACTGCAGACGCAGCGAAGCCACTTCGTTTTCAAGCTCCGCAATGCGGGCCTTCAGCATCGGCACGTCCTCGTTGTCGGATGGCGCATCCGCCGGGGCGTCCGACGCTTCGGGCTTGGTACGCCGCTTGGTTTCGCGCACGCGCTTGGCGGCCTCGCGCAGCTGCTCCTTGCCTCCCTGCGCGGCCGCCACCTGCTCTTCGGCGGGCAGCGTGGCCACCGCAGCGGCGGCGTTGATGGAAATGACCCCGCTCTTCACGGCAGCCACCACCTCGGGCGCCGCCTGCTTCTGGATCTTTTCGATCTGCACCACCTGCGCCGCACTCAGGCGCGCAGCGCGGGCCAGGTCTTCGCGGCTCCTGATGGGTGTGGTTTCGATCACGGGTGCGGGTGCGGGCAGGGCATCCGGCGCGGCAGGTGATTCGGCAGCCGGTTCGGCCGCTGCCGCAGGCTGGCGCCGGGCCAGGATCTCGCGCTTGCGCAGCGCCAGCACACCGCGCTGGAAGTCCGACACGCTACGCCGCCCCAGGTGCTGGTCAATCATCCACAGGTGCACGTCTTCCAGGCTCTGGAACAGGGTGCTCTGCACGGTCTGGAACGGTATGCCGTGCTTCTGGCAGATGCCATAGCGGTTGTGGCCGTCCACCAGCAGGTCGCCCCACAGCACCAGCGCATCGCGGCAGCCCTCCTTGAGCAGACTGCGCTCCAGCGCATCGTGTTCGTCAGGGGTCAGCGGATCAATATAGGCCTTGAGGCCTTCGTCAACAACGATGGGCATGGAAGGAAGAACGGGGAGAAACAGGATGGGCTGCCCGGGAGCAGGTCAGTATCCGCCCTTGGGCGGGGGTGCCGATGGTAACGGGTGTTCAACAGGCACCCACCTAATCGCGGCAAGCGAAGGTGATAAAGGCGTTTTCGTTTCGATTTTCCCTGAGCATGTGCACGATTTGCGCTGGAAGCGAATTCGCCACATCGTTCTTCAACTGCAGTGGACGCCAGCTTTCGAGGTCAGGATCACCAAATCCGACAATGCATCCGCATCGAACCAAGCCAGCAACCACTTGCTCCAGCGAGGCATCGTCTGGGCGTCTTCCTTGCCCACCAAAACTCCCTTGTTCGATGTTCCAGAGAAACACGAGGTCTCTTCTGGCTTCGTTCACCAAGGCGTGAATCCATTCCTCGATTTCAGAATCGGTGTGCGTCATCCTTGCGTTCCACGTCGTCCCATAGATGCATTGCGGTGCTTCGATTTCACATCATCACAAGTCAACCTAAGACTTGATAGCAAAGGCTTTGTAGGTTTCGACGAATTCGTACGCCTCTTCCAGCGACTTTGGATAGGTCACAACGTCATGGTGACCCTGACCTGTACGAATCTTCTGAAAGCGGAAACCGTGCGCAAACAGGAACTTCACTTTTTGCCATTGTTTTGCGTCGTTCTTTTTGGGTGCTTTGAAGTGACGCCCAAAGTTGTGAGCAACGCCACCACAATGGGGACAAATGAGCCTGGATGGACATTCCTTCGCGAGGTTGAACACGCGCTTGAAGGATTTGCAACAGCTCAAACAAGCAAAGGCCATGTTGTAGGGCGATGACACTTCTCCTACCTCCACCAAAACAAACGATCTGAAGCAGAAGGTACCGATTTTCACTGATCGGAAAACAGAGACGGACACACCTATCGCCATTACCGGCTTCAAAGGGAAAACCCTAGGCATTCCTGTCGCCTCAGGTACTGCACAAGCCCGCGCTCCCCTGCTACGCTGACCCGCACTACAACAGGAGACACGCCCATGGGCCAAGCGAAACTGATTCTGGACTACGTGTACGACCACGAGGCGCAGCGCGGCGATGCGGTGTACCTCACGCAGCCCACGGGCAATGGCCAGGCGGTGGACTACACCTGGGCCGAGGTGGTGGGCCAGGCCCGGCGCATAGCAGCACACCTGAAGGCGCAGAACTTCGAGCCCGGTGCACGCATTGCCATCCTGTCCAAGAACTGTGCGCACTTCATCATGGCCGAACTGGCGATCTGGATGGCCGGGGGCACCACGGTGGCGATCTTCCCCACCGAAACTGCCGACACCGTGAAGTTCGTGCTGGAGCACAGCGGTGCCAGCCTGCTGTTCGTGGGCAAGCTCGACACCTGGGCCCAGCAGCAAGCCGGCGTGCCGGCCACCCTGCCCTGCATCGCCTTCCCCCTGGCACCCAAGACCCCTTATGAGACCTGGGACGCAGTGGTACAGCGCACCAAGCCGCTGAGTGGCCGCGTGCAACGCAAGGGCGATGACATTGCCTTCCTGATGTACACCTCGGGCTCCACCGGCACGCCCAAGGGGGTGATGCACAACTTTGCGCGTGCCACGGTGGTGGGCGAGAACATCAATGCCAAGCTGAAGTCGGAATACGGCGACAACCTGGAAGTGCGCATGCTGTCCTACCTGCCGCTGGCACACATCTTCGAGCGTGCACACGTGGAATGCACGACGCTGGTGGACGGCCGGGCCCACCTGTACTTCGCCGAGTCGTTGGACACCTTTGTGGCCGACCTGAACCGGGCTCGCCCCACCATCTTCCTGTCGGTGCCGCGCCTGTGGCTCAAGTTCCAGCAAGGCGTGTTCGCCAAGATGCCTCCCAAGAAGCTCGACCGGCTCATGGGCATCCCGATTCTGGGCAGCCTGGTGCGCAAGAAGATTCTCAAGGGGCTGGGGCTGGACCAGGTGCAGCTCGCAGGCAGCGGCTCGGCGCCGATTCCGCCCGAGCTGATTGCCTGGTACCGCCGCCTGGGCCTGAACCTGATGGAAGGCTATGCCATGACGGAAGACCTGGCCTACTCCCACAGCTCGCTGATCGACGCCAATGCGCCAGGCTACGTGGGCATCCCCCTGCCCGGCGTGGAAGTGCGCATCAGCGACGACGGCGAAGTGCTCATCAAGTCCCCGGGGCAGATGGTGGGCTACTACAAGCGCCCGGACCTGGACGCCGAGGTGTTCACCGCCGACGGGTTCTTTCGCACGGGCGACAAGGGCGAACGCCTGCCGAATGGCCTGCTCAAGCTCACCGGGCGGGTGAAGGAGCAGTTCAAGACCTCCAAGGGCAAGTACGTGGCACCGGCCCCCATCGAGAACCACATCAATGCCAACCCGATGGTGGAGTCGTGCATGGTGTCGGGCGTGGGCCAGCCAGCCGCCTATGCGCTGGTGGTGCTCAACGAGACGCTACGTCCGCGCCAGAACGACCCGCAGGTGCGGGCGGAGGTGGAGGCCGAGCTGGCGGCGCTGCTGAAAGCGGTGAACGCACCGCTGCCCGACTACGAGAAGCTGCAGATGCTGGTGGTGGCCAACAACGCTTGGACGGTGGAGAACGGCTGCCTGACCCCCACCATGAAGATCAAGCGCAGCCGCATCGAGGCGGATGTGGCCAGCCGGGTGGAGGCCTGGTTTTCCAACCCGGCCAAGGTGCAGTGGGCCTGAGGCCGCACAAGCACTCCAAAGCGCTATCGTTCCAGTAGCTGCTTGCGCAGTATCCGTGCTGGCTACAGCCCGTTTTGACCAAAAAAAGAGGCCGGGAGGCCTCTTTTTCATTCCACGGTCTTGCCGCTGCGCATCCTGCGCGCCAACCAGGGGCCGCACAGGATCAGGGCTACCAGAGCCAACAAGGTGGCCGACATGGGCCGCTGCAGGAAGATGCCCCAGTGCCCCTCGCCAATGGACAGGGCATTGCGCATCTGGGCCTCGGCCAGCGGGCCCAGGATCATGCCGACGATGACCGGGGCGGTCGGGAAATCGTAGCGGCGCATCAGTACCCCCAGCACGCCGATGCCGTAGAGCAGCACGAGGTCGAACGCGCTTTGGCGCATGCCGTACACACCCACGGTAGCGAAGATGAGGATGCCGGCATAGAGCTGCGCCTTCGGGATCTTGAGCAGCTTCACCCACAGGCCCACCAGCGGCAGGTTCAGCACCAGCAGCATGACGTTGCCGATGTAGAGCGACGCGATCAGCGCCCACACCAGGTTGGCCGAGGTCTCGAACAGCTGCGGCCCGGGCTGGATGCCGTAGTTCTGGAACGCGCCGAGCATGATGGCAGCCGTGGTGGACGTCGGGATACCCAGCGTGAGCAGGGGCACCAGCGTGGCGGTGATAGCCGAGTTGTTGGCGGCCTCAGGCCCGGCCACGCCTTCAATGGCGCCGGTGGTGCCGAACTCTTCCTTGTGCTTGGAGAGCTTGCGCTCGGTGGCATAGCTCAGGAAGGTGGGAATCTCCGACCCGCCCGCCGGAATGGTTCCGAACGGGAAGCCGATGAAGGTGCCGCGGATCCAGGCCGGAATGGAACGCTTCCACTCGGCACCGGTCATGTGCACCTTGCTCATGGCGTTGCGCTCGTCGGGTGCGGTACCTTCGTACAGCACCACATACAGGGCTTCCGCCACCGCAAACAGGCCCACCGCCACGAGGACGATCTCGATGCCGTCCATCAGCTCCGGCACGCCACCGGTATAACGGATCTGGCCCGTGATCTGGTCCATGCCGATGAGGCCCGCGGCCAAGCCCAGGGTGAGCGAGGTCACCCCGCGCAGCGTGCTGTGACCCAGCACCGCACTCACCGTGGTGAGTGCCAGCAGCATCAGGCAGAAATATTCCGGTGGGCCCAGGCGCACCGCGAACGAAGCCATGGCAGGGGCGAACAGCGTCACCAGCACCGTGGCCACCGTGCCGGCCACGAAGGAGCCGATGGCCGAGGTCGCCAAAGCAGCGCCAGCACGCCCGTGCTTGGCCATGAGGTTGCCCTCCATGGCCGTCACCATGGAGCCGGTTTCACCCGGGGTGTTGAGCAGGATGGAGGTGGTCGAGCCACCGTACATCGCGCCGTAATAGATGCCGGCAAAGAAGATCATCGAGGCCGTCACGTCCACCTGGGTGGTGATGGGCAGCAGCATGGCCACCGCCACGGCGGGGCCAATACCCGGGAGCACGCCCACCGCGGTACCCACCGCGCAGCCGATGAAGGCCCACAACAGGTTGATGGGGGTGGATGCAGAGGCAAAGCCCTGCATCAGTTGATTCCACAATTCCATGTTTGTTCCTTTGGGCTCAGATCCAACCGGTGTTGGTCAGGCCCGGCAGGTTGATGGCCAGCAGCTTGGTGAACATCCAGTACACCGGTGCAGAGATGGCCATGCCAACCAAGGTATCCACTACCCAACCGCGCAGGCTGCGGCCCCCGCCCTGCGCGCCGCGCAGCCCCTGTACCGCCAGCACGAAGCACAGTGCACAGCTCAGGATGAAGCCGATGGTGGTCAGCAAGGCGGCGTTGAGCAGCAGCCCGGCAGAAATCCACGCAAAACCAGCCCAGTTGCCGCGCTCGTCACCCGAAGGCGGTATGAACACGCGAAAGCCGCCAAGCAGGGTCTGGCGCAGCAGCAAGCCGCCACAGACCATCAGGGCGATGGATACCAGCCAAGGCAGGAAATCGGGGCCGACACCGGCGTAGCCGGCGTCGGACGGAATGATCCAGGCTCCGACCGCCATCGCGGCGCCCAGGGCGATGAGCCCCAGGCTGATGCCTTTCTGGTTGCGCAAGAAGCCTGGGCTCAGCATCAGACCATTCCCGCCAGGTGCATGATGCCGCGCAGCTGCGAAAAGTCGCGGTCCACGAACTCGTCGAACTCCTTGCCGGTCAGCAAGGCCGGTGTCCAGGCGTTGGCCTTGAGGTCGGCTTCCCAGGACTTGGATTTGCTGGCCTTGACGATGATCTCGGTGAGCGCCTTGCGCTGCTCGGGGGTGATGCCGGGGGCACCGTACACGCCGCGCCAGTTGCCCAGCACCACGTCAAAGCCCTGCTCCTTGAGCGTGGGCACGTCAATGCCGGGCAGGCGCTTCTCGGATGTCACGCCAATGGGGCGCATCTTGCCGGCCTTGATGTACTCGGCAAACTCGCTCCAGCCGCTGCCGCCCACGGTCACGTTGTTGCCCAGGATGGCGGCGGTGGCTTCACCGCCCCCGCGGAACGCCACGTAGTTGACCTTCTTGGGGTCGACGTTGACCTTGGTGGCCAGCATGCTGGCGCAGATGTGCTCGGTGGAGCCGCGCGAGCCACCGCCCCACTTTACGCTGCCCGGGTCCTTCTGCATCATGGCCACGACGTCCTTCATGTTCTTGATGGGCGACTCGGCCGGCACCACGAACACGTTGTATTCACTGGTCAGGCGGGCAATCGGGGTGGCCGCTTCGAGCGACACCTGGGGCTTGCCGGTGATGATGCCGCCCAACATCACGGCGCCAGTCATCATCAGGGCGTTCGGGTCACCCTTGGCCGAGTTCACGAACTGGGCCAGGCCAATGACGCCCGCTGCGCCACCCTTGTTCTCGTATTGCACCGTATCGGCCGCCTTGGCATCCAGAATGGCCTTGCCCAGGGCACGGCCGGTGCCGTCCCAGCCACCACCTGGGTTGGCAGGAATCATCATCTTGAGGTTGGTGGCAGCAAATGCCGACAGCGGCAGGCCACCGGCAGCGGCCGTGGCCAACAGGGATTTGAGGAAGGTATCGCGACGCATGGCAGTCTCCTTGTAGTGATGAAACGGGCCTATGATGCCGAGCCTCGCTGTCAAAGCGCTGTCCAGAATTTCAGGGTAAACCCGTAGCATGCATCTCCTGCTGGTCGAAGACGACGATTCCCTGCGCGCCACGCTGGAGCGCAGCCTGGGGCGCGTGGGCATGCGGGTGACGCCGTGTGCCGATGGCGCCCTGGCACTGCCGCTGTGGCGCAGCGACCCACCCGACGTGGTGGTGCTCGACCTGAGCCTGCCGCACGTGGATGGGCTGCAGGTGCTGCAACAGGCCCGCAGCGCCGGCCTGCGCACCCCGGTGCTTCTGCTCACGGCGCGCGGTACCGTGGGCGACAAGGTAGCCGGCCTCAATGCCGGCGCCGATGACTACCTGCCCAAGCCCTTCGACCTGGACGAACTCGAGGCCCGCATCCGCGCGCTGCACCGACGCCACCAGGGTCCGGGCGCCGATGCGCCGGCCGACCTGCAGGTGGGCGCCCTGCGCTACGACCGCAGCAGCGGCGCCATGTACCTCGGCCACGCAGTGTTCGACCTGACCCAGCGCGAAATCGCCCTGCTGCGTGCGCTCATGGCCAGGTCCGGCAAGGCCGTCACCAAGGAGCAGCTGTTCGAACAGGTATTCCCTGGAGAGCTCGACGTGCAGTACGACGCGATCGAAGTCGTGGTCTACCGCCTGCGCAAGAAACTCGGCCCCACCGGGCTTTCACTGGTCACGCTGCGCGGACTGGGCTACCTGCTCAAGGTGGACGCCGCATGAGCTGGCCACGCCTGGGGCGATCGCTGCGCCAGCAGTTGCTCTGGGGCCTGCTGTTGCCGATTGCCCTGTTCGTGCTGGCCGACACCGTGAGCCTGTACCGGCAGGCACTGTCCGCCGTGAACACGGCCTACGACCGCACGCTGCTGGCGTCGGCCAAGGCCATCGGCGAGCTGCTCGACGTGCAACGCGAAGGCGAGCAGACCCGCATCCTGGCGCGCATCCCCTACTCTGCCCTGGAAGCCTTCGAAGCGGACAACCGCAGCCGCATGACCTACCGCGTGTCCGAGCTCAACGGCGCCTGGGTCGACGGCGCTCAGGACCTACCTGCATGGCAAGGCACCATTCCCCAGCAAGGGCCTTATGCCGCCCTGGTGGACTTCTACGACGCCCAGTGGCGGGGCGACGCAGTGCGGGTGGCCATCCTGCTGCAGCCCATCGCCACGCCCCAAGGGAAAACCATGGCCATGGTGCAGGTGGCCGAAACCCTGGAACTGCGCCGTGAACTGGCGCGCAGCATCCTGTGGGACACATTGCAACGCCAGGCGTTCCTGATTCTGGTCATCACCCTGATCGCGCTGGTGGTAGTGCTGCAGGTTACGCGCCCGATCGGCCGCCTGAGTCAGACGCTGGCCCAGCGCGCACCGGACGACCTGACCCCCCTGCCGGTGGACAGCCTGCCAGCCGAAGTGCGCCCGCTGGTGGATGCCACCAACGGCTTCATGGCCCGTCTGCACCAGGCCATGGACCACCAGAAACGTTTTGTGCGTGATGCCGCCCACCAGCTGCGCACGCCGCTGGCCGTGCTCAAGCTCCAGATCCAGTCCGCACGGCGTGGTGACACGCCACCCCATGCGGCACTGGCCGAATTGGAAACCACGGTTGACCGCGCCACCCTACTGGCCAACCAGATGCTGTCCCTGGCCAAGATCGAGCAGCTGCGCCAATCCCGCGACTTTACGGAAGTGGACTGGGCCGACATCGTGCGCGACCTGGCTCTGGAGATGGCACCGATGGTGGCCGACAAGGACATCGACTTCGGACTGGACTGCAGCCCGGCCACGGTGATGGGGCACCCCTGGATGCTGCGCGAGATTACCCGCAACCTGCTGCACAACGCCATCCGGCACACGCCACGCGCCGGCAGATTGGACGTTCTGTTGCGTCGACAGGCTCAGTTTGCGACGCTCGATGTGGTCGATAGCGGTGAGGGCATCTCCGACACCCTGCGCCAGCGCCTGTTCCAACCGTTTGCCACGACCGACGCCCGCAGCGGATCCGGCCTGGGTCTGACCATCGCGCGCGAAATGGTGCACACGCTGGGGGGGCAGATCACCCTCAGCAACCGGACTGCGCCGGACGGGAAGCTGCTGGGCCTCACCGCATCCGTGTCCCTGCCATGCACCACACCACCAGCCAAGGCACCACCTCCATGAGCACTTCAAGCCTGCGTATCGACCGCCACGGTGCGGTGATGGTTCTGGAAAACCAGGATCCGCCATTCAACCGCATGGGCTTTGATTTCATGGATGCGCTCGAAGACGCCGTCCTCGCCCTGCCTAGCGACACCACCACCCGCGCGGTGGTGATCACCGCAGCCGGAACCGATCATTTCAGTGTGGGCATGGACCTCAAGCAACTGCAGGCGCAAGCCCATCTGCGCGGTGGTTTCGAAGCCGTTCTGGACCAACGCCTGCGGGTCCTTTCCATGATCGAGAACCTTCACATTCCCGTCATAGCGACCCTGTTCGGCTATTGCCTGGGCGGTGGGCTGGAATTGCCACTGGCCTGCCATTTCCGGCTGGCAGCATCGGAGGGAGTCCAGATGGGGCTGCCCGAGCTGGACCTGGGAACGGTACCCGCCTGGGGCGGCACTGCGCGACTCACACGCACGGTGGGGCGGGCGCACGCCCTCGACATGATCCTGCGTGCGCGCAAGGTGGATGGCCCGACGGCCTTGGCCATGGGGCTGGTGCACGAGCTCCACCCGCTGGATGTGCTGAAGGAACGTGCGATCGCACTGGCACAGGAACTGGCGGCCCAAGCGCCCATCGCGGTATCCGGTGTGTTGCAAGCCGTGGTCGGCGCAGGCGAGCTCCCGTTGGAGCAGGCTTTGCTGGCGGAGCGGCAGGCAGTGCTTCGCTGCAGCAGCTCGCAAGACCAGGCAGAGGGCATGCGTGCATTCATGGAAAAACGCCGCCCGGTTTTCAAGGGGCAATGAAACGCCGCGCTGAGGGCGACAAAGAAAAAACCCCGTAAGTCAGAGACTTACGGGGTCTGTTCTGGCGGAAACGGAGGGATTCGAACCCTCGATGAGGCTCTACACCCCATACTCCCTTAGCAGGGGAGCACCTTCGGCCACTCGGTCACGTTTCCTGCGAAACCAGCATTATGACAGAAACCCCGATCGAATTTCCGGGTGCCCATTGCAAAAATCTGCAGTCTGCCAATGGGCGTCAATCCGGCTGCCAGGTCAGGCAAGGCCCTTGGCGCAGGGCAAATCCGTGCGCCACACGCAGGTGGATACGGTGGCCGCGCGTACTGCACCGCAGCAGCTGACGCTGCAACTCGGCCAACTGTGCGGTGCTGGGCGCAGCACCGAATCGCGACTTCAACCAGTAGCGCAGCAGATTGGCCTGTCGTTCGCCGTCCAGTTCGCGCAGTCCGGCCAAGGGCAGCGCATCCGCCAAGGCTTGCCCGCCAAGCAGGCGCTCCAGATCTTCCTGCGCCATGGCTTCGAGCAGGCGCTGCGCCTGCGCCAAGTGCCGCGCCGAGCGCGCCACCGCATCGTCCACATGCGGGAACGCCTGGCGCAACGCCGGCAACACGCTATGGCGAATGCGATTGCGGGTGAAGCGCTGGTCGGCATTGCTGGGATCCTCAACCCACCCCTGGCCCTGGTCACGGAGCCAGGCCCGAATGTCATTGGCCGCCACGCTCAGCAGGGGGCGGTAACAACGCAGCACACCACGCTGCCACTGCGCAGGCATGCCGCTGAGCCCGGGTACGCCACTGCCGCGACTCAATGCCAGCAAGAAGGTTTCGGTCTGGTCGTCGGCATTGTGCGCAAACGCTATGGTTTTGAAAGCATCATGCGCAGTGTTTTCCTGGGCCAGCGCCTCAATTGCACCGTAGCGCGCACGGCGCGCCGCGTCTTCCGGGCTCTCCCCGCTGGCGGCATGGGCATGCACTGCCAGCACCCGAAGTGGAACGCCCAAGCCATTGCAGAGCGCCACGCAATGGGCTTCAAAGCGTGAAGCGCTGGCTTGCAGGCCATGATTAACATGCACGGCATGCACCTGCCCTGGCCAGCGGCGTGCGCAGCCGAGCAGGAGGGCCGTGGAGTCGGCACCCCCGCTGAGCGCCACGGTCAGCGGCAGCGGCGGAGCGAATTCAGCAATGGCGGCTTCGAAAGGCTGTGTCACAGGCGAGCCGCCCAGGCCCAGGGCTTACTTGCCAGTGGCCTTGGTGTCGGTAAAGCGACCGTAGGACTGGAGCCGCTCGTACCGGCGGTCCAGCAGATCCTTCACCTTGAGATCGGCCACCTGGCGGTACGCATCAACCAAGGCACGCTTGAGGAACGCGGCCGCCTGCTTGTGGTCACGATGCGCGCCACCTACCGGCTCGTTGACGATCTTGTCCACCAAGCCCAGAGCCTTCAGGCGATGGGCCGTGATACCTAACGCGTCCGCTGCTTCCTGGGCCTTCTCGGCGGTCTTCCAGAGAATGGAGGCGCAACCTTCGGGGCTGATCACCGAGTACACGGCGTACTGCATCATGATGGTCTGGTCAGCCACCGAAATGGCCAGCGCACCACCCGAGCCGCCTTCACCGATGATGGTGGAGATGATGGGCACTTCGAGCTGCGCCATCTCAAAGATGTTGCGACCGATGGCTTCGGACTGACCACGCTCCTCGGCGTCAATGCCCGGGTAAGCACCGGGAGTGTCGACAAACGTGAACACCGGCAACTTGAACTTTTCGGCCAGCTTCATCAGGCGCAGGGCCTTGCGGTAGCCTTCGGGCTTGCACATGCCGAAGTTGCGCAATCCGCGCTCCTTGGTGTCGCGCCCCTTCTGGTGGCCGATGACCATGCAAGGCGTGCCGTTGAAGCGCGCCATGCCGCCGACGATGCTCATGTCGTCGGCGAAGTGGCGGTCACCATGCAGTTCGACAAAGTGCGTGAAGATTTCACTGACATAGTCGAGCGTGTAGGGACGCTCGGCGTGGCGGGCGATCTTGGTGATCTGCCACGGCGTCAGATCGCTGTAGATGTCCTTGGTGAGCTGCTGGCTCTTCTTGCTCAGCTGCTCGATCTCGGCGGAGATGTCCACCGCCGACTCGTTTTGCACGTAGCGCAATTCTTCGATCTTGTTTTCCAGTTCAGCCACAGGCTGCTCGAAATCCAGAAAGACACGTTTTGCCAAAGTCTTGCTCCTTTAACTTGTTTGTTCTGCCACCCCATAGGGCAACAGGCGTCAATAGGCTACCGGTAGCGGGTCCAACGACCGCCAAATATACCAAGTTGCCACACTGCAGTACGGCGCCCAGGCTGCCGCTACTTCGCGCACGTCGCTGCGGCTGACCGTTTCACCCGAAAAATAGTTCTGGCTGATCCCGTTGATCAGCCCCACATCGTCCAGCGGCAACACGTTGGGGCGCATGAAGTGGAAGATGAGAAACATTTCCGCCGTCCAGCGCCCGATACCGCGGATCGACACCAGTTCCTGGATGATGGCCTCATCGTCCATCGACTCCCAGGCACCGACGTGCAGGCTGCCGTTTTCGAAGTGCAGCGCCAGGTCCACGAGGTATTCCACCTTGCGTGCCGACAGTCCGGCCGCGCGCATGTCATCCACTTTCAGGCGCAAAACCTGGGCCGGGACCATGCGTTTGGGTAGTTCCGAAAAGCGCTCCCACACCGTCTGGGCTGCCTTGACGGAAATCTGCTGGCCCACAATGCTGCGGGCCAGCGTCACGAAAGCATCACCCCGGGTCTCCAGGCAGGCTTCGCCAAACTGGGGGATGAGGCGCTTCATCACCCGATCCTTCTTCATCAGGTGCTTGCAGGCTTCGGCCCAATACGGCGGCGTCACGGGAGTAGCCACCTGCTTGACGGCAGCATTCACTGCGCAGCCTCCCAGGTCGTACCGCCCGCACCATCCTTCAGCAAGATGCCCTGCTCCAGCAGGTCCTTGCGGATCTGGTCCGCCAATGCGAAGTTCTTGGCCGCCTTGGCTTCGGCACGCTGGGCGATGAGCACTTCGATGGCATCCGCGTCCAGGCTCGCACCGGCCTTCAGGAAGGCCTGGGCATCCCCTTGCAGAATACCGAGACAGCCGCCCAGGGACCGCAGCAATCCTGCCAACGCAGCAGAACGGGTACGGTTCACCTCCGCCGCCAATTCAAACAGAACGGCCACCGCTTCAGGCGTACCGAAGTCGTTGTCCATCGCAGCCTTGAATTTGGCGGCGAACGGGTCTGCCCAGTCGATCTGCGCCAATTCGGCCGGTGCCACCAGCGACAAGGCCGTGTAGAGGCGCTTCAGGCCAGCGCGCGCGTCATCCAGGTGCTTATCGCTCCACCCCAATTCACTGCGGTAGTGGCCTCGCACCAGGAAGAAGCGCACGGTCTGTGCGTCATAGTGCTGCAGCACATCAGGCACCGAGAAGAAATTGCCCAGCGACTTGGACATCTTGCTGCCGTCGATGTTCAGGAAGCCGTTGTGCATCCAATAGCGGGCCAGAGGCACACCAAAGGCACCTTCGCTCTGGGCAATCTCGTTTTCATGGTGCGGAAAAATGAGGTCGATGCCACCGCCATGGATGTCGATGGTTTCCCCCAGCAAGGCACACGCCATGGCCGAGCACTCGATGTGCCAGCCGGGGCGGCCGCGGCCCCAAGGGCTTTCCCATTTCGTTTCTTCGGGTTCTTCAGGCTTCGCCCCCTTCCAAAGCACAAAATCCAAAGGATCGTGCTTGCTGGTGCCCACTGCCACGCGCTCACCCGCGTTGAGGTCATCCAGGGACTTGCCGGAAAGCTTGCCGTAGCCGGGCATCTTGCGCACCGCAAAGTTCACGTCGCCGTCTTCGGCGGCGTAGGCCAGACCTTTCTCCTCCAGTTTGCGCACGATGTCCAGCATCTGTGGCACGTAATCGGTGGCACGCGGATCGTGGGTGGGACGCAGAACTCCCAGCGCATCGTAGTCGGCGTACATGAGGCTCGTCATGCGTTCGGCCAGGGACCGCACCGTCTCCCCGTTTTCCACCGCACGCTTGATCATCTTGTCGTCGATGTCGGTGATGTTGCGCACGAACTCCACCCGGTAGCCGCTGGCCTCCAGCCAACGACGCGCCACGTCAAACCCTACCGCCGAGCGCGCATTGCCGATATGCGGACGGTCATAGACCGTCACGCCGCACACATACATGCGGACGTGGTCAGGATTGGCGGGCTGGAATGGCTCGGTGGCACGCGAGAGCGTGTTGTAGATACGCAATGACATAAAAGGAAACAGGAACTGCGGTCTTCCCGCCGCGCACACACGGCGGCAGGGTGGAAAAACCCCGTGCAAATACTGAGGCATGGCGCTACGCGCGGGGCCGAAGAGCCCCCATCCCTCAGATACAATGACCGCAGTATAAGCCCCTGCCACGCAGGCACTTTTTCCCTCCCCCCGGTTTATGAAGCATTCAAGACTCTCCGCATTCAAGCGTATTGGCCTGGTTTCCGTACTCGCCGTGTGTTTCGCCACCACCGCATTTGCCGACGACTATGCAGATGTCATGCAACTCATGCGCCAGGGCAAGCACGCGGAAGCGCTGTCCAAGGCGGACCAATACCTCAGCGGCAAGCCCAAGGACGCTCAGATGCGATTCCTCAAGGGGGTGATCCAGCGCGATGCGGGCAAATCGGCCGATGCCATCGCCACCTTCACCAAGCTCACGGAAGACTACCCCGAGCTTCCTGAACCCTACAACAACCTGGCCGTGCTGTATGCAAGCCAGAGCCAGTTCGACAAGGCCCGTGCGGCGCTGGAAATGGCCATCCGCACCAACCCGAGCTACGCCACGGCACACGAGAACCTGGGTGACGTGTACGCCAAGCTGGCAAGCCAGGCCTACAACAAGGCACTCCAACTCGACAGCGCCAATACCGCTGTGGCGCCGAAGCTGGCATTGATCCGTGAGCTCTTCAACCCTGCTGGTCCCCGCACGGCACCGGCCGCCGCTACCGCAACAAAAGCTCCGCCCCCTGCTGCGGTGAAGGAACCGCAACCCGCCGCACCGGTTGCAACTCCTGCAACCCCCGCCAGCAAGGAGCCTGCGCCCGCCGTCGCCACTGCAGGCAAAGAACCTACTCCAGCACCTGCACTGGCCACCAATGCCACTTCGGGCTCCAAAGACGCACAAGCCGCCGTGCAGGCATGGGCTGCTGCCTGGGCCGCCAAGGACATGAAGGCCTACCTGGGCGCCTACGGCAAGGACTTCACGCCACCGAACAAGCTCAGCCGCGCGGCCTGGGAAGAGGAACGCCGCAACCGGATCACCACCAAGAACAATATCAGCGTGAAGCTGGAGCACCTGACGGTTACCGTCAACGGCAATACCGCGATTGCCAAGTTCAAGCAGGACTACCGCGCCAGCGGCCTGTCGGTTTCGAGCCGCAAGACGCTCGAACTGAACAAGGTGGGTGAGCGTTGGTTGATCGTGAAGGAATCCACTTCCTGAACCCCGGGGTGCGCGTGGCTGGCATGCGCGCCCTGATGGTGGACTCTTTTTTGCCATTTCTTCCTGCTGCACTTTCCATGTTTCGATTTCTGACTGCGGCCTTCGTGACCGTTGCCTGTCTGGCCGCGTTCACGCCTAGCGCCCAGGCTTCGACCCACAAGAAGACGGACAAGAAGTCCGCTTCCAAGGCGCCCCCCAAGAAAGCAGCGGAAAAGACTGCAGCAACCAGCCTGTCGGCTGAAGCCGCCGGCGTCGCAGAAGCCCGCCTGATCGAGGTCTACAAGCTCATCGGCAGTGGTCGGCACAAGGAAGCACTGGACCATGCCCTGCGCCTGGTGCGCGATTACCCGAACTTTCAACTCGCCCATTTGGTATACGGTGACTTGCTGGCTTCGCGCGTGCGCCCAGTGCAGGTTGTTGGCGACGTGCCGGATGTGCCTGCGGGAGCGGCTGCCAATACGCTGAGCGATCTGCGCCTGGAATCCGCACGGCGTATAGCTGCCCTGCGGGAACCGCCCCCTCCCGGACTGGTCCCGTCCCAGTTCATGGCGCTTTCGACCGCATCACGGCATGCCATCGCCGTGGACGCGTCC
Source organism: Curvibacter sp. APW13 (assembly GCF_032337135.1). Classification (NCBI taxonomy): domain Bacteria; kingdom Pseudomonadati; phylum Pseudomonadota; class Betaproteobacteria; order Burkholderiales; family Comamonadaceae; genus Curvibacter; species Curvibacter sp. APW13. The sequence continues at coordinate 627,987 of NZ_JAVXZZ010000002.1, read as the reverse complement.
AAGTCACGCCTGTACCTGTTCGAGAACTCGTCGGCGGGACTGAAGCTGATCGGCAACTATTACATTTCGGTGGGCAAGGCAGGGACGTCCAAGCTGGTGGAGGGCGACCAGCGCACACCGCTGGGCGTGTACTACATCACCAGCAGCCTGGACCCCAAGAGTCTCAAGGAGTTCTATGGCTCGGGGGCATTGCCCATCAGCTACCCGAACGTGCTCGACAGCAAACGCGGCAAGACGGGCAGCGGGATCTGGCTGCATGGAACGCCACCCAGTCAGTTCTCTCGCGCCCCACAAGCTTCTGACGGTTGTGTGGTATTGGCCAACCCGGATCTTCTGCACATCGTCAATACGGTTGCGGTTCGCTCCACGCCAGTCGTCATCGCGGCCCAGTTGCAATGGGTGCAGCCGCAAAAAAACCGTGCGGAGGCCAAGCCGTTCGAAGATACCCTCAATGCCTGGCGTTTGGCCAAATCGAGTGGCCGAACCGAGCAGGTGCTGAGCTTCTACACCCAGGACTTCTCCAGCAATGGCAAAGGCCTGGCGCAATGGACCCCGACACTGCAGTCGGAAATGCAGAAGTTCCAGGGGCGCACCATCGAGTTGAAGGACATTTCCATGCTGCGCTGGACGGACAGTGCTGACACCATGGTTGTCACCTTCGGCGAGGTCGCCAAAGGCGTGAAATGGGGCCTGACAAAGCGCCAGTACTGGGTGCGTGAAAACAACCAATGGAAAATCTTCTTTGAAGGAACCATGTGATGCGTCGCAACAAATTCATCGTCGCCTTGGCCGCATTCGCCGCCAGCATCAGCTTCACCCTGAACACGCAGGCCGCAGACAAGGCTCCCAGCGTGTTGGTGAAAACCAATATGGGCGAGTTCACGGTAGCGCTGAATGCAGAGAAGGCCCCCATCACGGTCAAGAACTTCCTCCAATACGTGGCAGACAAGCAGTATGACGGGACGATTTTTCACCGCGTCATTGAGAACTTCATGGTGCAAGGCGGTGGATTCACCCCCGAAATGCAGGAAAAGGCGACCCGCCCGCCGATCCCCCTCGAAGCCAGTAACGGTCTGAAGAACAACCGCGGTACCATCGCCATGGCACGTACCGCCAATCCGAACTCCGCGACCGCGCAGTTCTATATCAATGTCGTGGACAATCCGGCGCTGAACGCGCCCTCCCCCGACGGTTATGGCTACACCGTCTTCGGTGCCGTGACCAAGGGAATGGAGACCATCGACAAAATCCGCAAGGTACCCACTGGCATGCGAAACGGCTACAGCGACGTGCCGCAAACGCCCGTTACCATCCTGTCCATTACCCTTCTGAAGTGAACGCTATGACCACTCCCCAAGTTGAACTCCACATCGCCGGCTACGGCACCATCACCCTCGAACTCGATGCCGAAAAGGCGCCCAAGACGGTGGAAAACTTCCTGGCCTATGTGAACAAGGGCCACTACAACAACACGATCTTCCACCGCGTCATTCCCGGATTCATGATTCAGGGCGGCGGCATGGAGCCCGGCATGGGACAGAAGCCCTGCGACGCGCCCATCACCAACGAAGCCAACAACGGGCTCAAGAACAACAACTACACCGTGGCCATGGCTCGTACCAGCGACCCCCATTCCGCCACGGCACAGTTCTTCATCAACGTGGCAGACAACGGCTTCCTGAACCACACCTCCCCCACCGCCCAGGGCTGGGGCTATGCCGTGTTCGGCAAGGTGATCTCGGGTCAGGACGTGGTGGACCGCATCAAGGCTGTGAAGACCGGCCGCCGCGGCTTCCACGATGACGTGCCGAAGGACGACGTGGTCATCGAAAAGGCCGTGGCACTTTGATATTTGCCGCGGATTGAGGGATGGACCTGCTCGCCCCTTCCCACTGGCGCACGCTGGACATCATCTCCGACGTACACCTGTACGAGCAGGACCGGCCAACCTATGCCGCATGGCGTGACTACCTGCGGCAGTGTCCAGCCGACGCCTTGTTCATACTCGGCGACCTGTTTGAGGTATGGGTAGGAGACGACGCCATGCCCGGTGTCGGTTCTCTCGAGCACGATTGCGTTGCAGAACTGCGTCGGTGCGCCAGCCAGCGTACGGTATTCTTTCAACCCGGCAACCGGGACTTTCTGGTTGGTGATGCCCTGCTCCAGTGGGCAGGGATGCAGCGCCTTCCAGACCCCACGACCCTGGTGTTTGCTGGAACGCGGATCGTGCTGTCGCACGGAGATAGCCTGTGCACCGATGACCTTCCGTATCAGCGCTTTCGCAGCGAAGTGCGCAGCCACCACTGGCGACGGGAATTCCTGGGCAAATCGGTACCCGAGCGCAGGGACATTGCGCGTGCGATCCGTCAGGCCAGCGAAGACGGCAAACGGACACGTGAAAACTACGTCGACGTCAATGCCGAAGCGGTCGATGCACTCCTGGACACGGAACAAGCGTCAACCCTGGTGCACGGGCACACCCATGAAGGGGCAACCCACAGGACGGTGAGCGGCAAGCTGCGTGTCGTCTTGAGCGACTGGAGTGCGAGCAGTGCACCGCCGCGACTGGAAGTGTTGCGCATCTGTTCAGCGGCCGGCAACGCCGGCCCATCAATTCGCCGCCTCCCTTTGGCCTGACTGCACGCACGGCAATCATGCTACGGCATGCCGCCCGGCATCCACCTACCATCCGGCCAAGCAGCCTAGGACACGGAAACGTCGTCGATCTGCCACGGGTCCAGGAACTCCTCGGCATACCGGCGGTACACACCACTGGAGGCAAACACGTCAAAGAGGTCGGGGTCGATGTGGCCATTGGCCTTGAATCGCCGCATGATGTCCATCGCCTGAGACAGTTTCATTCCCTGCTTGTAGGGTCGGTCCTTGGCGGTCAGCGCCTCGAAAATGTCGGCAATCCCCATGATGCGAGCCTGGACCGACATCTGATCGCGCTTGAGACCCTTGGGGTAGCCCTTGCCATCCATGCGCTCATGGTGGCCGCCCGCATATTCCGGCACGTTCTTCAGATGCTTCGGCCATGGCAACTGTTCGAGCATCTTGATGGTGGCCACGATGTGGTAGTTGATGATGTCCCGCTCTTTCGCAGTGAGCGTGCCAGCACGAATGCTGAGGTTTTCCGCTTCGTCGGCCGACAGGAAGGCTTGAGAGGTAGATCCGTGGGGTGTCCAGTGGTAGCGCTCCCGCAGTGACTGCACCCGTTCGATGTCTGCCTCGCTCATGGCCTCGCCACCGCGATTGACCTCCCGTACGAAATCGCTGTCCTCGGCAATACGCTGCAGTGTCCCCGCCAATGCATCATCGATCGCCTGCATCTTGGCGATGCGATCGGGCTCGGTCCCCGTGGCCAGTTCGAGCTTGGCCTCCAGCGCAGCAATCTGCGCATCCCGGCGAACCACCTCGAAGCGGGTCTGAAGCAACTCCACCCGATCGAAAAGCGTCTGCAGCTTGGTGGCCTTGTCCACCACATGCACAGGGGTCGTGACCTTTCCGCAGTCATGCAGGAGCGCTGCGATCTTGAGCTCGTAGCGATCACGCTCACTCATGTGGAAGCTGGCAAGGGGCCCCTGGGTCGCTGCGTTCGCCGCGTCTGCAAGCATCAGGGTCAGTTCGGGGACCCGCTGGCAGTGACCACCGGTATGCTGGGATTTTTCGTCCACGGCCAAGTTGATCAGTCCGATGAAGGCCTCGAACAGGCTTTCGAGTTGAATCACCAGATCACGATTGGTGATGGCAATGGCCGCCTGCGAAGCCAGGGACTCCGCCAGACTCTGGTCGGCCATGTGGAACGAAACGACTTGCCCCGTTACGGGGTGCTTTGCATTGATGAGCTGGAGCACGCCAATGATCTCGCCCTCATGGTTCTTCATCGGAACCGCCAGGAACGACTGCGATCGGTAGCCTGTGCGCAAATCGAACTGCTTCGTGCCTGAAAAATCAAAATTGGGCTCGGTATAGGCGTCAGCAATGTTCACAGTCTCATGGTGGATCGCTGCATAGGCTGCTACCAAGGAGTCATTGGGACGCCCATCGGGCAAATGCAAAGGCAAGGTCGGTAGGTTGATGCCTTCTTTAGCCGTTCCTCCGCGCGCGATGCCCAAGGAGTCGGTCCGCATGATCTCGAATCGAAGCGACTGGCCGTCTTCGGTGACCCGATAGAGTGTGCCCCCGTCCGCGTGCGTGATTTCCTTCGCGGCAATCAGGATGCTCTCGAGCAAGCGGTTGATGTCCCGCTCGCGCGACAGCGACACCCCGATCTCATTGAGTTGATCCAGTCGCTTGAGCAGGCTGTCGATGGATTCCATGGTTTCCCCCTGGGCGTGGTGCCCTGCCAACTACCGAGAGTTGCATTGTTCCACAGTCGGCGCAAGACAGCACGCCCTGGAGGGGAGCCAGCGTCAGCGTCGCAGCAGCACCTTGAGGGCGGCCTGCAGACGTCGGCTGCTCGACGCCCCATAGGGCGAGCGCAAGACGGCCGCAACATCCTGCTCCCAGGTCTGGGCCGGCGTCGGGGCGTTTCGACGTGTCAGCATTTGCAGTTGCAGCTGGCGCCGCTGCGGCAGTTGCTCAGCAGGGGTAGGAACCTCGGCCGCCATTTCGAGGCGCAGCAAGGCCTCTGCGTCCTCGCTGGCCGCCGCAGGGCCTTCCAGCGCCTTGCTCCAGCTGACCCGCACTGCATTCTGCACCTTGGAACCCAAGGCCTGTGCACCAGGCAGCTTGGCGGCATCACGCCCCTCCCAGGCCGACAGCAACTGGGTCAATGCTTCACCGTGGGCCTGCGCGGCCAAGGACCGCAAAGCCGCCTGCGCCTTCTCCATCGCATCGCGCTGGGCTCGGAACGCCGCGTCCCCCAGCCGTGGCGCGGCGGGGCGCGCCATGCGTGTGTCGCGCTGACCAGGGCGCGCCGCAGCGGCTCCGGGCCGCGAATCACGCCCCAGCGGACGTGCATCCCTGCCGGTGGGGGCATCGCGGCGCTGTCCAGGTCGGTCATCCCCGCGGACCGCCACCACAGGTTTTGCAACAACAGCTGCCTTCGGTGTTTCTGTCGCTATGTTTTCGCTAGCTGCCTGCGCAGTATTTTCGGGGGCTACAGCCTGATTTGACCCCAAATTCTCGGGGGGAGCTGCCTGTTCACGCAGGGCAGCCTCCAGTGCAGCCATGGCACTGCGGATGGCACTGGCGTCGCCGCTGCCGCTGGCCTGTTCCACGGCACGGGCGGCCTGCAACACCTGTTGGTCATGCGCGCTGAGCGCTGCCTGCTGCTGTTCGCGCTGCGCGCTCTTGCGGTTGAAAGCCTCGTCGATAGGCTGTCGGAATGCGTCCCACAGCTTCTGTTCCTGGCGCCGGTCGAGCGGGACCGCATGGGCTTCCGCCTGCCAGCGTTGCTGCAAGGCCTTGACGGCATCGACACGCAAACTCGCCGCTGCCCCCAGCACCCGCGCCTCCTCGATCATGGCCTGGCGGCGCAGCAGGCTCTGGGCCTGCGCAGCCTCCAGCGGGGCTGCAGCCTGGGCATAGGCCGCTTTCCACACCGATTGCAGCTCCGCAAACACCTTATCGCCCACATGTCCGGCATCACGCCAGCGGTCAGCGAACTGGTGCAGGGCGCGCGCATGGGACTTCCAGTCGACCAGTTCGGAGGCCAGCTTTTCAGCCTGCGCCTGGGTCCAGGCCTTGACTTCCTCGACCAGATCCAGCCGCTGCTTCCTGTGCTCGGCGGCCTCGGCCTTGGTCTTTTCGAGCCAAGCCTCCACGTGCTTATAGGCTTCGTTGCAAGCGGCATCAAACCGTTTCCACAAGCCATGGTTGGGCTGCCCGCCCTGGTCGGTCTGCTTCCATTGCTCCCGCAGCGACCGCACCGACTCCTGCAGCTTGCGCCCACCCAGGGCCTGTCCGGCCGGGCGCTGCAACAGGCCTTCGGCTTTGGCCACAAGCTCCGCACGCAGCTGGTCGGCGCGCCAGCGCTGCCAACCTTCCAGCTCGCCAGCGGCCGCCAGCGCGGCGTGGGCACGGCTGTCGAGCTTGGCATCAATCCATTTCCCATGCTCCTTGAGCGCCGCGCGCAAGGCCCCGGCCGCCCCCGCACTGGCCTTGCCATGTCCCTGCGCCAGTTCCGTCTCCAGCACCTGCACCACTTGCTCCACCGCTGCCTTGGCGGCTGCCAACACAGCCGGATCGGCCTTCGGTTTGGGCGCTGGCGCCACGACTTCTCCCCGGGCAGTGCGCAATTCATCAGCCCAGACAGGCACGGGCGGCAACGGCAGGCTGGCATCCTGCGCGGCGGCCACCGTCTGCGTCAAGGCCGCATCAAACGCGTCCCACACCAGCTGCAGTTGGGCGCGGGCATTGTCCAGCAATGTCGGGAATCGGGCTTCGACACTGCTCCAGGCAGCGTCCGCCGTGAGCGCCTGTGCCTGCTCCTGCCAGCGCAACACGTCGGCGCGCAGGCCTTCGCTGGCGGCCTGGGACTCGGCCCACGGCTTGGTGGACAGCACTTCAATGCGCTGCGCCAACAATACCGCCGCTTCGCGCTGTACCTGCACCCGGTGCTGCAGGTCTTCAATCGCCCGCACGCGGTCGGCCAGGGAAGTCTTCAATAGAGAGAGGGGCTCCCGGCTGAGGGGCGCTCCGGCCTTGGCAGCGTCTCGCTGCCATGCCATGGCGTCGGCGATATTGAGCTTGTCCAAAGCGAGCAAACCCTGGGCCTTGTGCACCCACTCGGCGACCAGGGCCTCCTGGCCCTTCTGGCGCCGTGCTTCATCGATGCGCTCGCGAACCAGCTTGGCAGCGCCCTTGTCCTTGACACTGAGCTCCTTGAACACGGCCGCCAGCTGGTCCGGCGCAGGCTCGGACGCCAGCCATTGGCGTATCCGCGCCGCGCGTTCACCCGCGGTTTGCGCCGAAAAAGCCCCGCCAGTTAGGGAATCCAGTTCAAAAGAGTCGGCTTTTTGGGAGGAGCTTGCAGAGGTCACGGTACGCACACCAGAGGTTGTATTGAGGAAAAACAGGCTATTTTCGCAGCGATTTGCCCCCCAAACCCGCAATTTCTACGGCCAAGACGCGTAAAACACGCCAAAAACATGCCCCAACCATATTCCAAATAAAATATACACAATCAATTCGATATGGTTGACCATGTATATTGAGGCCCATAGAATCCGCCCCGTCCCTGATCGACTAGGGATAACCCGAACCGCTGCCGACCCCGGCATTTCTTTTCCGCTGCACATGCCGTGTCGGCGCCGCAGGGAAAAGATAGCGTACCAACCCAAACGGTGCCACACCGTGCAGGCCAAATCTCTGGCTCGCAAGGCGCACCGCGCAAGAAGGAGGAGCTATGACAGCGACCGCGAAGTTGACCAAAGGCCTGCGCACTGTAGCCAGTGACATTGCCCAAGGTTTTTTTGAAATCACACACAATGGTTTTGCCCTGCTGGGCCTGGCCGTGATGTTTGCAGCCATTGCGCTGACGACCCAACCCGAGATCCGCCAAGCTGGCGAGGTCAAATTGTTTGGATTCCTGCAAAGCCGCCTCGGTGGCAACGCCGCTGAAGGCGTGGACGTGGAAGGGGTGGACCGCGCTACCGCAAGCAACCCGCAAGACCTGCCCAAGCGCCAGGCGGCCGTCGCCTTCTGGCTGAGCAAGAAGTATGGCATTGCGCCGGAACCCCTCAGCACCTTGGTGGCAGAGGCCTACACCGTGGGAGCCCGTACCAAGCTCGACCCGAACCTGATCCTTGCCGTGATGGCGATCGAATCGGGCTTCAACCCGTTTGCCCAGAGCGCCATGGGCGCCCAGGGTCTGATGCAGGTCATGACCAAGGTACATGGCGACAAGTACGACAATTTCGGTGGCAAGTTCGCCGCCTTCGATCCCATCAGCAACCTGCATGTGGGCGTCAAGGTGCTGCAGGAATGCATCAGCCGCGCGGGATCCATCGAAGGGGGCCTGAAGTTCTACGTCGGCGCTGCCAACCTGGACTCGGACAACGGCTACGCTGCCAAGGTACTGGCTGAACACCAGCGGCTCACGCAGGTGGCCAACGGCGCCAAGGTTCCGTTTGCCGCCCCCCAGGTGATTCCGGCTTCGGTTGGCGCCGAGCCAACTCCCCGCGAGAGCGCCACCAGATCCTGATCCGGTCGGAGCAGCCCCTTCCTCGGGTAAACTCGACCCTGCACGCAACTGGCGATAGGTACGGGTGGCACTGCCACCCCAGTCCGAGGTGGGCCACCACCGGGAAGCGTGCCGCAGACTGGCCGAAGGCCGTTTCGCGTTCAGCCGTGCGCCTGGGCAGCCCTGTGATTCCTTTTCCACAGGCCCAATGTCTTGAAGGACTGCCATGTACAACCGCAATATTCTTGTCGAACAAACCGATCCCGAGCTGTGGGCCGCCATCCAGGCCGAAAACGCACGCCAGGAACACCACATCGAGCTGATCGCCAGCGAAAACTACGCTTCCCCCGCCGTGATGGCAGCCCAGGGCAGCCAGCTGACCAACAAGTATGCTGAAGGCTACCCGGGCAAGCGCTACTACGGTGGCTGCGAGCACGTGGACGTGGCCGAACAGCTGGCCATCGACCGCATCAAGCAGATCTTTGGTGCCGAAGCCGCCAACGTTCAACCGCATTGCGGCGCATCCGCCAATGAGGCCGTGTTCCTGGCCTTCCTGAAGCCCGGTGACACCATCATGGGCATGAGCCTGGCCGAAGGCGGCCACCTGACCCACGGCATGCCCCTGAACATGTCGGGCAAGTGGTTCAACGTCATCTCCTATGGCCTCGACAAGAACGAAGCCATTGACTACGACGCCATGGAAGCCAAGGCGCGTGAACACAAGCCCAAGCTCATCATCGCTGGCGCATCGGCCTATAGCCTGCACATCGACTTCGAGCGTTTTGCCAAGATCGCCAAGGAAATCGGTGCCATCTTCATGGTGGACATGGCCCACTACGCCGGCCTGATCGCCGCGGGCCAATACCCCAACCCCGTACCCCATGCCGACGTGGTGACCTCCACCACCCACAAGAGCCTGCGCGGCCCGCGCGGCGGCATCATCCTGATGAAGGCCCAGCACGAAAAGGCCATCAACAGCGCCATCTTCCCCGGCCTGCAAGGCGGCCCGCTGATGCACGTGATTGCCGCCAAGGCCGTCGCCTTCAAGGAAGCCCTGAGCCCCGAGTTCAAGGCCTACCAGGCCCAGGTGGTGCGCAATGCGCAGATCGTGGCCGAAACGCTGACGGCTCGCGGCCTGCGCATCGTCTCCGGCGGCACCCAAAGCCACGTCATGCTGGTGGATCTGCGTGCCAAGGGCATCACCGGCAAGGAAGCGGAAGCCGTGCTGGGTGCTGCCCACATGACGATCAACAAGAACGCCATCCCCAACGACCCGGAAAAGCCCATGGTGACCAGCGGTGTGCGCATTGGCACCCCCGCCATGACCACCCGCGGTTTCAAGGATGAGGAAGCCCGCATCACGGCCAACCTGATCGCTGATGTGCTGGACAACCCACGCGACGAAGCGAACATCGCCGCAGTGCGTGAAAAGGTCAACGCCCTGACCGCCCGCTTCCCGGTATATCGCTAACCCGGAAGCCCCAAGAGGCGCTATCATTGTGGTAGCGCCTCACGCACATTCCGTGCGGGCCAGAGGCATATTTTCACAATATTTAGCCGGTACCCGCCATGAAATGCCCCTTTTGCAGCCACTCGGACACCCAGGTCGTCGAAACGCGCGTGTCGGAAGACGGCGGCTTCATCCGCCGCCGCCGCCAGTGCGCTGCCTGCGAAAAGCGCTTCACGACCTACGAGCGGCCGGAAGTCAGCTTTCCTGTAGTCGTCAAGAAGGACGGACGCCGCATCGAGTACGACGCATCCAAACTTCGTGCCTCGTTCGCCCTGGCCTTGCGCAAGCGCCCGGTGAGCACCGAGCAGGTGGGTGCCGCCATTGAGCGGATTGAGGAAAAGCTGCTAAACCTCGGCCAGCGTGAAATCCCATCCCAGCGCGTGGGCGAACTGGTCATGCGCGAGCTGAAAAAGCTCGACAAGGTGGCCTACATCCGCTTTGCCAGCGTGTACCGTAGCTTTGAAGACATCGATGAGTTCAAGACACTGGTGGATGAGGTAAGGAAGTAATTGAGCTCTCAGCCCCCCATAAGTTCACCGCTTGTCCTGATAGAACAACCATCTATCCAATCAGTCCTGGCTGTCGCTGTCTCGCCAACTATATTCAAACTATGAAATCCTTCTGCGGGAACAATCAACTGATGACACGGCATGGTGGCTTCTCGCTTGTGGAGCTGCTGGTAACCATTGCGATCCTCGTCATTTTGTCGGCGGTTGCTGTACCCGGATTCCAGGGAATGATGGCATCTTCCTCCCTTCGGGCCGCAACCAACGATGTCGTCGCTGCGCTGGCCCAAACGAGATCCTTGGCGATCAAGGAAGGCGGGAGAGTGACGATGTGCAAGAGTGCGAACGGGACGGCTTGCGCTACCACTGGCGACTGGGAGCAAGGCTGGATTATCTTTGTCGACTCCGTCAGGAACTCCCCTTGGACGAATGCATCCGTAGACACTGGTGAAACCGTATCGTTCTACACCCAAGCACTGCAGGGTAACGTCGTAGTAAGAGGCAATAGTGGGGCTAGTCAGTATGTTTCTTATTCCGCAGATGGTCTGTCCAGACAACTCAATGGCAGTTCTCTCGCCGCAGCAACCATCCGAGTTTGTAGTACTTCCAGTGCCATTGCGGACAATCAACGTGCGAGAGATATTGCCATTAACAGCACCGGCCGTGTGACGGTTACCACGGCCGCATCCGTCACTAGCGCATGCGCGGCACCATCATGATTCCAAGGAAAATTATTTCAAAAAGAATAGTCGGCTCCCGACGCGGATCCAAGGGCGTCACTTTGATCGAAATTCTGATTGCAGTGTTGCTCCTGAGTCTTGGACTTCTGGGTATGGCGGGGCTGCAGATTCGCGCCTTGCAAGGTAATCACAGTGCGGCACAACGCTCGCAAGCGGTCATGCTCAGCTATTTCATCATTGAAGCCATGCGAGTCGACTCGGCTTCGGCAAAAGCATTGAACTACAACACGGGCTCACTGGATGCCAATGGAAATGTTGATAACAGCATTTGCAATGTTGACGCGATTACTGGTACAGCGCTGAGCGACAACAATCAAAAGGCATGGATTTCCGCAATAAAAGGTAGCCTGGGGGACGCTACGGACACGTCCACCTGCGGCGCCATCAACTGTGACGCCGACGGAATTTGCACCGTGCAAGTTCGTTGGGATGACTCATTGGCTGGGGGCTTGGGCTCGCAGGCCGTAACGACCAGTACCCGCCTATGACCGCCCCCAGACTGTCTCCACCTGACCTGGACAAGCCTTCCACAATGCATCGTCCCTGTCGCAAAAATGCCATCGGTGTAACTTTGGTCGAGTTAATGGTGGCCATGGTTTTGGGGTTGATCATCGTCGGCGCTGTGTTGAACGTCTTTGTCTCTAGTCGGCAGACGTTTCGCGTGAATGAGAACCTCGGACAGCTTCAAGAAAATGCACGAATCGGCTTTGAATTGCTCGCGCGAGACATCCGCGAAGCTGGATCAACACCATGCGGAATTTTTCCGAGTCAGGTCGCCAATGTGATTCGAGTGGGTGGTGCTGTGCCTTGGTGGGCATCCTGGTGGGCAGAGGGTGCCCCACTGCGCGGTTTTGAAGGTTCTGAAAGCGCGGCAAACACAGATGAAATAGCGCTTCCAGCTTCGATTGTGGCCATAGGTACTGGTACGAACCAGCGCATCACGGGCACCGATTCTCTGTGGGCCATTCAAGCGGCGGAGACCCCTACGGCCGCAACTGCACATACACCAGCAGATAGGCAGTTCACATTGAACAGTATCACCGGGTTTGACGAAGCCGATGTCGTAGTTACCTGTGACCTTCGCGGCGCTGCGATTTTTCAGATCGGAGCCGTCAGCACCGGAACGAAGGTCATTGACTACAACACAACGTTGGCCTCAAATAACTGTACGAATAATCTGGGCGCTCCAATCAACGCCGCCTGCACTACAACGACCAGCCGTACTTTTTCGCCCGCCGAAGGCATACAGGTAGCAAAACTGGTTAGCAATTACTGGTATGTAGGGAATAACTCCCGAGGGTCGCGGTCACTATTCAGAGTCACGATGATCAACAAAACGGTTGCTGGCGCCAAGACCTGGACGGCTGACACTCAAGAAGTGATCCCCGGAGTGAGAGATATGCAGATTCAGTATCTGACTGCAGACACATCGGCATCCAACGCATTGGCGACCGATTGGGTGAACGGAAACAACGATACGGTTTTTCCTTTCCCCCCGTCCGGAACCACACAAGTTCGCCGTTGGGACGAGACCAACAACGCCAATCAAGTCGTGGCGGTAAAAATACAACTGACCCTACAGACAGAGGAATCCATCAGTACCAGCAACGCGCCGGTAACACGAACTCTTCATTTTGTCGTCGGTGTTCGGTCCCGTAGTCACATTTTCTCGTGAAGTAGATCATGACTAAACACGGTCAGCAAAAGGGCGTGGCATTGATTGTTGGCCTGATCATTTTGGCGGTCATGATGCTTCTCGGTGTCAGCGTCATCCGCAATGTCACCACCGAAGAACGTATGGCTGGAAATAGCTATAGCCGCTCTATTTCCTTTCAGGCTGCAGATGCGGCACTGCGCGAAATAGAACTCAAGGTTGAAGCCAACAAACCAACGATCAGCGCCAGTTGCAACACCGTTTCCACTGTAATGGTGTGCGCTGCGCCGGCTGCTACGGACACGCCGCGTTGGTTGGACAGTTCATTTGCCTCTTGGGCAAACGCAACGGCCGTGACTTCGGGGTCCATTTCTGTGACCCCACAGTACTTTGTTGAGTATCTAGGGAACACATTCACTTGCGACCCCAGTGACTCATCTGCCACCAACGAATGCAAGCGCTATCGAATTACAACGCGCGTACAAAGCTCGAACGGGCAGTCGCCCGTTATGTTGCAGTCGTTGTACGCCACTGATTAAGTGAAGCGAGGTACATCATGAATAAGTATCTTTCCATTTTCCGCAACGTTTTCGCAATGGGAATCGCAATTCCTTGTGGAATTGCATTTTCTCAAGTCACCATTCCCAATGTACCCTTGGTGACCCAGATTACCGCGAAACCAATGGTGATGCTCACGGTGGGCAAAGACCATCGCATGTTCTATGAAGCATACAACGATGCTTCAGACATTGATGGCGATGGCGCCATTGATATTCGATTCAAACCGAAAATTACCTATCTAGGCAATTTCGATTCCACGATTTGTTATGAACATAACGGCAAAAGTGACAAGGATGGGCTGTTCACGCCGAGCGCTGCTGCGGGAGAACTCAATACATGCAGTAGCGGGAAGTGGTCTGGAAACTGGTTGAACTATGTGACAACCAGTCGCATAGATGCCTTACGCAAGGTCTTGTACGGCGGCTACCGCGAGATCGACAGCACCTCAGAAACTATTTTGCGACGAGCCTATATCCCGCAAGATGCACACTCATGGGGCAAGGAATACACTAGTGAGGCGGTAGATGGTTACAAAATATCGGACTACACGCCACTCAGTCAGCCGAGCACTGGAAAGCGGCATTTTTTCGGAAGCCTGACACCCAATGCAGGCAAAGACTGCACAACACTCAGCGATTGCAGTGAAAAGCTGCAACCTTGGTTATCGGTCGTCACCAACTCAAGCAAACGAATCTGGGAATGGGCATCGACGGAACGCCCCGTATTAGCAGACGGAACCCATGGTGGTACCCGTACGAACTACACGGTTCGGGTAAAGGTGTGCACGTCTTCATTCAATAACGGATGCAAACAGTACGGGACGGTCTACAAGCCGATCGGACTACTACATGACTATGGCGAGAATAACGCCATGCTTTTTGGCCTCCTTACTGGAAGTTATGACAAGAATATGTCTGGTGGGGTTTTGCGCAAGGTTGTTTCGTCATTTGCTGACGAAGTCAACCCATCGACCGGCCAGTTTACGAGCAGTGCAAAGATCATCAAGACCTTTGACGCCTTACGCATTCGTGATTTCAATAACGGCCGAACGGATAACGCCTACAAAGGTGGTTGGCAGACAACCTCAGCCATGACTGAAGGCACGTTCCCAGACTGGGGTAATCCTATTGGCGAAATGATGTACGAAGGCCTGCGTTACTTCGCCGGAAAAGGAACGCCTACGACGGACTTCTACGCAACCACTGCGACCAAAGATTCGGAAGTAGGGTTGTCTCGTGCCTCGTGGGATGACCCATACTCGTCGAGCAGTTCCGCAAAGGCACCGCGATGCGCCAAATCGAGCTTCCTCACTATATCGGACATCAACCCCTCCTACGACTCCAATCAATTGCCTGGCAGCGAGTTTGCGTCCTTCACCGGTGATGTGACGGGCTTGAATGTACTCACCGAAGCAACAACCATCACAGCCACTGAAGATGGTACCGCGACCGGGAAAGTCACCGGAAAGCGCTTTATTGGTCGGTCAGGCTCCACGGACGACTCTGCACCCACCGCCAAAGACGTGACATCTTTAGGTAAGGTTAGAGGCTTGGCACCCGAAGAACCCACCAAGCAGGGCAGCTATTACTCTGGTTCAGTGGCCTATTTTTCCAAACGCTCTGATATACGCAGCGACCTGACGGGAACACAGAGCATCGACACTTTTTCCGTTGTACTTGCATCGCCTCTCCCACAATTGGCAGTCAAATTGCCCAATGGCAAGGTGATCACCGTGGTTCCATTCGCCAAATCGACGGGGGGATCGTCAATTGACGCAGCAAAGGGCAAGTTCCAGCCGACAAACCAGATCGTTGACTTCTATATTGAGCAAATTGTCAATTCAGGCACAGGTGACAAAGACACCTCCGTCAATGGAGGACGTTTCTATTCCAAGTTTCGTATCAATTTTGAAGACGTAGAACAGGGCGCTGACCATGACATGGACGCCATTGTTGAGTATGTCGTGAAGGCCAATGCCGACAGCACGTTAACCGTCACGGTCACACCAACGTATCAAGCTGGTGGTATCCAACATGCGATGGGGTACGTGATTTCGGGAACAACCAATGATGGTGTCTACCTAGTAGTGCAGGACGAAAACCTCGACCGCCCCTATTTCCTGAATGTTCCACCTGGCAGGTCGCCGGGCTACTGCGATAACTCCACCAACTTGGCGACAGCCGCCTGCAAGAAACTGCCCTACGTCGGCGGAACCGCTCCATTGGACAAGAGCGAGATTACATTCAGCCCCAGTTCAACAGCATCGGCGACTTTTCTTCGCGATCCGCTTTGGTATGCCGCGAAATGGGGAGGATTCAAGGACAAGAACGGAAACAATAAGCCCGACTTGACTTCTGAGTGGGACTCAGACGGTGATGGCGTGCCCGACACGTATTTCCTGGTGCAAAACCCCGTCAAACTGAAAGAAGCTCTACAAAAGGCGTTCGACCAGATTTCGGTGATCAACTCTAGTGCGGCCAACGTGATTGCCAATAGCTCGAGCATCTCGACGGATACTCGGGTGTATCAAGCGCGATTTGACTCTAACTATTGGTCCGGCGACCTGGTGGCCTACCCGGTGACTTCCAACGGCGTGAGTGGAAGCACAGAGTGGGAAGCGTCTTCCAAGATGCCGTCAGCTGCGAATCGAAAGATTTTTATTCGAAACTCCGATGGAACAACGCGCGAGTTCAACGGAACGTCATTCACCAGCATGCCAAGCGCCGATCAAGGATCGATTGTCGACCTCAATCGGCTGAACTATTTGCGCGGAGACCGAACGCTGGAGATCAGCAATGGTGTCGGTACACTCCGGAACCGGGCCCACGCACTTGGTGATTTGGTTCATTCATCACCGTACTTCATCAAAGACTCCAATACCGTTTTCGTCGGGGGTAACGACGGAATGTTGCACGCATTCAACGGCAGCACAGGGGTCGAGACGTTTGCATACATTCCCACCCAAAGCATCAGCAAGTTGGGAGCGCTGGCATCCACGTCGTACACCCACGATTTTTATGTCGATGGTGACATCGTAGTAGGGCCCAAATCGACAGAGACAGGCAATAAAAACTGGCTTTTTGGTGCTCTTGGTAGAGGCGGTAAAGGACTCTTTGCACTGGATGTGACGGACCCCACCACCTTCTCCACATCCAACTCCTTATGGGAATACACACCGGCTGCGAGCAGCACAGCTGCGAGTGATGTGGACCTCGGATACATCCTGGGGCGCCCGATCTTCGCAAAACTGAACAACGGCTCTGTCGCAATCATTTTCGGAAACGGCGTAAACAGCACCAACGGTAAGGCGGTTCTGTACATTTTGGTGTTGAACTCTTCCGGTCAAATTGCCAGCACTGTCAAACTGGACACCGGCGCTGGGTCCGATAACGGACTTTTCGGACCGGCAGTATTCGACACCAACAACGATGGCAATGTGGATGTCGTCTATGCAGGCGATCTGAAGGGCAATGTTTGGAAGTTCAACTTATCCGCAGCAAGCACCGCTTCCTGGGGGGTTTCCCATAGCGGAAAGCCCTTGTTTGTCGCAACCAGCGCAGCTGGCATTCGTCAGCCCATAACCGCGCCCCTCACGGTTGTGGTGAACAACAAGTCAGGGGATGAAAAATTTGGCAAACGATTTGTTTTCTTTGGCACGGGTGCGTACTTCCGGTCCACAGACCCCGCCGACACCGCAACGCAGTCTTGGTACGGCATCATCGATGATGAATCGGCCTTTGAAGACTACTTGCCCTCCGCGGGCAAGACATACCAACGGGACTTCCTGAAAACACGCACGGTGTCCAGTGCAACGACCTACGGAGGTAAGCCAAGCCGCTACTTCAGCGCAGTCACTGCTGGCGACATGGCATCCGCGAAGGGGTGGGTCATTGACTGGAGCGTCGAGGCGGGCGAACGCATCATTACCGAGTCAATTCAGTACAAGCTTAAGCAATATGCGCTCATCGCCAGTTCGATGGTTCCCTCGGCGACCGACCCTTGCGTTCCAGGTGGTACCGGCTATGTCAATGCAGTCGATCCTTGGTCTGGTTCCGAAATTCCGGGGGACAGCATTTTCGACGTCAATGCTGACAACAGTTTCTCGGACGATAAAGTTGCTGGCCGCTCCATTGGGTCCGTGAATCTTGGCGTAGGATTGCCCAGCCGTCCTACCTTGATCGGATCGCGTCTGGTTGTCGGTGGCACGGACTCCGTCAATCGCGTAAAAGACGTCAAGGTGAACCCCGGCGCGGCCGCCAAGAAGGGGCGCATATCCTGGCGAGAAATCATTAAGGACTAAGTTATGAAGCAGCATTTGCGATCCGGTCAAGCTGGATTCACGTTGATCGAATTGATGATTACTGTGGCGATCATCGGCATATTGCTGTCTGTCGCTTTGCCTTCCTATCAAAGTCACGTAATGAAAACTCGCCGGTCTGTCGCCGCGTCTTGCTTGCTGGAACACTCCCAATACATGGAGCGGTTCCGTACAACCAACCTCACTTTCACTGGCGCCGATCTGGCGAATTTCACTTCTCCTTGCCTTGCAGACTCGCAAGCAAGCTATACCTACGCATTCGCAGCCGGGGAACCGACTGGAACAACTTTTGCCATTGAGGCTACTCCAGTCGCAGGGAGTGCGCAGGCAGGCGACACTGCGTGTGCAACCTTGAGGATTCGGCAATCGGGGGCCAAAGAGATTTCAGGCACCGGCAGTGCAGCGACCTGTTGGCGGTGAATGAACGAATTAATTAGTCAGGCACTTGACCTAGCATCTAAAGGACTCTCACTCACCTCCCCCAACCCTCGGGTAGGTTGCGTCCTGATCGACCCTTCAGGGAGAGTCATTGGTCAAGGCCACACCCAGCGCGCAGGTGGCCCCCACGCTGAAGTCATGGCGCTGCGGGACGCAGCCCAAAAAGGCCTCAGCACGCAAGGGTCGACGGCCTACGTCACGCTGGAGCCCTGCTCCCACCACGGCCGCACCGGCCCTTGCTGCGAAGCGCTGATTGCCGCCGGCATACGAAAGGTCGTTGCAACCAACCTTGACCCCAATCCCCTGGTGGCCGGACAAGGCTTCGAACGCTTAAAAAAAGCGGGGGTGGAAGTGGAGTTACTGCCAGCCGACCATCCAGCGGCGATCGCCTCCCGCGAACTGAACATTGGTTTCTTCAGCCGCATGGTGCGCAAGACGCCTTGGGTACGCCTCAAGATTGCCACATCACTGGACGGAAAGACGGCTTTACCTGATGGCTCCAGCCAATGGATCACCGGACAGGATGCGCGCGCCGACGGCCACGCCTGGCGAGCTCGGGCTTGCGCCGTGCTTACCGGGGTGGGCACGGTGCTGAAGGACAACCCCACACTCAACGTACGGGCCGTCGAAACGCCACGCCAGCCGCACCTGATCATTGTCGACAGCCAACTGCGTACTCCACCTAACGCTGCACTGTTACAGCAAAGCATCCAGCGCCAGGTCTGGATCTATGCGGTGGAGACCACCGACTCCGCAGTACAAGCGCGCGCCCAGACCTTGCGGGAAGCGGGTGCCCATGTGTGCTTTTTACCGCCGACTTCCGGCAGTTTGCAGGTCGATCTGCCCGCGCTGCTGCAAGACCTGGGGCTCCGGGAAATCAATGAACTGCATGTGGAAGCAGGCCAGACACTCAATGGTGCGCTGATTGAATCGGGACTGGTGGATGAATTCCTCTGGTACCTGGCGCCGAAACTGGTGGGCGAAGGTCTGGGTGCGGCCCACTTCGGCCCGCTCCAGTCGCTTGACCAGGCCCTGGCGCTCGATTTCCTCGACCAAGCCCTGGTGGGCAATGACCTGCGCATTCGCGCGCGGGTTCGCGGACGCGATCGGTTCTGATCGGCACCTGACCGCCGCGGGCAGTCCCCCGCCGCAGTGTTTTTCCGCGGGTGACACGCCGGGGCTCCCAAAGCCTGCGAAAATAGCGCGATGTTTACCGGAATCATCACCGCGGTAGGGCGTATCGACGCCGTTGAAGCGCTAGGCGCCACACCGCAACACGGCAAGCGCCTACGCCTGTCCTGCCCTCCCCCTTACCTTGACGACGTAACTCTCGGCGACAGCATCGCACTCAACGGCGCCTGCATGACCGTCACCAGTTTCGACGCCGCAGCGGGCACCTTCACCATCGACATCTCGGCCGAATCGCTCGACAAGACGGCGGGCCTGGACCAGCCCGGAGCCGTCAATCTGGAAAAAGCCCTGCGCGCCCATGACCGTCTGGGTGGCCACATCGTTTCAGGCCATGTGGACGGCATTGGTCTGGTGGACCGTTTCGAGCAAGTGGGCGAAAGCTGGGAACTGCGCATTGCCGCACCGCGCGCCCTGGCCAAGTTTCTGGCCTACAAGGGCTCCATCACCATCAATGGCGTCAGCCTCACGGTGAACCGCGTGGAAGACCGTGAACAGGACTGCGTGGTCAGCATCAACCTCATTCCCCATACCATCGAGAACACTGCCCTGGGCAGCCTGAAGGCGGGCTCGCGCGTGAACCTCGAAATCGACCTCATTGCCCGTTACGTCGAGCGCATGCTCAGCCCCGCTGCAGCATGAACCCGGACCATTCCATGACTACTCTGACCCCTGTTGAAATCTCCCCTGTCGAAGACATCGTGGCCGACATGCGCGCCGGGCGCATCGTCATCCTTGTGGACGAAGAAGACCGCGAAAACGAAGGCGACCTGGTGCTGGCCTCGGACCATGTCACGGCCGATGGCATCAACTTCATGGCCCGCTTTGGCCGTGGACTGATCTGCCTGACCCTGACACGCGAGCGCTGCGAGCGCCTGCAGCTGCCGCCCATGACGGCCCGCAACGGCGACAAGAAAGGCACGGCCTTCACAGTCTCCATCGAAGCGGCAGAAGGCGTCACCACCGGCATTTCTGCCGCCGACCGCGCCCAGACCGTGCGCGCTGCGGTGGCCAAGGACGCCAAGCCCGATGACCTGGTGCAACCCGGCCACATCTTCCCGCTGCAGGCCGTGGACGGCGGCGTGCTCATGCGCGCCGGACACACCGAAGCCGGGTGCGACCTGGCTGCCATGGCCGGTTGCACGCCCTCCTCCGTGATCTGCGAGATCATGAAGGACGACGGCACCATGGCCCGCCTGCCCGACCTGCAGCTGTTTGCCGCAGAGCACGGCCTGAAGATCGGCACAATCGCCGACCTGATCGAATACCGATCCAAGTCCGAGTCGCTGATCCAGATGCTGGGCCAGCGCCCGCTGCAGACCGCCTTTGGCGAGTTCACCGCCCATGCCTTCAAGGACTCCACAGGCCAAGGTATCCACCTGGCCCTCGTCAAAGGTGCCTGGGACGCTACAGATTCCGTAGCAGTTCGCGTGCATGAGCCGCTGTCGGTGCTGGACGCACTGGAAACCGGGCGTGCCATGCACAGCTGGAGCCTGGAGGCCACCCTGCAGCACATGCAACAGGAAGGCGCAGGCGTGGTGGTACTGCTCAATTGCGGCGAGAGCGGCGAGCAGTTGCTGGCCCAGTTCAGCGGCACCGCGCGCTCTGCGCAAGCGCCCGAACGCGGCAAGATGGACCTTCGCACCTATGGTGTCGGTGCCCAGATCCTGCGCCACTGTGGTGTACACAAGATGCGCCTCATGGGCAGCCCGCGCCGCATGCCCAGCATGGCCGGCTACGGGCTCGAAATCACCGGCTACATCAGCAAATAAACAGACCAATACAAAGGGAAACTGCCATGTTTGGAGCAGACAAAGGACACGCCACGACGCCGCAGGAGCGGCTCAACGGCAAGAAACTCAGCATCGGCATCGTGCAGGCACGTTTCAACGCCGGCATCACCGATGCACTGATGAACGCCTGCAAGAGCGAACTGCTGAGCCTGGGGGTCTCTGAAAAGGACATCGAACACGTCACCGTACCCGGTGCACTGGAGGTTGCCGTGGCACTGCAGGCCATGGCCGAGAAGGGCAAGCATGACGCACTGATTGCATTGGGCTGCATCATTCGTGGCGAAACCTACCACTTCGAGCTGGTGGCCAATGAATCCGGCGCAGCAGTCACGCGCGTAGGCCTGGACTACCAGCTGCCCATCGCCAACGCCATCCTCACCACGGAAAACCTGGAGCAGGCCGTGGCCCGCCAGGAAGAGAAAGGCCGTGACGCTGCCCGCGTTGCGGTGGAAATGGCCAACTTGCTGGAGGAACTGTCGTGAGCGATCAGCAACCCACCAGCCCTTCCAAGCGCCCTCCCCGCCAGAGCCGCACCGGTCTCACCAGCACCGGCGTCAAGAAAGCCGCCAGCAAGTCCGACCGCAGCCGCGCCCGCGGCTTTGCACTGCAGGGCCTGTACCAGCACCTGGTGGGCCGCAACCCGGCCGATGACATCGACACCTTCACGCGCGACCTGCTTGGCTTCAACAAGGCCGACGCGGCGCACTTCGACGCCCTTCTGCATGGCTGCATCGAACACGCCACCGAACTCAATGCGCTGATCGAGCCGCACCTGGACCGGCCTTGGCTGGAAATCTCGCCCATCGAACACGGGGTGATGTGGATCGGTGCCTACGAGTTCAAGTTCTGCCCCGACGTGCCCTGGCGCGTGGTGCTCAACGAATGCATTGAGCTGGCCAAGGAATTTGGCGGCACCGACGGCCACAAGTACGTCAACGGCGTGCTCAACGGCCTGGCACCGCAGTTGCGCAGCGCCGAAGTGCAGGCGGATCGCGCCAAGAAGGCCTAGGGCAGCGCACGGCATGCAGTTTTCCAGCCGCGCGCAGGCCATCGAGCCGTTCTACGTGATGGAAGTAGCCAAGGCGGCCTCTGCCCTGGCCCGCGAAGTCGCCCACAGCGACGACCCCATGGTGTTCCTCAACATCGGCGAACCCGATTTCACGGCGCCGCCACTGGTACAGGAGGCGGCCCAGAAAGCCATTGCCGACGGCCACACCCAGTACACCCAGGCCATGGGCCTGCCGCTGCTGCGTGAGCGCATCAGCCACTGGTACGACCAGCGCTTTGGCGTGCAGGTGCCCGCAAGCCGCATCGTGGTGACGGCCGGCGCCTCTGCGGCCCTGCACCTGGCCTGCATGGCGCTCATCGAAGCGGGCGACGAGGTACTGATGCCCGACCCCAGCTACCCCTGCAACCGCCACTTCGTCAGCGCAGCCGAAGGGCGCGCCGTGCTGGTTCCCACCACGGCGCAGGAGCGCTTCCAGTTGAGCGCCGACAAGGTGCAGGCAGCGTGGGGCGAACGCACGCGCGGCGTGCTGCTGGCCTCGCCGTCCAACCCCACCGGCACGTCCATCCACCCGGACGAGCTGCGACGCATCCACCAAGTGGTGCAGTCACGTGGTGGCGTCACCTTGGTGGACGAAATCTACCTGCCGCTGAGCTACGAGGAGCAGTTCGGCCAGACTGCGCTGGCGATCGATGAGCACATCATCAGCATCAACAGCTTCTCCAAGTACTTCAACATGACCGGCTGGCGCCTGGGCTGGATGGTGGTGCCGGAAAAGCTGGCCCCGGTCATCGAGCGCTTGGCCCAGAACCTCTTCATCTGCCCCAGCACCATTGCACAGCATGCGGCACTGGCCTGCTTCGAGGACGAGAGCGTTGCCCTGTACGAGCAGCGCCGCAGCGAGTTCAAGGCCCGACGCGACTACTTCATCCCGGCCCTCAACGAGCTGGGGCTTACCGTACCGGTCATGCCTGACGGCGCGTTCTACGCCTGGGCCGACTGCTCGGCGGCCTGTGCGAAGCTCGGTGTGAAAGACAGTTGGGATTTCGCCTTTGCTGTCATGAACCAGGCCCATGTCGCAGTGACCCCTGGCCGTGACTTCGGTACGGCGCAGACCGCCCAGTTCGTTCGCTTTTCCACGGCCAGCTCGATGGAGCAGCTGCAGTTGGCCGTGAACCGATTGAAAAAACTCCTTGCCTGACTCCTTGATGACCCCATGAACCAGGACCTGAACATTCTCCATCTGGTGCTCAACGCCAGTGCCGTGGTGCAAGCCGTCATGCTGTTGCTGGTGCTGATCTCGGTCGGCAGCTGGGCGGCCATCTTCCGCAAGCTCTTTGCGCTGAAGAAGGTCAAGAAGCAAAACGATGACTTCGAGCGCAACTTCTGGTCCGGCTCCAGCCTCAATGACCTGTTTGGCGCCGCCAGCAAGAATGCCGCCCAGGGTGGCCCCATGGAACGCATCTTTGCCAGCGGCATGCGCGAATTCCAGAAACTGCGCGAACGCCGCATCACCGACGTCGGCGCGCTGATGGACGGTGCACGCCGCGCCATGCGGGCCAGCTTCCAGCGTGAAATGGATGCGGTGGAAACCAACCTTTCGTTCCTGGCCACCGTGGGCTCGGTTTCTCCCTATGTCGGCCTGTTCGGCACGGTGTGGGGCATCATGCATGCCTTCACGGGCCTGGCATCGCTGCAGCAGGTCACCCTGGCCACGGTGGCACCCGGCATCGCCGAGGCGCTGGTGGCCACCGCCATCGGCCTGTTTGCCGCCATTCCGGCCGTGGTGGCCTACAACCGTTTCGCGCGCGACATCGACCGCATTGCCAACCAGCAGGAAACCTTCATCGAAGAGTTTTCGAACATCCTGCAGCGCAATGTCAGCGCCCAGAGCGCTGCTCCCACTGCACGTTAAGCCATGCCCGGCGTAGCACACCGCGGCCGTGGCCGCCGCACCATCAACGAGATCAACATGGTGCCCTTCATCGACGTGATGCTGGTGCTGCTGATCATCTTCATGGTGACGGCCCCGCTCATCACCCCGAGCATGGTGGACCTGCCCAGCATGGGCAAGGCCGCGAAGCAGCCCGATCAGGTGATCGAAGTCGTGGTCACCAAGACCGACAGCTTCGAGCTCAAGCTGCAGGACAAGACCACTCCCGTCACCCTCAAGGACCTCGCTGCGTCGGTCAAGCGTGCCCAGGCCGGAAAAGATGGTGCCCCGGTCGCGAACTCGGCGGTGGTGATCAGCGCCGACAAGAGCGTGAAGTACGAAACCGTGGTCAAGGTCATGGACACACTGCAGCGCGCGGGTATCCAGCGCGTCGGTCTGTCGGTGCAACTGGTCAACTGACAGGTCTGCCATGGCACAGGCGGTTCAGCACGAATTCGCTCCCCCCGCACCGCGTGGCCTGGGGCTCGCATTGCTTCTGGCCTTGCTGGCCCATGGACTGCTGGCACTGATCCTGACGGCTGGTGTTCAGTGGAAGCGCTCTGCCCCCCAGGTGCTGGCGGTGGAAGCTGAGCTGTGGGCAGCAGTCCCCACCCAGGCGGCTCCGGCTGCGCCCTTGGAAGTACCCGAGGAAACCGCACCGACAACACCTCCCCTGCCCCCGGCGCCGGTGGAACCTGCGCCCGCCCCCACACCGGTGACCAAAACCCCGGCCCCGGACATCACGCTGGCCAAGGAAAAGGAACGCCTGAAGAAGGAAGAGCAGCAGCGACAGGAACTGGAAAAGCAGAAGCAGGAAAAGCTCAAGCTCGAGAAGGAAAAACAGGCCAAGGACAAGGCCGAGAAAGAGCGCCTGGAGAAGGAAAAGCTCGCCAAGGAGAAGGATCGTCAGAAGGACAGCCAGCAGGCCAAGCTGGAAGCCGCGAAGCGCGAGAAGGAAGAAGCACGGCGCCTGGAAGAGATCCGTCAGCAGAACCTCAAGCGCATGGCGGGGCTGGCCGCCAGTGGCGGTGGCACGGGGGATGCCAAGTCCACAGGCACGGCCGCGCAGAGTGCCGGGCCTTCCGCGGGCTACGCCGGACGTATTCGTGCAAAGGTCTACCCAAATATCGTGTTTATGGGTTCAGTTCCCATCAATGCGGCCACCGAGGTGGAAGTGCGCACATCGCCCGATGGCACCATCCTCAGCCAACGGGTGGTTCAGAGCAGTGGCGTGAAGGCATGGGACGAAGCCGTACTACGTGGCTTGGAAAAAACCGAGGTACTCCCAAAAGACACCGACGGTCGCGTCCCCAGCCCCATGATCATCAGCTTCCGGCATCAGGGAAACTGACAGGGCGACAATTGTCGCTACACATTTGGAAGCTACTCACGCAGTACCGAAGCGGGCCACAGCCCAAAATGGCACCTAGTCCTGGCGCCTGGGCTGCCAATGCACCGGGCGACTTTCCTGCACGACGGCAGGAGCACTGCCGCAGGATGCCATCTGAGACTGCTTGCAGCTCTTGGCCGAACCGCATCCACCACAGCCACCTCCGCCCTGCGCCGAGAATTGCTTCCACAGCCCGCGCAACACCGCCGCCGCACAGGCCAGAACCACCACGGTCACGATCAGCGTTTGCATATCAGCCTCCCAGTGCCAAGGTCACGCGGTACACCACAAAGGCGGCGGCATAGGCCAGCGAGAACAGGTAGACCACCATGAGGAGCGGGTAGCGCCAGCTGTTGGTCTCGCGGCGCACCACGGCCAGCGTGGGCAGGCACTGGGGTGCAAACACGTACCAGGCCAGCATGGCGTAGGCGGTGGCCAGCGACCAGCCCTGGGCGATGACAGGCGACAAGGCATCGGCTACCGAATCACCGGCGGCCGAGAGCGAATACACCGTGCCCAGGGCACCCACCGCTACCTCGCGGGCTGCGAGGCCGGGCACCAGGGCAATGGAAATCTGCCAATTGAACCCGAGGGGTGCAAACACCGTCTGCAGCAGTTGGCCCAGCTGACCGGCAAAACTGAACAAGATCGCCGGGCCCTGCGACTCGTCCCAGCCTGCGGGCGGCGCGGGATAGGTGGACAGGAACCACAGCAGCACCATCAACGTAAAGATCAGCGTGCCGGCACGGCGCAGGAAGGTGCGGGCCCGCTCCCACAGCCCCAGCACCAGATTGCGCAGGCTAGGCATGCGGTAGGGGGGCAGTTCCAGCATCAGCGGCTGGTACTCGGATTTCATCCAGGTCCGCTTGAGCACCCAAGCCACGGCCATGGCCGACACCACGCCCGAAACGTACAGTCCGAACAGCGTGAGGCCACGCAGGCTCATGCCCGCCACATCACGTTCCGGCACAAAGGCGCCGATCAACAACGCATAGACCGGCAGCCGCGCCGAGCAGGTCATCAGCGGCGCCACCATGATGGTGGCCAGGCGGTCGCGCCAATTGGTGATGGTACGCGTGGCCATGATGCCCGGAATGGCGCAGGCAAAGCTCGACAGCAGCGGAATGAAGGCGCGCCCCGACAGGCCCACGTTGCCCATGAGCCGGTCCAGCAGGAAGGCGGCGCGCGGCAGGTAGCCCGAATCTTCCAGCACCAGGATGAAGAAGAACAGGATCAGGATCTGCGGCAGGAACACCAGCACACTGCCTACACCGGCAATGATGCCGTCGACCAGCAGGCTGCGCAGCGGGCCATCCTCCATGCTGGCCTGCACCCACTCGCCCAGGGCGGCGACCGCTTCCTTGATGCCGTCCATGGGCACGCTCGCCCAGGAAAACACGGCCTGGAAGATGAGGAACAACACCACCGCGAGCAGCACCAGGCCCCACACCGGGTGCATGGCCACGGCGTCGACGCCATGCTGGAAGCGCGCAGCGCGCGGTGCCTTGGGGGCTGCCAGCGCAATGATGCGGCGCACCTCCTGTTGCAACTGGGCCGGCGCGCGCTCGGTGTGGTGAACCACGGCAGCGTCTGCGTGTTCGGCTCCGAGGCGGCTGGCCAGCAATTCGATCAAGCCCTTGTGTCCGTTGTGCTGCACGCCCACGGTTTCCACCACCGGGCAGCCCAGTTCGCGCGCCAGGGCCGCGGTGTCAATGTCCAGGCCATGGGCACGCGCCACATCGGCCATGTTCAGGGCCACCACCATGGGCTTGTGCAGGGTCTGCAGTTCCAGCACCAGGCGCAGGTTCATGCGCAGGTTGGTGGCATCCACCACGGCCACGATCATGTCTGGCGCATCCTCGCCAGAGCGGCGGCCTTCCAGCACATCGAGCGTCACCTGCTCGTCGGGCGTGGCAGGCGTGAGGCTGTAGGCACCGGGCAGGTCCACCACAGTGACGCTGCGGCCATCGCTCAGGCGGGCCAGTCCGGCCTTGCGCTCCACCGTGACCCCGGCGTAGTTGGCCACCTTCTGGCGCGCACCGGTGAGCAGGTTGAACAGCGCGGTCTTGCCGCAGTTGGGGTTGCCGACCAGGGCGATGCTGAGTGCGCTCATGTCAGAGGGCCCCCTGGGTCTGGATCTGGATGCAGCGCGCTTCTACCAAGCGCAGCGCGAACAGGGTGTCGCCCACCTGCACAGCCAGAGGCTCGCGCCCGCCCGGACCACGGCGCAGCACTTGCACCGGTTCGCCCTCGATGAAGCCCAATTCCGCCAGGCGGCGCAGGGTGGCATCGCCCACTTCCGCGCTGGCACGGGTCACGTTGGTCACCAAGGCATGGGCCCCATTGGGCAGATCAGAGAGATTCATGGTCGCAAACATCCAGAACAATGCCCGGATTAGACCATGATTTCATGCAAATGCGAACTAGTCGCATTTGCAATGAATTGATTTAAATCAAAGACCTCAGTCGAACAGCAGCTCTGCCTGTCCCTGGGCGGCGATGCCGCGCCATTGGGCCAGGGCAGCGTCGCTGGGGTAAAAGCGGGCCCGTTCGCCCAGTTGCAATTCGGCCCGGGCGGATTGGCAATGCTGCCCTGCCTCGGCATCGGCGACCTGAGTTTCCAGCACGATGCGGATGCCCACTCCCTGCTCCACGTCCCCATACTCGGTCTGCACCCGACGCGCCGGAAAGTCGCGCAGCAGGCGGCCGATGTGCGCCACCACGTCGGCACTGCGCAGGGTCGGCGACTGCAGCGGCAGACGCAGGTATTTGCCGAAACGGCAGCGTGCCGTCTCCAGGTCAAACACTTCCTTCACGGTCAGCAGCATGCCGCCCGAGAAGCGGTCATCGCGCACCTGGCCCATCACGACGATGAAGGCATCGTCCTTGAACAAGTCCTTGTGGGCATTCATCAGCCCTTCGTCCACACGGGCGTCGATGGCCGCCGACTTGTCGTCGAGCTTGAAGAAGCACATCTTGCCGCGCGCGCCGTTGATGACGCGGAAGTCGGTGACGATGCCCGCCACCAGTTGGGGCTCACGCGTGTCCAGCAGGTCGTTGATCGGCCGTTTGGCAAAGCGCCGCACCTCGGATGCCACCTCATCGAACAGGTGGCCAGAGAGGTAGAAGCCAATGGCCGTCTTCTCGTGGGTCAAACGCTCCTTCACACCCCAGGGCAGCACGTTGGCCAACTCGGGCTCCTTGGTGCTGGAGCCGTGGTCGTCGTCGCACATGTCAAAGAGGCCGCCCTGGTTGGCATTGGCCGCGACCGAGGCACCAAACTCGAAGGCCGTATCCACAGAAGCCAGCAAGGCGGCGCGGTTGAGGTTCAGGGTATCGAAGGCACCGGCCTTGATGAGCGCTTCCACCGTACGCTTGTTGATGCGCGAGCGGTCCACCCGCACGCAGAAGTCGAACAGGCTGGTAAAGGGGCCCTTCACATCGCCCGACGGCCCCACGCCCCGCCCCTCGCGCGCGGCAACGATGGCGTCGATAGCCTGCTGGCCCGTGCCCTTGATGGCCCCCAGCCCGTAGCGGATCTGGGTGTTGGAGATGGGTTCGAAACGGTACACGCCGTGGTTGATGTGCGGCGGCTCGAAGCTGATGCCCATCTTCTGCGCGTCCTCGAACAGCACCTTGAGCTTGTCGGTGTCGTCCATTTCCACCGTCATGTTGGCGCAGAAGAACTCGGCCGTGTAGTGCACCTTGATCCAGGCCGTGTGGTAGGCCAAGAGCGAATAGGCGGCCGCGTGCGACTTATTGAAGCCGTAGCCGGCGAACTTCTCCATCAGGTCGAAGATCTCGTCCGCCTTTTCCTGCGGAATGCCGTGGGTCTTGAGGGCACCGGCGCGGAAGATGTCGCGGTGCTGGTCCATCTCCTCCTTCTTCTTCTTACCCATGGCGCGGCGCAGCAGGTCGGCGCCACCGAGGCTGTAGCCGCCCAGGATCTGCGCGGTCTGCATCACCTGCTCCTGGTAGACCATGATGCCGTAGGTCTCGCTCAGCATCTCGCTCACGGCGGGGTGCGGATAAACCACCTCTTCGCGACCGTGCTTGCGCGCCACGAAGCTGGGAATCAGGTCCATGGGGCCCGGGCGGTACAGGGCGTTCAGGGCAATCAGGTCTTCGAGGCGGCTGGGCTTGGCGTCCTTGAGCATGCGCTGCATGCCGGTACTTTCAAACTGGAACACGGCCTCGGTCTTGCCCTCGGTGAACAGCTGGTAGACCTTGGGGTCGTCCAACGGCAGGTTCTCGTAGGCGAAGTTTTCCTGGCCCTTGTGCCGCTTCATGATGAATTCGCGCGCAATCTCCAGGATGGTCAACGTGGCCAGGCCCAGGAAGTCGAACTTCACCAGGCCGATGGCCTCCACGTCGTCCTTGTCGTACTGGCTCACGGCCGAGTCCGAGCCAGGCTGCTGGTACAGCGGACAGAAGTCGGTGAGCTTGCCCGGCGCGATGAGCACGCCCCCGGCGTGCATGCCGATGTTGCGCGTCATGCCCTCCAGCTTGCGCGCCAGGTCCAGCAGTGTGCGCACATCCTCTTCATTGGCCTCGCGCTCAGCCAGCAGGGGCTCCGCTTCCGTGGCATAGACGTACTTGTCGCTCTTCGTGCCGTCCGTGGGCGGCAGTTGCAGCGTGACGTTGGTGCCCGGCTTGTTGGGAATGAGTTTGGAGATGCCGTCACAGAAACCGTAGCTCATGTCCAGTACCCGCCCCACGTCGCGCACCACGCCGCGCGCGGCCATGGTGCCGAAGGTGGCGATCTGGCTCACGGCGTCCTTGCCGTACTTTTCCTTCACGTAGTCGATCACCCGGTCGCGGTTACCCTGGCAGAAGTCGATGTCGAAGTCGGGCATGGACACGCGCTCGGGGTTCAGGAAGCGCTCGAACAGCAGCTTGTAGCGAATCGGATCCAGGTCGGTGATCTTGAGCGCATAAGCCACCAGGGATCCTGCGCCTGAGCCGCGCCCGGGCCCTACCGGGCAGCCATTGTTCTTGGCCCAGTTGATGAAGTCGCCCACGATGAGGAAGTAGCCGGGGAAGCCCATCTTGAGGATGGTGCCGAGCTCGAACTCGAGTCGCTCCACGTATTCGGGCATGCGCTTTTCACGCTCCACCGGGTCGGGGTAGAGATGCGCCATGCGCTCTTTCAGACCTTCGTGCGAGGCGTAGCGGAAATACTCCTCCGGACTGAGCTTCTTGCCATCCACCAGCGGTGTCGGGAAGTCCGGCAACTGCGGCTTGCCCAGCACCAGGGTCAGGCTGCAGCGCCGGGCGATCTCCACGGTATTGGCCAAGGCTGAGGGCACATCGGCAAACAGCGCCTGCATCTGTTCGGTGGTCTTGAAATACTGCTCGCGCGTGAACTTGCGCACCCGTCGGGGATTGGCCAGCAGTTCGCCATCGGCAATGCACACCCGGGCCTCGTGGGCCTCGAAGTCGTCGGCCTCGGTGAACTGGATCGGGTGCGTGGCCACCACCGGCAGCTTCATGCGTGCAGCCAACTGCACCGCGGCGGCCACATGGGCCTCGTCGTCGGCACGACCACAGCGCTGCAACTCAATGTAGAAGCGGTGCACGAAGATGCCCGAGAGCGTGAAGGCCACCTCGCGTGCACGCTCGGAGTCGCCCATGAGCAGCGCCTGGCCCACCGGGCCGGCCTGGGCGCCGGACAGGGCGATCAGGCCTTCATGGAGCTCCTGCAACCAAGCCAGCGATACGCTGGCGTGCTGCTTGTTGCCGTTCTGGGTCCAGGCCCGCGCCAGCAGCTCCGACAGGTTCAGGTAGCCCTGCTTGTTCTGTACCAGCAGCAGCATGCGGCTGAACTGTCCATCGTCCTGGCCTAGCCCTTCCACCCAGACTTCGGCGCCAATGATGGGCTTGACTCCGAGCTTGCGCCCTTCCTTGTAGAACTTGACGGCACCGAACAGGTTGTTGAGGTCGGTGATCGCCATGGCCGGTTGGCCGTCCTTGGCAGCGGCTTTGACGATGTCGTCGATGCGGGTGGTGCCGTCGACGACGGAAAACTCAGTGTGCAGGCGCAGGTGGGCAAACATCGTGCCATTGTAGGTTTTCGGGCACCATGGCCTGGCAGCCGGGAACCATGAGATTGGTGTAGTTTTCGGAGGAAATGCTTGGTTTTGTTTCTTCCTAACGCCCCCACTCACCCCCCGCCACGCAATCGCTTGCGATTGCGTTTCACATCCATGCCCATGGCATGCGCAATGGCGCAGCCATTGTGCGTGCCCCGCCGGGCGAGAGGGAGCCTGAACAGCCACATTTGGCTGTCACGGTAAACAAAGGCAGTGCACGCGCGGCGGCCGCGTGAGCGCTTCGTTTCGCGGAGCTGCCTTGCAGGCGCTACACCATTGATAGCTTCATGCGCAATATATATGCGGGCTAGAGGCCAATTTGTCACATTACTCGGCCACACCCTCCCTGCCCCACAACGCCAAGCGGCGCGTGCACTCCCCTTGTTTGAATACGCGGCCAAATATGGCTGTTAGCTCCCTCTCGCCCGGCGGGGCGAGAGAGGGCGGGGGGAGTGAGGGGGGTGTGAGGAAAAAACAAAACCAAGCAATTCCTCCAAGCAGCCACCAGCGCCCCATGGCTCCCCATCAGAAAGTCCAAACTACGCGACCCTTCAAGGCCATCCCACCCAGGGATTGGGAAAATGTCCGCTCGCCCCCTATGATGGCGCCACGTCACCAAACCGCCCACAGGGTCAGACGCCACCCAAGGCATGGGCCGAGGGCAGCCAAGCAGGAGAGTCGCATGGATCCGTCATTGCACATTCTGGTCGCCGACGACATGGAGGGCATGCGTCGGATCCTGACCAACAGCCTGCACCAGATGGGTGTCAAGTCGGTGCTGACCGCCAGCCATGGAGCCGAAGCCTGGCGCCTGGTGCAGAACCACCGCTTCAATCTGGTCATTACCGACTGGAACATGCCGCACATGAATGGGCTGGAATTGCTCAAGGCGATCCGTTCCCACCCCGAGCGGGGAGACTTGCCGGTGCTGATGATGACCGCCGAGGCGGAGCGCCACCAGGTGCAACTGGCCGTGCAGGCCGGGGTATCCGGCTACATGCTCAAACCGTTCACCACCGGCGCACTGGAAGCCAAGATCCGCAAGATCATGGCACAACCCTCGGCGCGCATGTCCGAAACCAAGGTACCGCCTGTCCTGACGCCACAGCGCGAACAGGGCCCGATCAGCAAGCCTTCTGCCACCCAAGACGCCCCGGCGGCGCAAGCCACCCTGCTGGCTGTGGACGACATTCCCGACAACCTCGATGTGCTGGTGGCTGCCCTGGGTGAGCACTACACGATCAAGGTGGCCGGAAGCGGTGAGCGGGCATTGAAGATATTGGCCGCTGGCAAGATGCCCGACCTGATCCTGCTGGACGTGATGATGCCGGAGATGGATGGTTATGAGGTCTGCCGCCGCATCAAGGCCGACCCCGCCACGCGCGACATTCCGGTGATCTTCCTCACCGCAATGCACGAAACGGTGGACGTCACCCGCGGTTTTGCCGCCGGGGCGGTCGACTTCGTGACCAAGCCGGTCGATCAGGCCATCCTGCAGGCCCGCATCGAAACCCACCTGCGCCTGCGCCGCATGGTGGCGGAACTGCAGCGCAGCCGCGTTGCCCTGATCGAGCAGAACGCCGTGCTGGAAGAAAACGTGCGGCTGCGCGACGAGTTCGAGCGCATCGCGCAGCATGACCTCAAGAATCCGGTGGCTGGCATCGTCAGCTTTGCCGCTTCGCTGCTGGACGATGCCAGCCTGGCCGAACAGCACAAGGACGTCCTGCGCTATGTCGAGCAAAGCGGTCGCCGGACCCTGAACATGATCAACATGTCGCTGGATCTGTACAAGATGGAGCGTGGCACCTACCAGTACGAACCCTCTTCGGTTGACGTGGTCCAGATACTGCGCAGCATAGTCGGCGAGATGGCCTCCGAACTGGCCTCGCGCAGCATCAGCGTGGCGTACACCGTGGCAGGCCAGGCGGTATCGCAACCTGAACCGATCCAGGTGCTGGCCGACGAGACCCTGTGCTTTTCCATGTTTTCCAACCTGCTGCGCAACAGCCTCGAAGCCGCACGCGAAGGTACCCGCATCGCCATCGACTTCCATCGGGGTGAATCCGAGGTACGCACCACCATCACCAACGATGGCACCGTCCCGCACGACGTGCGCGAGCGTTTCTTCGACAAGTTTGCAACGTCGGGAAAGCCCCATGGCAATGGCCTGGGCACCTTCTCGGCCCGACTCATTGCCCGCACCCAGGGCGGCGACATCGCGATGCAGACTTCCGACGAGGCGTCCACGACAACAATCACGGTGAAGCTGCCCTATGGGCTGCAGGCCGAACTGCCGCACCCGGCTAGCCCCCCCGAGGCCTAAGGAATCCCGATGTCCCTTCCGATGACAGAACCCGAAGTACTCAACCGTGCCATGACCCTGGTTGCCGGCCTGGGCGGCTTGGGCTGGTTGTTCTACGGCTGGAAATTCAGCTTCTCAAAGAAGGCAGCGCTGCAGTTTGGCGTTGCCAACATCGTGCTGGTGCTCAGCGACATGCTCGCGGTTCTGCTCTCGGGCTCGCAGATGTCCCTGCTGGCCTACTACCGGGAATTCAACCTCTCCGACGTCATGACCATGGGGTGCGTCATGCTGTTCCGCTCAGGCATGCTCGACCTGTACGACCAGCCGTGCCCCAGTACCCGGATCATGGGGTTCGTGGCGGGCATCTCGGTGGCGGTAATGCTGGCCGCACACTGGGCGGGATTGCAGAATGCCATGCTGATCCTGGTGCTCCTGGCCTCCGGTGCCATTGCCTGGCTGGCCTGCTGGGAAAGTTTCCGATTCCTGTGCAAGACCTACAACCCGGCCATGGCCGCCGCACTGGTCTGGCCGATCGGGTGTGCGGGCCTGCTGTTCCTGTTGCGCGGTTTCGACGACATCCATGCCATGCTGGTCTACCAGGGCAACATGGAGATGACGGTGAAGGAGCGCAACTTTGCCGTCTACCTCTGGTTGCAGTTGCTGGCCCTCGTATTGGTCAATGCCTCGCTCATCGGGCAAGCCCTCAATGCCTTGATCAAGCGCCTCAACGACCAGACCGCACGTCTGCAGAACATACTCGACACGGCCCCGGTGGGCGTCTCCGTCATCGCCAATGGCGTCATCCAGTTCGCCAACCCGCGCCTGGGTGAACTGGTGCACGCCAAGGTAGGCGACAAGGCCACGGCGGCCCTGGTGCACCCTGAAGCCGAGGGGCAGATCGAGGCCCAGATCGCCAGCCGTGAAACGGTGCGCGACCTGGAAGTGCAGATGTACTGTCCGAACCACACGGTGCGCGACGTGCTGGTCACCTACATACCGACCCAGCACAACGGCGCCCCCGGCACGCTGAGTTGGATGGTGGACATCACCGACCGCAAGAAGAATGAACTGGCCGTGCAGCAGGTGAGCGACGAGCTCAACGCCATCTTCGAAGCCGCCACCATGGGCATCGTGCTGATCAAGCGCTGGAAAATCATTCGCGCCAACCACCGCATGGAGGCCCTGTTCGGCTGGTCCCCGGAGGAACTGATCGGCGCGTCGCCACGCATCTGGTTCATGGACCCCCGGGAAGACGGCAATGGCCCCTACGAAGACATTCTGCGCGGGGAGGTTCACTACAGCACCCAGGAACTGCGGCGCAAGGACGGCAGCAGCTTCTGGAGCCGGATCAGCGGTGCGGCCATCGACCCCAAAGATCTGGAACGCGGCACGGTGTGGATGTTCGATGACGTGACCGAAGAGCGCAAGGCCGCCGAGCTGATGCGCCAGGCCAAGGAATTGGCCGAAGACGCCACGCAGATGAAGTCCAATTTCCTGGCCAACATGAGCCACGAGATCCGCACCCCCATGAACGCGATCATCGGCATGTCGCAGCTGGCGCTCAAGAGCGACTTGGCCCCGAAGCAGCGCAACTACATCGAAAAGGTGGACTCTGCCGCACGCAACCTGCTGGGCATCATCAACGACATCCTCGACTTCTCGAAGATCGAGGCCGGCAAGATGCAGTTCGAGCGCAGCGCCTTCTTCCTCGAAGACGTGCTGGAAAACCTGTCGGACCTGTGCGCCATCAAGGCCCAGGACAAGGGCCTGGAGCTGCTGTTCGACATTGCCCCCGATGTGCCAACCGCCCTGGTGGGCGACCCGCTGCGCCTGGGCCAGGTGCTGCTCAACCTGGTGGGCAACGCCATCAAGTTCACCGAACGCGGCGAGGTGACGCTGTCAATCCGCGTGCACACCCCTCCCATTGCCGACAAGCCGGACGAACTGGTACTGGGCTTTGCCGTTGCCGACTCCGGTGTCGGGCTCAGCGAGGAGCAGCGCCAAAAGCTGTTCAATGCCTTCAGCCAGGCCGACGCCTCCACGACACGCCGCTTTGGCGGCACCGGCCTGGGTTTGAGCATCAGCAAGCGCCTGGTGGAGCTCATGGACGGCAGCATCGACGTGCACAGCGTGCTCGGCAGTGGCAGCACCTTCCGCTTCACCGCTCGCCTGGGGCTGCAGGCAACCCAGCGCGAACGCCCCGTGCTGGAGCCGGAGGTGCGCGGCCTGCGCATCCTGGTCGTGGACGACAACGCCCGGGCACGGGAAATCCTGCTCGCCATGCTGCAGACGCAGCGCTTCGAAGCCAGCGCCGTCTCCAGCGGCGCCGAGGCACTGGGTGCACTGGAGCAGGCGCAGCAGGAGCGCAACCCCTACGGCCTCGTGCTCATGGACTGGCAGATGCCGCAGGAAGACGGTCTGCAGGCGATCCAGCGCATTCGCCTGACGGCCCAGCTCCATCCCGGGCCGGCCTTTGTCATGGTCACGGCCCACAGCCGCGACGAATTGCTCGAGCAGGCAGGCGCGACACGCATCGATGGCGTGCTGCTCAAGCCGGTAGGACCATCCGCCTTGCTCGACAGCATCCTGTGCGCCTTGGGCAAGGAAGTCGTGCACCAGGGTCGCAGGCACCAACGCCAGGAAGCCAACCAGGAGGCGCTGGCAAAAGTGCGGGGCAGCTACCTGCTGCTGGTGGAAGACAACCCCGTCAACCAGGAACTCGCACTGGAGGTACTGCAGGAAGCCAGCATCCGTGTCGACGTGGCACAGCACGGGGCCCAGGCAGTCGAGATGGTCAACCAGCACCGCTACGACGGCGTGCTCATGGACTGCCAGATGCCCGTGATGGATGGCTTCGAGGCCACGCGCATCATCCGCAGCCATCCTGAACACGCCACCCTGCCCATCCTGGCCATGACGGCCAATGCCATGAGCGGCGACCGCGAACTGTGCCTGCAGGCCGGCATGAATGACCACATCGGCAAACCCATCGACGTTGCACAACTGTTCAGCACGCTGGCACGCTGGGTAACGCCCTCTGGCCAGGGGCCGCAACTGGAACCTGCAGCATCCCCGGCGGCGAGCCGTGCAGCCTTGCCTCGCATTGAAGGGCTCGATCTGGACCTGGCGCAGCGCCGCATGGGCGGCAACTCGGCGCTCATCGCCAAGCTGTTGGCGCGTTTTGCGCATACGCAGGCCGATGCCGCCCAGCGCATTGCCACCGCGCTCGAAGCCCAGGACCTGGAAACCGCTACCCGAGATGCCCACACGCTCAAGGGGTTGGCAGGCAATATCGGCGCCATGGCCCTGTCCGAACAGGCCCAGGCACTGGAGTCGATGCTCCGTACAGGCGACACCGACCAAGCACGTGCGGCTTTGCCAGCGCTTGCGGCACAGCTGCAGGCCATGACCGGCGCCATCACTGCGGCTCCAGTCCCCACGCTCGCGCAACCCGAAGCCCCATCACTGCCTGCAGACGAACTGGCTACCGGGTTGAAGGAACTGGCGGCCTTGCTCGCCGACGACGACGCGCGCGCGGGCAAGCTCATCGAAAAGCTCGCTGGCGGCCTGCAGGGCCTGGGCCAGTCGGCACTGGTCGGGCAACTGCAGAAGCAGATTGCACGCTACGAGTTCGAAGAAGGTCTGCAGACGCTGCAGCAACTGGCCCAGGCACTGAATCTGCCTTTGGGCACCCATTGAAAGGCTTGGCCATGAACGCGCCCTCCAAGACCACGGCACCCACCATCTTGCTGGTGGACGACACACCCGAAAACCTCGATGTGCTGTCGGATGTACTGTCACCCCATTACCAGATCAAGGTTGCCACCAACGGCGAAAAGGCGCTGCGCATCATGGCTGGCGAGCACAAGCCCGATCTGGTGCTGCTGGACATCATGATGCCCGGCATCAGTGGCTACGAGGTCTGCCAGCGGCTCAAGCGCAATACCGACACGCGGGGCGTTCCGGTGATCTTTGTCACGGCCATGGGCGAAATGGAGGATGAAAAGAAAGGGCTTGAATTGGGTGCCGTGGACTACATCACCAAGCCCATCAGCCCGGCCATCGTACTGGCGCGGGTGCGCACGCACCTGGCCCTGTACGACCAGACCCGCGAACTGGAGCGCCTGGTGGACCAGCGCACCGCCGAACTGCAGACCACCCGTCTGCAGATCATCCGCCGCCTGGGTCGCGCCGCCGAATTCAAGGACAACGAAACCGGCAACCACGTCATCCGCATGAGCCACTATGCGCGGCTCACCGCCCTGGCCATGGGCATGAGCGAGGCACGTGCCGACCTGCTGTTCCATGCCGCACCGATGCATGACGTGGGCAAGATCGGCATTCCCGACCACATCCTGCTCAAGCCCGGCAAGCTCGACGCCGCCGAATGGGAGGTGATGCGCCAACACCCGCAGATGGGGGCCGACATCATCGGCCAACACCGCGACGAACTGCTGCAGGCCGCCCACAGCGTGGCGCTCACCCACCACGAGAAGTGGGACGGTTCGGGCTACCCGCACGGACTGCGCGGGGAAGAGATTCCGGTGTTCGGCCGCATCGTCGCCATTGCCGACGTGTTCGATGCGCTCACCACCGCCCGGCCCTACAAGACCGCATGGTCGGTCGACGACGCCGTGGCCCATATCGCGGCCAGCGCCGGGCAGCATTTCGACCCGGCGCTGTTGGCCCCCTTTCAGGCGGCGCTACCGCAGATGCTGGACATCCGCGCCCGCTACGCCGAAGAGAACGGCGCCCTCACGGACCTGGATCTGGCGGACTGATCAGCCTGCCAGCTTGGCCGCCAGGGCCTGGATACGCTCGCCGAACAGGCGACCGGTTTCCAGATCACCGGCGTTCATGCCGTCTGCACCCACGTCGCCCGGAGTCTGGGCAATGGGGCCGCCGCTGGACGCCAGGTAGTTCACGTCATCGCGCTGCGAGGCCTTGGTGTTGTTGTAGTTCAGGCCCGTGCCTGCCCAGATGCCACCGTGCTGCATGGCCAGGGTCATGAAGTAGTGCAAGGTGGAGAACTTGTCACCGTTGACGTTGGCGCTCACGGTGAATCCGCCCATGAGCTTGTCCTTCCAGGCCTGCACGTACCAGGCCTTGCTGGAGGCATCGGCAAACTTCTTGAACTGCCAGCTCACGCTGCCCATGTAGGTGGGGGAGCCGAAGATGATGGCGTCCGCTGCAGCGAGCTTGTCCCAGCCGCCTTCGGGCAGGTTGCCCTCGGCGTCGATGGGCAGCAGCTCTGCCTGCGCACCCGCAGCCACACTTTGCGCCATGCGCTGGGTGTGACCGTACCCGGAATGGAAAACAACTACTACTTTGGCCATGGTTTGCTCCTTGGTTGAAAAAGATGTGGGGAACCGCTGCCGTCAAGGCTGCAGGTCGAATACCAAAACTTCAGCGTCCTTGCCGTCGCTGATGCGCAGGTCGGACTCGTCCGCCAGCATGGCGGCGTCTCCGGTCTGCAGACCGGTGCCGTTGACGCTCACGGCACCACGCACCACGTGCACATAGGCCTTGCGGCCCGCAGCGAGAGTCAGCTGCGCCTGCTCAGCGCCATCGAAGTGCCCGGCGTAGAGACTCGCATCGGCATGGATGGTGACCGAGCCCTGCGCTCCGTCGGGGGAAGCCACCAGGCGCAGCGCACCGCGCTTCTCGGCATCGGCAAAGGTCTTTTGCTCGTAGCCCGGCGCAATGCCTGCGACCGAAGGCTCGATCCAGATCTGGAAGAAGTGGGTCTGCTGGCCCTGGGCATGGTTGAACTCACTGTGCCGCACGCCGCTGCCGGCACTCATGCGCTGCACGTCGCCGGGCGGGATGGCGCTGGCATTGCCCATGCTGTCCTTGTGGGCCAGTTCACCCGAAACCACGTAGCTCACGATTTCCATGTCGCGGTGTCCATGGGTGCCAAACCCGGTCCCCGGGGCTACGCGGTCTTCATTGATGACGCGCAGGTTGCCCCAGCCCATGAACTGGGGGTCAAAGTACTCGGCAAACGAGAAGCTGTGGTACGACTTGAGCCAGCCGTGGTCGGCATAGCCGCGGTCCTGCGATTTGCGAACGGTGAGCATCTGTGGCACCTCCTAATGTTGGGCAATTGTGGATCGGCGAAGGCGATATGCATTGCATGGCCATTGATGGCATCATTCAATCCATTCGAATTGAAATGAAATAACCATGCAATCCGCACGCGATCTTCTGACCCCCGATGCCCTCTCCATGCTGCAGACCATTGCAGCCACCGGCAGCTTTGCTGCAGCGGCCCGGGAGTTGGGGCTGGTGCCCAGCACCCTCACCTACCGCGTGCGGCAGATCGAGGACGCGCTCGACGTGCTGCTGTACGACCGCAGCTCGCGCCAGGCCAAGCTCACACCGGCCGGCGCCGAATTGCTGCGCGAGGGTACGCGACTGCTGCAGGAGATCGATGCCGTGGCCAACCGCGTCAAACGCGTGGCTACGGGCTGGGAGTCGCAGCTCACGCTGGCCGTGGACACGATCATCTCCAAAGCCACCATCATGGAACTGTGCGATGCGTTCTTTTCCCAGAAGCCTCCCACCCGCATCCGCATCCGCGAGGAAACCCTGTCCGGCACCCTGGAAGCCCTGACCAGCGGGCAGGCCGACATGGCCATCGGCGTCACGCCGGACGGCTCGCACACCGCCACCATCCAGACCAAGGTCCTGGGACAGGTGCAGTTCGTCTATGCGGTCGCGCCGCACCACCCCTTGGCTGCCGCCGAGGAGCCGATCAGCGACGAGGTGCTGCAGCAGTACCGCGCGGTCGCCGTGGCCGACTCGGTACAGCGCGGCAGTGGTCTGACGTTCGGGCTGCTCACCGGGCAGGACGTATTCACCGTGCCAACCATGGCCGCCAAGATCGATGCCCAGTTGCGCGGTCTCGGTGGCGGCAATGTGCCCCAGTGCATGGCCTCGCCCTACATCGACTCGGGTCGCCTGGTAGTGAAGAAAACCGTGCGCGGGCAGCGCCAGGTCGACATTGCCTACGCCTGGCGCGCCGGCAAGGGGCAGGCACTGGGGCGGGCCTTGCAGTGGTGGCTGGACCAGCTGGAGTCACCCGCCACACGCAATGCCCTGCTGCACCACCACCGCAGCCTCTGACCACCCCATAGACACGCCACGCCGGGTATATAGTGTGCACAGGGACCCGCCACCGTGACGGGCCACCAACCCCAACCTCAGGAGATTCGCAGGCATGAAAGCAGCCCAACACATTGCAGTCATCGGCGCGGGAATGGCCGGCATTGCGTGCGCACGCACCCTGGCACAGGCGGGCCATCGCGTCACGGTGCTGGACAAGGGGCGGCGCCCCGGCGGGCGCATGGCCACGCGCAGCAGTGCCTTTGGCAGCTTTGACCATGGGGCGCAGTACTTCACCGTGCGCGACCCGCGCTTCAGCACGGCACTGCAATCGACGCCCGGCATCTGCCGGCCCTGGAGCGCCAACGCCGTGCGCGTGCTCGACGCGCGTGGACACGTGGTGGAAGCCCCGCGCCCCAGCAAGGAAGCGCATTTCGTCGGCACGCCCGACATGAACAGCGTGGTGGGCACCTGGGCGCAACCGCTGGTGGCCGCAGGCCAGTTGCACAGCGGCGTGTGTGTGACCGCCATCGAGCGCGACCCGATCCACAAGGGTCAGTGGCAGCTGCGCACCAGTGCCGCTGACGACAGCATGCACGTCTACGACGGATTCGATGCTGTGGTGCTGGCCATTCCCGCAGCCCAGGCCCAGGTTCTGCTCGGCGCCACGGCTGGGGCCAAGGAAATGGCAGGCCAGCTCGACAAGGTGAGTGTGGCCCCCTGTTGGACCCTGATGCTGGCCTTTGCCCAGGCGTCTCAGCCGGGCCTGACCACCCTGGGCCCGCAGTGGAACGCCGCGCGCAGCACCCACCACCGCCTGGCTTGGCTGGCCCGCGAATCGAGCAAGCCCCAGCGCGGCATGGTGGAGCGCTGGACCGTGCAGGCCAGCGCCGAATGGTCCAAC
This sequence comes from Curvibacter sp. APW13, assembly GCF_032337135.1. Taxonomy (NCBI): domain Bacteria; kingdom Pseudomonadati; phylum Pseudomonadota; class Betaproteobacteria; order Burkholderiales; family Comamonadaceae; genus Curvibacter; species Curvibacter sp. APW13. The sequence continues at coordinate 586,414 of NZ_JAVXZZ010000002.1, read as the reverse complement.
GAACACCTGCAGGACGACCCCAGCCGCATCGAAGCCAAGCTGCTCAAGGCCTTTGCCGAGATCACCGGCATCCGCGCCCAGCCCAACCACACCGAAGTGCACCGCTGGCTCTACGCCAAGACCCTCAACCCGCTGGGCAAGAGCTTCCTGTGGGACAGCAAGGCCGGCATCGGAGTCTGTGGCGACTGGTGCCTGGGCCACCGCGTGGAAGACGCATTTGTCTCGGGTCTGGAAATGGCCTTGAAGCTCTGCTAATCCATCTGGGTTGATGCCGTACGCCGGCCGCTTCGCACCCTCCCCCACCGGCACCCTGCATGCCGGGTCCCTCGTGGCCGCGCTGGCCAGCTGGCTCGACGCGCGTGCACACGGCGGCCGCTGGCTGGTGCGCATCGAAGACGTGGACACGCCGCGCTGCTTGCCCGGTGCGGACACGACCATATTGCAGCAGTTGGCCACCTGTGGCCTCGTGCCCGACGAGCCACCGGTGTGGCAGAGCCAGCGCGGTGCGCTGTACGAACAGGCCCTGCAACGCCTGGTGGAGCAAGGCCTGGCCTACCCCTGCGCCTGCTCACGCAAGGACATCGAGCAGGCACTGCAGCAGGCGGGCCAGCACAAGCCGCGCCACGGTGAGCTGGTCTACCCCGGCACCTGCCGCAGCGGCCTGTACGGGCGCAGCGCGCGCGCCTGGCGCTTGTACACGGGGCGCTGCATGGAACGGACTCACCCACAAAAACAGCCTCCAGCCCGCATGGAAATTGCGCAGACAGCTACTGAATTCATAGCAACCAAGGATGCCACCCTGCACTGGAGTGACCGCCGCCTGGGCCCACAGACGCAGGACGTGGAGCACGAGGTGGGCGACTTTGTGCTGCGCCGCGCCGACGGCCTGTGGGCCTACCAGCTGGCGGTGGTGGTCGACGATGCCGCCCAAGGCATCACCGACGTGGTGCGCGGCCAGGACCTGGCGGACAACACGGCCCGCCAGATCCTGCTGCAACGGGCTTTGCAACTACCCACGCCACGCTACCTGCACACCCCGCTGGTGCTCGGTGCGAACGGCGAAAAGCTCAGCAAGCAAAATGGCGCCCAGCCGCTGGACCTGCACGACCCGCTGGCCGCACTGCAGGCCGCCGCCACGAAACTGGGCCTGCCCGCGGGCAGCGCCAGCACCATTCCCGAAGCATTGCACCACTGGGTGACCGCTTGGTCCGCCCACTACTTGAAGGGCACCGCATGACGACCACCGACCTCCCCCGCAGCGTGTTCCACCTGGCCTTTCATGTGCGCGACCTCCACGAAGCGCGGCGCTTCTACGGCGGCGTGCTGGGATGCACCGAGGGCCGCAGCACCGACACCTGGGTGGACTTCAGCCTGTACGGCCACCAGCTATCCCTGCACCTGGGTGAACCCTTTGCCACCACCAACACCGGCAAGGTGGGCGAGCACATGGTGCCCATGCCCCACTTCGGCCTGGTGCTGGAACTGCCGGCATGGAAAGTCCTGGCCGAGCGGTTGACGCAGGCCGGTGTGGACTTCGTGCTGCCGCCGCAATGCCGCTTTGCCGGCCAGTCTGGCGAGCAATGGACCCTGTTTTTCCGCGACCCGTTTGGCAACCCGATTGAAGTGAAAGGCTTCGCGCGCTGGGAGCAGGTGTTTGAACACTGAGAGGGTGCGGACTGGGGGGGAGCAGGTGGTACGCGCAAATCTGGCTATTCCTACTGCGGCAGTGAGAAGTCTGCAAACTCCGTCAACCTCTCCAATACATCCGCCCCAGGCCGACTGCGTCGGTCGAGATATTTCACACATTAGGCCGCGCGGAACATGCCCAACCACACTCCCACCTTGATTTTTCTCGCCTTGGCCGTGCTTGCTGCTTGCAGTAGCGAGTTTCCGAAACCAGACCCCGACGACCCACTGATTGGCTGTTGGTCGGGCGAAGACTTCCAACCAGTCTTGCAACGCAAGACCAAGTGGTTCATGAACCGGCGGCCTGATGGCACGTTCTCCATTGAATTCGGACTCAATGAACGCGGAGCGGATCAACCTGTAAACACCGAAGAAGGTAAGTGGAATCACAAGGACGGTGTCTACACAACGCTGACGCTACGAGTCGCTGGTACATCAGTGGATACCACCGATCCGCAGTACACCGATTCATACGAAGTTAAATCAGTAAACGATAACCAGCTCACGTATTACCACCCGAAGATGAATCTGACTTTCACATCAATCAAGATCGCGTGTGAGCGCAATGCAACCTTGCGCCAACGTTAAACATCCCTATTCACCAGTGCACCGTTCAAGCGTCCTCAACGCTTGAACGCCCGCACTCACCGAAAGCTCCGATCCCTTCCCCCCTTTCGTGCGGATCCGCCCGCATAGCGCTGGGCGCGGGTTGCGGGAACACTGGCGGGCATCGCACAGGAGACAGACGATGCTTACCAAGAACCCCTTCTACGAACTCCCCCAAGTCCATACCGCGCTACCCGGCCCGGCGTCCAGCGCGCTGTTTGCGCGGCACGACGCACAGCTCACCGGGGCCAATGCCGACCACGAGATCTACCCGCTGCTCGAAGTGGGCAAGCGCGGCTACCTGATTGAAGACGCCGACGGCAATACCTTTGCCGACCACATGTCGGCCTGGGGCGCGTCGCCTTTCGGACCCACGCCACCCACGGTGAAGGCGGCCATGGATGCGGCCTGGGCGCGCCACGGCATGCAGATCAGCGGCTGGCTGCCCAACCAGGCGGCCTTCAGCCTGGTGGACAAGCTCACCCGCATCGCACCCGGGCGCCTGAGCCGCGTCGAGTACTCCGTGTCCGGCACGCTGGCGGTGGAAGCGGCGGTGAAGTTCATGCGCGAGGCCACCAAGCGCCCGCTCATCATCACCTTTGGCGGGCAGTACCACGGCGAATCGACCTACATGACCGCTGGTGCCTCCAGCGACCTGTCCAACGTGTCGTCAGGGCGCACGCAGTACGTGTCGGGGGTGGTCATGGTGCCCTACCCCAACCGCTTCCGCTCGCCCTTTCGCCGTGGCCCCGGCCCAGTGGACGAATGCGAGGTGCTGGACTACCTGGACTACCTGCTCATCCAGCAGGTGCATCCGTGCCAGGTGGCGGGGGTGATGATCGAACCCGTGCTGGGTGAAGGCGGCATCCACGCACCCTCGCAGCGCTTCTGGGACCGGCTGGGCGCGCTGTGCAAGCGCTGGGGCTGGCTCTTGTGCCTGGACGAGGTGCAGACCTGCATGGGCCGCACCGGCACCATGTTCGCCATGCAGCGCTGGGAGGGCATTGACCCCGACCTGCTGCTGCTGGGCAAGGCCTTTGCCGCGGGCGGCCAGCCTATTGCCGCCGTGCTGGGCACCGATGCGGTCATGGCCCACACCGAGCTGCACCTGGGCAGCACCTACGGCTTTGCCCCGGCAGCCTGTGCCGGGGCACTGGCGGGCATTGAGCTCATCGAAGCCGGGGGCGTACTGGAAAACGCACTGGCGTTGGAGCGCATCTTCAAGGAGGTGCTGGAGCCGCTGAAAGCCGAGGTGGAGCAGCTGGGCGACGTGCGCGCCGTGGGTGCCATGGCCGCGCTGGAATTTGTGGTGGACAAGGCCAGCAACCGCCCGGCCCCGGCCTTCCAATACGCGGTGCACCATGCGGTGCTGCGCCGCGGTGTTGTGGGCATTTCGCAGCGCGGCAAGTGGCACTACCGGCTGCAACCCGCACTGACCATGACCCCCGAGGTGTTTCGCCACAGCTGCGAGCAGATTGCCCTGGCCGTGCGCGAGGTGGCTGCCAACCCGCCCAAGGAGCGCATCGACGTGCAGGATGCGGTGGCCACGGCACAGCGCTAGCCCCCGGCGGTAGTACAGTGCCGCCATGCCAGACGCACTGCACATCGTGACCGAACACAACACCCGCTGGGCCCTGGCCGACCTGGCGGGCTTGTGTGCGCTGTACCACCCTGACATCGTGTTCACCGACCACTACGCGGGCCAGCGTTACGCCGGCACGGCGGTGCACACCCATGTAGCCGGCATCCTGAAGCGCTCGCAGCTCGATTCGCTGCACTACACCGACCGCCCCCGCGTGGACGACGACACCGTAACGCTGCGCTACCGCGAAACCATACGCTCCAGCGCGGGTGATGAGTTGCTGGCCGTGACGGCCTGCGACATCGTGCGCGTGCAGGACGCTCGCATCATCGCCATCGACGAATACGCCATTCCAGAAGCGCGCACGGCACTGCCCAGCACGCGCAAGGGTAAACCCAGCTCAGGCGGTACCGGCGGCGGCATGGGCATTGGCAAGATAGGCCTGTCAGCACGCGAAATCGGCTTTCTGCTGGCCGACCTGGACGGCTGGATGCGCAGCGCGCTTCCCTTTCTGGACCCCGCCTTGTCCTTGCCCCAAGTGGCAGCGGCCACGGGCTACACCCGCAACCAGATTTCGTTTGCCCTGAACCAGGTGCGCGGCGTGGGCTTCTTCGATTACGTGAACGGCATGCGCGTGGAGCACCTGCTGCGCCGCGTGCCGCCCCCGGCTACCGGCGGCGCGCTGGGCTGGGCCGAAGCGGCAGGCTTTCGCTCGGCCAGCACCTTCTATGCCGCGTTTCGCACCGCCACCGGCATGTCGCCCGCCGCCTGGTTGCGCAGCGAAACGCCCCCTACACCACCCCTATAGGTCGTGGCTCAGCCCCCTGCGGCCGCATCGCGGGCCAGACAGGTCTGGTAGCGCTTGAGCACGCGCTGGGCAAACCATTCGGTGGTGAGCTTGCGCGTGATCTTGGGACTGCTCAGGTCGATCTTCGGCATGGCCTGGCGCGGCAGCGGCTGGCTGGTGCTGGTTTGCGCCAGTGCAAACACCCGCTCGTACAAGCGGCTGGAGCCAAACGATGCGGTCTTTTCCAGCAGCAGGTCGCTGCGTATCTGCGCCGGGCTCAGCCCCAGCGGGGATGCCAGGGCCTGCAGGGCGCGCTCCTCCTGGCTGGGGGCCTCGCTGGGCAGGCCTTCGGTGTCGTAGCGCAGCAAATCGCCATCGGGGGCAATGTCGGTACGGGCCAGCCGCGCCAGTGCCCGCTGGAAGGCCGCATTGCGGCTGCTGAACTGCCCGGCATTGAAGTCGGCAAAGCGGTACAGCACATCGTCATACGGCGCGGCATAGTCCAGCAGAATGGCCGCACCGAAGTACAACCCGCCACGGCGGGTGAACACGTCGTCGCGCACGCGCTTGCCCAGGGTGTAGGGGTACGGCGTGCGCGCCGTGTGCTGCTCGGCAAAGCGGATGCTCACCTGCATGGGCCCGGCGGTGTGCACCGGGTTCCTGTCGGCCAGCCAGTCCTTGCCGAAGGGCAATTCGGCCAGCATGTCGTCAAACAGGTCGCTAAGCTCCTTTTCGGTCTTGAGCGCGTCAATGCGCTCGCGGTAGCTGCGCCCGTTGGGCGAACGCACCAGCAAGGCGGTGTTGACGAGCAGCATGGGAATGCTGTACTTGTCCGCACGGCGCTCCAGTTCACGCTGCACGATGGCGGGCAGACCCGCCACCACCGGGTCGGTCTGGAAGCACGACTCCTGCTCCACCACGGCGATGACCGCGCAGTAGCTCGGTGCCGCCGGCACGATCTTCAGGGCGCTGAAGGCCAGCTGCAGGTCCACCGCCCACCCGATGCGGTCTTTCACGCTGCCTGGAATGAGGCGCACGACCCGTTCCCGGTGTGCGGCATCGTCCAGATCGGTCCAGAGCACATCGCGCTGGGCGCTGTGCAAATCGGGGGGCAAAACGGGGCCCGGCGCTGGCGGCTGCACCGAGGCGCAGGATGCGAGCAGCACCAGACCCAGCAGCGCCAGGGCTCGCGCCCCAGCGCTGCTGCCACGGGCTGCATCAGGGGGCATGTCGCCAACGGCTTGGGTGGACTTGCGGTGCATCCAGGCGGCTTCATCGCGATCGGTAGGGTTGGACATTTACGGTGCCGGTGGGCGCTCGCGCAGCGCACGCAGCTTCGCGCAGGCCAGCGTCAACGCGATGGAGGCCAGCACGCTGGTCACCAGCCCCGCCCACGTACCCCCGGCCCACAGCAGCACCAGCGCCGCCCAGGCCCAGGGCTCGCTGTCCCGGCGCAAGAATCCCACCAGCAAGCAGATGTTCAGCACCAGCACTACCGCTCCCGTCAGCCCCATGCCCGTCTCCTTGTTGGTTGATGCATTATCCCGCTCGCGGCGGGCGGAAATCGGCCTGCTCAGACTCCCGGGCCGAACGAACCACCCGCAACACGGATGCAAAGGGCTTGGGGAAGGAATGGGTGAACTTGGGGCGGGCGTGGGCCAATAGCCGTCTTCCATGAGTGTCGGCTTTGGAGTTCAGTGGTGTCTGGTGATGCCGGGGCGAATCAACTTAGGTAGCGATGCAGGTTGGGGGCATGCACGGGTGTCGCGGTTCCAGCGGGCCTTTGTGGTGGACGTGCTGCACGAACTCATGGTTCGGAGCGCACGTTGCCCGCCATCCGGGCCGGCACTACCCAGCGGTCGAAATCCTCCGCGGACACCTCGCCCAGTGCCAGTGCCGCGTCGCGCAGCGCGCTGCCCTCCTGGTGCGCCCGGTTCGCAATTGCAGCGGCGCGGTCGTAGCCGATGTGCGGCGCCAGCGCCGTCACCAGCATCAGTGAGCGCTCCAGCAGTTCGCGAATGCGTGCCGGGTGGGGTTCGATGCCGCGCGCGCAATGTGCATCGAAGCTTGCCATGCCGTCAGCCAGCAGCCGAATGCTCTGCAGCAGGTTGTGGGCGATCAGCGGCTTGTAGACATTCAGTTCGAAATTGCCCGAGGCCCCGCCCACGCTGATGGCCACGTCGTTGCCCATGATCTGGCAGCAGACCATCGTCAGCGCCTCACACTGGGTCGGGTTCACCTTGCCCGGCATGATCGAGCTGCCCGGCTCGTTTTCGGGGATGCTGATCTCGCCCAGCCCCGAACGCGGCCCCGAGGCCAGCCAGCGCACATCGTTGGTGATCTTCATCAGCGCCACAGCCAAGGTTTTCAGGGCGCCATGCATGGCAACCAGACCGTCATGCGCAGCCAGCGCAGCGAACTTGTTATGCGCGCTGGTGAAAGGCAGCTGCGTGCCCTGAGCCAACTCGGCGGCCACCCGCGGCCCGAACTCGGGATGGGTGTTCAGGCCCGTGCCCACGGCGGTGCCGCCGATGGCCAGCGGATAGAGCGAGGCCAGTGTGGCCTGGATGTGTGTGTGGGCGTGCTCCAGCTGCGCCACATAGCCAGAGAACTCATCCCCCAGGGTCAGCGGCGTGGCGTCCTGCAGGTGGGTGCGGCCGATCTTGACGATGCTGGAAAAGGCCGCGCTCTTGGCCGCCAGCGTCGAGCGCAACCCGGCCAGTGCCGGCAGAAGCGCGGTGCCTATGCCCAGCGCGGCCGCCAGGTGCATGGCCGTGGGTATCACGTCGTTTGACGACTGACCCAGGTTGACCTCGTCGTTGGGGTGCACCAGCCGGCCCGGCCCGCGCGGGCCACCCAGCAGCTCTGAAGCGCGGTTGGCCAGCACCTCATTCATGTTCATATTGCTTTGTGTGCCCGAGCCGGTCTGCCAGACTGCGAGTGGAAATTCCCGGGCGTGCTGGCCGGAGGCAACCTCTTCGGCGGCGGTGGTAATCGCCACGGCCTTGTCGGCGGGCAATAGCTTGAGGCTTAGGTTCGCCTGGGCGCTGGCCCGCTTGACGAGCGCCAGTGCGCTGATGAACTCTGGAGGCATCCGCTCCGTGGAAATATCGAAGAAGCCCAAGGACCGCTGGGTCTGCGCGCCCCACAGGCAGTCTGCCGGAACCTCAATGGATCCGAAGCTATCGTGTTCAGTGCGGGTGACGGGCAGCGGGGACGGCACTGTGCCAGTAAGGGTGGCGGCCGTGTGTGGCGACGTGGACATGGCAACGCTCCTGATCTGCGGCGCCCGAATGCCGACACATGCCGACTTGCCCCCCACCGCACCGGGGTCTCTGGCAGCCATTAGACACCCAACCCGCAACAAGTCCAAGATGCGGGAACGGCGTATGCCGCAAGAACGTACAGAAAGGACGCCCACCATGTCTCCCCACTTTCATCGCTTCTGCGAACTGTTCGAGCAGCTGGGGCTGCCGGCTGATGTGCCCGGCATCGCGGCCTTCATCCAGAGCCACTCGCCGCTCGGTGCCGAAACCCGGGTGGAGGACGCCGCATTCTGGTCGCCCGCCCAGGCTGCGCTGCTGCGCGAACAGCTGCAGGACGATGCAGATTGGACCGGTGTGGTGGACCAGCTCAATCTCGCCCTGCGCGAAATCCAGCATTGATGCGTGTAGCGCGTCGCCAAGGCGCGTCGGGCGATTCGAGTTCCAGCACTGCCAGCGTCTGTATGTGGTGCGCCTTTCCTCTCCATGCAACTGTGTTCTCGCAGCGTGGAGAAGTGGATTCAATGATGGCAACCACTGCATAGGCTACTTCGGCAGGTGCGCCTAGTTTGCAATTGATCGGATGTCTGCTATCGGGCAGGCAATCCATAAATGCGGAGAACCGCATTCAGTCGTATCCCGTCACTCGGCCCAGTAGCCCGCCACATGGCAGTGGCAGCGGTGATGCTCGCGCCCGCACTAGACCATGTGTAAGCCAGCCGCCCTGGCCAATGCGTGCCTTCGTTCGGGTTTGGTCGGCCAATCATTTCAATAATCGTTGTATTATTCACCCATGCAAGAAGTCGACGTCATTCGTGCCCTGGCCGCGCTGGCCCAAGAGGTTCGCCTGCGGGCCTTTCGGGCCCTGGTGCAGGCGGGCTCTGGCGGGCTGAACCCGGGGCAGCTGGCCGAGCAGCTGGCCATTGCCCCGAATGCGCTGTCCTTCCACCTGAAGGAGCTGATGCATGCCGGACTCATTACCCAGGAGCGCCAGGGGCGCAATCTGGTGTACCGCGCCGCCATCGAATCCATGAACGCCGTGCTGGCCTACCTGACCGAGAACTGCTGCCAGGGCGCGCCCTGCACGCCCACCCCCACCCTGCAATGCGATTGCTGAACTACTGAGAGAACCATGACCACCCACGTCCTGATCCTGTGCACCCACAACTCGGCCCGCAGCGTGCTGGCCGAGGGCATGCTCAACCACCTGGCACAACAGCGCGGGCTGGACGTGCGCGCCCACAGCGCGGGCAGCGCGCCCAGTGGCCGCCTCAACCCCTTTGCGCTCGAAGCACTGCAGCGCGCCGGGGTGGACACCAGCGCCTACCGCAGCAAGAGCTGGGACGAGTTCACCACCCCCGATGCGCCGCAGATGCGCATCGTGATTACCGTGTGCGACAGCGCCGCTGCCGAGACCTGCCCGTTCTGGCCAGGCAGCCCCGTGAAGGTGCATTGGGGCTATCCCGACCCGTCAAACGCCCTGGGTGGCGACGAGGGCAAGCGCCAGGCATTCGAGCTGACGCGCCAGGCCATCGGTTTTCGCATGCTGCAGCTGCTGGAGTTGCCGCTGGAGCAGATGGGCAACGCCGAGCTGCAAAAGGCCCTGAGCGACATCTATTCCCATTGACCCCGACAAGGAAGAAGCAAGAACCATGAGCGCACAGTGCGAAGTGACCGCCAAGGCAGCGGCCAAGGCCCCCATGAACACCTTTGAGCGGTACCTGACCGTGTGGGTGTTTCTCTGCATCGTGGCCGGCATTGGCCTGGGGCAGATGCTTCCCGACATTTTCCAGGCCATTGGCCGCATGGAAGTCGCCAAGGTCAATCTGCCCGTGGGGCTGCTGATCTGGGTAATGATCATTCCGATGCTCGTGAAGGTGGACTTCGGCGCCCTGCACGAAGTGCGCCAGCACGTGCGCGGCATTGGCGTGACGCTGTTCGTGAACTGGCTGGTCAAGCCGTTTTCGATGGCGTTTCTGGGCTGGGTGTTCGTGCGGCACGTGTTTGTGGGCTGGCTGCCCGCGGAGCAGATCGACAGCTACATCGCGGGCCTGATCCTGCTGGCCGCTGCCCCCTGCACGGCCATGGTGTTCGTCTGGAGCAAGCTCACCCAGGGCGACCCGCTGTTCACGCTGTCGCAGGTGGCGCTCAACGACACCATCATGGTGTTTGCCTTTGCGCCGCTGGTGGGTTTTCTGCTGGGCATTTCGGCCATCACCGTGCCCTGGGACACCCTGCTGACCTCGGTGCTCATCTACATCGTGATCCCGGTGGTGCTGGCGCAGCTGTGGCGCAAGCTTCTGCTCGGGCGCGGGCAGGCCGCGTTCGAGCGCGCCATGGAGCAAATCGGCCCCTGGTCCATTTCGGCGCTGTTGGCAACGCTGGTGCTGCTGTTCGCGTTCCAGGGCAAGGCGATTCTGGAGCAACCCCTGGTGATCGCCATCCTGGCCGTACCCATCCTGATCCAGGTGTTCTTCAATTCGGCGCTGGCCTACGGGCTCAACCGGGCGCTGGGCGAAAAGCACAGCGTGGCCTGCCCCTCGGCACTCATCGGTGCATCCAATTTCTTCGAGCTGGCCGTGGCGGCCGCCATCAGCATCTTCGGCTTCGAGTCGGGCGCTGCACTGGCCACGGTGGTGGGTGTACTCATCGAAGTGCCGGTGATGCTGGTGGTGGTGCGCGTCGTCAACGCATCGAAGCCCTGGTACGAAAGGCAGTCCGCATAGGAGCAAAGGCCCCTGCGGGGTGCTCTCATGCGCCCTGATCAGCGCAGGTAGTTACCCAACAACAGCTTGTAGCGCGCCTGGTTGGCGCTGATCAGCGCATCGAGCTTGGCATAGGTCTTCTCGTCCAGCGTCTTGCTGAAGACCACATATAGAGCCAGCGGCTCCACCGGCAGTGGCTGCACCGTCAGCGCGTCGGCGTTCTCGTATTTGCGCATCTGGTACTGGGCATTGGACAGGGTGGGTGCGAAGTAGGCGTCGATGCGCTTGCTCTCCAGCATCTTGAGGCCACGGAAAAAGTAGTCGTCGCCACTGATGGGATGCACCACCACGTTCAGAGCCCGCAGGTATTCGGGAATGATGGATGCGTTGGCATGACCGATCTGCAGGCCACGCACCTGTTCGAGGGAAGTGAGGTTGGCGAGGCTGCTTCCTTTCGGCACCACAAGGGCAGATCGGGTTTCGAACAAGGGTAGGCTGCCATAGCGAAACACCTTGCTGCGCTGCTCGTTGCGCGCCACCATGAACACCATGTCGACCTCGCCGGTTTCCAGTTCGCGCAGGCTGCGCGCAAAGCTGGTCGGGCGCCAGGTCAAGGGGCCACAATCAGGTGCCTTGGCCACCAGCTCACGGGCAAAGTCGACCACGGCACCAGCGGGCTCCTTCTGCCCGTCGACCACCATATGCGGTGAGAGCTCGTACACGCCAATCACCAGCGCAAGCGCTTGCTGCGCACCCAACAGCAGCCCAAACGACACCAGGAAACGGAACATTGCCATACCAACGACTTTGACGGGATGTGCGCAGCGGGCAACTCAGTGGCGGCCCGCCTTCGCTTTGCTTGATCACGGGACTGTAACACTGCCGTCATGCGGCTCGGACGCCGCGGCCATCGCCGAAAGGTCTGGGCACAACCGGCCAAAGCGTGCGAAGATGCCAATCAGCGTTCCTGCCACTCTGGGAGACTGTCACCATGCAACGCCGTACGATCTGCCTTGCCGCCCTGACCACCGGTATCGCGGCAACCAGCCGAGCGCAGGAGATGGAGGTGGTGTTTGCCACCGGAGAATATCCGCCGTTCACATCGCAAGGCTTGCCTGAACAGGGAGCTACCACGGCCCTGGTCACCGCCATCTGCCAGGCAGCCGGCCTGCGCCCGGTCTACCGCTTCTACCCCTGGCGCAGGGCCGAAAGCATGGTGGAGACGGGTGAGGCGTTTGCGGCCTTCCCCTACGGCATCAACAAGGAACGCAAGGAACGTTTCGATTTTTCCGATGTACTCTACATGGTGCGCAATGCCGTGGTCTACCATGCGAAAGACAACGACAAGAACCTACCTCCGCGGTTCGAGAAACTGCAGGACCTGCGTGCCTACCGCGTAGGTGTCATCCAGGGCTCCTTTGCCGAAGGCCCCCTGCGCGAAAGCGGTGTGCGTTATGAAACCGCCTCGACCGTCGAACAATCCATCAAGAAGCTGCAAGCCGGCCGCATTGACCTCTACATTGACGACCAGGCGGTGATCTTCGATGCCGTGTCCCGCCTGTACCCCGACCAGGTGGACCGGTTTCGCGCCCTGCCGAAGGCCTTCAACGAACAAGCCGCCAACCACCTGATGGTTTCTCGCAGCTATCCCAACGCAGCGACGCTGCTGCTCAAGTTCAATGCCGGCTTGGCCGCCATCAAGGCCAGCGGGGAATACCAACGCATCGTCAGGAAGTACCGCCTCAGCCCAGCCAACTGAGTCACGGTGAGCACCACCGTGCGCTTGGGCGGCAGTGCCTACAATGCTCCCCTTCGCGCACGCCCGCGTGCCGCGCCACAGGATTTCCCCGATGACCGAACAAACCACCCCCGAGACCCCTGACACCGCGCCTGACGGTACCCCCAACAAACCCTTCATGCGCACCATCAAGAGCTTTGTGAAGCGGGCCGGGCGGACCACGACCGGCCAGGCCAAGGCGTTCGAGGAAATAGGCCCCAAGATTTTGCTGCCCTACCAGGCTTCCGCTATGGATTTCGAAGCGGCCTACGCAGATTCCGCGCGGGCCAGGGGCCAAAATGGCACTCCAGCCGCTGGCCGCGCACCGCTGGTGCTGGAAATCGGCTTCGGCATGGGCGAGGCCACGGCCCACATTGCCAAGGTGCTGCCCGACACCGATTTTCTGTGCTGCGAGGTGCACGAACCCGGCGTGGGGGCGCTGCTCAAGCGCATTGGCGAGCAGGGCATCACCAACATTCGCATCTGCGCGCACGACGCAGTGGAGGTCATCGACCACATGCTGCCGCTGGAGAGCCTGGACGGCGTGCACATCTTCTTCCCCGACCCCTGGCACAAGACGCGCCACAACAAGCGCCGCCTGATCCAGAGCCCGCTGGTGGCCAAGCTGGCCGCGCGCCTGAAGGTAGGCGGCTACATCCACTGCGCCACCGACTGGGAACCCTACGCGGTGCAGATCCTCGAAGTGCTCACGGCCGAGCCGCGCCTGAAGAACCGCGCGCTGGCCACCCACCCCGAGCTGAACGGCTACGCGCCCAAGCCCCACTACCGGCCGCTTACCAAGTTCGAGAACCGCGGCATCAAGCTCGGCCACGGCGTGTGGGACGTGGTGTTCGAGCGGGTCTGATTTCGCTCCCAAACCGCCCGTGTCGTTGTTGCTTCGCCTTGCCGTACTAGTGCACTGTCTGCGGCTTCGCGCCTAGACACAAGCGCTTTGGAACCGAAATACGGCCCGATGTCCCGCAAGCACCCGCGCCAGCTACTCGTGCGCCCCCCGGCGCGTGATGGCGTGGCCCCCAGCAGCCTCACCACGCCACCGGGCCACTGGCCCAGCCTGCTGGCCTTCTTGAGCGAGCGCTTTGCCCATGTGGGCATGGAGGCGTGGCGGGAGCGCCTTCGGGCGGGTGACGTGCTGGATGCCGCTGGCCAGCCGCTGTCGCTGGATGCACTGTTCACCCCAAACCAGCGCCTGTTCTACTACCGCGAGGTGGCCGCCGAGCCGGAGCCGCGCGAGCGCGAGGTGGTGCTGTTCCAGGACGCGCACCTCGTGGTGGCCGACAAACCCCACAGCATGCCGGTCACCCCCAGCGGCAAGTATGTGCGCCAGACCCTGCTGGCCCGTCTGCGTGCACGCCTGAACCTGCCCGAGCTCTCGCCCCTGCACCGCATCGACCTCGACACCGCTGGGCTGGTGCTGTTCAGCGTGAACCCGGCCGAGCGCAATGCCTACCAGGCCCTGTTCCGTGACCGCACCGTGCACAAGACCTACGAGGCCATCGCCCGCTGGGATCCGACCCTGCCCTGGCCGCTGCGCCGCGAAAGCCGTCTGGAAGTCGGCGCGCATTTCATGCAGCAGGCCGAGGTAGCGGGTGAAGTGAACGCCATCACCACCATCACGCCCATCGAGCATGCCCACGGCTGGGCCCGCTACCGCCTCGAACCCCTGAGCGGCCAGCGCCACCAGCTGCGCGCCCACATGGCCGCGCTCGGCCTGCCGCTGCTGGGCGACGGCATCTACCCGGTGCTCACCCCCGAAGGCCACAGCGACCCGGACAAGCCGCTGCAGTTGCTGGCCCGGGAGATTGCGATTGACGACCCGGTGACGGGCGAGGCCCGCCACTTCACCAGCCAGCGCCGCTTGCTCGATCTGGCCGACATTGCAGGCATTTTCGGCCGCTAGCCCTCGCAGATACTGCGCAGACAGCTATCAATACAGAAGCGACTCGGTGAGCCCGCAGAACCTGCCCTGGCACGGCTGCTATAAGGAACCAGTCGCCCCCCAATACGCTTCTGCACACCATGGACATCCCATGACCGCCCACACCACCAATACCCACCATCTGGACCTGCGCGTGCAGGAGCTGCCGCAGCTGTTCAATTCGATGGACCCCACGCCGTTTCACAGCAAGGCACTCGACCGCGAGGCCGAGGCCTTCATCGAAACCTGGGCGCGCGGCTTTTCGCCCAAGAGCGCCTTGCACCTAACGATTCACCTGCGCACCCTGCCGCCCGAGGGCAGCCCCAATGCCTTGCTCACCGAGGCCATCCACCACCACTTTGCCGACAAAGCCAAGCTGACCCGCCAGGAGCTGCGCGACCTGTTCTGGCAAGGACGCATCAGCCTGCTCATCGGCTTGGCTTTCCTTGCGCTGTGTTTGCTGGGTGCAGAAACCATCGCGCAGGCTGGCACGAGCAACGCCCACGCCATCGCCCGCGAAAGCCTCACCATCGCAGGCTGGGTCGCCATGTGGCGGCCCATGCAGCTGTTCCTTTACGACTGGTGGCCCCTGGCCCGACGCATCGCCACCTACCGCGCACTGTCACGGGCCCATGTGCGGGTATTGCACGCAGGCTGAGCATTGCCTGCAGCCACCGCAGCGGGGGCATTGCCCGCGCCAGCTGCCGGACAGGGTCAACAGCACACGCTTTTTTGGCATCCAGCCCTCGTACATATTGCATAGTAAGCTACTGTATCGATAGCAGAAGAATTGAAAGGCGGCGTCGTCCGGCTCAGGCCCGTCACCGCGCGTTCTTTGCAACCGACGCGAGTTGGCGCACCCGCTGATCGACTTCCTTCAATTCCCTTTCGATTTCAGCGCTGCGTACCGGGTCGATCGGCTGGGGTTTGCTGCCGTCGGCCGGGAACACAGATTCCATCGCAGCCGCTTCCAGCATCAGGGCCGTCAAGCGCCGCATGTCGACCAGCAATGGTTGGCGGGGATCGCCCTTGGGCAATGACGCGCGCTCCAGCGCTATCCCGGCCTGGCGAAGCATTGGGGCATACACCGCTCGGCTGCGTTCATCGACTTCGCGCTCGGTTCGCTTTCCGGACTCGACGTCCTTCACGTCCTGCTGTATCAGCGAAACAGCCTCCTGAAGCTGTCGCATTCCGTCCTGAAACGAAATCACACCACGCATGTCCAGGGCAGCCACAGGGGCGGTCCATGCCAGGGAGACAGCCGCCATGCCAGCCAGTGAGACCGCAAAAGCCGCCCGCGAAGCGAACTTGCGTGCAAAGGCTTCCATGTCGAAGCGCTCCGGCAACACCCAGGCCAGCACCATGCCCGCCAGTAGCCCACCCACATGGGCCGCGTTGTCAATGTCGGGCCGCGAAAACCCCTGCGCCAGTGAATAGAGAATGAAGAACGCCGAGCTTCCCAAAGCCTGCTTACCGATGGTTTTGGGCAGGTGCTTTCCGTTTTCCAGCATCGCCACCAGCAAGGCGCCCAGCACCCCGAACACGGCACCAGAAGCACCCACCGAAACCGACTTCTGGGCCGCGAAATGCAGGCTCAAGGCCGCGCCCACGAGGCCCGAACCCGCATATATCAGGGCAAACAGCCGATGACCGTAGATGCGTTCCACCGTCACCCCGGCCGAGTACAAGCCCAGCATGTTCAAGGCCACATGCATCAGCGAGCAATGCAGGAAGACCGACGTGGCCAGGCGCCACCATTCGCCACGCTGCACTTCCGAAGCGGCATTGCCACCCCACGCCAACAGCAGTTCAGGCGCAACGCCCTGGACACCTGCCCCCTGCCTCAGGGTCCACAACCACACCGCGAGGTTGGCCCCCAAGAGAAGGTAGGTGAGCCATGGCACAGGTGCCATAGCCTTGAGGCGCTGCTGAAACGCCCGCTCGTCGGCAAGATGGTCCTGCACCACGGTTGCCGGTACGCCATCCTCCGCTCCGCGCATGATCAGGGTTTGCTGGATGCGGTCCACCAGTCGCGCCTGGGTTGCGTCGTTCAAGACCCCCAGCGGCAGAAGTGGGCGTGCAGGATTGCTGCCAGTCCAGAAACCTTTCTTGTCGGGGCGACCCGGGGTGGGATGCAGTACCAGTTGCAGCATGGGGTGGCCCTGCACGCGCGTCAGCACCACCTGCGCGATTTCGGGCCACCGATACCGTTTGGTCTTGCCTTGGAAGGCCGGAGCCTCGATTCCAGCCGAATCGACCGTGGCATACACCTTTCCGGCGCGCACGCGACTGCGCAACAACCAGTCCACTGCCAATGCAAAAACGACCGGTACCAGAACACCTACCCAACCGATCCCGCTCTTGCTGGTTGCCGCTGCAACCAGCAGCCCAATGCCAACGCCGAACCAGACCCACAGCCGCGCCTTGGCCATTGAACTATTGCTGGATCCTAGAAACTGCTCCTCCCACGCGGGCAACGTCGGTTGTGTCGTCATCGGCTCCCTGCCTACATCCGAAAAAGTGCCGAGTCTACAAGCACGCAAGCCATCGGTAGGACGGCGGCTCATGGGGGCACGCTTCCCCTGTCCGGGAAGAAATCCCGACGCATCTGCGCAAGGCCCGATTCCGGCGCAGCGTCAATCCCGGACAGTGGCTTGTGCAGGACTTGCGCAAGCGGTAGGCGCGCTACACACCGAAGCAAAGTGCCGATACCTGAACGGCATAATCCATTCCGCGATGTCAGTTCAATAACTTCAGGGAGATTTCGTCGATGCATCGGTACCGTTATGCGGCCACGCTGGCCGCGGTCCTTCTGGCCGCCTGTGGCGGTGGTGGCGGTGGTGGTGGCGGAGGCAGTACCACCAGCCCGGACAACGGCAATGGAGTCACGTACAGCGCCACGCAAATCAGTGCCGCGACGTCCAGCTCCACCGTCACGACCGGTGTCACGGTGTCGGGCAAGGCGCAGGCCCAGATCGTCCCGAACAACCTCACGTCCGGGCGGCTCAATTACGCCGGTCAGTACTACACCGCCATTCGCGGCGCCACCGTGGAACTGCTCGATGCCGGTAGCTCCGCGGTTCTGGCCACGGCGACCACCGACGGATCGGGCAACTACAGCTTCCTGGCCCCCACGAATACCAGCGTCAAGGTCCGGGTGAAGGCCGAAGCGGTCAGTACCTCGACCTCCTACGCCCAGTACAACGTCAGCGTGCGTGACAACACCAACAGCAACGCCCTGTATGTGTTGGACTCCGCCACCTTCAACACCGGCACTTCCGACGTGACCAAGAACCTGAATGCCGATTCCGGCTGGGACACCAACACCGCCACCTACACCGGCACCCGTGCGTCGGGGCCATTTGCCCTGCTGGATACGGCCTACAAGGGCATGCTCAAGATCGCCAAGGCCAAGTCGCTTGTCGTCATCCCCAAACTCAACATGTTCTGGAGCGTCAACAACCGCCCATCATCGGGTACTCTCTCGGCAGGCGACATAGGCACCAGCTTCTTTGGCGGCTACGACAGCGGCAGCGGCGCCTACCAACTCTACATCCTGGGCAAGGAAGGCGTGGATACCGACGAGTTCGATGAAACGGTTGTCGCACACGAATTCGGCCACTACATGCAGGCCGCCTTTTCGCGCGACAACTCCATCGGGGGCAGCCACGCCTTCAACCACAAGCTCGACATGCGCGTCGCCTTCTCCGAGGGGTGGGGCAATGCGTGGGGCGGCATCGCCACAGAAAGGACGGTGTACTCGGATTCCAGCGGTACTGCGCAGGCTTCCGGTTTCACCGTCAACCTCGCCAGCAGCGGCGGATCGTCCAAGGGGTGGTTCAACGAAACCAGCGTAGCCTACGTGCTGACCACGATCAACCAGAACAGTGGTTTCACGCCCATCTGGGATGCCCTGACCTCCAGCGACTTCAAGACCAACGCCCGGGTCTCTTCTCTGTACAGCTTCTTGGCCAACCTGTCTTCATCGGCTCTCACGGCCGTGAGTTCGACACTGACGGCGGAATCCATCGGTTCCACCGACGGCTGGGGTACGGGTGAAACCAACGATGGCTCCGTCCCGGGCGCCTTGGCGGTCTACAAGACGCACTCCAATTTTTCCGGCACCAACGCGCAATACTGCGTGGACTACACCTACTACAACTCGGTCAGCGGCGCCAACAAGTTGGGCGTTTCCCAATTCATACGCATGACCTTGCCGTCTTCCAGAACCTATACCTTCACGGCTGGCGGCGGCACCGGAACCGATCCGGACTTCCGCATCTACCAGGGTGGAAACGTGTACTACGGCGAAACTACCGGAACCTCCGAAACGAAAAACGTTGCACTCACCGCAGGCGACGCCGTGATGGTACTGACCGACTACAACAAGTTGACGAGCGCCAATTGCTTCAACCTGTCGGTGAACTAGCGGCTGACACGCAAGCTCCAACATCCCCTTAGCCACAATGAGGAATACACCCATGAAACCATTCCAGTACCTCGGCATCTGCGGGCTCCTGTGGAGCGTGCTCCAACTGGGCGCGGCCCCCGCACATGGTGCTGAAACCGCCCCCGCCAGCACCGCCACGACCAGCGGCCACCCCGCCCCGGTAGCGAAGAAGAGCAAGGCACGCAAGGCCCGGAAATTCACGAAACTGGTCCAGAAGGCGAATGGGATTGACGCCCAGACGAGCTATCGGCTCGAAAGCACGCCCTCTGCTTACCACCCAGTGACGATCACGGTCCAGATCGATGCCGGCGCCGAAACGGTACGCTATTCCTTCCAGCCTGAGGCCCCCTTGCAGCTGCAATCCACCACAGGCAACGGAGTGGCCCCCGCCAACCGCACCACGACAGCCAGCGTGGTCGTGGTGCCACAGGGCGATGGCATGTACTACCTGAGCCTGCACATGGAACAAGGCGGCCGCACCAGCGTCCAATCCATCGGCATTGCAGTCGGCAAGGTCAGCACCGCCCCATCGAGCAACCTGAAGACCGAACCCAGCGGCGAACGCGTCATCATCATGCCAGCCCACTGAGCCTTGGGCAGCCACCATACTCAGGTGTATTTCTCGCCGCCAGACCGCATATCCACTGCGTAGCACGCTATCAATTAAATAGCATTTTCAGGAGGCATGCCTGCTTGCTACACTGGCGCGCATCCGACGGAACAACACAGGGAGCACATACATGGTGTGGTTGCTGACACTGGCTGGGTTTCTCACCGGCGTGGCTGCCGAGGGTGCGGGCGGCGCGCTCATCGGCGCGCTGGTCGGTTGGATCATCGGCCGCAGCCTGATGGGGCACATCGAACAGATGGTCCGCAAGGAAGTGGCCCTGCGCATGCGCGAACACGCGGCCGCCACCGCCGCAGCGACTGCCGCTGCCCGTGCCACACCGGTCACCCAAGCAGCGCAAGCCGAAAGCGCAGCGCCACCCACGGCAAGCACCCGTGTTACGGTGGACACCGAAGTGGCGCAGCCAACGCCCGCAAAGCCTGCGGCGCCACGGCCCCCGGCTGACGCAGAACCCGAAGACGCGTTCGACCGCTGGGTGCAGCACGCCCCGGCAGCGGCTGCTTCGCCGGTTAACACGCCGACCCCCGCTGCCGCCCCGGCCCGTTCTACCGCGCCCCCCGCGACCGGCCCAGACCTCAGCGACAACTTCGATCGCCTGGCCTCGCAGGTACAGCAGTGGATCTTTGGCGGCAACACCGTGCTGCGCCTGGGCCTGCTCATGCTGTTCGTGGGCCTGGCCTTCCTGGCCAAGTACTCCATCGACCACGCCCTGCTGCCGCCCGAAGTGCGCCTGGCCGGCATCGGCCTCGTGGCCCTGGTGCTGTTTGGCCTGGGCTGGCGCCAGCGCAACGACGAAACACGCACAAGCTACGCACTGAGCCTGCAGGGCGCTGGCGTAGGCGTGCTCTACCTCACCATCTTTGCCGCCTTCCGGCTCTACCAGCTGCTGCCTGCCGGGCCCACGTTTGCGCTGCTGGCGCTGGTGTGCGTGTTATCCACCGCCATTGCGCTGCTGCAGAACGCGCAGACCATGGCCTTCATCGGCTTTGCCGGTGCCTTTGCCGCGCCGGTGCTGGCGTCCACCGGCCAGGGTGACCATGTGGGCCTGTTCAGCTACTACGCGCTGCTCAACTGCGGCATCGTGGCCGTGGCCGCGCTGCGTGCCTGGCGGCCACTGAACCTGCTGGGCTTCTTTGCCACCTTTGGCGTGGCCACGGCCTGGGGCGTGCTGCAGTACCGCGCCGAGCATCTGGGCACCACCCTGCCCTTTCTGGCTCTCTTCTTTGGGCAATACCTGCTGGCAGCCTGGTGGTACGCGCTGCGCCACGGCCTGCCGCAGCAGCGCGCGGTGGACGCCACGCTGGTCTTCGGCAATCCCATCGTCAGCATGGGCCTGCTGGCGCACATGGTCTGGGACATTCCCTACGCCAGCGCAGCGGGAGCGCTGGGGCTGGCGGCGTGGTACCTGGTGGTGGGCTTCTGGACCCTCAAACGCCACCCCGGCCCCACGGCAAGCTGGCTGGTGGAGTGCTGTGTGGCACTGGCCTTGGGCTTTGCCACACTGGCGGTGCCGCTGGCGCTGGACGGGCGCTGGGTCAGCGCCGCCTGGGCGGCCGAGGGCGCTGCCGTGTTCTGGATAGGCCTGCGCCAGCAGCGCTGGCTGGCCCGCCTGGCCGGTTCGGCCTTGCAGGGCTTTGCCGCCTTCAGCTACCTGCAGTCCCTGGATTTCTCGCCCGAACCCGCCCTGCATTTCGCCAATCCCACCTTCGTTGGCGCCGTGCTGCTGGCCGCTTCAGGCGCTGCCATCGCATGGCTGAGCCATTGCTACAACGGCCCGGCCACCACCCGAACCAGCTGGAACACCCCCTACCTGGACCTGGAAGCGCATTGGCCGCGCGTGTTCGGTGCCTGGGGCTTCCTGTGGTGGCAGGCTGCGCTGTGGAGCGAGATCGAGCGCGTACCCCACGACGGCACCTCGGGCTGGATGGCTGTGCCACCCGATTACTACCTGGGCCTGCTGGCTTGGGTACTCAGCGCCTGGGCCGTGCACTTCCTGGCGCGGCCGGGTCGGGCCAATCCCTGGGTGGACGCCGCCTGGCCCGCACTGCTGAGCATGCCCTACATGCTGCTGTCGGCCATCGACGCCCTGGAGTCCCAAGGCTACGCCCTGCAATCCGGCGGCTGGTGGCTGTGGCCCCTGGTGCTGGCTGCCCACCTGCACACCCTGCGCCACGCCGACGCCCTGCCGCCCACCACTGCCTGGTCGTGGGTGCACAGCGCGGGCGTGTGGCTACTGATGCTCTTGGGCGGCAACCTGCTGTACTGGGGCGTGGACCAGGCCGGCCTGTGGCACACCGCCTGGGCCACCGTGGTCATGCTCGCAGCCGGCAGTGCCGTGGTGCTGGCACTGGCCAGCGAAGGCCTGCACACCCCACTCGGCCCCTGGCGCCAGCGCTGGCCGCTGCAGACCCAGGCCTATGCCTACCTGTGGCGCGGTGCCGCCCCGGTGGCCCTGCTGGTGCTGCTAGGCGCGCTGGCCGTGGCGCTCACCTCGCGCGGCAACACCGCGCCGCTGCCCTATGTGCCATTACTGAACCCTACCGACCTGAGCGTGGCCTTGGGGCTGGCCGTGACTGCGCTGTGGATGCGGCGGGTGCGCGCCAGCAGCCTGCCCCTGCCGGCCCTGGCGTTTGAGCCGGCCTGGAAGATGGCGTGGCTGGCCGTGGCCTTCGTCGCCATCAACACCGTGTGGTTGCGCATTGCCCACCACTTCGGTGGCGTGGCCTGGGAGGCCGACACGCTGTTTGCCTCCTTTCTGGTGCAGGCAGGCTACTCGCTGCTGTGGACCCTGCTGGCCCTGGCCCTCATGCTCACCGCCCACCGCCGCCAACAGCGCACGCTGTGGATGGGCGGCGCCGCCCTGCTGGGCCTGACCGTGCTCAAGCTGCTGCTCATTGACCTGTCCAACCGGGGCGGGGGCGAACGCATCGTCACCTTCATTGGCGTGGGCGTCATCATGCTGGTCATCGGCTACTTCGCGCCACTGCCCCCTGCCCAGCAGCCTTCCAAGGAATCCCGCGCATGACGCAACGCTCTTTTCCCTATGCCCTGCTGCTGGCCGCGCCGCTATGGGCCCAAGCCGACACCGCGCCGCTGAAGTACACCGAATTCAGTTGGCGCGCCGCGCTGATCACGCCACCCGACGCGGCCCTGGTGCGCGTGGCCTTGCCCGCGCCCGCCTTGGGTGCGCTGCAAAGCCGCAGCGGCAATGACATCCGCGTCTTTGACGCCCAAGGCCAGGCGCTGCCCCACGCCCTGCTCAGCACCCCCAGCGCTGCGCCTATTGACGCCGCCGGAGCGCGCGTGCCGGCCCTGCCGCTGCAAGCACAGGCTGCGAGCGGCTCTGCGCAACTCAGCGCCCGGGTGGACGTGCGCAGCCATGGCAACGGGGGCGTGCAGCACCTGCAACTGCAGTGGAGCGGCACCGGCGCCGACCCCACCGCGCTGCAGGCCGCCGTGTTTGACCTGCGCGCCGTCAAGGGCCTGGTCAGTAGCGTGGACCTGGGCATCACGCTGCCCGACAACACCCCGGTGCACCTGCAGGCCAGCCTGAGCAAGACGCTGCAGCAATGGCAAAGCGTGCCCACCACCGGTCCCGTTTACCGCTTTGCCGGCAGTGGTGCACCCAGCAACCTGCGCCTGCAGTTCAGCAGCCCACAGCAGGTGCAGGACCAGTTTCTGCTGCTGCAATGGCCCGCCAGCGCCCAGGTGAAAGTGCAAGCCCTGCAGCTGCGCACTGTGTCTGCCGCGCCCACCCCTGCCATGGTGGAGGTGGGCCTGCCGCCGGGCGACCCGGCACGCTCCGGCAAGGGCCTGGAATGGACGCTGCCGCCCGGTGCCCACGTGGCCTCGGTGCAATGGAGCCTGACCCAGCCCAACCAGCTGCGCACCTACCAGCTGCAAGGCCGCCGCGCCACCAGCCCCGGCAGCAACAGCACTGCCGCCTGGGAGAGCCTGGGCAGCGTGGTGGTGTACCACCTGCAGCAGGGCGCTAACATCCGCCACAATGCCCCCCACCCCCTGCCGGCAGGCGACTGGCGCACCCTGCGCCTGACCGACTGGCCCAGTGGCGACACCCCGGTGGCGGACGGCCTGCAAGCCAAGCTGCAACTGCAGCCCGTCACGCTGGCGTTTCTGGCCAACGGCCAGGCACCCTACACCCTGGCCGTGGGCCGCTCCGACACGCCCGCAGCAGCGCTGCCCGCCGCCACACTCACCACGGCCGCCGCCACGCCACCGGACACCTGGCCCCTGGCCGGCATCGGCGCAGCCGTGTCCGCACCCAATGCCCAGGCCAAGCGCTTTGCCGACCGCTGGCGCTACTTCCTGGAAGACTCCAATGCCCGCGCCGGCTTCCTGTGGCTGGTGCTAGGCGCAGCCGTGCTGGCGCTGGGCGCCGTGGCCCTGAAGCTGCTGCGCAGCAACCGCGCCGCCGCAGACAGCGCGGCACCGCCTTCCGCATAGGTTTTATGGGCCTTTTTGGCCCCTAGCCCGCAACAAAATTGCGTGAGCAGCTACGTTTTCCATAGCAGCTGGCAGACACCTGCTGCCACTGCCATGCACGCACTGGCCCCGCCGCAGGCCGCCGCCTGTGCTACCCTGCCCGTTTTCGTACCCTGCCTGTAACCGCCGTGTCTCCCGTCCGCATTGCCATCAATGGTTTTGGCCGCATTGGCCGCTGCATCCTCCGTGCCCTGGTCGAGTCCGGCCGCACTTCCGAATTCGAACTCGTCGCCATCAACGAACTGGCCCCGGCCGAATCCATCGAACACCTGCTGCGCTTTGACAGCAGCCACGGCCGCTTTCCCGGCACGCTGGAGCGCGTGGGCGAATACCTGGTCGTCAACGGCCATGCCGTGCGCCTGCTGAGCCAGCGCGACCCGGCCCAGCTGCCCTGGCGCGAACTGGCGGTGGACGTGGTGCTGGAGTGCACCGGCACCATGCAAAGCGCTGCCCAGCTCGACCGCCACCTCGCCGCCGGTGCCAAAAAAGTGCTGCTGAGCCAACCCGGTGGCCATGACCTGGACTACACCTGCGTCTTCGGCACCAACCATGCGGGATTGCTACCCAGCCACACCCGCGTGTCCAACGGCTCGTGCACCAGCAACTGCGTGGTGCCCGTCATCGACGTGCTGGACCGCACCTTTGGCGTGGAAAGCGGTGCTGTCACCACCATGCACGCGTCCATGAACGACCAGTCCGTCATCGACGCCTACCACCCCGACCTGCGCCGCGCCCGCGCTGCCAACGTCTCCATCATCCCCGTGGACACCAAGCTTGCCGCCGGCATCCAGCGCGTGCTGCCGCAGCTGGAAGGCCGCTTCGAAGCCATTGCCGTGCGCGTGCCCACCATCAACGTCACCGCCATGGACCTGGCGCTGACCCTGCGCGCCGACGTGACCGCGCAGGACATCAACCGCGTGCTCAGCGAAGCGGCCAATGCTGACCTGCAAGGCATCCTGGGCTACACCGAAGCCCCGCTGGTCTCCATCGACTTCAACCACGACCCACGCTCGGTGGTGGTGGACGGTTCCCTCACCCGCGTAGCCCACAAACGCCTGCTCAAGGCGCTGCTGTGGTGCGACAACGAATGGGGCTTTGCGAACCGGATGCTGGATACGGCGGGGAGGATGGGATGTGGTGGTTGAATAGGTGCTCAGGATTGTGATCAACCGTTGCTAAATGAAGACCTTGGTTGATTCGGGTCAAATGACCAATAAGAAGCTTATATGCCAAGAATAATAAGGAAGACAGGGAAAACATATGCCGATAGATAGCAATAAGCCACTCGAAACAAATCAAAAACAAAAAAATATAACCAAAAACATTGGTGCAAGACGAGTTAAAAGCCTTGCAGGACTATCGCTCGCTCTTTGGCTTGCTTCATTGGCTTTGCCTGGATTTACATTAAATGGAGATCCATCAAAAATCTACTATGGCCTTCACATTCTGATTGAAGGTGTACTACTGGGATGGTTAACAGGAAAAATCGCTGCTTATGCAAATATCGCCTACATCTATGCAGTAGCAACGATTTACGCAGACAAGACTCCGATCAAATCCACAATTTTAATGATCGGCGTAGCTAGCACCACATTCTTTGTTCACGACATCCTTGTTGACGAAGGAGGTCATCACGAACAGATTACATCCTGGGGCTGGGGAGTAGTAATTTGGGGAGTTTCACTTCTATTGCTTGGTATAGCAACTCTCACAAAACTCTATCAACTATCAATTCGCAGCATTGGAATTTTTTTAACTATTCCTTTATTAATTGTTTTATCCATCTTTGCAGTAAATATTCATCAATGGAATAATGCAAACTCTCAGGATCGCCATTTATACTTAACACGAGGTACCGCGTTTACAGTTGCGAAATTATGCGAAGTACCAATCAGTCGAGTCTCCGCACCGATCGTACAAGAAGGTGACCACGTAATCGTTGACCACTCCATGAATGAGTTCATGAGTGCATATTTGCATTGGTCTGGCCCAATACTGAAAACCTACGAGCAAGATGGATTCGAATGGACGTATCGCGACAATAGACCAGACTATGTCATTGGACGGAAGATTGACAACAACGCCAAACCAGCCAAATATGTACTTCGAGTAGTATCACGTGACTCAACTCAACTCATTCAGTTGATTGACAATTATTCTCACACTATCGCATATGAACAAAAGATACAATTTGGCTCCTTTCATGGGCGCAACCACTGTCCAGCAGCATATGGCTACCAAGGATATATTCAGTCTATTCTTACAGCTATAGGCCAGAACAAAAATTCAAAATATTACACCGGAATACGAACCACCGAAGAAGCGCGGATTGATTGCAGCGATGAATATATAACACCGCTAATCAATGGTCGAAGGACACCTCAAAAATTTTGCTCAAATAAGTATATTGTAATTTGGTATCCCAATCGATCTCCAACAGAGGGGACAAACTCCATATACCTTAGCGCAATGGCCCTTGACAGGGAGAGCATGGCTCTTGTAGACAACTATAGTGATCATATTACATGCCCAGGCAGAGACTGTGACTTGGTTTATTCACAGGAACACATCGGCTTTCGAGTTACAGAATCATCAATTTACCTATTAACCCCCGCGGGAGATATAGAAATAAAGAAGGAATACAGAAATCAGTAGAGACTAGCTATGCATTTTTTGTTTGGTGGCAGAGTGGTTGTAAAACGATATTCGATCGCTTGCGGTCTTTCTGTTTGCCCTCCACCACAAAAGACATAGCGCCTGCAGCTTTCACTGCAGGCGCTTTTGTTTTGAAGCTGCAAAAACCTACTGCACGCAGACCGCGTCTTGCAGTCCTCGTCCCTCTCCCCCTGCAGCCAGTGGACGCCCCACTCGAAGCCCCGGCACGGGGCGCTGAACTTGTGGGAACACCTGCGGCAACCAGACTAAAGAGCTGAGCGCTGGCGACCAGCCCAAGCACACCGCTGTGGCGTGTGCGCCAGCGCGCTGCCCCTGCTGGGCAAACTCAGTGCAGCTTCAGGCGCCCGGAAACACGCTGCTGGAGCAGACGTGCCAAGGCCAGGACCATGGTTTTTCCCAGCCCCAGGATGGCCCGATGGTGGTTCAGATGCAGTGAGATGTACATCCACTTCGCGATCAGCCCTTCGACGAAGAAATTCCGTCCGGCCAAGCCGCCCATCAGGTTTCCCACACCTCTGTTCTCACCCAAGGACACCAGGGAACCGAAGTCGCGGTAGACAAAGGCCTGGCTGTACTCGCGTTCCCGCAGCATCGCCACAAGGACGCGAGACAGGTAATCGGCCTGCTGGTGGGCGGCTTGAGCACGCGCTGGCACCAGCCGGTCCTCAGTCCACACACAGGCTGCGCAGTCGCCCATGGCAAAAACGTCGGGCGCAGTGGTACGCAGGTGGCTGTCAACCACAAACTGGTTGATGCGGTTGGTTTCCAGGCCGTACTCGGCATTGGTGTCTGCCGCCTTGATTCCCGCAGCCCAAACAATGAGGTCGGCCGCTATTTCGCCGCCTGGAACCAGCAATGCACCGCGCCGTATGCCGACGACCCGCGTATTCGTCAGCACCCGCACTTGCTTGCGCCGAAGCGCCACTTCGGCCTGGGCCGAGATCTTTTCCGGCAGTCCCCCCAAAATGCGCCCACTGCCTTCCACCAAGGTGATGTCCAGCCGGAAGCGTTGCGCACTGCCCAGGCTTTCCGAAAGAACGGCGTGGGCCTCCAGCAATTCGGCGGACAGTTCGACACCCGTAGCCCCCGCGCCAACGATGGCAACAGACAATGCCCTGGTGGTGGAGAAGGAGGCCTTGGCGCAGGCGCTCAACCAGTCGGAGTGAAACTGCTGTGCATCCCGCACGTTTTCCAACAAGTGCGCATGTTCTACCCCAGGGGTGCTGAATGAATTGGAGCCGCTCCCGATGGCCAATACCAGCCACCGATAGCTCAGGGTGCGGTTCGGCACCAGAACCTCGTCTTTCGCGTCCCGAATCTCATTCAGCGTAATGCATTTTTTCTGGGCATCCACTGACTTCAGCTCGCCGATGGCAAAGCTGAAATGGTTGCGCCGCGCCAGCACCGTATAGGACAAACCCTCCTGGTGGGCGTCCAAGGTGCCCGCAGCCACTTCGTGCAAAGTCGGCTTCCAGATATGGAATAGCGAGCGGTCGACCAGCAACACCCGTTCGCGACCATATCGGGCCCCTAGACTCCGGCCCAATCTGGCGGCAAGCTCCAAGCCCCCGGCCCCGCCTCCCACGATAACAATGTCGGAATGCAATGTCACTTCCCCCACAACTGGTGATACTGGCAACGTCTGATCAGCAGGAATTATGCTGAATCACCCTGGTGGGCATGGAGCCACCACAACGCGACAACACAGCACCTGATAGGGACTGCACACTGCCAGCGGGGTGCAGTGAGGGTGGCCCAGCGGCGATGTGCCGCACAGGCCAGCGCCATCAGGATTTCACAGCGTTCGCCAGAACCTCCAATACCAATTCCTGGAACTTGCGGGCGGCCTCATGCGCGGTGGCGCATGAGTTTGCATTGCGGCAACGGCAAAATACAAAGCGCCTGCAGCATCCACTGCAGGCGCCTCTTTTTGAAGCTGCGACGACTTACTTCACGCAGTCCGCGTAGTAGCGCACCTTGCCTTCCGCGTCCTTCTCCGCCACCAGCCCGTGGATGTCGCTCTCGAAGCCCGGGCACTGGGCGTTGAATTCGCGCGAGAACTTGAGGTAGTCCACGATCTTCTTGTTGAACACTTCGCCGGGGATCAGCAGCGGAATGCCCGGGGGGTACGGGGTAACCAGGCCCACAGTGATGCGGCCTTCCAGGTGGTCGATCTCCACGCGCTCGGTCTTGCGCTGGGCAATGTGGGCGTAGGCGTCGGTGGGTGTCATGGCCGGGGTCAGGTCGCTGAGGTACATGTCCGTGGTGAGGCGGGCAATGTCGTACTTGGCGTACATCTCGTGCACGAACTGGCACAGGTCGCGCAGGCCCATGCGCTCGTAGCGCGGGTGCTTGGCGCAGAACTCCGGCATGATGCGCCACATGGGCTGGTTCTTGTCGTAGTCGTCCTTGAACTGCTGCAGCGCAGTCAGCAGCGTGTTCCAGCGGCCCTTGGTGATGCCGATGGTGAACATGATGAAGAAGCTGTACAGGCCGGTCTTCTCCACCACCACGCCGTGCTCGGCCAGGAACTTGCTCACGATGGCCGCCGGAATGCCGGACTTGGCAAACTTGCCGTTCAGGTCCAGCCCCGGCGTGACGATGGTGCTCTTGATGGGGTCGAGCATGTTGAAGCCGGCCGCCAAGGGGCCAAAGCCGTGCCAGTTGGCCTTGGCGTTGGCCTTGGCGCTCTTGCTCTCGGCCTTGATGATCCAGTCGCTGGCCTCGCCAATGCCCTCTTCGGCCGTGACCTCGGGGCCCCACACCTTGAACCACCAGTCGGCACCGTACTCCTCGTCCACCTTGCGCATGGCGCGGCGGAAGTTGAGCGATTCCACAATGCTTTCTTCCACCAGCGCGGTACCGCCGGGGGGCTCCATCATGGCGGCGGCCACGTCGCAGCTGGCAATGATGCTGTACTGCGGGCTCGTCGACGTGTGCATCAGGTAGGCCTCGTTGAAGAGGTGCTTGTCCAGCTTCACGTTTTGCGAGTCCTGCACCAGCACGTGGCTGGCCTGGCTGATGCCGGCCAGCAGCTTGTGGATGGACTGGGTGCTGTACACCACCGCCTCCTTGGGGCGCTTGCGGTTCTTGCCCATGGCGTGGTACATGCCGTAGAACGGGTGGAACGCGGCGTGCGGCAACCAGGCTTCGTCGAAGTGCAGGTTCTCCACATAGCCGTCCAGCATCTTCTTGATGGTCTCGGTGTTGTAGAGCACGCCGTCGTAGGTGGATTGCGTAAGCGTGAGGATGCGCGGCTTCACCGTCTTGGCGTCCACGCCCTTGAGCAGCGGGTTGGCCTTGATCTTGGCGCGGATGGCCGCGGGCTCGAATTCGCTCTTGGGGATGGGGCCGATGATGCCGAAGTGGTTGCGCGTGGGCTTCAGGAACACGGGGATGGCGCCGGTCATGATGATGGCGTGCAGGTTGCTCTTGTGGCAGTTGCGATCCACCACCACGATGTCCCCGGGGGCCACGGTGTGGTGCCACACCATCTTGTTCGAGGTGGAAGTGCCATTGGTGACGAAGAAGCAGTGGTCGGCGTTGAAGATGCGCGCGGCGTTGCGCTCGCTCTCGCCAATGGCACCGTTGTGGTCCAGCAGCTGGCCCAGCTCTTCCACCGCGTTGCACACGTCGGCACGCAGCATGTTCTCGCCATAGAACTGGTGGTACATCTGGCCCACCGGGCTCTTCAGGAAGGCCACGCCACCGGAGTGGCCGGGGCAGTGCCAGCTGTAGGAGCCGTCTTCGGCGTAGTCGAGCAGCGCCTTGAAGAACGGCGGTTGCACGCTTTCCAGGTAGCTCTTGGCCTCGCGGATGATGTGGCGTGCCACGAACTCGGGCGTATCCTCGAACATGTGGATGAAGCCGTGCAGCTCGCGCAGGATGTCGTTGGGCAGG
This sequence comes from Curvibacter sp. APW13, assembly GCF_032337135.1. Taxonomy (NCBI): domain Bacteria; kingdom Pseudomonadati; phylum Pseudomonadota; class Betaproteobacteria; order Burkholderiales; family Comamonadaceae; genus Curvibacter; species Curvibacter sp. APW13. The sequence goes on along the minus strand of NZ_JAVXZZ010000002.1, from coordinate 555,915 downwards.
TGGCGGCTGGTCTTGGTTTCGCCGTAGATGTAGATCGGCACGTCGGCGTTCTTCCAGCGCACTTCCTCGATGAAGTTGCGCAGGTTCAGTACCGCGGGGTCCAGGTCGGGCCCGGGGGTGAACTCTTCGTCGTCGATGGACAGGATGAAGGCGCTGGCGCGGCTTTGCTGCTGGGCAAACTGGGAAAGGTCGCCATAGCTGGTGACGCCCACCACCTCGAAGCCCTCTTTCTCGATGGCCTCGGCCAAGGCGCGGATACCCAGACCCGAGGTGTTTTCCGAGCGGAAATCCTCGTCGATGATGATGATGGGAAAGCGGAATTTCATCGGGCGCTCCAACAGTTAAGCCGGTTCAATACAAAGTGGCGCGAAGTGTAAGGACTACACTGGCGTTATTGGGGTTTTTCCTAGGGGTGGCCCGTTATTTCGCCCACAATGTGGGCTCAATCAGACAACGCAAAGGCGTGTACATGGCGGAATCGACCTTCTGGTGGGTATTGGCTGGCGCAGCAGTGGCTTTGGAGCTGTTTGTTGGGGCCATTTACCTGCTCATGTTTGCCATCGGACTGGCCTGCGCCGCCTTGGCGGCCCATGCCGGCGCCAGCGTGGTGGTGCAGATCGTGACCGCGGCCGTGGTAGGCGGGGGCTGTGCGCTGGTGTGGCACTTCAAACGCCCGGGGCAAGACCGCGAGCCCCCCGCGAACGCCAACCCGAACATCAACATGGACATCGGTGAAACCGTCATGATCGATGCCTGGAAGCCCGATGGCAGCGCCGACGTGCACTACCGCGGAGCCCGCTGGACCGCCATCCACCGCCCCGGGGTGAACCCCACACCCGGAGCACACCGCGTAGCCGAACTGGTGGGCAACCGCCTGCTGGTCGACAAGGCTTGAGCCCTACCCGACAGATCCATTCAACCCCAAGGAAAAACCATGGAAATCGCCATCATTGTTCTGGTCATTGCCGCCCTGTTCGTCACCAAGGGGGTCAAGGTGGTTCCGCAGCAGCACGCCTGGGTGGTGGAGCGGCTGGGCAAGTACCACTCCACCCTGGCACCGGGGCTCAATGTGCTGGTGCCCTTCATCGACCGCGTGGCCTACAAGCACCTGCTCAAGGAAGTGCCGCTGGACATTGCCAGCCAGGTCTGCATCACCCGCGACAACACGCAGCTGCAGGTGGACGGCATCCTGTACTTCCAGGTGACCGACCCCATGCGCGCCAGCTACGGTTCCAGCAACTACATCGTGGCCATCTCGCAGCTGGCCCAGACCTCGCTGCGCTCGGTCATCGGCAAGCTGGAACTGGACAAGACCTTCGAGGAGCGCGACCTCATCAACGCCCAGGTGGTGGCCGCCATTGACGAAGCCGCCCTGAACTGGGGCGTGAAGGTGCTGCGCTACGAAATCAAGGACCTGACCCCGCCGAAGGAAATCCTGCACGCCATGCAGCAGCAGATCACCGCCGAGCGTGAGAAGCGCGCGCTCATTGCCGCGTCCGAAGGCCGCCGCCAGGAGCAGATCAATATCGCCACCGGCGAGCGTGAGGCATTCATCGCCCGCTCCGAGGGTGAAAAGCAGGCCGCCATCAACCAGGCGCAAGGCGAAGCCGCTTCCATCATGGCTGTGGCCGACGCCACGGCGCAGGCCATCGAGCGCATTGCCTCCGCCATTCGCCAGCCCGGCGGCGAACAGGCGGTGCAGCTCAAGGTGGCCGAGAAGGCCGTGGACGCCTACGGCAAGGTCGCGTCCGACGCCACCACCACCCTCATCGTGCCCGGCAACATGACCGAGGTGTCGGCCCTGATCACCTCGGCCATGAAGATGGTGCAGACCGGCCAAAAATAGGTCTGCAACGCGTGCTGACGCTGCGCGTCGACACTTCACTGGCGGCCCTGCCCGCCGCCGACTGGGATGGCCTGCTGGCCACGCAAGCCACGCCCACGCCCTTCATGCAGCACGCCTACCTGCTGGCGCTGGAGGCCACCGGCTGCGCTGCACCGGACACCGGCTGGGAGCCGCACTACTTCAGCCTGTGGGATGGCAATGCCCTGCAGGCAGCCTGCGTCCTGTACGTCAAAAGCCATTCCTATGGCGAGTACGTGTTCGACTGGGCCTGGGCCAATGCCTACCACCAGCACGGCCTGCGCTACTACCCCAAGGCCGTGTTGGCCGTGCCCTTTACCCCGGTGCCCGGCAGCCGATTGCTGGCTGCAGACGCCGATCTGCGGCGAACCCTGCTGGCCCACGTGCGCCAGTGGTGCCAAGCGCATGCGGTGTCTTCGCTGCACCTGCTGTTTGGCGATGCTGCCGACCAGCAGGCTGCACAGGCCGAAGGGCTGATGGAGCGCCACACCGTGCAGTTCCATTGGCACAACCGCCCCGGCGGCTACCGCGACCTGGACGACTTCCTGGGCACCCTGACGCAGGAGAAGCGCAAGAAGGTGCGCCAGGAGCGGCGCAAGGTGCGCGACGCGGGCATCACGTTCACCGTGCAGGTGGGCCATGGCATTGCCGAGGCGGATTGGGATTTCTTCTACCGCTGTTACGAACGCACCTACCTGGAGCACGGCAATCCGCCCTACCTCAGTCGCGCCTTCTTTGCACACTTGGCGCAGAGCCAGAGCGAGCATTGGATACTGTTCATTGCACACCGCAACGGACAGCGAGTCGCTAGCAGTTTGATAGCTATCCACGCACATTCCACCCGGGCTTCAGGCCAAAATGGCATCCAAGAACCGACGCTGGCGGGCGCCGTGGCCTATGGCCGCTACTGGGGTGCGCTGGAGCCGGTGGACTGCCTGCACTTCGAAGCCTGCTACTACCAGCCATTGGAATGGTGCATCGCTAACGGCGTAGCGCGCTTCGAAGGTGGTGCCCAAGGGGAACACAAGATGGCCCGCGGCCTGCTGCCGGTGACCACCCACAGCGCCCACTGGCTGGCCCACCCCCAGTTCGCCCGCGCGGTGGACGACTTCCTGGAACGCGAACGCGACGGGGTGCAACGCTATGTGCAGGAGCTCGAAGCACATTCGCCGCTGCGCCGCACCAGCAGCAGCGCTGCCTGAACGGCTCACTCCATTCCACGGCATTTCGCGCCAACGCCAGCACATTTCGTCGCAAACCGCTCGCGGCATCCGCTCGTCATGGGCACAGTACGGCCCATTGTTTCCCACCCAAGGAGTGCACCATGCTGAACCAAGTTGTCTCCCACACCCCCTTGTGGGTCTGGCCCCTGCTGCTGGGCCTGCTCTGGCTGGGCCTGAACCAGACCGTCACCCGCAGCGTGCCGCTGCGCCGCGTCAGCTTGGTCGCGCTGGGCATGGCGCTCTGGTCGCTGTATGGCACGCTCAGTGCCTTTGGTAGCCAGGGTTGGGTGCTGCCGGCCTGGTTGGTGGGGGCGGGCCTGCTGGCCACACTGGTGCTGCGTACCCCGCTGCCCACGGGCACCCATTACGACGACTGGACAGGCCGCTTCACCCTGCCCGGCAGCTGGGTACCGCTGGGCCTGATCCTGGGCATCTTCCTCACCAAATACGCCGTCGGTGCCAGCCTGAGACTGCAACCGGCCCTGGCCGCCAGTACCGCCTTCACCGTGGGCTTCAGTGTGCTCTACGGTGCCTTCAGCGGCGCCTTCCTGGCCCGCGCGGTACGCTTGCTGCGCTTGGCGACTGGCTGGTCTGCCACACCGCGCCGCGTGGTGACCGAGTAAAGGGCCTCGTCCGTATCCTGGCAAGGCTCAGGGCGCCACGACCACGCAATTGCGGCCGGTTGACTTGGCCCGGTAGAGCGCAGCATCTGCCCGGTGGTACAGGGATTCGAAGTCCCGCGAGTCTGCCCCACCAGCGATGCCAGCCCGAGCGAGATCGTGACAACCTGCCCCGAACCCAAGCCCGGATGCGGCAACTGCAGTTCGGCCACGGCGCGGCGCAATTCTTCGGCGTGCGCGCGGGCCCCTTGTGCATCACCCGTGATGAACAGGGCCACGAACTCTTCGCCCCCCACGCGGAACAGCCGGTCTCCCGCACGGGCCAGGGCCAGGCGCAAGGCATTGGCCACCCGGCGCAGGGCATCGTCGCCACTGTCATGCCCGCAACTGTCGTTGTAGGCCTTGAAATGGTCGATGTCGATCAGGGCCAGGTTCAGGGTTTCGCTATGCCGCAGTGCGCGCTGGGCTTCCTCCGGATAGGTGTGGTTCAGGGCCCGGCGATTCGGAATTCCCGTCAGCTCGTCGGTCAGGCTGTCGCGCACTGCGCGCTTGGTGTCGGTAATGTCCACCGACAGCGCACAGCTGGCGCTGATGTTGCCTTGGGCATCGCGCACCGGAAACTTGACCGTGAGGTAGGTGTGCTGGCTGCCATCCTTGTGGGCCACCACCTCCTCAGCCTCAATGCAGCGCTCTTCGCGAACTGCCTGCATATCGTTCGCCCACAGTGCCTGCGCGACCTCCGGGGGAAACAGCTCAAACACGCTGCGCCCTACAAACCGGTCCAGTGGAGGTATGTCAAGCACCGTGAAACGCTGGTTGGCGAGCGTCACGACACCCGTGAGGTCCTTGGTCGATATCAGGAATGGGGAGTTTTCGAGGATGGACGTCAGCAGCGCATCGGCCCGGCGCAGCCGCTCCAGTTCCTCGACCGACAGATCAACCCCTTGCGACGATGACTCTGGCATGGCGGCCCCCACGATGGCGATTCACTGCGTTCAGTCTAGCGCAACTGCACCAGCGCCAGTGCCGTCATTCAGATCGTCGCCCCGTTTCCAATGGGCGCGATCAGGGGAAACCAGAGCGTGATGGAAGTCCTGTCGTCGGCATCCGAGGTTTCCATTGAAATGGTTCCGCCCTGCGCAGCAGTGAGCAATTTGGCGGAATAGGTGCCCATGCCCGTTCCGTTGGGCTTACCCGCGGTTGAATACTTGTCAAAGAACGTCGCCCGCACACTGTCTGGAACCGCGCCCGCGTTCTCGATACGAATCACGACACCATCCTGCAATTCCAATGTAACCCGCACCAGCCCTCCTTGCGGAGTGGCCTCACACGCATTCTTCATCAGGTTCTGCAGAATCGAGTAGCAAAACACCGGATCACCGGCAATCTGCGGGGCCCCCTTCGAAAGGTCCTCCAGCGCATAGTGCCACTGCACCGCCTTGACGCTGTAACTGGCCCGTGTGATGTTGATCACGCGCATCAGAATGTCGCCTATCGGCACGGCCTGTGGCCGCAACTGGAAGCGACCTGTCTCGATCTTGTAGATCTCGGTCGTCAGGTTGACCACCTCCAACGCCTGCAACGCAAGCTCTTCCACCAAGCGCAGGCGCTCCACCTGGTCGTCCCGCAGACCTTCCTCCATGAGGGGCTGCACCAGGGCCATGATGCCCGCCAGGGGGGCCTTGACGTCATGGCGGGTGATGTGCTCCACGTCTTCACGCAACCGCGTGAGCTGTTGCATCGCGTCGAATTCCGCCTGCAACTCCTTGTGCAAGGCCACATAGCGCATGAAATTCCGAACCCTGGGCTTGAGCAGATCAGGTTCGATCGGCTTGGAGACATAGTCCACCGCGCCCAGTGCAGCACCTTGCATCTGGGCATCTACCGAGTTCAGGGAAGTGATGAAGATCACCGGAATGGTCTCGGCACTGGGGTGTTCACGCATGCGGCGCGCCACCTCGAAACCATCCATGCCTGGCATGACCACATCTAGCAATACCAGGTCTGGTGGCGTGTCGGAGCAGCAGATTTCCAATGCACGCTGACCGTTGTCGCACACCCGCACCTTGTAGTCGTTCTTGAACAGATCGGTCAGGAGGCGCAGGTAGTCCGGCGTATCGTCCACCACCAGGATGGTTGGCAATTGCCCCGCCGACGGGGCTGGCGAGGCCACCCGAGGTTCCGGCATCGCACTCTCGGTAGCCATCGGCCTGCCTGGCGACCTTTGGCTTTCCCATTGGCGTGCTCGTTCGATCCGATCGGCCAGACTGCGGGTGGTATACGGTTTTACCAGCAGGTTGCTCACGCCATTGGCAATGGCCTCCTGCACCCGCGCGCGCTCCGCTTCTGCCGTGATCATCACGAACGGAATGCGTTGCAACTCAGGATCCGCCCGCAAGGCCTTGAGCAATTCCAGGCCCGACATGACCGGCATGTTCCAGTCCGACAGGATCACGTCGACATGCTGTCGCCTGAGGACTGCCAATGCCTCTGCCCCATTGTTGGCGGAAACGACCTTGCCTATCCCCAGCGTGCGCAGCTGGTGCGTAATGACCTTGCGCATGGCCTCGATGTCGTCAACCACAAGAAAAACAGACTGGTCCAGAGACACGTCAAGCTCCCACTCGATAATGCGCTGATGATTTTTTTGGGCAGTGTGCCAGAAATGCGCACTGATGACGGGCAAGCGCCGCAGGAAATAGAAAAGCCCCACGCGCTGATGCACGTGGGGCTTGTATCTTGGCGGAGCAGGCGGGATTCGAACCCGCGGTAGGTTTTACCCTACACACGCTTTCCAGGCGTGCGACTTAAACCACTCATCCACCGCTCCGAAGCCCATGATTCTAACCTGACTTCAAGCCGAATTGAGCCTTTTCTGGTTGAAAGCGCGAAAAATGCCTAGTCTTTCGTCACCGGACTTGCGCTCCTGCCCATGCCCGACGCTTCCCGTACCGCGGCCCGCAACCGTTGGCGCAATTCGTCTTCCATGGAGCGCAGTTGCTCTTCCGCCAATGCGTAGGCGGCCGTGTGCAGGCTTTCCCGCAACCGCTCGCGGGCACGTGGCATCAGGTCGTCCACGGCCGCTTCCAGCATGCTGCGACTGGGGTTTGCGCCGACCAACTCCGCTGCAGCCATGGCTGCAGGTTCTGGCGTCGGCGTTGCATCACCCGGAACGCGAACCACTTCCGTGAGCGTGGGAACGAATCGGGTGCGCGGGCGGGAGCCAGTCATGCAGCACCCTCCTTGAGTTTCAGATCATGTCGCGCGATGGAATGGCCCGCCGCGGTGTACTGGCGCCACTTGGCCCGGGCGCTGTCGCGATCCGCCCCTTCGGCACTCACCACCTCGATCACCCGAGCGTAACTGGTGTAATGCGCCGGCATCTGCGCCAGCAGGTTCACCAGCACCGTGTCAGAGGCTGCCGGCACGGGATCGGACACGAGCACAATGGGGCTGCGCCGAACTTGGCTGCCCACAGCGCCCTCCATGGCATGCGGGACAAAATCGGTAGGCGCCACTGCCCACAACCCGGAATCCACCGCCGCCAGGGTCTCGGGCTCGCCACACACCACCGCACGCGCACCCGATGCAGCGATCTTGCGCAGCAAGCGGCAGGTATAGCGCATGCGGTCCGGGGCGCCGAAGTGAAACGCGACCTGGGTCACTTGACCTGCACCCTCCCCAGCAAAAACTCCACCAGCATGCCGACCGGCCGCCCAGTCGCCCCCTTGGCGGCACCACCCTTCCAGGCCGTTCCGGCAATGTCGATGTGGGCCCAAGGGTACTTAGCAGCAAATCGGTGCAGGAATTTGGCTGCCGTGATGGCACCGCCCGGGCGCCCCGCCACGTTCGCCACATCGGCAAAATTGGACTTGAGACCGTCGGCGTACTCGTCGTCCAAGGGCATACGCCAGCCCAGATCCTGTGCCTGGGTCCCTGCAGCCAGCAATTCGTTGGCGAGTCCATCGTCCGAACTGAACACACCACTGCGCACGGCGCCCAACGCGATGACGCACGCCCCCGTGAGGGTAGCGATGTCGACCACCGCGCTCGGATTGAATCGCTCGGCATAGGTAAGCGCATCGCACAGCACCAGGCGTCCTTCGGCATCGGTGTTGAGTATCTCGATGGTGGTGCCGTTCATGCTGGTCACCACGTCACCGGGCTTGACGGCCGTGCTGCTGGGCAGGTTCTCGCAGGCTGGAATGAGACCAACCACGTTGATGGCGGGCTTCAGCACCGACAGGGCCTTGAAGGTGCCCAGCACACTGGCCGCCCCACTCATGTCGAACTTCATTTCATCCATCTCAGGCGCTGGCTTGATGGAAATGCCGCCACTGTCGAAGGTGATCCCCTTGCCCACCAGCACGGTAGGTGCCTGCGTCTTGGCTGCACCCTGGTAGCGCAGCACGATGAACTGCAGGGGCTCAGCCGACCCTTGTGCCACAGCCATGAACGAGCCCATGCCCAGTTTGGCTACCTCCTTCGGGCCGAGCACCTCGCAATGCATGCGCGTGCCCTTGGCCAGGTGTTGGGCCGCTTTGCCCAGCAAGGTGGGAGTGGCATGGTTCGCCGGGCGATTGGCCCATTCCCTGGCTACCAAGGCACCTTCGCCAATAGCCACGGCGCGGTCGAATGCGGTCTGGCACGCCGAAGCGTTGGGCACCAGCAGTGTCACCTTCTGCAGGTGCTGTTTCTCGGCCTTGGATTTGGTAGTGGTGTAGGCGTAGAAGGCGTCATACAAGGCTGCGACCGCGGCACGGACGCTGGCCTCGTCGGCATCACCGGCAAATGCGACAGTGAGCTTTTTTAGTGCCGACGACTTGAGTGGGGTCAGGGCCGCTGTCAGGGCCGAGCGCACATCTTTGGCAGAAGCAACACCGACACCCGCAAACGCCGCCCTGGGGGCTGCAAGGCCCGGCAGTTCGTAGACCGAGAGCACTTTGCCCGTTGCCGTATCCAGGGCTTTTGCCTGGATGGCCTTGGTCATCCAGGCCCCCAGAACGCCCTTGGGAGCCTGGAAACCGTTGGCCACCAGCACGATGGCGGCATCACTTTTTTCCTGGGCCAACCCAGCCAGCGTCGATGTCTTGAGTTCAAAGTTCATAATGGCGTTTTCCTTCTGGCCCGATGTTATTCCAATCCTCTGTCCGCAAAGAACTGGCCCGCAGCTTCGGGGCAACCCTGGTCGTGCTGGTAACGGTCGTGGTGACCATGACGCTCATCCGCACACTGGGCGACGCCTCCCGCGGCACCTTCGACCCCGCCGACGTGATGGTCATTATGGGCTACACCGTGCTGTCGGACCTGCCCACCATACTGACCCTGAGCCTGTTCATCGCCATCTTGAGTGTGCTCACGCGCATGTACAAGGACAGCGAAATGGTCATCTGGCACGCCAGCGGGCGCGGCTTAGCGGCACTCATCAAGCCGCTCATGCGTTTCTCGTGGCCGATTCTGGTAGCCATCTTCGCCCTGGCCATCCTGATCCTGCCCTGGGCATTCGGCCGCATCGAAGACTTGCGCGACCGGTTTGAGAAACGCAGCGATCTTGCGCGCATCGAACCCGGTCAGTTCCAGGAATCAGCCAATGGTGACCGGGTGTTCTTCATCGAGAAAGACAAGCAGGACAACCCCGTCGGTCGCAACGTGTTCATCGTCTCGCGCGAGCCCGACAAGGAAATCATTACCTCGGCCAAGAGCGGACAGGTGCAATGGCTCGATGGTGGCAAGTTTCTGGTACTGGAGAACGGCCAACGGGTAGAAAAGCATGCCCAGAGCCAGGAGGTCACGATCAGCACCTTCAGCCGCTACTCGGCACGCATCGGTACCGATGACCATTCGCAGCGCAGCTATGTGCCAGCCGCCTCCATCAATACGCTCGACCTCCTGCGCAACCCGACCCCGCTGCACCTGTCCGAACTGTCGTGGCGGGTTGGCGTCACGCTGGCAGCGTTCAACCTCGTGATCGTTGGTCTGGCGATGGCCGGGGTGAATCCGCGGGTGGGCCGGTCGGGCAACCTCGGTCTGGCGTTCCTGGGCTTTGTGGTTTACCTGAATATGCTGCTGATGGGGAAGAACTGGATCGCCAATGGCCAGATCGGATTCCTGCAGTACATGGGCCTGCTGCATGGTGGCGTTTTCCTGGCCGCCTTGGGCTGGCTCTCCTTGCGCCACAACGCCTGGAGTTGGAGGCACCTGCTGCGATGAAAACCCTGCGCAAGTTCCTGTACGGTGAAATTGTGGGCGCCGTCATTCTGGTGACGCTGGCCTTCATCGCCCTGTTCTTCTTTTTTGATTTCGTGGAGGAACTGCAAAACGTCGGGCGCAATGCCAAACTGGGCTACCAGATTCCACAGGCACTGCTGTACGTGGGCCTGATGGCACCAGCCCATGTCTACGAACTGTTGCCCATCACGGTACTGATCGGCACCATCTTCGTGATGTCCCGCTTTGCCCAAAGCTCGGAGTTCACCATTCTGCGTACCAGCGGCTTGGGGCCGTGGCGGGCGTTGGGGGCGTTGGGCCTGCTGGGCCTGGCATTCACATTCTTTACCTTTGCCGTCGGCGACTACATAGCGCCACTGGCCGACAAGACCGCGCAACGCCTGCGTGCCCAGTTTCTCGGCAACCTGACGGTGGGCAAGACCGGAGCTTGGCTCAAGGACCGCCAGCTGTACGGGCACTATGCCGTCAACGTGGGGGCACTCAGTGCCGATACCCAACTGCGCGATGTGCAGATCTTTGAATACGACAACCAGGGCTTCATGGTTTCGATCACACGTGCGCAGAGCGGTACCTTCGGTGAAGGAGACTATTGGCAACTCCGCGAGGTAGCGCGCGCAGACTTTCCCGCGCTCGACAGCACCCGGGCAACCATTGCACGCACGCAACAGGAGGAACTCCGCTGGCCGACCAAGCTGACGGCAGACATGGTGGCCGCCGCCGTGCTCAAGCCCGAACGCATGGGAACGGTGGCCCTGTTTCAGTACATGCATCATCTCAAGTCCAACGGGCAGTCGGCACAGAAGTACGAGATCCAGTTCTGGAAGAAAGTGTTCTACCCACTCAGCTGTCTGGTCATGGTGGTTCTGGCCTTGCCGTTTGCCTACTTCCACTTCCGCTCCGGCTCGATTGCCACCTATGTTTTCGGTGGGGTGATGGCCGGCATCAGCTTCGTGCTGCTCAACAACGTGCTCAATGACCTCGGCAACCTGCATGGCTGGCAGCCATGGTTCACGGCAGCACTGCCGGGGATGATCTACTCCGTGCTGTCGCTGAGCGCATTTTCCTGGCTCGTCCTACGCAGATGACTACTTCCCACGACGGCATCATCCTCTTTGCCCACGGCTCCCGTGATCCCCTGTGGCACCGCCCCATCGAAGCCGTCGCACAGCGCATCCGTGCACGCGCGCCGCAGGCTCTGGTGCAATGTGCCTACCTGGAACTGAGTACGCCCGATCTCTCAACGGCCGCACAAACCCTGATCACGCAGGGCGCCCAACGGCTGCGCATCGTGCCCTTGTTCCTGGGCATGGGAAAGCATGCTCGCGAAGACCTGCCACAACTGGTGCAGGCGCTTCGGGAGCAATACCCTGCCATCGAGTGGGAGCTGACGCCGGCGGCTGGTGAGAACGAACAACTGCTGGACACGCTCTGCGCCATTGCCCTGGCCCCCGCGTCAATCACGGCGAAGCCATGAACCTGCACCAATTCAAGTTCATCCAGGAAGCGGTGCGCCGCAACCTCAACCTGACCGAGGCTGCCAAGGCCTTGCATACCTCACAACCGGGCGTCTCGAAAGCCATCATCGAGCTTGAAGAGGAGCTCGGCGTCGACATCTTTGCCCGCCACGGCAAACGCCTCAAGCGCATCACCGAGCCTGGCGTGCAGGTGGTCCAGAGCATCGATATCATCATGCGCGAAGTGGGCAACCTCAAGCGCATCGGCGAACAGTACAGCGCGCAGGACAACGGCACCTTGTCCATTGCCACCACCCATACCCAGGCGCGCTATGTGCTGCCGGAAAAGGTAGCCGCCCTGCGCAATGCCTACCCCAAGGTCAGCATCAGCCTGCACCAGGGATCGCCCGACCAGGTGGCACGCATGCTCATCGAAGAGGTGGCCGAGATCGGTATTGCCACCGAGTCGCTGAGCAACTACACCGAGCTCGTCACGCTACCCTGCTATGAATGGCAGCATGTGCTGGTACTGCCCTCACAGCACCCGCTGGCCCAGAAGGAACGCATCAGCCTGGAAGACATCGCGGGCGAGCCATTGGTGACCTACCACCCCTCCTACACCGGCCGCACGCGCATTGACCAGGCGTTTGCCCAACGCCGCCTGACGCCCCAGATCGCCCTGGAAGCCATCGACTCGGACGTGATCAAGACCTATGTACGCCTCGGTCTGGGCCTGGGCATTGCCGCAGAAATGTCGGTGCAGGACATCCGTGAGGACTGCCTGCACAACGGCGGCGCTGGCGGATTGGTGGTGCGTGAGGCCGCCCACCTGTTCGGTCGCAATGTCACCCGGGTGGCCTTCAAGCGCGGGGTGTACCTGCGCAACTTTGTCTACAAGTTTGCCGAACTTCTGAGCGACCGCCTGGATCGCCACCTGATTGCCAAGTCCATGGAAGGACATGCCAACGACTATGACCTCTAGCATCGCTGCACCGCAAAGCCGCCTGCCACAGGTAGGCACCACCATCTTTTCCGTCATGTCGGCCTTGGCCACGCAACACCAGGCCATCAACCTCGGGCAAGGCTTCCCCGATTTCGGATGTGACCCGGCCTTGATCGACGCCGTCCACCAGGCCATGCTCGCGGGACACAACCAATATCCGCCGATGCCGGGGGTGCCGCTTCTGCGCGAAGCCATAGCGACCAAGATCGAAAACCTTTACGGGCGCCGCTACGACCCAGCGACAGAAATCACGGTAACGGCCGGGGCCACACAGGCCATTCTCACCACGCTCCTGGCGCTGGTGCACCCCGGCGATGAAGTCATCGTTTTGGAGCCCTGCTACGACAGCTATGTCCCGTCGATCACCCTGGCGGGCGCCGTTCCGGTGCCCGTTCCACTGACCCCGGGCAGGTTCCGCCCGGACTTTGACCGACTGCGTGACGCCCTCACCCCCCGCACCCGCGCCATCATCGTCAATACGCCGCACAACCCGAGCGGAACGGTCTGGTCGGCGCAAGACATGCACAACCTGACCAATGTCGTCGCGGATTCACAGGCGATGATCATCAGTGATGAAGTCTACGAACACATGGTCTACGACGGCGCCCAGCATGCCAGTGTGGCGCGTTTTCCTGAGTTGGCAGAGCGGTCTGTGGTGATATCCAGCTTCGGCAAGACCTACCACGTCACCGGGTGGAAGGTGGGCTATGTGGCAGCGCCGGCGGCCCTGATGGCAGAGTTCAGAAAGGTGCACCAGTTCAATGTATTCACGGTAAACACCCCGATGCAATACGGATTGGCTGCCTACATGGCCAACGCCACGCACCACACGGGTCTGCCTGCGTTTTACCAACGCAAGCGCGACCTGTTCCGCCAGGGCCTGTCCAACGCCGGTATGCACCTGCTGCCCTGTGAAGGCACCTATTTCCAGTGTGTCGATGTGTCCGCAATCAGTGACAAGTCCGAAGTCGATTTCTGCAACTGGCTCACCCGCGAGATCGGCGTCGCAGCGATTCCCTTAAGCGCCTTCTACGGCAACGGGTTCGACCAGAAGATCGTCCGATTCTGCTTCGCTAAGCAAGACCAGACACTTCAGGCCGCACTGGAGCGGCTGGCGAGTCTCCCCCAGCGGTAAGCCCCAAAAAAGCCCGCAACAGCGGGCTTTCGTTTCGGGATTACTCCCACTCAATCGTTGCCGGTGGCTTGGAGCTCACGTCGTAGGTGACGCGGTTGATGCCACGCACCTCGTTGATGATGCGGCCCGACACCTTCTTGAGCAGCGCATAAGGTAGCTCAGCCCAGTCGGCGGTCATGAAGTCGCTGGTCTGCACGGCGCGCAGAGCCACCACGTAGTCGTAGGTGCGGCCATCACCCATCACGCCCACACTCTTGACCGGCAAGAAAACAGTAAACGCTTGGCTGGTTAGGTCGTACCAGGTCTTGCCGGTAGCTTCATCCTTGAAGTTGCGCAGCTCCTCGATAAAGATGGCGTCAGCACGGCGCAGCAGGTCGGCATACTCTTTTTTCACTTCGCCCAGAATCCGCACGCCCAGGCCTGGACCGGGGAAGGGATGACGGTAGACCATCTCGTGCGGCAGCCCCAAGGCCACGCCCAGTTCGCGCACTTCATCCTTGAACAGGTCACGCAAGGGCTCCAGCAGCTTCAGGCCCAGTTGCTCGGGCAGTCCACCCACGTTGTGGTGGCTCTTGATGGTGACGGCCTTCTTGCTCTTGGCACCACCCGACTCAATCACGTCAGGGTAGATGGTGCCTTGGGCCAGGAAGGTTGCGCCCTTGTGGCCGCCGGTACCGGCCTTGAGCTTGGCCGCTTCGGCCTTGAACACGTCCACAAACAGACCGCCGATGATCTTGCGCTTCTGCTCCGGATCGCTCACTCCGGCCAGTTTGCCCAGGAAAAGCTCGGAGGCATCGACGCGAATGACCTTGGCATGCAGCTTGCCTTCGAACATGTCCATCACCATGTCGCCTTCGTTCAGGCGCAGCAGTCCATGGTCCACGAACACGCAGGTCAACTGGTCACCGATGGCTCGGTGGATGAGTGCTGCGGCCACCGACGAATCGACCCCGCCGGACAAACCGAGAATCACCTCTTCGTCACCCACCTGCTTGCGAATGGCCTCCACCGCCTCGGTGATATGGTCATTCATGATCCAGTCCGGCTTGGTACCGCAGATACCCAGCACGAAGCGCTCCAGGATTGCGCGGCCCTGCTTGGTATGGGTCACTTCGGGATGGAATTGCACGGCATAGAAGCGGCGCTCCTCATCCGCCATGGCGGCAATGGGACAGCTGTCGGTGCTGGCCATGAGCTTGAATCCTGGCGGTAGCTCGGTGACCTTGTCGCCGTGGCTCATCCACACGGTGAGCATGCCGTGGCCTTCGCTCGTTGCGTAGTCCTGGATACCGTCGAACAACTTCGTGTGACCGCGGGCCCGCACGTCGGCGTGGCCGAATTCGCGCTTGTGGCCACCTTCAACCTTGCCGCCGAGCTGCCACGCCATGGTCTGCATGCCGTAGCAAATGCCCAGCACCGGGACACCCAGTTCAAACACGGCCTGCGGAGCCTTGTCGGTAGTTTCCTCATACACGCTGGCGTGGCTACCGGACAGGATCACGCCCTTGAGGCTACCGTCCTTGGCATATTCGCGCACCCACTCGTCACTCACGTCACAGGGGTGCACCTCGCAATAGACATGGGCCTCACGCACACGGCGGGCAATGAGTTGGGTAACCTGGGAACCGAAATCGAGGATGAGGATCTTCTGGTGTTGCATGCGGAGCTCCATAAATGGAAAAAGCTGCCTGGGAGGATCTCCGACAGGCAGCTTGGGTAGTCAGGTTCAGTCAGCCCGGTAGTTGGGCGCTTCCTTGGTGATCTGCACGTCGTGCACGTGGCTTTCGCGGATGCCGGCAGCGGTAATTTCCACGAACTCGGCCTTGTCCTGCATTTCGGCAATGGTGGCACAGCCACAGTAACCCATGCTGGCACGGATGCCGCCGGCCATCTGGAACACGATGGCCACCATGGAACCCTTGTACGGCACGCGGCCTTCAATGCCTTCGGGCACCAGCTTGTCGGCGTTGGGGTTGCCGGTGCTACTTTCCTGGAAGTAACGGTCGGCGCTGCCCTGTTGCATGGCCCCGATGGAGCCCATGCCACGGTAACTCTTGTAGCTGCGGCCTTGGTACAGGATAACTTCACCAGGGGCCTCTTCGGTTCCGGCAAACATGCCGCCCATCATCACGCTGGACGCACCAGCAGCGATGGCCTTGGCAATGTCACCGCTGTAGCGGATGCCGCCGTCGGCAATGAGCGGAACACCCGTGCCGCGCAGCGCCGTAGCGACACTGTCGACGGCCATGATCTGCGGCACGCCCACACCGGCCACGATGCGGGTGGTACAGATGGAGCCCGGGCCGATACCGACCTTGACGGCATCCGCACCGGCTTCAACCAACGCCAGCGCGGCAGCGCCAGTGGCGATGTTGCCGCCCACCACGTCGATGTGCGGGAAGTTCTGCTTGACCCAGCGCACGCGGTCGATCACGCCCTTGCTGTGGCCATGTGCCGTGTCGACGATGATGGCGTCCACACCCGCGTTGGACAGTGCTTCCACGCGTTCTTCGGTGCCCTCACCCACGCCCACGGCAGCCCCTACGCGCAGCTTGCCTTGGGCATCGCGGGCGGCATTGGGGAAACTGGTTTGCTTGGTGATGTCCTTGACGGTGATCAGGCCCTTGAGTTCAAAGGCATCGTTCACGACCAGCAGACGCTCGATCTTGTGCTGGTTCAGCAGCACCTTGGCCTGGGCAATCGTGGTGCCCTCGGGCACGGTCACCAGTTTCGCCTTGGGGGTCATGATCTGGCTGACGGGCAGGTCCAGGCGACTCTCGAAGCGCAGGTCACGGCCCGTAACCAAACCCACTACCTGCTTGCCTTCACACACGGGAAAACCGGAAACGCCCAATTGATCGGACAGTTCCATGACCTGGCGTACCGTATGGCTGGGGGTGATGGTGACGGGGTCACGCAGTACACCGGATTCATAGCGCTTGACCTTGGCCACCTGAGCCGCCTGCTCCTTGGCGCTCATGTTCTTGTGGACGATGCCGATTCCGCCTTCCTGGGCGATGGCAATCGCCAAGCGAGCTTCCGTCACCGTGTCCATGGCGGCAGACACGAGGGGCAGGTTCAGGTTGATATTGCGGGAGAAACGGGTGGCGAGGGAGGTGTCCTTGGGGAGGACTTGGGAGTACGCTGGCACCAACAGAACGTCGTCGAAGGTGAGCGCTTTACCAATCAGGCGCATGGTTCAAAGCTCCAAATACCGGATTGTACCCTTGTCCCTGCCAGGCGATCGTATACAAGCCCGTGATTGGCGTTGCGCAACCAAGCCGCTACACTGCGGGGCATGAGATATGCCCGACTTTTTCCCGCCTTGCTTGTTGCACTGTTCTGCGTGGCGGCACAAGCCCAATGGCAATGGTTGGACCGTGACGGTCGCAAGGTATTCAGTGACCGAGCCCCTCCACCCGACGTGCCGGAAAAGAATATCCTGAAGCGCCCGGGTAAGTCTCCCGCCCCTGCACCTGATGCGGAGGCTTCATCGGCCACTGTTTCCGCACCTAGCCTCCCGGCACCTGCCCCCAAGAAGTCAGAGCTCGATCTCAAGCTGGAGGAAAAGAAGAAGCAGGCAGAACAGGCGGAAGCTGCCAAGAAAAAGGCCGAGGAGGAAAGGATCGCCAAGGCCCGTGCGGAAAGCTGCGACCGCGCACGTCGAGCAAAGGCAACTTTTGACACTGGCGTACGTATTTCGACCCAGAACGCCAATGGCGAGCGAGAGTTCATGGACGAAGCGAGCCGCGCTGCCGAGGAAAAACGCATCCAGTCAGTGATTGCTGCCGATTGCCGCTGACGACGTCAGGTCACATCAATAACCAGGCTTTGCGCCGGGCCGGCGACGGCGGAACAAGCCTGCAGCCCGGGTTCCCTGGCCTGCAAAGCGCAGACGCCTCGCCTCCTTGGGATCGACTTTGAGTGAGCGGTACAGCTCGACCCGATCTCCATCGCGCAAGCCGTGCCCCAGGCTTACCTTGCGGCCCCAGACTCCACATTCCAGCATTGCGAGCTCAGCCTCTGACAACCCAGCCAGCAATCCGCTGGCAAGGATGGCCTGACGTACCGCACTGCCATCCGGCAAGCTTAGGGCAACCTCATGCACTACCCGTGGCGACGGCGAATACACCACCGACACGGTGATGCTGCTCTCATTCACCATACACCTGCTGGGCCCGTTTCACGAACGCATCCACGAGGCTGGCCGCTATCTTGTCGAACACCGGCCCGACCACCTTGGCCAGCGCCGGATTGTCAAAGCCGTAGTTCAGGGCCAATTCAACCTTGCAGGCACGCTGCGAGCCATCACCAAGCACATGGAAGTTCCATTGCCCATGGAGCTGCGAGAATGGGCCTTTCACCAAAGTCATGTCCACTTGGCGCCCTGACTGATGGGTGTTGCGTGTCACAAATGACTGACGCACGCCGCTGAACAGGATCCCGATTTCGGCCTCCATTCCGTGGTCCAGATGCTCCAGTACACGGGCATGGTCGCACCAGGGAAGGAAGGCCGGATAGTGCTCCACATCGGTCACCAGCGCATACATTTCTTCGGGGCTGTACCAGATGAGGACGGACTTGTGTACGGTTTTCATAGAATGGGGGTTTGCGCGGGATTGTAGTCACCCCCGTCGACCCTGCCGCGCCCGTTGGCCCGCTGCCGACGCTTTGATTTCGGCGCTAACGCCCCAACCTTCTTTCCATGGCCAAGAAACCCCAAACGCCGGCACTGATCGCCGAGAACAAAAAAGCTTCGTTCAACTACTTCTTCGAGGAGCGGTTCGAGGCTGGCATCGTGCTGGAGGGCTGGGAAGTCAAATCCTTGCGCGAAGGCAAGGTCCAATTGACCGACGGGTACATCGTCATACGCAATGGTGAGCTGTTCATCATCGGGCTGCAGATCAACCCGCTGCACACCGCGTCCACCCATGTGAGTCCCGACAAATTGCGTACGCGCAAGCTGCTCATGCACCGCGCCGAAATAGAGCGACTGATCGGCAAGGTGGAGCAGAAAGGCTACACGCTGGTACCCATCAACCTGCACTGGAAGACAGGTCGCGTCAAGGTCGACATGGCCTTGGCCAAGGGCAAGGCAGAGCACGACAAGCGCGACACCATCAAGGACCGCGAAGGCAAGCGCGAGGTGGAACGCGCCATGAAGGTGCACCACCGTTGAAGCCAGGCCAGGCCTGGCGACCAACGGATTGAGGTGTCAGCGCAACGCGGCCAGCGGATGTGCGTAGGCAGGCCAAGGGCTGGCGAAAAACGGAGTAACCATCTCGGGCGTGACATCCTCGATGCGCGCTGGGTTCCACTGCGGTGCATGGTCCTTGTCTACTGCCAGTGCACGCACCCCTTCCACGGTTTCACTGCTGGCGCCACTGCGCTGCAGGTGGTCGGTGTAGAAGCAGTGACGCACCAGATCGCGTTCCATGCGCAGGTCGTCTGCCAACTCCATAGCGCGGGCCCGGCGCACCTGTTCCAGCACCACATGCAGCATCAGCGGAGAGCGCTTGCGCAACAGCGCAGCCGTGTGCTGCGCCCATTCACCAGAATCGGCTTCCAGCGCATGGACAATCTCAACCACGCCATCGAGGCCGAAATAGTGGTCAATTTGGCCTGAAGCCCTTGTATTCACTGCGGCTGACGCTCCCACAAATGTAGCAACAAGGGCATCAACCTCGTCACCGCATGCGCGCGGCAACTGGCCCAATGCGGTCCAGATTTCCGGCAGGCTAACGGATGGAACCCACGCATCAGCCAGGCGGAATTCGACGGCACTGCCGCCGTCGATCACCTCGCCGGTCAGCGCCAACCACTCGCCGTGGCGGCCCGGGCAACGACTCAGGAAGTAGCCGCCCCCGACATCAGGAAACAGTCCGATGTTGGTCTCGGGCATGGCCATCTTGGTGCGCTCGGTGACGATGCGGTGTGAGCCCCCTTGGCTGATGCCCATCCCTCCCCCCATGACGATGCCGTCCATGAAGGCGATGTAGGGCTTGCCATAGGTGTGGATGAGGTAATTGAGCGCGTACTCCTCGGTGAAGAAATCTTCCAGCGCCGGATTGCCGGCAAGCGCTGCCTGGTGGAAGAAGCGGATGTCCCCCCCCGCGCAGAAACCACCGAACGGACCTTGCTTGTTGGCTCCACGGATGGCCACCGCGTCAACGGCCTCGTCATCACGCCATTGCAGCAGGTATTGGGTGATGGTTCGGATCATTCCCAGACTCAGGGCATTGAGGGCCTGGGGCCGATTCAATGTCAGGAATCCGACCCTACCGACCACCTCTGCCAACACATGTTCGCTCATCGCTCTCTCCATCCCAACCACTCATTGACCAACAGCGCGCCGATCACGACCGCGCCCCCCAAAAGCACCGAGTGCGTTGGCGTTTCACCCGCACCCAGCCACGCCAGAAGGATACCGAAGATCACCTCCAGCAAGGCCAGCAAGGATACCTCCGGCGCCTTCAGAACGCGGGCACACACCACGCTGAGGGCACAGGGAATGGCTAGCTGGAATACGCCCAGGCCACCGAGCAAGAGAACATCATGTCCGCTGGCCTGGAATGGATAAGCCAAAGGAAGTGTCACCAGGCTCGACAGCGCACCGCCGACCCATACCGCCGGGACCAGGTCCACATCATGTCCCTGCTCGTGGGCATGTTGCGTCACGGTCCAGTTGGTGGCCCCGGCAATAGGCACACACAGTGCCACCAGGGTTCCAGCCCAGCTCAGGGTATCCAACTGCGTGGCATACATGTAGGCAATGCCCGCTCCCGCTGCTGCGATGGCAAACCAGGTGCGCGTTGCCACGTGGTGACCGATGAACACGCGGGCGACCAGCGCGGTCAGCAATGGGCCGATCGCCATGGTGATCAGCACGTTGCCGACGCTGGTGAGCGTGAGCGCCACCATGAAGGCCGTGAACATCACACTCCAGCAGACGCCCGAAACCCAGAACGCCCGCCCGGCTGTGCGCAAGCCAGACCAGAACCGCGGCCCCTGCAGAAGTGGTAGCAGCAGTGACAGGCACAGAAAGGTGAACAGCGAGCGCCAGAACGTGACTTCAAAGCTACGTGCGTATTCCAGCTGGCGCGCCACCACACCGGCGGTGGACCACAGCATCGTGACAAGCACCATCAGGCCGACTGCCTGCGCATGCGTGAGCCGAATTCTCAATGGGTTCTCCAAGAAAAAAGCGCGAGGGCCGTTTCCGGATCCTCGCGCTTGGAGCCTTTACAGACCTTCACGGCTGGCGCGCTTGCGCTCATGCTCTTTCAGGAAGCGCTTGCGCAGACGCACCGACTTCGGCGTGATCTCAACCAGTTCATCGTCCTCGATGAACTCGACGCCGTATTCCAGCGTGAGTTCGATCGGGGGCGTGATCTTGATCGCGTCTTCCTTGCCGGAGACGCGGAAGTTGGTGAGCTGCTTGGTACGGGTGGCGTTCACCACCAGGTCATTGTCGCGGTTGTGGATGCCGACGATCATGCCTTCGTACACCGGATCATTGGCCTTCACGAACATGCGGCCGCGGTCATCAAGCTTGCCCAGGGCGTAGGTGAAGATCTCACCGTCGTCCATGGAGATCAGCACGCCGTTCTTGCGGCTGGCGATGTCGCCCTTGTGCGGCTCGTAGCTGTCGAAGATGTTGGAGATCAGGCCCGAACCGCGGGTGAGATTCAGGAACTCGTTGGAAAAACCGATCAGACCACGGGCCGGGATGCGGTACTCCAGGCGCACGCGGCCACGGCCGTCCGGCTCCATGTTCACGAGTTCACCCTTGCGCTCGCCCAGAGCCTGCATGACACCACCCTGGTGCTGCTCTTCGATGTCGGCCGTCACCATTTCGATCGGCTCACAACGCTCACCGTTGATTTCCTTGAACAGCACGCGCGGCTTGGAAACGGCCAGCTCGTAGCCTTCACGGCGCATGTTTTCCAGCAGGATGGTCAGGTGCAGTTCTCCGCGACCGGACACTTCGAAGATGCCGTCTTCGTCGGTTTCCTTCACGCGCAGGGCCACGTTGTGCTGC
Organism: Curvibacter sp. APW13; assembly: GCF_032337135.1. Lineage (NCBI taxonomy): Bacteria > Pseudomonadati > Pseudomonadota > Betaproteobacteria > Burkholderiales > Comamonadaceae > Curvibacter > Curvibacter sp. APW13. Next base: position 534,347 of record NZ_JAVXZZ010000002.1, on the reverse strand, counting down.
AGTTCCTTCTGCAGGCGGTCCCAGATCTGGCGGCTGGTCACGAACTTGCCTTCGCGGCCGGCCAAGGGGCTGGTGTTGACGCAGAAGTTCATGGTCAGCGTGGGCTCGTCTACCTTGAGCATGGGCAGCGGAGCCGGGTTGGCAGGGTCCGTTACGGTCACACCAATACCGATCTCTTCGATACCGTTGATCAGCACGATGTCGCCAGGGCCGGCTTCCGGTGTCTGCATGCGGTCCAGACCCTGGAAGGTCAGCACCTGGTTGACGCGGCCCTTGATGGACTTGCCATCCGGCCCTTCCATGACGAGCACGTCCTGCATGGGCTTCAAGGTGCCCTGGCTGATGCGGCCCACGCCGATGCGCCCCACGAAGGTGGAGAAGTCCAGCGCCGAGATCTGCAGCTGCAGAGGCGCCTTGGGATCACCCGAGTTCGCTGGCACGTGCTTCAGGATGGTATTGAACAGGGCCGACATATCGGGACCCCATTGCTCGCCGGGTGCGCCTTCTTCCAGCGAAGACCAGCCATTGATACCGGAGGCATACACCACGGGGAAGTCGAGCTGCTCGTCGGTGGCGCCGAGCTTATCGAACAGGTCGAACGCAGCATTGATCACCTTGTCGGGGTTCGCACCGGGCTTGTCCACCTTGTTCACCACCACGATGGGGCGCAGGCCCAGGGCCAGCGCCTTCTTGGTGACGAAGCGGGTTTGGGGCATGGGGCCTTCCTGGGCGTCGATCAGCAGCAGCACGCTGTCCACCATCGACAGGGCGCGTTCCACTTCGCCACCAAAGTCCGCGTGTCCGGGCGTGTCGACGATGTTGATGTGGGTACCTTCCCAGCTCACGGCGCAGTTCTTGGCCAGAATCGTGATGCCGCGTTCCTTTTCGATCGCGTTGTTGTCCATCACGGTGTCGACCACCTTCTCGTGTTCCGCGAAGGTACCGGACTGGCGCAGCAGCTGGTCCACCATGGTGGTCTTGCCATGGTCCACGTGGGCGATGATGGCGATGTTGCGAATTTGTCGGCTCATAAAGTCCTCTTTCAGTCGATTTCTGTCAATTCCTGTTGGGTGAGGGTCTCACCAATCTCTGCGGGGCTCAAAAGGCGCACCGGAATCAGTTCTCCGGCCTTGGTATGCGCCGTGCCCAGTAGCGCATGGGGTTTGTCCGCGAACACCATCACGTGTTCAGCATCTTTAAAGTCTCCGCGGCGGCGCATCCCACTGAGGAACTTGGCCGCGTTGTCGTTATCCAGTACCAGTTTCTGGTATCCCTGCAGCAGGGTTTCCACCGGCTGCAGCATGGCCAATCGCTGCTCCTCCGCCATGGCTTCCAGCGCCTCCACGGTCACCGTTCCGGCTTCGGAAAACGGCCCGGTAGCCACGCGACGCAGGTAGGTCAAATGGCCACCGCAGCCCAGCGCTTCACCGATATCCTCGCCCAGGGTACGGATGTACGTTCCCTTGCTGCACGTCACCCGCAAACGCAGGCTCGGCGCATCGCCCTGCAGCTGCATCTCCAGCAACTCAAGGTCATGAATGGTCACGTTGCGGGGCTCGCGCTCCACTTCCACGCCATCGCGCGCATACTCATACAAGGCCTTGCCGTCCTTCTTCAAGGCACTGTGCATGGGTGGCACCTGGGCGATCGGCCCGGTGAACCGATCCAGTACCTCGACCACTTGGCCTGCCGAGCACGTCACGGGCCGGGTAGCGAGCACCTCACCTTCCGCGTCTGCGGTACTGGTCTTCACACCCAGACGCACGACGGTTTCATAGGTCTTGTCCGCATCCAGATGGATTTGACTGAATTTGGTGGCGGCACCAAAACACAATGGCAGTACACCACTGGCTAGCGGGTCCAGCGTCCCGGTATGGCCCGCCTTCTCCGCGCGCAACAACCATTTGACCTTCTGCAAGGCCTGGTTGCTGGAAAAACCCAGTGGCTTGTCGAGCAACAGCACCCCATGCACGGGGCGCCTTGCAACCCGGGTACGTTGACCCCCACGCTCCTTCACTGCGTGCAATTCGCTGCCCCCCAAGGGGGCCTTCGCACCTTGGGGCGGCCCTGCGGTGCTCATGGCTAGCCTTCGCTGTCCTTGGCGCGGGAAGCGACGGCGCGCGCAATCAGCGCGTTCATGTCGGCCGCACGCTCGGGCGTCTGGTCGAAGAGGAAATGCAGCGTCGGCACGGTGTGGATGTGCAGACGCTTGAACAGGCCGTTGCGCAGGAAGCCAGCGGCCTGGTTCAGGGCCTCGGCCGTCTCCACCGGGTCCCCCACCAGCAGGCTGAAGTAGACCTTGGCGTGGGCGTAATCCGGCGTGACTTCCACGCCCTGCAGCGTAACCATACCCACGCGGGGGTCCTTCAGCTCGCGGGCGATCAAGTCCGTCAGATCGCGTTGGATCTGGTCGGCGATGCGGAAACCGCGATTGGGGGTACTGGACTTCTTGCGCACGAAAAGGACCTATGGATTACAGCGTACGAGCCACTTCCTTGATTTCGAAGAACTCCAACTGATCGTTTTCCTTGATCTCGTTGTAGTTCTTTAGCTTGATACCGCACTCGAAGCCTTCCTTGACTTCGCGCACGTCGTCTTTCATCCGCTTCAGGGAATCGAGTTCGCCGGTGTAGATGACGACATTGTCGCGCAGCAGGCGGAAATGCGCGCTGCGTGTGACGAAGCCACTGGTGACCATACAGCCAGCCACGGTACCGATCTTCGAGGCGACGAACACGGTACGGATTTCCGCAGTACCGATGACTTCTTCCTTCTTGTCCGGAGTCAGCATGCCCGACATGGCGGCCTTCAGGTCGTCCACGGCGTCATAGATGATGTCGTAGTAGCGGATATCCACACCATTGGTTTCGGCCAGCTTGCGTGCACCGGCATCGGCGCGGGTGTTGAAGCCGATGATGACAGCCTTGGAGGCGATCGCCAGGTTGATGTCGGATTCGCTGATGCCACCGACTGCGGCGTACACCATCTGCACCTTGACTTCGTCGGTCGACAGCTTGAGCAAGGAGGAAGCAAGCGCTTCCTGCGAACCCTGCACGTCGGCCTTGATGATGATGGGCAGCGTCTTGACGTCGCCCGAGGACATTTCGGAGAACATGTTCTCCAGCTTGGCTGCCTGTTGCTTGGCCAGCTTGGTGTTGCGGAACTTGCCAGCACGGTAGGTCGCGATCTCGCGGGCGCGGCGCTCATCGGCCAGCACCATGAACTCGTCACCGGCCTGGGGTACTTCCGTGAGACCCTGGATCTCGACCGGAATGGACGGACCAGCCGACTCGATACGGCGGCCGTTCTCGTCCAGCATGGCGCGCACACGGCCATAGGTCTGACCAGCCAGCACCACATCACCGGCCTTGAGCGTACCGGACTGCACCAGTACCGTGGCGACCGGGCCACGGCCCTTGTCGAGCTTGGCTTCAATCACCAGACCCTTGGCCATGGCATCGACCGGTGCCTTGAGTTCCAGCACTTCGGCCTGCAACAGCACCTGCTCCAGCAGTTCGTCGATGCCCATGCCCGTCTTGGACGAAACCGCCACGAAGGGCGACTCACCACCGTATTCTTCGGGCACCACTTCCTCTCCCACCAGCTCCTGCTTCACGCGCTCGGGGTTGGCATCGGGCTTGTCGGCCTTGGTGATCGCCACCACGATGGGAACGCCAGCTGCCTTGGCATGCTTTACGGCTTCCTTGGTCTGGGGCATCACGCCGTCGTCGGCGGCACACACCAGAATCACGATGTCGGTCGCCTGGGCACCACGCGCACGCATGGCGGTGAAGGCCTCGTGACCAGGGGTGTCGAGGAAGGACACCATGCCGCGCGGGGTTTCCACGTGGTAGGCACCGATGTGCTGGGTAATGCCACCGGCTTCCCCGGCAGCCACCTTGGCGCGGCGGATGTAGTCCAGCAGCGAGGTCTTGCCGTGGTCAACGTGACCCATCACGGTCACCACCGGTGCACGCGGCAGAGCCTCCGCCTGCTGGCCGGACACCTCTTCGTCGGTAAACGCTTCGGGGTCGTCCAGCGCGGCAATCACGGCCTTGTGACCCAATTCCTCGACCACGATCATGGCCGTATCCTGGTCCAATGGCTGGTTGATGGTGACCATCTGGCCGAGCTTCATCAGCTCCTTGATGACCTCGGATGCCTTGATCGCCATCTTGTGGGCCAGCTCGGCCACCGTAATGGTTTCCGGCACGTGCACTTCAATGACACGCGCCTCGACCGGCGCTGCCTGGTTGCGGTTGTCATCACGCTCGCCATGGCGCTTGCCCTTGGGGCCTGCGCGCCAGCTGCCACGGGCATTGGCTGAACCGGCGTCACCGCCACGGGTGGGAATGCCTTTCTTCTTGCCAGGCTCACCAGCCCAGCTGCTGGACAGCTTGGAGGCCTTGACTTCCTTGCCAGCACCACCCGCGGGAGCGGCGTCATTGCCGAAGGATTTCGCAGGCTTCGCTGCGGTAGTGCCTGCTGCAGGCTTGTGCAGCGTGCCCTTCTTGGCCTCGACCTTGGGCTCTTCCTTCTTGGCCGGAGCAGCCACTTTCTTGGCCGGGCCCGACATCATCTGGCGAATGGCCGCTGCTTCTTCCTCGGCCTTGCGGCGTCGTTCGCTGAGCTCGGCGGCGCGCGCCTGCTCTTCGGCGGCACGGGCCTTGGACTCGGCAAGGGCCTTTTCGGCGGCAGCTTTTTCGGCCGCAACTTTGCTGGCTTTGGCGTCCGCCTGTGCCTGCTCCTGGGCCTTGGCACTGGCTTCTTCGGCCTCCGAGGCCGGCTGCTGCTCGGCCTTGGCTTTCTGCTGAGCCGCCTTCTCGGCGCGCTCGGCCTCTTCCTTGGCCGCGGCTCGCTGGGCTTCCTCGGCCTCGGCTGCACGTGCCTTGGCTTCCTGCTCCTCGCGCTCTCGGCGACGTTGCGCCAGTTCTTCTTCCTGGCGACGGATCAACTCAGCCTGGCGACGTGCCTCTTCCTCACGACGCTGCAATTCGGCCTGGTCGATGACCGGAGCCGCAGCAGTGGTCGAAGCCGCTGCGGGGGCCTCTGCACCCTGCTCGGCGTCGTCGCGGCGAACGAACGTGCGCTTCTTGCGCACTTCCACCTGGATAGTACGGGCCTTTCCAGTGGCATCGGCCTGCTTGATCTCGGTCGTCTGGCGCTTGACCAGCGTGATCTTCTTGCGCTCCGGGCTTTCGGTTCCGTGGCTGGTCTTCAGATAGTTCAGCAGGCTGTGCTTGTCGCCATCGGTCAGGACATCACTCGCAGCAGATTTCTGCACCCCGGCGGCGCGCAACTGCTCCAACAGGGTATCGGTGGATTTTTTGAGTTCAACAGCAAACTCGGCAACGGTCGTACTAGACATATCTTTTAGAAACCTTTGATGAGAATCCGCCCCGTCAATCGGTCAGCGGATCCACGAAAAACCTAGGAAGCCATGGGTGTGCCCTGCGTATTAAGCGGCATCGCCCGTGAACCAGTGTTCACGCGCCTTCAGAATCATGGCCTTGGCCTCGTCGGCGCTCTGACCGGTGATATCGGTCAGCTCGTCGACGGCCAGGTCGGCCAGATCGTCGCGGTTGTGGATACCAGCATCGGCCAGCTTGGCCACGATGTCGGGCGTCATGCCTTCGAGGTCACGCAGTTCCAGCGACAGCTCTTCGACATCTTCCTCGCGGGCGATTTCCATCGTCAGCAGGGCATTCTTGGCGCGCGAACGCAGTTCCTGCACAGTTTCCTCGTCCAGGGCTTCGATTTCGAGCATTTCTTCCAGCGGCACGTAGGCCACCTGCTCCAGGCTGGTGAAGCCTTCTTCGATCAGCAGGTCGGCGATTTCTTCGTCCACATCGAGCTTTTCCATGAACAGCGAACGCACCTCGCCCGCTTCGGAGTCTGCCTTGGCGGCCGATTCCGCGGCATCCATGATGTTGATCTTCCAGCCGGTCAGGTCAGACGCCAGACGCACGTTCTGGCCACCGCGACCGATGGCGATCGCCAGGTTTTCCTCGTCCACCACCACGTCCATGGCGTGCTTTTCTTCATCCACCACGATGGACTGCACGTTGGCAGGGGCCAAGGCACCGATCACGAACTGGGCTGGGTCTTCGCTCCACAGCACGATATCGACACGCTCACCAGCCAACTCGGTGGTCACGGCGTTCACGCGGCTGCCACGCACACCCACGCAGGTGCCGATGGGGTCGACGCGCTTGTCGTGCGACAGCACGGCGATCTTGGCACGCGAACCGGGGTCACGGGCGCAGGACTTGATCTCCAGCAGGCCTTGCTCGATTTCAGGCACTTCCTGGCGGAACAGCTCAATCATGAATTCAGGCGCCGAACGCGACAGCAGGATGGGCGCGCCACGCAGGGTCAGGTCCACTTCCATGATCATGGCGCGCACGCGGTCGCCAGAACGCAGGTTTTCCTTCGGGATCATTTCCGAACGGCGCAGACGGCCTTCGACACGACCGCTTTCGACGATCACGTCACCCTTGTCCATGCGCTTGACGGTACCGACGAAAATTTTCTCGCCACGCGACATGAAGTCATTGAGCAGCATCTCGCGCTCGGCGTCGCGGATCTTCTGCAGGATCACCTGCTTGGCAGCCATCGCTCCGATACGACCGATCGGCACCGACTCCACCGGCTCCTCGATGTACTCATCCACCTCGATATCGGGAATCTGTTCCTTGGCTTCGAACAGCAGGATCTCCTGGTCAGGCAGCTGCAGCCCAGCCTCGTCGGGCACCACGTGCCAGCGGCGGAAGGTGTCATATTGGCCGGTGTCACGATTGAGCGCAACGCGGATATCCACATCACCGGCGTACAGCTTCTTGGTCGCCTGGGCCAACGCCGCTTCCACGGCACCCATCACCACATCCAGCTCCACGTTCTTCTCACGTGAAATAGCCTCGACCAGCATCAACAATTCGCGATTCATGCCATCAATCTCCTGAACACACTATTCGAAAATACGCTTAAAACCATTCGCCACATCACGCGGCGCGTCCCTTGAAATTCACCACCGGCGCCAGACGCGCCTCCTTCAATTCATCCAACGCAAACCCCAAGGCCTGCAAAACTGGCGCCGCGCGCTTCTTGCTCACCCGCACACCGGGCTTGGGTGCCGGCTCGTCACTCCAGACGATCTGCCAAGCCACCGCACCATCAGCACCTTCCAGGCGCTCCAACGTGCCGCGAAACTTCTTGCGGTTGGCACTGACCTGACCACCGGCAGCCGCACCCATGGGGGCTTTGAGGGTGATGTCGATCTCATGACCGACAAAACGCTCGAAGTCCGCCACATGACGCAGGGGCCGATCGATGCCGGGCGAGGAAATTTCCAGCCGCTTGTAATCGACGCCATCCACTTCCAGCGCAAACTGCAACTGGCGATTGACCTTCTCGCAGTCTTCCACCGTCACAAACTGTTCCGGCAGTGCAGGTACGCCTTCCTGAGGCTTTTCCCACGGGATGTCGATGGTGATGCGCAGCAAGCCGCCCGCCGACCGATTGACCTCTACCAGGTCGTACCCCAATCCGCGTACTGTCTGTTCAACAATGTCCTGCAACGCCACGTTTGCCACCCCAGCTAAAACCGTTTGACCAAAAAAAACGGGCGGTAATTACCCGCCCGTTTGGTCGTGAAGGCTCGGATTGTACCCAAAAATCAGCGAAAGGTGTTGATTTTCAAGGCTTTTACGCAGTGGAATTGAGCAATTCGCGGGTGTATTCGTGTGCCGGCGTGCCAAAAACCTGCTCCAGCGGCCCCGATTCAAGGATTTTGCCGTCCCGCATCACGGCCACCTCGTGCGCCATGGCCCGCACCACACCCACATCATGGGTGATGAGCAGATAGCTCAAGCCTTCTTCGCGCTGGAGCTGTTGCAGCAACTCCAGTACCTGGCGTGCCATGGTGGCATCGAGCGCGCTGGTGGGCTCGTCCAGCACCAGTACCTGCGGTTGCACCACCAGCGCCCGGGCCACGGCAATGCGCTGGCGCTGCCCGCCGGAGAATTCGTGCGGGTAGCGCTCCAACAAGGCCGGGAACCGCTCTTCGGTCAGCCCGACCCGCTCAAGCACGGCCACCACCTGGGAACGCCGCTGTGCGGGGCTCAGGCCCAGGAAGTGCACTTCCAGCCCTTCGCCCACGATCTCCCCCACCGTCAGGCGCGGCGAGAGCGAGGAAAACGGGTCCTGAAACACCACCTGCATCTGCCGGCGCAGCGCCAGCGCATTGTCCCGGCCCCAGGCTTGCCCCCCCACCGCCACGTCTCCCGCAAACGGCAACAGGTTCAACAAGGCCAGGGCCAGTGTGGACTTGCCCGAGCCGGATTCGCCCACAATGCCCAGCGTCTGCCCCTGACGAACCACCAATTCAGCCCCCTGCACGGCCACGAACTCGCCTTTGGAAAACCAGCCACGCCAACCGGGGCGTGGCACCGGGTAGGCCACGCGCAAGCCCTGTGCCTGCAGGCGCACTGAGGCGGAATCCGAAACCGGCGCCACGTCGCGGCGGGGGGCGGCATCGAGCAGGCGGCGCGTCACATCATGCGCAGGCTGCTGCAGCACCTGCGCCACCAGCCCCTGTTCCACAATGTGGCCGCCGTCCATGACCGCCACCTGGTGGGCGAAGCGGCGCACCAGCGGCAGGTCGTGCGAAATCAGCAGTACGGCCATGCCGTGGTCCTGCTGCAGCCTAGCCAACAGGTCCAGTATCTGCACCCGAAGCGTCACGTCCAGCGCCGTAGTGGGCTCGTCGGCCAACAGCAATTTGGGCTTGCAGGCCAGGGCCATGGCGATCATGGCGCGCTGGCGCTGCCCGCCCGAGAGCTGGTGCGGGTAGGCATTCAGGCTACGGGCGGGTTCCGGGATGCCGACTTCCGCTAGCAATTCCGTAGCGCGTTGCGCACATTCTGCGGGGGCCAGGCCCATTTTCTGCTGCAAGACCTCGGTAATCTGGCGGCCAATGGTGAACAGGGGGTTCAGGGCCGTCATGGGCTCCTGAAACACCATGGCAATGTCGCTGCCACGCACCGCCTGCCACTGCCGGTCGGTGTTCTGCAGCAGGTCGGTTCCCTGCACCCCGCCCCAGCGGGCCTGGCCCGACACGCGGGCGCCCTGGGCCAGCCCCAGCAGGCTCAAGGCCGTGAGCGATTTGCCCGAACCGGACTCCCCCACCAGCGCCAGGCGCTGACCGGCATGCAGGTCGAAGTCGATGCCGTGCACCACTTCGTGCGCGCCGAAGGCAATGCGCAGGCCGCGGACCTGCAGCAAGGGCTCGGCGGTGTTGATCTGTGTGTCTGCCATGTCAGTCCACCGCCTTGCGCGGGTCCAGCGCGTCGCGCAGCGCGTCACCCATCAGCGTCAGCAGCAACAGCGTGAAGGCCAGCACGAAAAAGGTGGCGAGCGAAATCCACCAGGCGTCGATGCTGCCCTTGCCCTGCGACAGCAACTCGCCCAGCGAGGGTGTTCCCGGCGGTACGCCCAAGCCCAGAAAGTCCAACGAGGTGAGCGCCAGGATGGCCCCGCTCATGCGAAATGGCAGGAAGGTCACCACCGGGGTGAGGCTGTTGGGCAACACATGGCGGGTGATGATGCGCCAGTGCGACACGCCCAGGGCCCGGGCCGCCCGCACGTAGTCCAACTGGCGGTTGCGCAGGAACTCGGCGCGCACGTAGTCACCCAGCCCCATCCAGCCAAACAGGCTCAGCAGCACCAGCAGCAGGCCCACGCTGGGCGAGAGCACGGCGCTGAAAATGATGAGCAGGTAGAGCTCCGGCATGGAGCTCCAGATTTCGATGAAGCGCTGGAACAGCAGATCGGTACGCCCGCCGAAATAGCCCTGGATGGCCCCCGTGATGACACCCAGAACCACACCCGTGAAAGTGAGCGCAAAGGCAAACAGCACGCTGACCCGAAAGCCGTAGATCAGCTGCGCCAGCAGGTCGCGCCCACGGTCGTCGGTGCCCAACCAGTTCTCGCTGGACGGTGGTGCCGGGTTGGGACTGGGCGCGAAGTAGTTGAGCGTCTTGGCGCCGTAGCGGTTGGGGGCAAACAGGGCCCAGTTGCCCTCCTGGCGCAGCTGCTGCTGAATGAAGGGGTCGAGGTAGTCGGTGGGCGTGGCAAAGTCGCCGCCGAAGGTGGTTTCCGGGTAGTCGTGGGTGAGCGGCCAGTACCACTGCCCCTGGTATCGCACCACCAGCGGGCGGTCGTTGGAGATGAGCTCAGCCCCCAGGCTCAGCAGCACCATGGCGCAGAAGATCCACAGGCTCCACAGACCGAGACGGTTCTTGCGGAAACGCGCCCAGGCCCGCCGCGCGGGGCTGGCTCCCAGGGGGCGCACGGGTTCAGTCGAATTTGACACGCGGGTCCACCCAGGCGTAGCAGAGGTCGGACACCAGCTTGGTGACCAGACCGATCAAGGTAAACAGGTAGAGCGTGCCCATGACCACCGGGTAGTCGCGCCGGATCACGCTCTCGAAGCCCAGCAGGCCCATGCCGTCGAGCGAGAACAGGGTCTCGATCAGCAGCGAGCCGGTAAAGAAGGCGCCGATGAAGGCCGCCGGAAAGCCGGTGACGATGGGAATGAGCGCATTGCGCATCACATGCGTCCACAGCACTCTCGTCTCGCTGAGGCCCTTGGCGCGGGCCGTCAGCACGTATTGCTTGCGGATCTCTTCCAGAAACGCGTTCTTGGTAAGCATGCTGGTCACGGCAAAGCTGCCCAGCACCATGCTGGTGACCGGCAGCGTGATGTGCCACAGGTAGTCCACCACACGCGCACCCCAGGACAGTTCATCCCAGTTCGCCGAGGTCAGGCCGCGCAGTGGGAACCACTGCAGTTGACCGCCAAAGATGACCAACAGTGCTACCCCCAGCACGAAGCCCGGAATGGCATAGCCCAGCATCACCAGCCCGGTGGTCACCAGATCGAACCGGCTGCCCGCGCGCACCGCCTTGGCCACCCCCAACGGCACCGCCACGAGGTAGCTGATGAAGAAGGTCCACAGCCCCAGGCTCATGGACACCGGCAGCTTTTCCCAGATCAGCCCGGCCACGTCGCGGTTGTGGAAGAAGCTCTTGCCCAGATCAAAGCGTGCGAACTGGCCCAGCATCTGCCAGAAACGCTCGGCAGGCGGCTTGTCAAAGCCGTACAGCGCCTTGGCTTGCTCCAGGCGCTTGGGGTCTACCCCCTGCGCGCCGCGGTAGGCCAGCGCCCCCGTATCGCCGCCGCCGGTGCCAGCGCGCGCCTCGGCCAGGTACTGCTCCACCGGCCCGCCGGGCACGAACTGGATGACGACAAAGGTGAGCAGCAGCACGCCGAACAGCGTGGGCACCATGAGCAGGAGGCGTTTGAGGATGTACCAGAACATGGCTTACGGTCTTTTCATTTCCGGCTTGGCCCACCAGGTTTCCATGGCCCAGCCTTCGGCCTGCGCATAGGGCGGCATGGCCTGCGGGCGCTCCAGCCGCCAGGCGTTGTAGGCCACGCGGTGCGTGGGGGCCGACCACTGTGGAACCAGAATGTGGCTGTGGGTGATGACGCGATCCAGCGCCCGGCAGGCGGGCAGCAACTCGGCCTTGGTCTTCGCGCCCACGATGCGGGCCACCAGCGCGTCCACCGCCGGGCTTTGGATACCGCTGTGGTTGCCCGAATCTTCCTGGTTGGCGGCCTTGGAGCCGAACAGGTCGGCCAGCTCGGCACCGGGGTTGTGTGAGCCCTGGTAGGCCAGGCTGGTGATGTCGAATTCGAACTTCTGCAGCCGCTGCTGGTACAGCGCAAAGTCGACCGGGCGGAACACCAGCTCCACCCCGATCTTTTCGAGGTTGCGTACCCAGGGCGTGACCACGCGGGCACCGGCCTCGTTGCTGTCCAGGTATTCCAGCCGCAGGGGCTCCCCTTTGGCATTGCGCAGCGCGCCGTCGCGGTATTCCCAACCGGCCTCTTTCAGCAGCGCCTGGGCCTGGCGCAGGTTGGCGCGCAGGCTGCTATCGCCATCGGTGCGCGGTGGCGTGGCCATGGCTCCGAACACGGCCTGCGGCAGCTGCGCCTTGTACGGTGCCAGCAAGGCCTGCTCCGCGGCATCCGGGGTGCCGCTGGCCTGGCAATCGGTATTGCCGAAGATGCCCTGCACACGCGCGTAGGCGTTGTAGAACAGCTGGCGGTTCATCCACTCAAAATCCAGCGCCAGCCCCAGGGCCTGGCGCACGCGCAGGTCCTGCAGCAGCGGGCGGCGGGTATTGAGCACATAGCTCTGGAAACCGCTGGGCAGGCGGTGCTGGAACTCGGCCTTGACCAGCTCGCCGGTGTTGAACTTGCGCCCCGTCACGCGCCGGGCCCAGTCACCGGCCGAGAAGAAACGCATCAGGTCGAACTCACCCGCTTTCAGGGCCTCCAGCCGCGCCGTGTTGTCCTTGTAGATCTTGACCGTGATGCGGTCAAAGTTGAACTGCCCCTTGCGCACGGGAAGGTCTTTGGCCCAGTAGTTCACATCACGCACATAGGTGATGTCCTTGCCGAAGCGCGTGGGACCAATGCGGTAGGGGCCGCTGCCGATGGGGATGTCCATCACCACTTCATTGAAAGGCTTGGCCTTACCCCCTTCCTCACCCCAGCGGTGGCTGAACACCGGCAGGCCGCCCACCGTGAGCGGCAGCTCGCGGTTGGGCTTCTTGAAGCGGTAGCGCACGGTACGCTCGTTCACCACGTCCACACCCGCCACATCCTCCAGCGCCGTGCGGTAGCCCGGTGACACATGCGGGCCGTTGAGGGTATCGAAGCTGTGCTTCACGTCTTTCGCCAGCACCGGGTCGCCATTGTGGAAACGAGCTTGCGTGCGCAAGGTGAACTCGGCGCTGAGGCCGTCAGGAGCCACGCGCACGTCCTGCGCCAGCAGCCCGTAGGCCGACGCGGTTTCGTCCGCAGCGCCGGCCAGCAGGGTGTCGAACATCAGGCCGGACAGGTAGGCCGGCGCCGAGCCCTTGATGGTGAAGGGGTTGAACTTGTCGTACGTGGACACGCGCAGGTTGCTCACCATGCGCAGCTCGCCGCCCTTGGGCGCGGCTGCGTTCACGTAGTCGAATTGGGCAAACTGCGGCGGGTACTTGAGCTCGCCCCACAAGGCATACCCATGCGAGCCCCAAGCCGGCCCGGCGGAAATGGCCGACAGGATGGTGAAGGAATGCAGCAATCGACGCATGCGACAATTCTGCCTTACGTCAAGTATTTGAATGAGGACAACATGGGTTTTTTGACAGGCAAGAAGTTTCTGATCACCGGCGTACTTTCCAACCGCTCCATCGCCTACGGCATTGCCAAAGCCTGCCACGAGCAAGGCGCTGAACTGGCCTTCAGCTACGTGGGCGAGCGCTTCAAGGACCGCATCAGCGAATTTGCTGCCGACTTCAACTCCAAGCTGGTGTTCGACTGCGACGTTTCCAGCGACGAGCAGATCGACAAGATGTTTGCCGACCTGGCCGTCCACTGGCCCAAGTTTGACGGCTTCGTGCACAGCATCGGCTTTGCCCCGCGTGAAGCCATTGCCGGCAACTTCCTCGACGGCCTGACCCGCGAGAACTACCGCATTGCCCACGACATCAGCGCCTACAGCTTCCCCGGCATGGCCAAGGCCGCCCTGCCCATGCTCAACGAGAACGCCTCCCTGCTGACCCTGAGTTACCTGGGTGCCGTGCGCGTGGTGCCCAGCTACAACACCATGGGCCTGGCCAAGGCCTCGCTCGAAGCCTCGGTGCGTTACCTGGCCGAAGCCGTGGGTGAAAAAGGCATCCGCGCCAACGGCATCAGCGCCGGCGCCATCAAGACCCTGGCCGCCAGCGGCATCAAGGACTTCGGCAAGCTGCTGGCCATCTCGGCCGGTGCCTCGCCCTTGCGCCGCAACGTCACCATCGAAGAAGTGGGCAACGTCGCCGCCTTCCTGCTCAGCGACCTGTCCTCCGGCATGACCGGCCAGATCGCCTACGTGGATTGCGGCGTGTCCAACTCCGCCGTATCGGTGGTGGAGGGCTGATTACCTTTCAAAACTGACGCCAGCCCGCATGGAATATGCGTTACTAGCTAGAAATTTGATAGCGAAAGCCTGCTGAACCGGGAACGGTGGCAGGCTTTTTCATTGGCCTCTTCCAGAATCAGACAGCACCAGTTCAGCCCAAAGCAGCGTGCCCTTCAAACAGCGCAACCTGGGGTCGCATGCCCTCCACCACGGCCTCAAACAGTTGCTTGATGCGGGGCACGTGGCGCAGGTCCACGCGGGTGAGTAGCCACAGGTCGCTGCGCCACGCCTTGGGCGGAGTCGGAATCACGCGGCAGATGCTGGGCTCCAGATCACCGAGGTAGCAGGGCAGCACGGCCAGCCCCGCGCCAGCCTTGACCAGGTTCAACACGTTGACGTGGCTGTTGGTGCGCAGCACAGCGTTGGCGTCCAGACCTTGCTGGTGCAGCCACTTGGAGGAATCCAGGTGGGCAAACGTGTCGTCACCAGCCACCCAGGGGAAATCGGCCAGGTTGCCGGGGGTGGCACCACTGATCTTGCGTGAGCGGTACACCGTGGACTCGATGCGGCACAGTCGCCGTGCCACCAGCGGGTCTGCGGGACGGCCTCCGGCTCGGATGGCCACGTCGACCTCGCCTTTCAGAATGTCTTGCTGCACCGTGGAAGTGTTGATCAACAGCTGCACGCCGGCCTGGCGCTGGTAGGCACTCAGCACGGGTGCGAGGGCTGCATGCATGAGGGTGTCGGTGGTGGTCAGCCGCACCACCCCACCCGGCCAGGCCGCACGCTTGCCGAGTTGCCGTGTTGCGCAGGCCAACTCGATTTCCATGTCGGCAGCAACCTGAAACAGCTCCTGCCCGGCATCCGTGAGCGCGTAGCCGGCCCGGCTGCGCGCAAACAAGCGCACCCCAAGCTCGGCCTCCAGCGCGCCCAGGCGACGAAACACGGTGGCATGGCTGACCCCCAGCTTGTCGGCGGCTGCGGTCAGCGACCTGGCACGACCAATGTGCAAGAAGAAACGCAAGTCGTCCCACGAGTTGGGGCTTTGGGTCATGGTGGTCTAACACGGAATGGGATGTCGATGGCTTGCAATTCTGACATGCCAGTTTGCACAGTTGCAGATACGAGAAGCCATCCTGCGACCTAGACTGCGCGGCTCATTTCACACGCTTCGAGCGCAACCTGCCATGACCAAGCCAACGACCACCCCTGCCCGCTCCAGCACCGGCGCCGCTTCCGACTTCGACTTCTTTGTCGGGTCGTGGAAGGTACAGCACCGCCGCCTCAAGGAACGTCTGACTGGCTGCCAGGAATGGGAGGCGTTTGGGGGCAGCTCCACCATGCAAAAGCTGCTCGCTGGCCATGCCAATGTAGACGACAACCTGATCCACCTGCCCGACGGTGACTACCGGGCATTGACCATCCGCAGCTTTGACGCAGCCAGCGGCTGGTGGTCGATCTGGTGGCTGGATGGACGCCATCCCGGGCGGCTCGACGTTCCCGTGGTGGGCGGCTTCCAGGACGGCAAGGGGTATTTCTACGCCGACGACACGCTCAACGGCCAGCCCATTCGTGTGCGCTTCCTGTGGACGCAGTGCTCCGAGCGGGGGCAGCCCCGCTGGGAGCAGGCGTTTTCCACCGATGGAGGCATCAGCTGGGAAGTCAACTGGGTGATGGACTTCCACCGCACCAATGGCACTGCAGGCGCAACGACATGCCCGTAGTCGAAATACGTAGCTACCGGCTCAATCTGGGCAGCCGGGATCGCTTCCACGAACTGGTCTGCCAACAAAGCCTGCCCCTGATGCTCGAATGGGGCATGGACGTCGTGGATTTGGGCCCCTCGCTGCACGACGCGGACAGCTATTTCCTGATGCGTGCTTACCATGATCTGACCCACCTGCAAGCCACCCAGGCTGCGTTCTATGCCAGCTCCGCCTGGCGCAACGGGCCACGGGAAGCCATCGTGGCGATGATCGCAGCGGACAGCAACGTGGTGTTGGCGTTGAGCCCAGACCGCATCGAGGCCTTGCGCAACCGATCCATCGTCAGCCGGGGAGCGCACCCCGAATGACAGAGACGCTAGACCTTCTGGGCACTATTGCCAAGGAAATATGCCCCTATCCATTACAAAATATGAACACGAAGCTATATATTCGATAGCAAAAGCAAATGACTTGGCGAGTGCCGCTGGCCTTGCAGGCCTCTACGCCGACTCTAAATCCACCAGGGTCAGTGCATGGCCTGCGCGGCAATTTCCAGCGAGCGCAACCGCAGTGCAGGGTCGAAGATGTCGCAGACCAGCATGAGCTCGTCGGCCTCGGTGGTGTCGGCAATCTTGCGCAGTTGCTGCGCCACGGTTTGCGGCCCGCCAATCACGGCCATGGCCAGGAAGTCGGCGATGGCCGCGCGC
Source organism: Curvibacter sp. APW13 (assembly GCF_032337135.1). Classification (NCBI taxonomy): domain Bacteria; kingdom Pseudomonadati; phylum Pseudomonadota; class Betaproteobacteria; order Burkholderiales; family Comamonadaceae; genus Curvibacter; species Curvibacter sp. APW13. The sequence goes on along the minus strand of NZ_JAVXZZ010000002.1, from coordinate 517,916 downwards.
TCCTGCGGCTCGCGCGACTCCAGGTAGCCGGCTACGGGCGGCTGCAGCGCGCGACGCTCACCACGTACGATGCCCGAGACCCGCTGGTAGATGCTGGTAGCCAGGAACTGGGCCTCGTCGTCGGTCGTCGCGGCGATCAGCGGCACACCCACCACCACGCGCGGCTTGGACAGCACGGCGGAGGGCTGGAAGGTGCTGCGGTAGATGTGCAGTGCCTGCATGAGCATGCGCGGGGCGAAATGCGAGGCAAAGGCATAGGGCAAGCCGCGCAGCGCTGCCAACTGGGCCGAGAACAGGCTGGAGCCCAGCAGCCAGATGGGCACGTGCGAGCCCGCCCCCGGCGAGGCCACCACGCGCTGCCCCGGCTGGGGCTCACCGAGCAGTTGCTGCAGTTCGGCCACCTCGCGGGGAAAGTCTTCTTCCGTTTCCACCCGGTTGCGGCGCAATGCGCGCATGGTCAGCGGGTCGGTACCCGGCGCCCGCCCCAGCCCCAGGTCGATGCGGCCAGGGTACAGGGCTTCCAGCGTGCCAAAGGCTTCCGCCACCACCAGGGGCGCGTGGTTGGGCAGCATGATGCCGCCCGCCCCCACGCGAATGCGCTCGGTGCCACCCGCAATGTGCCCGATGAGCACGGCGGTGGACGAACACGCCAGCCCCGGCATGTTGTGGTGCTCGGCCAGCCAGTAGCGGGTGAATCCGAGGCGCTCGGCGTGTTGTGCTGCCTGCAAGGCGGTGGCAATGGCTTGGGACACGGTGCTGCCCTCGCGCACGGCGACGAGGTCCAGCATGGAGAGTTGGGGTTGGGGCATGGGGGGATTATCGAAGCGCACCCCATTCAGGGCACGCCACGGGGCTATCGCGGACGGGACACAATCGGGGCATGAGCGCCTACCACCCCTACCTGAGCGAGACCGAAGCCCCCACGCGCGCCGAAGTAGATGCCCTGCCCGGCCTGACCGTGCTGGAATTCGGCACCAACTGGTGCGGACACTGCCGCGCCGCCGAGCCGGCAGTGCGGCAAGCGCTGGCCCAACACACCGTATGGAACCACCTCAAGGTGGAAGACGGCCCGGGCCGGGCATTGGGACGCAGCTATCGCGTCAAGCTCTGGCCCACGCTGGTGCTGCTGCGCGATGGCCAGGAAGTTGCGCGCCTGGTGCGCCCTACCCAGGCTGCCGAGGTTGCCGCAGCTTTGGCTGGCGCCTGAGGCAGCACCTGCCTTCGCCATATGGGCAAGCGCCCTACTTCTTGCGTTTCTTCGCGCTTTTCTCGCCAGAGCCCTTTTTCTCAGTGGGCTTGGAAAGGTCGGCGTTCAGTTCGGCCTCCAGCCGCTCACACACGGTGCGCAGGATCTTCACCCGGGCATAGTTCTTGTCGTTGGCTTCCACCAGCGTCCACGGGGCGTTGCCGGTGCTGGTGCGCTCCACCATGTCGCAGATGGCCTGCTGGTAGGCGTTCCACTTTTCGCGGTTGCGCCAGTCTTCCTCGGTGATCTTGAAGCGCTTGAACTCCACCTGCTCGCGCTCCTGGAAGCGGCGCAGCTGTTCGTCCTGGCTGATCTGCAACCAGAACTTCACCACCACCACACCCGCGTCGATGAGCTCGTGCTCGAAGTCATTGATCTCGGTATAGCCCCGCAGCCAGTCGGCTTGCTTGCAGAAACCCTCCACGCGCTCCACCAGCACCCGGCCGTACCAGGTGCGGTCGAAGATGGCGACATGGCCCTTGCGCGGCAGGTGGCGCCAGAAGCGCCACAGGTGGGGCTGGGCACGTTCTTCTTCGGTGGGGGCGGCAATGGGAATGATCTGGAACTGGCGCGCGTCCATGGCTGCAGCCATGCGCCGGATGGCTCCGCCCTTGCCGGCCGCGTCGGCCCCTTCGAACGCACACACCAGCGAGCGGCCCTTGAAACGCGGGTCGCGCAGTAGCTCGGACAGGCGGCCCTGCCACTTGGCCAGCTGCGCCTTGTAGGTCTTGTCGTCCAAGGCCAGGCCCATGTCCAGCTCAGACAGCACGTTGCGCCCGTCCGGGTCCACGCGCACCAGCGGGGCCACCGGGCTGTCCTGGTTGTCTCCCGTGGCCAGCTTGGCCTGGAGGGCGGCCAGCAGGGTCTGCCCCACGGTGAGGCTACGGTAACGGTCGTCGGTGCCCTCCACCACAATCCATGGCGCCCACGGCGTGTTGGTGACGCGCAGCAGGTGCTGCGACACGTCCATGAGCTTGTCGTAGGTCTTGAGCCGGTCCCAGTTCCACTGGGTGACGCGCCAGGCGGTCTTCGGGTCGCTCTGCAGTTCGCGCAGGCGCTTTTCCTGGGCGTCCTTGGTCAGGTGGAACCAGAACTTGAGCACCAGTGCGCCTTCATTGACCAGCATGGCCTCGAAGCGGTTGATCTGCTCGGCCGTGGCGTCCAGCTCCTTCTGGCTGATGAGCCCTTCGATGCGCTTGCGGATGGGGTCGGAATACCAGGAACCCGCGAAGATGCCCACCCGACCCTTGGGCGGCAGGCTGCGCCAGTAGCGCCACATCACCGGGCGTTCGCGCTCCTCGTCGGTAGGCTCGGAAAAGGCCAGCGTCTGCAGGAAGCGCGGGTCCATCCACTCGTAGAGCACATTGATGGTCTCGCCCTTGCCAGCGCCGTCCTGGCCGCTGATGAGCACCACCACGGGAATCTTCTTGCCTTCCAGCAGCTTCACCTGGGCCTGCAGCAGGCCCGCGCGCAAGGCGGGAATGGCAGCGTTGAAGGTTTTCTTGTCGATGCGATGGCCGATTTCGGCAGACTGGAACACGGTAGCCTCCTGTGCCCGCGCGGGGTTGTGGGTTCTGGGATGTGGTGCTTAGACCGGCAGGGTGCCGCTGGAAACCATGCGCCGCGCCGTGGCGACCGCAATGAAGCAATCCTGCGAGCTCATGTCGGGGAAGTGTTCCTTGAGCGCCCGGTAGGCAAAATGCTCCTGCGACTGCCCCGCCCATTGCTGGCTGGCGTCGAAATAGGGGCGCAGCACCTCAAAAACCAGCACAAAACGCTGGCGTAATACCGGATTGCTGCGGCGCTCGGTCTGCTCGCTGTCATACATCATGGTTTTCGCCTTACGATGCCGGCTTTTTTGGGGCTACCAGCCGGCACGATGCCGCCTCCGGATAACCCGTCCGGTTTCCCCACAGCTTACGCTCCCTGCCATGGAAAAACTTGACGCAACTCAAACTCGGCTCACAGACCTCGAAATCAAGCTGAGCTATACCGAGCACCAGCTGGAGCAGCTCGACGCCGTGGTGATCCGCCAGCAACAGCAGATCGACGCGCTGATTGCCGAGCTCAAACGCCTGCGCGAGGCCGGCACGGCCGAGACCCAGCCCGGCCAGCGTTCGCTGCGCGACGAGCTGCCACCGCATTACTGAGCGGGGTTAGCGCTGCAGACAACACATCGTTGATCATCGGCACCATGGCAATCACGCTGTTTCACGCCCCAAGATCCACCGGCCAATGGGCTTGGATCCATGCTGTCCGCTGGCTGTGCATTGCTGTCAACTGTGCATTCGTGGTCGCCATGGCCGGATGCAGTCCGGCTGCTCCACGCCCAACCCCACAAACTGGGCAAAAAGCCGTCAGCGCAAAAAAGGATGTCGTTCCGCCAGGTGTCTTCGAGACCACGTCGAACCAGGCTCCTTCGGACAGGGTCGATGTGGTGGATGCCAATTCAGCCACACTGAAAAGACGGGCGCAACCCACCGCCTCGCTACTCGATGATGCCGACGCCTGGATCTACAGTTCCGCTGCATCGCAAGCACAACTCATGCGCTTGGGCATTGATCCAAGCAGCGGGACCCGTCTTTGGTCCAACCTGCTTCGGGCCAAAGGTCTGCTGGTTGGGCGCATCAGCCAAGCGGATGAAATCGATCGAATCAACCACTTCGGACTGATCGTCCTTCCTCAGGCTATCGTCCTTTCGGAGGCCGAAAAGAGTGCGCTACGTCGCTGGCGTCAACGCGGCGGATCGCTGCTTACGACCTGGGAAGTCGCAACCTATGCAGAAAACGGAGCGCGTGTCGGTGACAGGTTCATGCAGCAGGACCTGGGCATCCATCCCGCGCGCCGCAGTGTCATCCCCGACACAAATAACTACCTAACCCCGCGCACCGATTTCAGCGTTCTGCAGTCGCTGGATACGGGAACCCGGATTTGGCTGGAAAAATCCCCGAAGCAGCCCTACTTGCCTTTGCGCGGCGGCAAGACCCTGGCGAAGCTGACCGATTGGACGCGTTCGGTCGCTTCGGACGGCGAGGAGAGCGCGTTGATCCAAGTGCTGGAAACACGGGTATCGAAAACCGTCTCTGCCCGCATAGCCAGCCTCGGATATGCCGAACAAAGCTGGCAACGCATGAATCCAGACCATTTCAATGCACTCCATGGTGACATCGTGGACTGGCTCATGCGAAAGCCTCGCGCAGCGCTTGCCTATTGGCCTGGACTCCACACGGCCGCTATCCTGCCAGCGCTGCGCCAAGACGCTACCTCGACGGCACAGTCAGCAGACTGGATCAACCGATTCAGCCGAAATGGGTTTCCTCTGAGCGTTTATCAGCGCGAAGGGCAAGGGGAGCCGACCATGCCCGCCAGCGCAGAGCCGTTGATTGCGAATCCATGGCTGGAGCAGGCTCGTATGCTGGACGCCAGCGAGAGCGCCAATCCGCAAGCTTCCTGGCCACGTGCACTGCGCGAGCGGCTTGCGGATGGCCCTGTGGTGGTAAAGCCGGGTTATCTCCGCGGTTTTGGCGGACCGTCGCTGATGCGCGGTGAAATCGCCAATCCGGGCACCGCTACCGATCACATTCTTGTCGCCATGGAGGCCGGCGAAGCGGCGCTGCCCTACATGCTGACACCACAACGCCCCACTGTGGTCGTCCTTCCGCTGACCCTGGCTTCGATGGACCACCGCATCAGGCAGGCCAATCCAGCGCGCGGCTTCGACAGCTACCTGGCCGACATCACCCGATCGCTCGAATGGGGAGGACTCACAACGGTAAGCATCAGTTCGCAGGATGCGGTCAGCCCGGCACAGAAGGATCGCTTGCTCAGCCACATACGCGGGGGGCAATCCGGCGCCTGGGTGGCGAATGCAGGGCAAATTGCGCAATGGTGGACTGCCCGTGCGGGTGTGCGCCTTGAGCTCAGGGAGCAGGGAAAGGCGTGGCACCTCCACGTGAACTCCGCCAACCATTGGGAACATTCTGCGGGCATTGCCGTTTGGGTATCCATGCCGGCTGCACATGTGTCCGTGGATGTGACGAGCACCGCTGGCGCTGCAGCGCCGGCAGTCATTCGCGTCGACGAACAGCGCTCCGTGCTGCTGTTCGACCGTCTACCCCAAGGACGCAGTATCTGGCAACTGGCGTTCCGGGACGCAGCGGCACAGTAGCCCTGCATGACTGTCACCATGCGCATCGACGTTAGGATCAGGCCGTGATATCCATTCGCCCACTTGTTCTTCTGGCCCTGCTGCTCCTTTCGATGACAGGCAGTTGGGGGAGCACCAAGGCACCGGCCATTTACCTTTATGTCAGCCCGACGACGGTAGACGCTTGGCCCGACAAGGCAGCAGGCTATGCCGATGTTCTCAATCCATGGCGCCGCTATCTCAAGAAGTTCGGCAGCGATGCCAAGGAAATCGGTCGCAGTGAGCTTCTGGCCCTGAATGAACACAGGGGTGTGGTCATTCTTCCTAGCAGTACGGCACTGGACCCCTCGGAGCGATCGGCACTGCTGCGTCTGTCGCAACACGGGACGAGTCTCTTCGGAACTGGACTGATCGGTAGCCAAAACGAACGCCAAGCATCGACTGGACTGGATTTCCTGCACGGGCTCTTTCGCATCCAGACCCATGGTGAATTCACGTCCGATGACGGCTTGTTCCTGATGCCATTTGGGGATGGACCGATCACCTGGCCCGTCCCGGCTGGACGGCGGATCGATATCGGTGGTGACGGCGGATCGCGGGCCATCCGGGTGGAGTCTCGCCAGTTGGCTGCAGTCATGCTGGGGTGGGATCGCCTGCTGGACACCAAGCCGCATGGTGCCCTGGCCTTTGACGAGTCCGATCGCAATCGCGTGGTCTACCTCGGTTTGCCTGAAACAGCGTGGCCCTCGAAGAAAGCGGGAGCAACGGCGCTGGGCGCTATCCTGGACGCGAGTCTGGCCTGGCTGCGTCGCAAACCGCAGGTCTTCAAGGCTGCCTGGCCGCACGCCCGGCAGGCAGCACACCTCATCGAGATGGATACCGAAGACCGCTACTACTCTGCAGTCAATCTCGCGCGGGATCTGGAGAAGTACGGGTATCGTGGCACGTTCTACAGCCTGACGAGCGAAGCCATCAAATACCCGGCGATCGTCAAGGAACTCATGCAGCGAGGGCATGAAATCGCGTACCACGCAGATGTGCATTACGGGTTCGGCAGGCTACCAGCCCAGGAGCAGGAACTGCGCATTCAATTCATGGTCCAGCAAATGCGCGGCATCCTAGGTGAGGACACCCGCTATGCCACCGGCTTTCGCGCACCAACGGAATCCTACGACCATACGACGGAGCGGCTATTGCGCAAGCACGGACTGCGCCATCATGCCGCCGATCCTGCAGCCAGCGAGGACCGCTTACCCTTCTTCTCGATCGCAGAAAGTGGTTTGTCCGCAGAAGAGGCTTTGGTGGTTCTGCCGCGAACCCAGTGGGATGATGTGAACTTCACATCACTGCGGCTTACACCGGACGCTGTCTCGCGTGTGCTGGAATTCGACTTGGATCTGAATTTCCGCAGCGCCGCGTTCAGCTTGCTCTCGGTGCATTCCCAGTACTACACCGATGGAGCGCTGATGGACCGCGTAATGGCAGACTACGTGCGCAAGGTCGCCAGATACGGCGACAAGTTGTGGGTTGCCCGGGGAGACGCCATTGCACAGTGGTGGCGTGACCGTGCTCAAGTGAGTATCCAGCAGGCACCTCAGGACGATGGCATCCTGCTGACCCTTTCGACCCCCAAGAAGGTCGAAGGGATCACTGTCATGGTGACACTGCCGAAAGCCAATGCAGCCGTTCGCTGGGTCGACACAGGGCAGCCTTCAAGCGGCCCCGTGCGCGTCGTTGCACTGGACCCCCAGCGCACCGCCCTGGTCTTTGACCGACTGGAACCAGGGCAGGTGAAAGGGCTTATCAGCGTGCACTAGCCCCGCAGGGTGCCCAGAACGGGACGGCTGGTACCGTCAGACCACTTCGCGCGCGCTGATCTGGTACTTGAAGTCGTCCGGCGCGTAGGAGTCCACGCGACCTGCAGCGGTTTCGGCCACGGGGTACATGAAGAAGCCCAGCTTGGGGCCGGTAGAGCCGGGCAGTACCAGGTCGTGCGCATTGTTGTAGGCCATCCAGTTGCCTTCCCAGCCGCCGAACAGGCCTTGCTTCACCGGGGCGATGAGCGGGTGCTCGGTGGTCTTGATCCACTCGGTCGTTTCCTGACGCATCACCTTGGCCACGTCGGCCGGGTCCATGGCCACCCAGCCGTAGCCAGCCAGGTAGACCTCGGCGCGGCAGTGCTGCGCGCCTTTCAGGCTAGCCGAGTTGCCACCCAGCTCGCGGTAGCCGAAGGCACTGGGAGCCAGCCGGATGCCGTACACGTCGCGCGCGGGCAGACCCACGGCACGGCACAGACCCACGAACAGGGCGTTGAGGTCGGCACACTTGCCGCCCAGGTTGTGGGTTTCCAGCATGGTCTTGATGTCGCCTTCGCCGCAACCGCGCACCTTGGGTTCGCGGTAGGTATTGGTGACCACCCAGTTGAAGATGGCGCGGGCCTTCTCGACATCGGTCTTGGCACCCTTGGTGGCCTCCAGCGCGGTCTCACGCACGATGCCGTCGGTGGGCAACAGCTGGGTGGCACGGCGCCAGAACTGCAGGTCGGAGGCGTCGGCCGCTGCGGCGGTGCCTTTGGCGCTGAGGTCCTGGGCACGGCTCTGGGTCTGGATGCGGCTGGTCAGTTCCACAAAAGGCTTGGCTTCGCTGGCGGCGAATTCCACCTGCAACATGCGGGCGCCGTACTTGCCGTCCACCGCCGCTCTAGCCTGGCCGTTGCTGCTGTAGCTGCTTTCCAGCGAACGCTGCCATTCGCTGTTGATGCTGGGAATGGGCAGCCACACCTTGGTTGCGCCCTGGGGCTTGGCAATGTCCACGCGGGTGGTCACCTCGAAGGTGCGCCAGGTGCCGGGCGTGGGGGTAAAGGTGCGGCTGGCGGGGGCGGCAGGTGCTGCGGACTGGGCCAGGGCCGACAGGGGGAATGCGCTGGCCGACACTGCGGCAGCGGAAGTTTGCAGAAAAGCGCGGCGCGCGACAGCGCCCTTGCGGTCGAAAACGGTGGTCATGAAAGGATCTCCGGCAATAGGCTCCCAAAGGCTTTGGGAGCGAAAAACGCGTACGGCGCAACTGAGGTGCCCCGAATGGCGAGAACAGCGATTATCCTTGGCCGGCCGCCTGTTTTCTGGAGCTTCCCCTCTTGCCATGCAGCCGCTACGCTTTTGGTAGCTGCCTACGCAATATCCACGAGGGCTAGCACCTGTTTTTGCACTCAACTTCCCGTGACTGACGCCACCCAGCCGCCCAGCCCCTTCACCGTGGACGACCTCTCTGCCCAGGCCCTGCAGGCCTTCGAGCAGGTGGTCAGCACCACGGCGGGCTTTCGCCCGCGCCTGGGGCAGCACGAAATGGCCGAGCTGGTGGCACAGACGCTGTCCAGCGGCGACCTGGGCGAGCACCCGAACCCGCTCAAGTCCATCGCCGTCATCCAGGCCGGCACCGGCGTGGGAAAGTCGGCCGCCTACGCCAGCACCGCCATCACGCTGGCGCTGCTGCGCAAGACCCGCGTCATCATCTCCACGGCCACGGTCGCGTTGCAGGAACAGCTGATGCAAAAGGACCTGCCGGCCCTGTCGCGTGCCATGCCCCTGCCCTTCAGCTTTGCCTTGGCCAAGGGACGCGGGCGCTTTGTCTGCAAGATCAAGCTCGAGCGCCTGGCCGGCAATGGCAGCGCCATCGAAGAACTGTTTGACGACGCGCCAGCCATGGTCAAGCCCAAGGCCTTCGCCGGGCAGGAAGACCCGCTGGAGCGCCGCTTCAAGCTCTACGACACGCTGGCCGGCCTGCTGGCCGCCAACGCCTGGGACGGCGACCGCGACAACCTGGCCCTGCCGCCGGACCCCAGCGACTGGGCCACCGTGGCGGCCGAACGCCACAGCTGTACGGTGCGCCACTGCCCGCGCTTTCGCGATTGCAGCTACTACAACGCCCGCACCAAACTGGCCGAAGCCAACGTCATCGTCGCCAACCACGACCTGGTGCTGGCCAGCTTGGGCATGAAGACCCTGCCCGAGTTGGACAACTGCCTCGTGGTGTTCGACGAAGGCCACCACCTGCCCGCCGTGGCGCTGGACCAGTTTTCCAGCAGCATGGACCTGAGCAACTTGCGCTGGCTCGACAAGCTGCCCAAAACCATGCAGGAGGTCGCCACCCGCATGCACCTGCACCTGGGCGACGACGTGAACACCGTCACCACCCAGCTCAAGGGTGTGCTCACGCAAGTGGCGCGCATGGCCATGGACCTGGTGTGGGCCCAGACCGGGCGCGAAGCCAGCGGCGAAGGCATCGACGGCACGCTGCGCTTTGCCAACGGGGTGCTGCCCGAAGAACTGAAGGAGCCCGTGGGCCAGATCCTGGCGCAGGCCACGGGCCTGAGCAAGGCGCTCGAAACCCTCGGCACCAACGTGAAAGCCCTGGCCAAGGAAGACCCTTCGCTGGCCGTGCTGGCCTCGCAGATGTACGCGCGCTTGGGCGGCCTGGCGCCCAAGCTTGGCAGCCTGGTCTCCACCAGCACACTGCTGCTGGAGCACGGCGAGCAACCGCTGGCCAAGTGGCTGCAGGCCAGCAGCGGTGGTGGCTACCTGACCATGACGGCCCATGCCTGCCCCATCGTCCCCGGCGACCTGCTGCGCCAGTTCCTCTGGAGCAAGGTGCGCGCCGCCGTGGTGACCAGCGCATCACTCACCAGCTGCGGCAGCTTCGACTACTTTTTGCATGAGGCCGGGCTCTACGGTGCGCCCCACGTGCAGGCGCGCGAGGTGGCCAGTCCCTTCAACTATGCCGCGCAGGGCCAGCTCACGGTGGTGCACACCAAGGCCGAGCCCAAGGACGCCAACGCCTACACCTCCGAGATGGTGGCACTGCTGCTCAAGGACATTGCCGCCGTGAAACGCGGTGCACTGGTGCTGTTCACCTCCAAGGCGCAGATGCGTGCCGCCACCGACGCACTGCCCCCGCAGCTGATGGACCGCGTGCTGGTGCAGGGCACCCAGTCACGCGCCAAGCTGCTCGCGGCCCATACGGCGCGGGTGGAAGCGGGCAACCCCTCGGTGCTGTTCGGCCTGCAGTCCTTTGGGGAAGGGCTGGATTTGCCAGGCATGCTGTGCGAAACCGTGTTCATCGCCAAGCTGCCCTTTGCGCCCCCCACCGAGCCGGTGGACGAAGCCCGCGCCGAGTGGCTGCGCAGCACCGGCGTGGACCCGTTCAACGCCCTGGTCATCCCCGCCACCGGCATCAAGCTGCTGCAATGGACCGGCCGCGCCATCCGCACCGAAGACGACCAGGCCCAGGTCATCTGCTATGACAAGCGCCTCACGCAAACGGCCTACGGGCGGCGCATGCTCGCCGGGCTGCCACCGTACCAGCTGGGGAAGCGCGAAACCACGTACCTGCGCTAGAAGGACAAAAGCCTGCGACCCTTGCGGATCGCAGGCTTTACTGAAAAAAGAGCCCGAATCAACCCTTGGCGTTCGCGTCCTCGAAGTCCTTGCGCAGTTGCTGCAGTTCTTCCGGCTTCAGGCGGTTGCCGTACTGGGCGACAACACGGCCGGCACAGTCGTTGGCCAGCCGGGCGGCCTGGGCGTGGCTATAGCCTTGGGTCACTGCGAAGAGGAAGGCGCCGGCAAACATGTCGCCCGCACCGTTGGTGTCAACGGCCCTCACCTTGGCGGCTTCCACCGCCGTACGCTTGCTGCCTTCGATGACGATGCAGCCCTTGGCACCACGGGTCAGGCACACGGTGGCCGCGCGTGGCGCGAGGCGGTCGCACACGGTGTCAATGTCCTTGGAGTCGCACCACACCAAGGCTTCTTCCTCGTTGCAGAACAGGTAGTCAAGCTTGCCGGTGTCTTCACCGCCGACCATGGCTTCCAGTCCGGCACGGCAGAAATTGATCATGCTCATGTCGGACAGGGTGGTAGCCAGCTTCACACCCGCGGCGCGAGCGATGGCACGGCCCTTGAGCGCAGCGGCCAGGCCGCCGGTCTGGGCGGCCAGGTAGCCTTCCATGTAGTAGACCTTGGCATTGCGGATGGCATCTTCGCGCAGGGCACTCTCTTCCAGCTCGCTGGTAGCCCCCAAAAAGGTGCTCATGCTGCGTTCGGCGTCGGGCGTGACCATGACCATGCAGGTGCCAGTCTGACCACTGCTGGCGAGACCGTCCACCAGGTTGCTCTGCACGCCGTTGGCGGCCAGGTCGTCGCGGTAGAAACGGCCCAAGGCATCGTCCGCCACGCGGCAGGCGTAGAAGGCCTTGCCACCGAGCTGCGACAGTGCCACCACGGTGTTGCCGGCGGAGCCGCCACCGGTGTGCCGCGAATGCTGGCCCTGCACCCCGTGTTCCAGGGTGGTGCGGCGCTCCGCGTCGATGAGCGTCATGTGGCGCTTTTCCACGCCCAGGGCCTGCAATTGCGCGTCGGAGACTTCGTATTCCGAGTCCACCAGCGCGTTGCCAATGGCGTAGAGGTCGATTTGCGCCATGCTCATTGCTCCACGAAGGCGCGTTCGACGACGTAGTCGCCGGGCGTGGTGGTGCTGCCTTCCTGGAAGCCACGGGCGTTAAGGAGTTCGCGCATGTCCTTGTTCAACGCCGGGCTGCCGCAGATCATGATGCGGTCGTTGGCCGGGTCGAGCTTGGGCAGACCCAGGTCCTGCTGCAGCTTGCCGCTGGCCAGCAGGTCGGTGGCACGGCCGCGGTTCTTGAAAGGTTCGCGGGTGACGCTGGGGTAGTACAGCAGCTGCTCCTTCACGTACTCGCCCAGGTACTCGTGGTTGGGCAGGTCGATGGTGATGTAGTCCGCGTAAGCCAGTTCCTTGACTTCGCGCACGCCATGGAACAGCACGACCTTTTCGTACTTCTCGTAGGTGGCCGGGTCGCGGATCAGGCACAGGAATGGGGCCAGGCCGGTGCCGGTACCAATGAGGTACAGGATCTTGCCGGGCAGCAGGTAGTCGATGAGCAGAGTGCCGGTGGGCTTCTTGCCCACCACCAGCTTGTCACCGACCTGGATGTGCTGCAGGCGCGAGGTCAGCGGGCCATCGGGCACCTTGATGCTGAAGAACTCCAGGTGCTCCTCGTAGTTCGCGCTCACGATGCTGTAGGCACGCAGCAGGGGCTTGCCGTCCACGCGCAGGCCGATCATGGTGAAGTGGCCATTGGAAAACCGCAGCGCGGGGTCGCGTGTGGTCTTGAAGCTGAACAGGCGGTCGGTCCAGTGGTGAACGTGGGTAACCGTTTCTTCGAGGAATGCACTCATGGGAAGCCCTGCAATAATTGCCGTGAGGGAAAACCCGATAGTGTAAAACCCCGGCGCTGCATTCTTTGAGACATATGTCGCATATGGATAGCACGCACACGCATAAAGAACTTTGTCCATGCCGCCTGCCACCGCCCCCACACCTGCCCTGGTCGCCTGCCTGTGCGCCCAGTGGTGCCTCACCTGTGGCGCTTACCGCAGCGTGTTCGATGCCCTGGCGGCCGAGATGCCGGACGTGCGCTTTGTGTGGGTGGACATCGAGGACGAGGCCGACCTGGTGGACCCGATCGAGGTGGAAAACTTCCCTACCCTGCTGATCGGAGCCGGCGATGACGTGCGCTTCTTCGGCACCGTGATGCCGCACGCTGACACACTCAAGCGCATGGTGCAAACCCAGCTCGAGCCCGGTGTGCGGGCCGCCGCAGCCGACCCGGACGTGCAGGCGCTGCTGACGCGGCTGCAGGCACAATAGGCCTTCACGCGAGCCGGTAGCCGGCCACGAAAACCACCAAAGGTCGTTGGAGCCTTGGCACACAAATGAGAAATGATCGTTGGTACCGTGTCCTCACGCGGACACTGGTTTGGATCGGCCTGACTGCAGGGGCCACGAATGCAGCCTACGCACAACCCAGTCCGGTGCTGGTGCTGGGCACGCCCCGCCCCGACGGCAATTACGCAGGCACGCTGCTGCGACGCATCCACACCGAGCTCTTCAACCGCCTGGGCGTGCCCATCGAAATACGCACGCTGCCAACGGCGCGGCTTGCGCTGGAGTTGGGGAATGGCGGCGTTGACGGCGACCTGTCACGACCACTGGCGTTTGGCGACAGCCAACCCAACCTGGTTCGCATTGAGGAACCCGTGCTGGAAATCACCTACGCGCTGTGGGCCACCAACCCCGGCTACCGGCTCACCAAGCTGGAGCAACTGCGCACCAGCCACTACACCGTCACCTACACCCGCGGCGTGGTCTTTTGCGAAGACCTGCTCAAGGCCCAATTGGCACCGGATCAGGTGGTGGATGTCACCACCACCGCCAATGCGCTGCACATGCTGCACTACGGACGCAACGAGCTCCACTGCGGCGTCGACGCAGCGGTACTGTCCGAGGCAGGCAATGCCGAATTTGCAGGCAAGCCTGCGCCCATCAGGGTACTCACCCTGTCCAAGCCCGACCTCCTGTACCCCTACCTGCAGCGCAAGCACGCTGCCCTGGCAGTGCAGGCAGCGGTCACCCTGCGCAAGATGAAAGCCGACGGTACCCTGGAGCGCCTGCGCCGGGAAACGCTGCGGGAGTTCAATCTGGCTGTGGGACAGTAATCCAACGATCAGCTATTGCGCCAGCACAGTCCAGGGCGCGAGCACACCGTCGAACGCGTTGGTGGGTTTGCCGTGGCTGGCCGCGCTGACCACGGCGTCCAGCATCGTCCCCATCCATGCCCTCATTGCCACATGGGGTTTGGACTGGCTGTCCGCCAGGAGGTCCAGGGTTGGCACGCCCCTCGCCATCAGGTTGACCAGGAAATGCAGTTCATAGCGACGTCCGCCAACATTCGACTCGACAAAAACCAGCTGTAGCACCGTCTGTTGCTGACCGCCGATGTCCAGGGGTTTGAAGCGGGCTACAGCACATCGGTCCAGGCGCCCCCGAACGCGATTGATCTTCACAATCGACTCCCCTTCACATGGATCCCCAAGCCAGGCATTGGTTTCATCCGCGCCAACCGAGACGACCATGGTCTGAATCGCATCCCAATGGTGGTCATCCGCATACACAAGCACAGCCCATGGCATGGGCTTATCGAACATGCCACCAGTGGCTTTCGCAATGCCCGACTTCGACAGCAGGGCCGCAGCAGGACGGTAGATGGTGGAACCAGCCAAGGTATCCCCAGGCGCCACCGCATACCCAGGCTGCGCCTGTGCAACGAACTTGCCATCCTCGAACAACTCCATCGCACCGGCGTGCGCAGACACCAGCATCCAGGCCAGTACAGACAACCATCTTTTCATATTTTCTCCCTTCACAAACCCATTCAGCAAAGGGCTCAAGGCCCCAGCCACTGTTTGTACCATGGCATGGACAGGCCCATCGCCTGCCAGTCCACCTCGCCGCGCACCACGCTCATCGGTTGCCCCTTGGCACTAATGAGCACACTGGTCGGAAAGATGCCGATGCCCCAGCGCTTGGCCAGCGCTCCTTGCGGATCCGTGAGCACGGAAAGAGTCCAGCCTTGGCGTTGGACAAAGCGCTGCACCGCCTCGGGCGACTCCTTGTAGTTCACGGCCAGCACGACCAGCTTGTCGCCGTACCGGGCCTGCAAGGCCTGCAGCGAGGGCATCTCGGCGCGGCAGGGCTCGCACCAGCTGGCCCAGAAGTTCAGCAGCACTACCTTGCCCCGCAAATCGCGTACTGTCCACTCGCGGCCTGCAAGGTCGGTTCCCAGGGTTGAAGGCAGCGCCATGCCCCGCGGGGCTGGAAGCACCTCGTAGCCGTCCGAGGCCCAGGCCTGGCCCGGTCCACCGAGTAGGAGGCAGAAAAAAAGCGCCCACAGTCGGGCTGTGAGCGCTTTTCTAGGCGTCATACCGATCTCTAGCCCGCTTAAGTACTGCGTCAGCAGCTAGAAATTCGATAGCGGCTGCAGCGGAATCAGAGCTTGGCTTCCACCCAGGCCTGCACGCTGGCCAGGGCTGCGCCCAGCTTGGCGGGCTCGGTACCTCCGGCCATGGCCATGTCGGCCTTGCCGCCGCCCTTTCCGCCCATCTGGCCGGCTACGAAGTTGACCAGTTCACCGGCCTTGACCTTGTCCGTGGTGTCGTTGGTCACACCCACGGCCACCTGCACCTTGTCGCCCTGGACGACACCAAGCACGATGACCGCGGTCTTGAGCTTGTCCTTGAGCTTGTCCATGGTGTCGCGCAGGGTCTTCACGTCGGCGCCGTCGAGCTTGGCAGCCAGCAGCTTCACGCCCTTGATGTCGAGCGCCTGGGTGACCAGCTCGTCGCCCTGGGCAGATGCCAGCTTGCCCTTGAGTGCGCTGACTTCCTTTTCCAGCGCCTTCATCTGCTCCAGCACCTGGGCCAAACGATCGCCGAGTTCAGCCACCGGGGCCTTGAGCGCAGCGGCTGCGCCTTCCACCTGGGCTTCCAGGCTTTGCAGGTAGGCCAGTGCGTTGGCACCGGTCACGGCTTCGATGCGGCGCACGCCAGCGGCTACGCCGCCTTCGGCAACGACCTTGAACAGACCGATGTCACCCGTGGCCTTGACGTGGGTGCCGCCGCAGAGTTCGCGGCTGGAGCCGATGTCGAGCACGCGCACGGTCTCACCGTACTTCTCGCCGAACAGCATCATGGCGCCCGTCTTCTGGGCCGACTCGATGTCCATCACACGGGCCTGCGCCGTGGCGTTGGCCAGAATTTCGGCATTGACTCGGGCTTCGATCTCCCGGATCTGGGCATCGGTCACGGGCGCGTTGTGGGCAAAGTCGAAGCGGGTGCGCTCGGCATTCACCAGCGAACCCTTCTGCTGCACATGCTCGCCCAGCACTTCGCGCAAGGCCTTGTGCATCAAATGAGTGGCCGAGTGGTTGCGCACGGTGGCAGCACGCAACGTGGCGTCCACATGGGCGGTGACGGCGTCACCCACGGCCAGGATGCCGCTTTGCACCACGCCGTGGTGGCCAAACACGTCAGCCTTGATCTTCTGGGTGTCTTCCACCTGGAACAGGCCGCCATCACAGAAGATGGCGCCCTGGTCACCCACCTGGCCGCCGGACTCGGAGTAAAACGGCGTGCTGTCCAGCACCATGACACCGGCTTGACCTGCTTTCAGGGTGGCGACCGGCGTACCGTCTGCGTAGAGCGCTACGATTTTCGTAGCTTGCGTAAGGTGTTCGTAGCCCACAAAGGTGTTGCCAGCGCCGGTGTATTCCAGCGCCTTGTCCATCTTGAACTTGCCCGCAGCACGGCCCTTGGCCTTCTGGGCTTCCATGGCCGCGGCAAAACCGGCGCTGTCCACTTCGACACCGCTTTCGCGGCAGACGTCGTTGGTCAGGTCGAGTGGGAAGCCGTAGGTGTCGTGCAGCTTGAAGGCCACCTCGCCGGGCAGGGTCTTCACCCCACCGGCCAAGGCTTCGTCCAGGATCTGCATGCCCGTGGCCAGGGTCTCAAAAAAGCGCTCTTCTTCCACGCGCAGCACCTCGGTGATGCGGGCTTCCTGGTTGGCCAGGTTCGGGTAAGCGGCCCCCATGACCTGCACCAAGTCCTTCACGAGCTTGTGGAAGAACGGGGTCTTCTGGCCGAGCTTGTAGCCGTGGCGGATGGCGCGCCGCACGATGCGGCGCTGCACATAGCCGCGACCTTCGTTGCTGGGGATGACCCCGTCGCTCACCAGGAACGCCGTGGCACGGATGTGGTCCGCAATCACCCGCAGGCTCTTGTTGTCGAGGTCAGTGCGGCCGGTTTCACGGGCTGCAGCCTTGATGAGCGTGTCGAACAGGTCGATCTCGTAGTTGCTGTGCACGTGCTGCAGGATGGCGGCCAGACGCTCCAGGCCCATGCCGGTGTCCACGCAGGGGGCAGGGAGCGGGGTGACGGAGCCGTCTTCATGCATGTTGAACTGCATGAACACGTTGTTCCAGATTTCGATGAAGCGGTCACCGTCTTCTTCGGGGCTGCCCGGAGGGCCGCCAGGGATGTGGGGGCCGTGGTCGTAGAAGATTTCCGAGCAGGGACCGCAGGGACCGGTGTCGGCCATCATCCAGAAGTTGTCGCTCTTGTAGCGGCCGCCCTTGTTGTCGCCGATGCGGATCACGCGGTCTGCGGGCAGGCCGATTTCCTTGGTCCAGATGTCGAAGGCCTCGTCGTCTTCGGCGTACACCGTGGCCAGCAGGCGCTCGGGCGGCAGCTTGTAGACGGTGGTGAGCAGCTCCCAGGCCCACTTGAGCGATTCACGCTTGAAGTAGTCACCGAAGGACCAGTTGCCCAGCATCTCGAAGAATGTGTGGTGGCGGGCGGTGTAGCCCACGTTTTCCAGGTCGTTGTGCTTGCCACCGGCACGCAGGCAGGCCTGCACGGAGGCTGCGCGCACGTAGGAGCGCTTGTCGGTGCCGAGGAACACATCCTTGAACTGCACCATGCCCGAATTGGTGAACATCAGGGTCGGGTCGTTGCCGGGCACCAGGGGGCTGCTCGCCACCACGGTGTGGCCCTTGGAGGCAAAGAAGTCGAGGAAAGTCTTGCGGATGTCGGCAACACTCATCACGGGTGTGGTCATGGCGTTCAGTCTTTGGGCAAAAGGTTCAGTCAAGCCTTGTATTATCGCCCGTTGCCACCCGATGGACGCCCAAAGAAATAAATTAGGAGCACCCTTGATGAAAAAGCCCAACACCCTCACCCACGCCCTGTCCCGCCGCATCGTCGTGGGGGCCGCTGCTGCCCTGGCCCTGGGCGCCCTGCCCGCCGCCCCGGCACTGGCACAGAGCAAGACCGTGTTGCGCATCTCGTCCCCCGCCGTGCCGGATGACTGGCACGCCAAGATGTGGACCGTGTTCAAGGACGCGCTGGAAAAGAGTGCGCCGGGCGAATTCGACGTGCAGATCAACCTCAACGCCAGCCTGTTCAAGCAAGGTGCCGAGCCCGCCGCGATGGCGCGCGGCAACCTGGAGCTGACTACGGTGTCGGCCGCCGACATTGCCAAGATCGTGCCCGAGTTCTCCATCTTCACCGCGGGCTACGTGGTGCGCGACCCGGCCCAGCAGCAGAAGATCTTCAACGGCCCGATCGGTGCCGAGATGTTCAAGACCGTCTCGGACAAGATGGACATCACGGTGCTGTCCACCTGCTACCTGGGCACCCGCCAGGTCAACCTGCGCGAAGTGCGCAATGTGAAGACGCCCGCCGACCTCAAGGGCGTGAAGCTGCGCATGCCCGGCTCCAAGGATTGGCTGTTCCTGGGTGAGTCCCTGGGTGCCACAGCGACCCCGCTGGCCTTCGGTGAGGTCTATCTGGGCCTCAAGGCCGGCACCATCGACGGCCAGGACAACCCACTGCCGACCGTGAAGGCCGCCAAGTTCTATGAAGTGACCAAGCAGATCGTGCTGACCAACCACCTGGTCGACGGCCTGTTCATTGCCATTTCCAACAAGAGCCTCGCTGGCATGACCCCGGCGCAGAAGCAGAAGGTGCAGGCCGCGGCCCAGGCTGCCGCCCAATACAACAACGACAACCGCCGCAAGGAAGAAGCCGAGCTGGTCGAATTCTTCAAGAAGGAAGGCCTGCAGGTCACCACGCCCGACCTCGACGCCTTCCACAAGACCGTGCAGGCTGCCTACCAGAACGCCGACTACGCCAAGGTCTGGCCCAAGGGCCTGCTCGAACGCATCAACGCGACGAAATGAAGCCCCCACGCTTGCCACTGCTGTGTGCTGCGCTGCCCCCCAATGGGGCGCAGCCTAGCTTGGGGCGGCCCGGCGCGTCGGCTATCCACTTCTCACGATGACACGCTGGCTTCAGGCCGCCGCCAATCTGGTGGGCGGCACCCTCTTCCTTGCCCTGTTCCTGGTCTTCCTGGTCCAGATCGGGGCGCGCTTCGGGCTGAACAAACCCTTGCCGTGGACGGACGAGGCCGCCGTCATCCTGTATGTGTGGATCATCCTGTGGGCGGCGGCCACCATGGTGCCTCGCCGGGAGCATGTGGTGTTTGACCTGCTGTGGAATAGGGCTGGCCTCCGCACCCGCATGGCCATGGCCATTGTTGGCAACCTGCTGATCGGTGGCTTGTCACTGGTGGCCCTGCCTGCCAGCTGGGACTATGTGCGCTTCATGGCGCGCGAAGGCACACCGGTGCTGAACGTGCCCTTCATGGCGGTGTACCTGCCCTTTGTGCTGCTGCTGGTCGCTCTGGTGGTCCGCAGCGGGTGGGCCATCGTGCAGGCCGTGCGTGGACAAGGGCTGGATGTGGAGCTGCAAGCATGAGCACATCCCTGTGGACCCTAGTGGGTGTGATGGTGGCCGGCATGCTGCTGCGCATGCCGATCGGCTTTTCCATGCTGGCCTCGGGCGTTGGCTACCTGCTGGTCACCAAGCAGGACCTGGGCCTGGTGGCTGAGCAGGTGTGCAACGGCTTGTACAACAACTATGTGCTGCTGGCGGTGCCGCTGTTCGTGTTTGCCGCCAACATCATGAACGCCGGCACGGTCAGCGAACGCATCTTCGACTTCTGCCGCATCCTGGTGGGGCGCATGCGCGGCGGACTGGCGCAGGTGGACATTCTGGTGAGCGTCATCTTTTCGGGCATGAGCGGCAGCGCCATTGCCGACGCCGCCGGGCCAGGCCTGGTAACGATCCGCCAGATGCTCAAGAAGCCCGAATACACCCGTGGCTTCGCCGGTGCCGTGGTGGTCGCCAGCGCCACGCTGGGGCCCATCATTCCACCCAGCATTCCGATGGTGATCTACGCACTGGTGTCGGGGGCTTCAGTGGGCGCGCTGTTCCTCGGTGGTGTGGTGCCCGGGGCGCTGATGGCCATTCTGATGATGGTGGTGGTGCACATCATTGCTACCAAGCGCAACATGCCGCGCGACGAGCCGGTACCGCGCTCCGAATGGGCCGGGCTCATCTTCCGCGGGGCCCTGCCGCTGTCCATGCCCATCGTGCTGCTGGGCGGCATCTACAGTGGGGCCTTCACGCCCACCGAGGCCGCCGCCGTAGCGGCATTGCATTCACTGATCCTGGCCGCCGTCATCTTCCGCGCCCTGAGCTGGCGTAGCTTCTGGGGGGTGGTGCTCGAATCCACCCGTGGCAGCGCGGTCATCACGCTCATCCTGGCGGGCTCGTACATCCTGAACTACGCCTTTACCTCCGAAGGTGTGCCGCAGGCCATGGCGCAGTGGGTGGACGGCATGCACCTGAGCCAGCTGCAGTTCCTGCTGCTGGTGAACCTGCTGTTCCTGGTGCTGGGCTGTTTCCTGGACGTGTCGGTGCTGCTGCTGGTGTTTGTGCCCATGCTGCTGCCCGCGGCCAAGCTGCTGGGCGTGGATCTGGTGCACTTTGGCGTGCTGGTGGTGCTGAACATGATGATCGGGCTGATTCACCCGCCCTTTGGCATGCTGCTGTTCGTGACCAAAGCGCTCACCGGCATTCCGATTGGAGAGATGATGAAGGAGGGCTGGCCCTTCCTGCTCATGCTGCTCGCCCTGCTGCTGGCCATGACGGTGTTCCCGCAGATCGTTCTGTGGCTGCCGCAGACCATGGGCTACGTCACGCGCTAGCCCGCCTTAGCGTGTGGGCGTTCAGCGCATGTGCGCGCCACCGGTGGCCGGCAGGTGGCCCGATAGTGTGGGCCGCACGGCGGTCAGGAAATTGCTCAGCACTTCCGGCAGCACGGCCCCCTTTCGCCAGGCCAAGCCAACCTCCAGCTCCGGCAGCGGTTGCGTCAATGGCCGTGCTTCGATGCGGTCGCCTTCCAATGACCAGGGGCGGTAGAGCATGTCGGGTAGCACAGACACTCCCGAGCCCGTAGCCACCAGGCTACGCACCGCTTCCACCGAAGAAGTGCGGATCAGTACCTTGGGGTCCACCTGCGTGTGACGCCACAGGCCCGTGGTTGCGTCGCCGAGTTCATCGGCCTGCAGCAGTATGAGCGACTCGCGAGCCAAGGCTTCCGGGTCGATCTTCTCGTTGTCGGTCAGGCGGTGGTTCACCGGGCACCACACGCGCCAGCCAGAACGCAGGATCACCTCCCGGTCCAACGCCCGGTAGTTCTGCAACTGCGAGGTAGCGATCAGCGCCACATCGAGTTCGCCGCTGACCAGCAGGTGCTCCAGGTAGTCACGGCGGTCTTCCGTGATCTGCACCTGGATGCGCGGGAACACGCGCCGGAAGCGGTCCAGCAGGAATGGCAGGTAGTAGCCCACCATCAGGCTGGTCACGCCGATGTTCAAGCTTCCGGTCACGGTGTGGGGGCGCGAGGCCAACGCGTCGCGGGCGTTGCGCATGGCCACCTCGATCTGGTGCGCATGGCGCAAGAACTGGTGGCCGGCATGGGTCAGGGTCATGCCTCGCGCCTTGCGCTCGAACAGCAGGGTTCCCAGGTCCGCTTCGATCTGGGCGATGGCAGCCGAAACCACCGATTGCGACACGCCCAGTTCCTGAATCGCGGCCGAAATCGAGCCGGATTCGGCGACTGCAATGAAATACCGAATGCTCTTGAAAGAGGTACTCATGACATCGTTTCGTGAAATCAGATAGCAAATGGCCGCAGCACAGGGGGAAAACCCGCATCCATGCACCACAAAAAACTAGGGTAAACCACTAGAAGACACCAAATTGGGGCTAGGTTTCTGTTTTTTCGATAGATTGTATTGGAGCGATCGGGTAGATGGCAAAAATCTCG
Source organism: Curvibacter sp. APW13 (assembly GCF_032337135.1). NCBI lineage: Bacteria > Pseudomonadati > Pseudomonadota > Betaproteobacteria > Burkholderiales > Comamonadaceae > Curvibacter > Curvibacter sp. APW13. Next base: position 495,882 of record NZ_JAVXZZ010000002.1, on the reverse strand, counting down.
CTCACTACCATTGCGCCAAGCCCATGAATCCCTATTCCTGAGCCCAACCCCTGGGTACCTGCAGGTGCCCGAACAACCCGAGACAGGAGACTTCTGATGAAAAAAACACGTGCATTCCTTACCGGACTGCTGGCAGTCGCCGCAGCGGCCTCGTCCCTGGCAGCGCCACCCTCCGCCATCGGCAAAGGCGAAGGCCAACTCAATATCGTGGCCTGGCCCGGCTACATCGAGCGCGGTGAGACCGACAAGGCCTACGACTGGGTCACCATGTTCGAAAAGGAATCCGGTTGCAAGGTCAACGTCAAGACCGCGGCCACTTCCGATGAAATGGTGTCTTTGATGAAGCTCGGCGGCTACGACATCGTGACCGCCTCGGGTGATGCTTCGGGCCGCCTGATCGCCTCCAAGCTGGTGCAGGAAGTCAACATCAACCTGGTGCCGAGCTACAAGAACATTGACAAGCGCCTGCAGAACGCAGCCTGGCACACGGTCAATGGCGTCCACTACGGCGTGCCCTACCAGTCGGGCCCCAACGTGCTGATGTACAACACCGACGTCTTCAAGAAAGCACCCGACTCCTGGTCCGTGGTCTTCGAAGAGCAGAAGTTGGGTGACGGCAAGTCCAACAAGGGCCGCGTACAGGCCTACGACGGCGCGATCTACATTGCCGACGCTGCCCTGTACCTGATGCACAAGAACCCCGCTCTGGGCATCAAGGATCCCTACGAACTGAATGAAAAGCAGTATGCCGCCGTACTGGACCTGCTGCGCAAGCAAAAGCAGCTGACCCACCGCTACTGGCACGACGCCACGGTGCAGATGAACGACTTCAAGAATGAAGGCGTGGTGGCTTCCAGCTCCTGGGGCTTCATGGTCAACAGCCTGCAAGGCGAGAAGAAGCCCATTGCTTCCGTCATCCCCAAGGAAGGCGCTACCGGTTGGGCTGACACCACCATGCTGCACGCCAATGCCAAGAACGTGAACTGCGCCTACAAGTGGATGGAGCACCAGCTGTCCGACAAGCTGCAGACGCCATTGGCCGAGTGGTTCGGTACCGTCCCCGTGACCGCCAGCGCCTGCAAGGTGAAGTCGCCCGGTGGCAGCACCGAAGTCTGCAAGACCAATGGCTGGGACGACCTGGACAAGATCAAGTTCTGGAAGACCCCCACCGCCAAGTGCGCCACCCAGGGTGACAAGTGCGTTCCCTACGCCAAGTGGACGATGGACTACATCGCCATCATGGGTGGCCGCTGATCTCGGTCTGAAGATCGTTCACGAACATTTCCTCGCATAAGGGTTTTCATGTCTGCAGCAATTGAGTTCAACGGCGTGTCGCGCCATTACGGCGCCGTCAAGGCCTTGGACAACGTAACTTTCACCGTCAAGGAAGGCGAATTCTTCTCCATGCTCGGGCCCTCAGGCTCGGGCAAGACGACTTCGCTGCGCCTGATGGCGGGTTTCGAGCAACCCACGAACGGAAGCATCCGCCTCATGGGACAAGAAGCTGCAGGCACACCCCCTTATGCGCGGGACGTGAACACCGTGTTCCAGGACTACGCCCTGTTCCCGCACATGAACGTGCTGGACAACGTGGCCTACGGACTCATGGTCCGCAAGGTCTCGCAGCAGGAGCGCCATGCCCGGGCACGTGAGGCCCTGGAGATGGTGGCCCTGCCGGACCATGCGCTGCGCATGCCGACCCAGCTCTCCGGCGGACAGCGCCAGCGCGTAGCCCTGGCACGTGCCCTGGTGAACCGCCCCCGCGTCCTGCTGCTGGACGAGCCGCTGGGCGCGCTCGACCTCAAGCTGCGCGAGCAGATGCAGGTGGAGCTCAAGGTCCTGCACCGCAAGCTCGGCATCACTTTTGTGTACGTCACGCATGACCAGGGCGAGGCCCTGTCCATGTCGGACCGCATCGCCGTATTCAACAAGGGGCATATCGAACAGATCGCCACGCCCCGTGACCTGTACCACAAGCCCCGTACGCGCTTCGTCGCCGGCTTCGTGGGCAGTTCCAACATTCTGGAAGGCAAACTCGCCCACATCCTCTCGGGCAGTGACAAGCCCTTCTCCATCCGCCAGGAACACGTTTCCGTGGCCTCCTCCGAATTCCGCGCCCACCCCGAACGCATGCAGGTCGAAGGCGAAGTGCTGGCAATCCAGTTCCTGGGTGCGGGCCAGCGCATTGAAGTCCGCGTCGGTGACTCTGTGCTGACTGCCATGCAACCGGACAACGCCGAAGCGGCAGACTTGGCCGAACGCACCCAACCCGGACAGCGCGTTACTCTGCACTGGTCCAAGCAACAGGTGGTGGCCCTCGATGCATGACCTCGCCCTGCCCCCTTTGAGCGCGCAAGAGAGCACGCTGGGCCGGCGCATCAGCAATGTGCTGTACCAGCGCCGCACCCTCACCCTCTTCCTGGTACTGGTTCCGCCCCTGCTGTGGTTCGGTGTGGTCTACGTCGGCTCGCTACTGATGCTGCTGAGCCAGAGTGTGCTCACGTTCGACGACATGACCATGAGCGTCACGCGGGACTTCACGCTGCAGAACTTCGTTCAGTTGCTCGACCCGGCGAATTACGACATCGCCATCCGCACCACCACCATGGCCATTGCCGTGACCCTGGGTTGCGTGCTGATCGGCTTTCCCATCGCCTACTACATGGCGCACTACGCCACCCCACGCGAGAAGGGTTTCTTCTACGTGGGCGTCATGCTGCCCATGTGGGCCAGCTACATCGTCAAGGCCTATGCCTGGACCGTGCTGCTGGCCAAGGGCGGGGTCATCTACTGGGTACTGGACAAGCTCTCACTTGTGGGCGTACTGGAAGCCGTGCTGGCCGTTCCCCACATCGGCGGTGACACCCTGGCGACGTCCAACCTCGGCCGCTTTCTGGTGTTCACCTACATCTGGCTGCCCTTCATGATTCTGCCCATCCAGGCCGCCATTGAGCGTGTGCCGGCCAATCTGCTACTGGCCTCTGCCGACCTCGGCGCGCACCCTTGGCAAACCTTCCGCAACGTGCTGTGGCCGCTGGCCTTCCCTGGCGTGGTTGCCGGTTCGATCTTCACCTTCTCGCTCACGCTGGGCGACTACATCATCCCCAAGCTGGTGGGGCCTTCGGGCGAATACATCGGCTCCATGGTCTACACCCTGCAAGGCACCATCGGCAACATGCCCATGGCCGCTGCATTCACCTGCGTGCCCATCGTGCTCATTACCCTGTACCTGAGCATGGCGCGCCGCCTGGGAGCTTTCGATGCGCTCTGAGAAAAAACTCCCCGTCTTGCAGCGCGGCGCTGTGCGCCTGCCCAGCGGCACGTCCGTGCTGCGGCTCTTCGCCTACCTGGGCCTGGCTTTCCTGCACCTGCCTTTGGTATTCATCGCGGTCTACGCCTTCAACACCGAGTCCAGTGGCTATGCCTTTCCGCTACCGGGCTTCACCACCGACTGGTTCGCCCAGGCCTTCGTGCGGGATGACATCCGCCAGGCCGTGCTGCTGTCCCTGGGCGTGGCCGGCATGGCCACGCTGATCGCCATGCTGCTGGGCACGCTAACGGCTGTGGCGCTGAACCGGGACCATTTCTTCGGCAAGAACGCGATGACCACCATGCTCATCATGCCCATCGCGCTACCTGGCATCGTCACCGGTATTGCCCTGCTGGCAGCTTTCAAGATGCTGGACGTGAACCCCGGTTTCTGGACCATCGTCATCGGCCACGCCACCTTCTGCGTGATCATGGTGCACAACAACGTGGTGGCCCGCCTGCGCCGCCTGCCCGGCCGTCTGATGGAGGCATCCATGGACCTGGGCGCGGACACACTGACCAGCATCCGCCACGTGATCCTGCCGCAGTTGGGCACGGCCCTGCTGGCGGGTGGCATTCTGGCCTTTGCCCTGTCGGTGGACGAGCTCATCGTCACCACCTTCACGGCTGGCAGTGACAAGACCCTGCCGATCTGGCTCATGGGGCAGCTTGGCCGCCCGCGTGACGTCCCCATTACCAATGTCGTTGCCCTCCTGATGATGGTGGTGACTGCGCCGCTGATCGTGCTGGCGTGGCACCTGACCAAGGATGGTGACGCCAGCCCCAACACCCGCTGAGGTGATGCCCACAAGGCAGACAAGAAGACCCGAGGACACTTTTTTCAACCCCACACACAAGAAGACATCATGGCGAACCTGCGTTTTTCTACCCAATTGCTGATCAACGGAAAAACCGTTTCCGGTGAAGGCCGCGCCGAGAGCGTGCTCAATCCGTCCACCGGCGAGGTGCTGTGCGAAGTGCGCGAAGCCAGCGCCGAACAGTTGCAGCAGGCGGTGGACTCGGCCAGCGCCGCGTTCGCCGGTTGGGCAGGCCTGACACCGAAGGACCGCAGTGGCTACCTGCTCAAGATTGCCGATGCCATCGAGGCCAACGGCGACGAGCTGGCCATGCTGGAGTCGCTGAACTGCGGCAAGCCCCTGGCCGCTGCCCGCAACGACGAGATTCCCGCCATTGCCGACGTGTACCGCTTTTTTGCCGGTGCCATCCGCAACCTGTCAGGCTCGCTGGCTGGCGAATACCTGCCGGGCCACACCAGCATGATCCGCCGCGACCCGCTGGGCGTCGTCGCATCCATCGCTCCCTGGAACTACCCGCTGATGATGGCAGCCTGGAAACTGGGCCCGGCCATCGCCATGGGCAACACCGTGGTGCTCAAGCCCTCGGAAATGACGCCGCTGACCACCCTGCGCATGGGCGAACTGCTGGCCGACATCCTGCCCCCTGGCGTGGTCAACATTGTCTGCGGTCGCGGCGACACCGTGGGCGCTCCACTGGTGCGCCACCCGCAGGTACGCATGGCCTCGCTGACCGGTGATGTGTCGACCGGCAGCAAGATCATGGAATCGGCCGCACGCGGCATCAAGCGCACCCACCTGGAATTGGGCGGCAAGGCCCCGGTCATCGTGCTGGACGACGCCGACCTCGGCGCGGTGGTGGACGGCCTGCGCACCTTCGGCTACTACAACGCCGGCCAGGACTGCACCGCGGCTTGCCGCGTGTACGCCACCCCCAAGGTCTACGACAAGCTGGTGGCCGACCTTTCCAGCGCCGTATCCACCATCAAGACCGGCACGCAACAGGAAAACGGCGTGGAGATGGGCCCGCTCATTTCCGCCCGCCAGCGCGACCGCGTGGCAAGCTTCGTGGACCGCGCGCGCCAGCTGTCGCATGTGGAAATCACCGCCGGCGGTTCAGTTACCGGCACCCAGGGCTTCTTCTACAAGCCCACGGTGGTCGCCGGAGCCCACCAGGATGACGAGATCGTGCGCAGCGAAGTGTTCGGTCCGGTGGTGTCGGTCACCCGTGTGGCTGACGCCGAGGAGGCCGTGGCCTGGGCCAACGACTCCGACTACGGGCTGGCCAGTTCGGTATGGACGCAGAACGTGGGGCAGGCCATGGCCATCGCTTCGCGCCTGCAGTACGGCTGCACCTGGGTCAACACCCACTTCATGCTGGTATCCGAAATGCCCCATGGCGGCATGAAGCATTCGGGCTACGGCAAGGACATGTCCATGTACGCGCTGGAAGACTACAGCTGCCCGCGCCACATCATGGTCAAGCACGGTTGAACGGGGCGCCAGACCCTGCCTGACAAACCAACTGGCAATTTCTACAACGAGGAGACCCCATGAAACTTTCCACCATCCAACGCGTTGCCAAGGCAGCGCTGCTTCCTGCCTTGCTGGCGGCTTCCGGTTTGGCGCAGGCCAATCCGGTGCAGATCGTCCACAAGTACATGGCGGCCTGGAATGCCCACAACTACAACCAGGCCGCCCTGAGCCTGGACTATGACGTGGAGTACTTCGATGCGTCCGTGGGCACATCGCAGTTCGGCATCATGACGGCGCGTGACAACGTCATCAAGTTCTTCATGCAGGCCCTGCCGGACCTGAAGTGGAAGATGGAGGGCAAGCCCATCGTCCAGGGAGACAACATCGCCTTCCGCTGGGTCTTCACGGGCACCAACACCGGCATACCCTTCGAGTGCGAAAAACCCACCGGCAAGGCCATCGAACTGCACGGCGTGTCGATGATCAACACCAAGGGCGGGCGCATCGTCTACCAGGGTGACTTCTACGACGCCAAGACGCTGCGTGACCAGCTCGGCTTGGCACCCACCTGCCCGGCTCCTGCCGCGGCGCCAGCCGCGCAGTAAGCCGAGTTGCTGTCACGGGAAAGGGAATGGAGAAGGGGAACTAGGGAGTTCCCCTTCTTTTTTGGTGAAGGCTTGGCCTACACTTGTGGGGTTACAAAATCACACATTTTCAAACGTGCCCTACCCGGGCCACCGTTGGAGAAAAGACCCATGGCCCTCTTCATCTGGACCCATACCCTGAGTACCGGTAACAGCCACATCGACGATGACCACCGCCTGCTGGTCGAAAAAGTCAATACCGTGCTCGAATGCATTGCCAACCGGGCGGACAACGCCACCCTGGCGGCGGCCATGGACACCCTGGGTCAGTTCACGCGCGAGCATTTCGGCTACGAGGACTCCGCGATGCGCAAGCTGGGATATGCCAAGGCGCAGGAACACACGGCCCAGCACACCGCCCTGCTGCAGCAGCTGGACCAGACACTGGCGCAGCTGCGGGCCAACGAGCCCATCGACCAGATGGCGCTGTACAACCGCCTGACGCGCTGGGTCATCGACCACATCCAGACCTTCGACCGGGATTTCGTCCTGGCCGAATCAGCCCTCGCCACGCAGGACTGAAGCACACTGCCGCGCCTTGGGGCGCCCCCGTTTCTTTCAGTCGCAGGAAGCCCGGCAAGCGCTGCCCTCCGGTCCGCAGTCCTTGACCTCGACGCTGCACTGCGCCCGGGTGCGGTGCGTGAGTGTCTGGTTGTTGGAATAGCTGCACACCAGTTTGGTGAGCTTGCCCTGGCGCACCAGTTCCATGGTCTGGGCCTTAGCCTTCTGGCGCTCGCGCGGGGAGGCACTGCATGACAGGTAGCCGTCGAAGTTGCCGTCACCCGACTCCCACAGCGCGACGTTCTTCAGGGCGCGGTATTGCTGGTAATCGGTGCAGACATCGGTCTCACCACGATAGGCCTTGTTGTCGTCGCTGCAGTAGCCGGTGAAGGTATAGCGCAGCTCTTCCTCGCTGGGGCACGCACCCACGGGGCGAGCCTGTGCCAACGCGGGACAGGCCAGCGTCGCGGCAGATGCGCCTGTGCTGGCCAACATGCACCAGACACTGGCAGCGAGAACGATCCATCGATGTTTCATGGGGGGCTCCTCTGGGCAGTGGCACAGCCACGGCTAGAAGCGCACTGTAGGGTGGTCCCACCGAGCCTGCCTTGACCCAGTTCACGAAACGGAAATCGGTGCCCAGTCGGCCGTCTGCACACCGAAATAGCGTGCCAGCTGCGCATACAGGGCCGGGTGCTGCCATTGCAGCGCCGAACCGCGTTCGAAGAAGAGCTCGCAGGCGCAGGCGAAGAACTCGGCCGGGGCCGTCAGGGCATAGTCGTCGAACAGGGGCTCCTGGCCATCGGCCAGATCGTAGAAACCACGGCGGATGCGCTCGTACGACTCGCTCCATACGGCGCTCCACTGGTGCTGGCGCAGCGCATCGGGCGGCGCCCCATTGGCTGCACCGTCCACCTGGTCGAGCTGGTGGGCAAACTCGTGGATCACCACGTTGACGCCATCTACCGGGTCTGCCGCGCCCTCAATGCAGTCGGGCCAGCTCAGGATGACCTTGCCCTGCTCCCAGGACTCGCCACTGAGTACCTGGGACTCTTCACTGTGCACACCGGCCGCGTCGACACCCGCGCGCCGCACGCGAAACGGCCCGGGGTACAACAGCACTTCGCGCACACGGTCAAACCCCTGGGGCCGGTTCAGCACCAGCAGACAGGCCTGCGCCGCCACCACGACCCGCATCTCTTCGGTGATGGTGAGGCCCTGGCAGCCGATGAATGGCACCTCGGCAATGAATACCTGCATGCGCTGACGCAGTCCCTGCTGCACATCGGCCGCAAGGCGCGCCACCAAGGGGACGCGTTGCCGTACGATCTGACGCCACGCGGCCGGAAAAGGCTGCGCCCCCAGGCGTGCACGCCGCCACGCCAACCAGCGCGGGCCCCAAGCCCAATAGGCCACCAGCGCAGCCCCCACAACGACCAATAGCACCAATTCCAAGCGGACTTCCTCGCCTTCTTGTTCCGGAGGGTCAGCAGTTCAAGCCAATATGGCCATTTTCAAGCACCGCGTGGCGATACAGCGTCTGTCGCAGCCCCTTGCGCACGGGCGCGGCTCCAGCTTTCAAACGCATCGGCAGGCACGGCCTTGGAAAACAGGTAACCCTGGTAACGGTAACACCCCATGCTGGCCAGACTGGCCAATTGGGCCGGTGTTTCCACCCCTTCGGCGATCACGTCCAGGCCCAGCGTGCGCCCCAAGGCGATGACGGTAGAGGCGATCGCTGCGTCATTGGGGTCGTCCAGGATGTCGCGCACGAACGAATGATCAATCTTGAGCTGGCTCAGCGGCAGGCGCTTGAGGTAGCTCAGGGACGAATAGCCAGTGCCAAAGTCGTCGAGCGAAAAGCCAATGCCCTCGTCACCAAGCTGGCGCATCTTTTCCACCACTTCTTCCATGTCCTGCACCAGGGTGCTTTCGGTCAGCTCGATCTTCAGCCGCTGCGCGTCGACACCCTGCCGACGCAGCGCTGACATCACCCGGCCCGCAAAATCCGGCTGCATGAATTGCCGCGCGCTGACGTTAACGGACAGTGTCAATGGCGCCAGAACAGGATCGTGCGCCCATGCCGCCAGGCGCTCGCAGGCCTGCTCCAGCACCCACCACCCCAAAGGGATGATCAGTTCGCTCTCCTCCAGCAGGGCGATAAATTCCGAGGGTGGCACCAGACCGCGGACCGGGTGCTGCCAGCGCACCAGGGCTTCGGCCCCCAGCAGGGGCCCGGGTTGCTGCACCTGCGGCTGGTAATGCAGCACGAATTGCTCGGCGGCAATGGCAGTGCGCAATTCGGCCTCCATGGCTGCGCGCGAGCGCACAGCCAGTTCGAGCTCCGGCGAAAAGAACCGCACCGCAGCACGGCCCGCGGATTTGGCCCGGTACATGGCCATGTCGGCGTGCTTCATGAGGTCGTCGGCGCTGGTAGCCGTACCATGAAACAGCGAAACGCCGACGCTGACGGAGCTGTGGTGACTCAGGTCGTCGATCTGGTAATCCGTGCCCAGAGCCTGAAGCAACTTGCTGGCCACGGCTTCGGCGGTACGGGCTGCGTCGGTTTCCTGCGTGCCCAGCTCCCCCAGCAGCACCACGAACTCGTCCCCCCCCAACCGGGCCACGGTGTCCTCGCCCCGGGTGTTGTCCAGCAAGCGCTGCGCCACCGCGCGCAACAGCTTGTCGCCCACCTCGTGTCCGCGGGTGTCGTTGATGACCTTGAAATGGTCTAGATCCATGAACAGCAGGGCGCCGTAGGTGCCGCTGCGTTCCGACGCCGCCATGGCCTGCGACAAGCGGTCGAGCAACATGCGGCGGTTGGGCAGTTCGGTCAGCGGGTCGAAATAGGCCAGGGTACGGATGCGCTCCTCCGCCTGGACACTGGTCGTGATGTCTTCCTGCACGGCAATCACGCGTTCAACCTGCCCGCGGGCGCCGAGCAAGGGATAGGCCCAGGCGCGCAACCACAGCTTGCCACTTGCCTGCAGCCCGGGTATGCGCGACTTGTCGTACTCCATGAGTGGCAGCTCCACGGCCTGGCCGGCGAAAGCCAGACGCAGCTTGTCCAGCACACCGCTCTGGCGCAACTGCACGTCGTCGAACACGCGGTAGCCCCGCAGGTCTTCGAAGCGCGCTTGCCACATCGCCATCCAGGCCTCGTTGACCTGCACTGCCGTGCCATCGGGCGCAAAGATCTGCACCGACAGCGGCAGGTGATCGATCATGCTGCGAAAGTGCTGCGCACTGTTTTGCAGTTGTTCACGGTCCTGGAGGATATGGTTCTGCATGGCATTGAGCACCCTTCCGAGCTCCGCCAATTCGCCCGTTCCGGTCAGCGCACTGCGCTGTTGCCAATCACCCTGCGCAAAACGTTGCCCCACGTCCTGCAGATGGCGCAGCGGCCGGATGATCTGGTGGTGCACGAACCAGCCCATCAGCACCATCGCAATGGCCAGCGTCCCGCCCCAACGCAGCACCGTCTCCATGCTGTAGATCGAGCGCCAGCTTTCGGCCAGCAAGGGACCGAGATCGAGTTCCATGAACAGCACCCCACGCTCCAGGGAGCGCAACTCGCCCGCATTCCCGGGCAAGGACAGGGGGCTATAGCTGGACACCGTGTGCAGGCTCCGGTTGGTGCGCAGTACGGTGAGGTTGCCGGCTTGCGCCTCGCGCAGCGCCTCCAGGTCGATACGCTCGACCTCGGATGCCTGCTGCACGGTACCGGCAAGACCGCTGGATGCCAGGATCCGCCCCTGCGCATCGAACACCACCATCTGGCGCTGCAGCCGGTCGGTGGCCCGGGCCGCAACGTTGAATCGAAGCTCTTGCATCTGGCGAGCCAGCAGGAGCTGGGAATAGTCCCGACTGAGGTTGTAGCTGCGCTGGCGCAGTTCGTGGATGTACTGGGCCTCAATGGCCTGGGGCCGCACCAGAACGAACTCGTACAACCGATCCAGCACCAGGGCCAGGGCCAGAATGCTGCCCAAGGCCAGCAAGAGATTGCGGCGCAGGGGCCAGGTGTGCAAGGGTTGCTTCATGCGCTTGCCGTTGCGTGATCAAGGGGGTAGCAGGCTGGGATCGAACATGCCGTCCAGTACGCTGGGCTTGGCAAGCATTTTGTGTGCCAACATCACGTCCTGCAACTGCTGTGCGCTGCGCTGCAGTGGTGACGGTGCCCCCGTGAGCATCTCGCGGCTGTCCTGTACCGACGGAATGCGCACCCCCTGAAACGATGCGACCACCTGCTCGGCACGCAGGCCCTGGCGCGCCGTCATGTGGACCGCGGCCTTCAGCGGGTCGGCCTGCAAGCGCTCCAGCGCTTGGAAATGCCCAAGCAGCAATTGCCGCAGGGTATCGGCGTAACGGCTGCTGTTGGCGCCGGTGGTCACCAGCACATCGACAATGCGTCCCGGGATGCGGCTGCTGTCAAACAACACATGCGCACCCTGGGCCAGCAGCTGGGTACGCACCGGCTCGAACGTGACCAAGGCATCAATGCGCCCTTCGCGGAACGCAGCTTCGTGCTGGTCCACGGTGAGGTACACCATGTCAATGTCCTTTACCCCCAGCTTCACCGCGGCCAGCGCCTCGTGCAGCATGAGCACCCCGGTAGCCGTGCTCTCCACACCAACCCGCTTGCCCTTGAGCTGCTCCAGCGAGCGCAGCGTGGGCTTGGCCAGCAGTACATCGGCGCCGTGGGAAGTGTCCATGACCGCGATGACACGCAGGTCCAGGCCGTCCTGCTTCATGGTCAGGGCTTCGTCAAGCGTGAGCGCGGCTGCCTCCACCACGCCCGCCCGCAAGGCCTGTTGCGCCTCGGTGGCATTGGGCAAGGTGACCATCCGCACGGGTGCGTTGCCATACAGGCCCAGGTCCTGGGCCAGATAGAGTGGCTCGTAGCCGATCCAGACATTGGTCCCGACGCGAAACGGTTCTGTCGGCCTGTCGCAGCCCGTAAGGGAGAAGGTCAGCAACAGTGCCACGCCCACACATAGCAAGCGCACCAGGGCTTTCATCGGCATCACCTTGGGTGAGTTGGTTTGGTCCGAGTGTATTGCGGTCTGCAGCGAAATCCAGCGCTGCGTTGACAAGTGCGTGCAGCGCATTCCACAATGGGTCGGACCGCCTCGTCACCCTTCTCATCGCTGTCAATGCCACTGACCCTCGCACACTGGCTGCGTACCGTTCTGCTGTTGTTGGCATGCTACGGGGCATCGCTGGCCCATGCACAGGTCAACGTGCGCTACTGGGTGGATTCCTCGGGTCAAACGTCATTCGCAGCAGTACAGAACCTGCCCGGCGAGCAACTCCAGCACTACGACCCGCAACAGCAACCTCCATTCGCCCAGCACGCCATCGTGTGGCTGCGGTTCGACATGCGCAACGAGACCACGCACGACCAACGCTGGGTCTTCGAGTTCCGCAACCTGCGCATCGCCGAACTGCAGGTATTCGAGCCCGGCGCCGATGCGCCGCGCGAACGCTTCGGCTTGCGCCACCCCACCCAGCTGCAGCCCCTGCCGCACCGTTTCTACGCCGTCGGGCAGCACTTGGGACCGCACAGCGACATGGCACTGTGGATACGCGTTGCGCACACCACCCGCACGGACCTTTCGCTCTGGGTATGGACACAGGAAGACTTTGCCCGCTACCAGCTCGACGATCAGTCGATCCAGTTCGCGTACTTCGGTCTGGGATTGGGCATCCTGGTGTTCAACGCGTTGCTGGGGATTGCCCTGCGCGACCGGCTCTACGCGCTGTACATCGGGTTTGTCGTCTTCATCGTGCTCAATGTGGCCGCGACCAGCGGCTTGGGGCGCATCTACCTCTGGCCCGACGCGCTCTGGTGGCTGCGGTTCGGCAACCTGATCTGCGGGCTCGCGGCCACCGTGTTTCTCAGCGCCTTTCTGGTGCGTCTCATGAACCTGCGAACGGACGCTCCTGCAATGGCCCGGCTCATGGACCTCAATCAGGCCCTGCAGTTCGCCGGATTGCTGACGCTGCTCGTCGTCGGAGAGCCTGCCTACCGCTGGGTGCTGCTGCTGCCCATCGCGTCGGTGGTCCTGGCATTGGTGGTGACGTTGACCACCGTATGGCTACGGCTGCCGGGCTCGCATTTTGTCCTGCTGGCCTTCGGTGCCCTGATCATGGGCACGGTGTGGAACATCCTGTGGTCGTTCGGACTCTTGCCCGATTCGGTCATGGCACGCTACGGCGTGCAGATCGGCTCTGCAGCCGAAATGTTGCTGCTCTCGCTGTCGCTGGCCGACCGCTTCGTGCGCCTGCACCGGGCCAAGCTGGCGGCCGAAAGCGAAGCCCGGCGCGCCCATGAAGACGCCCTGCAAGCCGAGCGGCGCCGCGTGGAAGCCCTGCTGGAGTCCGAGCGCCAGCTTGAGTCGCGCGTGGCCGACCGCACCACCGAACTGCAGACCGCCCTGTCCACCCTCAAGAGCACGCAGGAAGACCTGGTGCAGGCAGAAAAGCTCTCGGCGCTGGGAGCCATGGTGGCTGGTGTTTCCCACGAACTCAATACCCCACTGGGCGTCATCGTGACCGCATCCTCCACCCTGAGTGAAATGACGGCTTCCCTGGAAGCCGATTTTTCCACCGGCCAACTCACCCGCTCGCGGGCACAGGCGGCCTTGCACGAGGTGCGGGATGGCTCGGAGCTGATCCACCGTTCGGCAGAAAAGGCCGCCGAACTGGTGCGCAGCTTCAAGCAGGTGGCGGTGGATCAGGTGTCTGAGCGCAAACGCAGCTTCGACCTGCGGCAGGTGGTCGACGAAAACCTGGTCGCGCTGCGGGCCAGCCTCAAGTGCGAGCCGTGGCCCGTGACCAATGGCGTCCCCGACGGCCTGGACTGCGACAGTTTCCCGGGGCCCTTGGGCCAGATACTGACCAACCTGGTGATGAATGCGATCCACCACGGGCTTTCGGATCGGCCCCTGGGCCAGATCGAGATTGGCGCGCGCAGCGAAGGCAGCATGCTGGTCCTGTGGGTGCGCGACAACGGGCGCGGCATGGACGAGCGTACCCTGGCACGCGTGTTCGAGCCGTTTTTCACCACCCGGCTGGGCAAGGGCGGCTCAGGACTGGGCCTGTCGGTGAGTCACCGCATCGCCACCACGCTGTTGCAGGGTGATCTGCGGGCAGAGTCCGAGCCCGGACAGGGCAGCACATTCACGCTGCGCTTTGCCCGCCACTCCACGCTGGCCGGCTAGGAGCCTGGGCACCGCTTCAATAGGCAAGCAAGCGCTGCAGCGCGTCGTCGAGCTCACGCCAGTCCCACGCCCCGTTGCTTACCACCACCCGGCCGGAGCGGGCATTGATGCCGATGCGCTGGCCACCATGCCCCATGATCCAGGTGTTGCCGTCTGCCCCCACATGCAGGCCCAGACCGAACTGCGGCGCCGCTTTCCAGTACGCCTTGCGGGCGACCGGCGTGGCAGCCTCTTTCACGAAAGCGTTCATGCAGGTATCGGCAGACTGACCGGTGAGTCGCTCCAGCACATAGAGCCCGACGCGGGCGTAGTCGCGGGTAGTGGCCAGAAATGCCACCTCGGCCAGGCTGTTGCCATCGCGGTCGGCAAACCAGCCTGCGCTGAGCTCTGCGCCCGCCTTGCGCCATACGGTCTGGCCGAACCAGGAAGCCAAGGGCATGTCGGTGGCGCCACGCACCACGAGGCTGAGAGCTTCCGAGTTCAGGCCGTTGTAGACAAAGCGCTCACCGGGTTTGGCGCGGATCTCACCGTATTTCTTCATGAGATCCACCAGGGAGAGCTGCCAGCGCAAGACCGCGCCAAAGTCGCGCCCGTCGTGGATACCGGCGTAACCGTCACCGCCCGGGTCCTGGGCACCACTGGTGTAGGCCAGCAGCTGGCGCACTGTCGCCTCACCGTAGGCGGTACCGGCCAGCACCGGCGCGTAGGTCTTGGCCGCGTCGTCCAGGCTGTGGATCTTGCCAGCGCACAAGGCCTCGCCCACCGCGAGTGCCGTCATGCTCTTGGTCATGGAATAGGCGTTGAGCCGCGAAGCCGCCGTGGCGCCCTGGCTGTAGGTCTCGAAGACCACCGTGCCCTTGTCGAGCACCATCAACGCCATCACCCCCGATGCTGCGCTTTGGGCGGCCGTGATCAAGGCCGGTGGCGCGGAAGCGGCAGACTCCAGGGGGCGCGGCTGGGGCGCGGGCTCCACCTGCTGGCGGCGCGAGGCCCACTTGTCCCACTGGCCGAGGATGGTCTCGGCATTCTCATGGCTGGCCCAGACCGGTGCTGCCAGCACCCAGCACACTGCTGCCAGTGCCCACCGGGCACGCCCACGCTCCTTGGCCATCCGCATCTCCCGCTTGTTGCGCCAGCCAGTGTGGCACGGCGCAACCGCTTTGCCTAGCCAGGCAGACCGGGGCTACACCACCCCCTGGCTGCGCAGCCGCACGATCGAATAGACGTCCAGTCCGAGTTCGGCAAGCACCTCGTCGGTGTGCTCGCCCAGTGCCGGCGGCGCCCGGCGCTGCACCGGCGGGTTGTCTGCCAGGCGCAACGGGCTGGCCACCGTCGCTATGGTTTTGGAAGCGCCTCGCGCAATTCCTTCCTGGGCTACCGGCTGATTCAGCACCAGGCCGCGATGCTGTACCTGGGCATCGGCAAAGGCCTGGCCCATGTCGTTGATGGGCCCGCAGGGCACGGCCTTGTCTTCCAGCAGAGCAATCCACTCGGCCGTGGTGCGCGTGCGCGTCACGGCCTCCATGAGCGGAATCAGCGCCGTACGGTTGTGCACCCGCAGCGTGTTGGTCACAAAGCGTGCATCCTGCGCCCACTGCGGCTGGCCTGCGGCTTCGCAGAAGCGGGCGAACTGCCCGTCGTTGCCGACCGCCAGCAGCATCGAGCCGTCCTGGGTGGGAAAGTCCTGGTAGGGCACCAGGCTCGGGTGGCTGTTGCCCTGGCGCTGGGGCACCTTGCCCGTGTTGAGAAAGCCCGCCGCCTGGTTGGCCAGGATAGCCATGCTGACGTCAAGCAGAGCCATGTCGATGTGCTGCCCCATGCCTGTGCGGTGCCGCGCCTCGATGGCGGCAAGGATGGCGCTGCAGGCGTACACACCTGTGAACACGTCGATCACCGCGACGCCCACGCGCTGCGGCCCGCCGCCAGGCACATCGTCACCGCGGCCGGTGATGCTCATGAGCCCGCTCATGGCCTGGATCATCAGGTCGTAGCCGGCGCGTTCGGCATAGGGGCCGGTCTGGCCGAAACCGGTGACCGAACAGTAGATCAGGCGCGGATTGAGTTCCTTGAGGCTGGCGTAGTCCAGCCCGTACTGCTGCAGGCCACCGACCTTGAAGTTTTCCACCAGCACGTCGGCCTGCGCGGCCATCTGGCGGATGAGCTCCTGCCCTTCGGACTTGGACATGTCGATGGTCACCGAGCGCTTGTTGCGGTTGCAGGCGGTGAAGTAGGTGGCGGCATCGGTGTCCTGGCCCTGTTCGTCCTTCACGAAGGGCGGACCCCAGTGGCGGGTGTCGTCACCGGCACCGGGGCGCTCGACCTTGACCACGTCGGCGCCGAGGTCGGCGAGCATCTGGGTACACCAGGGGCCGGCCAGGACTCGGGAGAGGTCCAGGACCTTGATATGGGACAGGGCGCCTTCGGTTTTTGGATTCTTTTCGGTCATTCTTGAACTCTTGCTGGGTTGGGCGCTTCGCGCGGGAACCATGGGGTGTTTCTTTGATTCGGAGAAATTGCCTTGCAGGCGGCTTCCTCAATTTCCCCACTCACCCCCCGCCCTCTCGCCCCGCCGGGCGAGAGGGAGCCCAACAGCCACATTTGGCTGTCGCGGTAAACAAGGGAAGTGCACGCGCGGCGGGCGCGTGGGGGCTGTGCAAGGTGGGGGGATAGTGTCGCTACAACTTTGGTAGCTGCTTGCGCAATGTTTACGAGGGCTAGAGGCCAATTTGACAAGCAAACCTGCCGCCCCCCCTGCCCCAACGCCAAGCTGCGCGTGCACTTCCTTCGTTCGAAGACGCGGCCAAATGTGGCTGTTAAGGCACCCTCTCGCCCGGCGGGGCGAGAGGGCGGGGGGTGAGTGGGGGCGTGAGGAAACAACAAAACCAAGCATTCCCTCCGAACCAACGCAGCGCCGCATGGTTCCCCCAAAAGGTAAAACTCAGAACGCCGCAATACCCGTCTGCGCGCGACCCAAGATGAGCGCATGGATGTCATGCGTCCCCTCATAGGTGTTCACCACTTCGAGGTTGACCAGATGCCGCGCCACCCCGAACTCGTCGGAGATGCCATTGCCACCCATCATGTCGCGCGCCATGCGGGCAATGTCCAGCGACTTGCCGCAGCTGTTGCGCTTGAGGATGGAGGTGATTTCGACAGCAGCGGTGCCTTCGTCCTTCATGCGTCCCAGGCGCAGGCAGCCCTGCAGGCCCAGTGCGATTTCGGTCTGCATGTCGGCCAGCTTCTTTTGGATCAGCTGGTTGGCCGCCAGGGGCTTGCCGAACTGCTTGCGGTCCAGGGTGTACTGGCGGGCACGGTGCCAGCAGTCTTCGGCGGCACCCAGGGCACCCCAGGCAATGCCGTAGCGGGCGCTGTTGAGGCAGGTGAAGGGGCCCTTCAGGCCACGCACTTCGGGGAAGGCGTTCTCCTCGGGAACGAACACGTCGTCCATGACGATCTCACCGGTGATCGACGCACGCAGGCCCACCTTGGAGTGGATGGCGGGAGCGGACAGGCCCTTCATGCCCTTTTCCAGCACGAAGCCGCGGATCTGGCCCACGGTGCCGTCGGTTTCCACTTCCTTGGCCCAGACCACGAACACGTCGGCGATGGGGCTGTTGGTGATCCACATCTTGCTGCCCTTGAGGCGGAAACCACCGTCGACCTTGTAGGCACGGGTGGCCATGGAGCCGGGGTCCGAGCCGTGGTCGGGTTCAGTCAGGCCAAAGCAGCCGATCCACTCACCGGTGGCCAACTTGGGCAGGTACTTCTGGCGCTGCGCTTCGGTGCCGAATTCGTAGATGGGCACCATCACCAGCGAGCTCTGCACGCTCATCATGGAGCGGTAGCCACTGTCCACACGCTCCACCTCGCGGGCGATCAGGCCGTAGGCCACGTAGTTCAGGCCGGGGCCGCCGTACTGCTCGGGAATGGTGGGGCCCAGCAGCCCCAGTTCGCCCATCTCGCGGAAGATGGACACGTCGGTGGTGGCGTCACGGAAGGCCTGGGTCACGCGGGGCAGCAGCTTGTCCTGGCAGTAGGCGGCGGCGGCGTCCTTGATCTGGCGCTCGTCGTCGGTGAGCTGGGATTCCAGCAGGAAGGGGTCTTGCCAATTGAAAGCTGCGTGGGCCATGGGGTGTCTCCAGGAAAAGTGTTCAATGCCCCGATGCTAGCCCAGACTGCATGGCGGGCCAAACGATTGTTTCGCATCCAGACATTCCATTCATGAATATCTTAAAAAATCGTTTTCACAACCACTTTATGACCTTACCCGACGTATTCATTGCGCAATAAGCTTCTGTTTTTGTAGCAAACGGAGTGGCGAAAAGCCATGCTGACGTGTACATTACGCACACGATGCGCCGAAAAATACCCTCCCTGCAGGCCCTGGCCTGCTTTGAAGCCGCCGCCCGGCACGAGAGCTATACCCGTGCCGCCCAAGAACTCGCCCTCACCCAAGGGGCGGTCTCGCGCCAGATTACGGCGCTGGAGGAATTCCTGGGCCAGACCCTGTTCCGCCGCACCCGCCACGGCGTGGCCTTGACCGAGCGCGGCCGCGACTACTGCGCCCAGGTGGCGCCGCGCCTGCAAGGGCTGGAGCAGGACACGCTCGACGCCATGTCGCCCCAAGGCAGTGGCGGCACCCTGCACCTGGCGGCAGTGCCCACCTTCGCCACGCGCTGGCTCATTCCGCGCCTGCCGCAGTTCCACGCCGCCCACCCCGACATCACGGTGCACATCGACACGCGCACGCGGCCCTTCCTGTTTGCCGACAGCGGCTTCGACTGCGCCCTGTTTGCCGGCACGCCCGAGCAGATCAGCGCCTGGGCCGGAACCCGCGCCACGCGATTGCTGCCCGAAGTGGTGGTACCGGTGTGCAGCCCCGCCCTGCTGGGCGGTACCGCCGAGCGCACGCCTGCCGAGCTGGCCACCCTGCCCTTGCTGCAGCAAAGCACCCGCCCCAACGCCTGGCGCGCCTGGTTCGAAGCCTGCGGCATCTCCGTCGAAACGGCCCTGTCCGGCCCGCGCTTCGAGCAGTTCTCCATGACGGCGGCCGCAGCCGTCTGCGGCATGGGCGTGGCCCTGGTGCCGCGCTTGCTGGTGCAGGGTGAACTGCAACGCGGTGAACTGGTGGTGGCCTGCGACATCGCCCTGCCTGAAGACCGCGCCGTGTACCTGATGCAGCCCGAACGTGGCGACGCCCGCCCGGCGCTGGGCGTTTTCACGCAGTGGCTGGTGGCCGTCAGTCAATAATTTGAATCAATCACTACGATATATGTAGACTTTTCTACATTTTTTGTCACAATGGGCTCAATGGACACATGGATCACCCTCGTTACCAGCCTGCCGACGGAGAACGCAACGCTGCGCCAGCGCGTCTGGCGCACCCTCAAGGCCAGCGGCGCGGCGGTACTGCGCGACGGCGTCTACCTGCTGCCCCAGCGCCCGGCGCAGCAGCAGTTGTTTGATTCGTTGGCGGCAGACATTCAGAGTGCCGCCGGAACCGCCCTGGTGCTGCCGGTACAGGAACCCGCCGACGCCGCCTTTGTGCAGCGCTTCGACCGCAGCGCCGACTACGCGGTGGTGCAGGAAGACGCCACCGCTGCGCTGGCCAGCCTGGGCAGCGCCGACCTGGCCCAGGCGCTCAAGACCACCCGGCGCCTGCGCAAGGCCTGGGCAGCCTTGGGCGAGACCGACTTTTTCCCCGGCCCGGCGCAGACACGCTGCGACACGGCGCTCAAGGCCCTGGAGCAGGCCTGCGCCCAACGCCAGTCCGGCAGCGAACCACTGCCCGGCACCACCGAGTTGACGCCATTGCAACCCGCCCACTACCAGAACCGCCTGTGGGCCACACGCGCGCGCCCCTGGGTGGACCGGCTGGCCTGCGCCTGGCTGATCCAGCGCCACATCGACCCCGGCGCACGCTTCGTGTGGCTGCGCGATGTGCGCGACTGCCCGGCAGACGCCCTGGGGTTCGACTTTGACGGCGCCACCTTCAGCCACGTCGACACCTGGGTGAGCTTCGAGGTGCTGTGCGAGCGCTTTGGCCTGCGCCACCCAGGCCTCGGGCCTTTGCGCGCCCTGGTGCACAGCCTGGACGTGGGCGGCGCCAGCGTGGCCGATGCCGAGGGTGTGGAACGCCTGCTGCACGGCCTGCACCGCCTGCACCCGCACGACGACGACCTGCTGCTGCAGGCCAGCAACCAGGTCTTCGACGCCCTGTTCAGCGCCTACACCCCCACACCATAAACACCGCATGACAACACCCGACCTCCCTTCCGACAACAGACCGGCTCCCGTGTCGCTGGCCCAAGCCCTGCCGTTCTGGCTCAAGCTGGGTTTCATCAGCTTTGGCGGCCCGGCTGGCCAGATTGCCATCCTGCACCGCGAGTTGGTGGAGCAACGCCGCTGGATCAGCGAGCGGCGCTTCCTGCATGCGCTGAACTACTGCATGCTGCTGCCAGGCCCCGAGGCGCAGCAGCTGGCCACCTACATCGGCTGGCTCATGCACCGCACCCCGGGCGCCCTGGTGGCGGGCGGGTTGTTCGTGCTGCCGTCACTCTTCATCCTCATCGCGCTGTCCTGGGTGTACATGGCCTTCGGGCATGTCAGCTGGGTAGCGGCGCTGCTGTACGGCATCAAACCGGCCGTGATGGCACTGGTGCTGCACGCGGCCTGGCGCATAGGCAAGCGCACGCTGCACAACGCCTGGCTCTGGGGCATTGCCTTGGCCGCCTTTGTGGCCCTGTTTGCACTGCAACTCCCCTTCCCCGCCATCATTGCGGGTGCGGCCGCGCTGGGGTGGTTGGGGGCGCATGTGGCGCCGCAGTACTTTGCCGGTGGCGGCCATGCCAAGGGCAAGCAAGCCGCGAACATCGGTGCAGCGCTGATTGACGACGACACCCCCACCCCTGCCCATGCGCGCTGGAGCCCGGCGCAGCTGGCACGCGTCGTAGCCCCAGGGCTGGCGCTGTGGGCCATTCCCCTGGCGCTGCTCACCCTGGCCTGGGGCTGGGACCACACCTTCACCCAGATGGGTTGGTTCTTCACCAAGGCCGCGCTGCTAACCTTTGGCGGTGCCTACGCCGTGTTGCCCTACGTGTACCAGGGCGCAGTGCAGCACTTCGGCTGGCTCACGGCGGGCCAGATGATGGACGGCCTGGCACTGGGCGAAACCACGCCCGGGCCGCTGATCATGGTGGTGGCGTTCGTGGGCTTCGTGGGCGGCTGGAGTCAGCAGCTGCTGGGCGCAGACGCGCCCTTCCTGGCCGGTGCACTCGCGGCCACGCTGGTCACCTGGTTCACCTTCCTGCCCTCGTTCGTCTTCATCCTGGCCGGTGGCCCGCTGGTGGAGGCAACCCACGGGCAGTGGAAGCTCACCGCGCCACTCACCGCCATCACCGCAGCGGTGGTCGGCGTGATCGTGAACCTGGCGCTGTTCTTCGGCCTGCACGTGCTGTGGCCCCAGGGCCTGCAGCACGCCCCCGACCTGGCCGCCTGCGCCATCGCACTGGCGGCCACCGTGGCCCTGGTGCGCTTCGAGCGCAATGCCATCCACGTCATCGCCGCCTGCGCCCTCGCAGGCCTGGCATTCAAAACCTTCTTCTGAGGAGACATTCCATGCTGCCTTCCATCAGCCCCCAAGCCCTGGCCGCCCAAATCGCCAGCGCCAATCCACCCACCGTGATCGACGTACGCCGCGACATTGCGCGCGCCAACAACCCGCACCGCATCGCCCAAGCGCCTTGGTACAACCCGGCGCTGTGGCTGGACTGGAAAGACCAGATTGGCACTGAACGCCCCGTGGTGGTGTACTGCGCCCACGGCCACGAAATCGGCCAGGGCCTGTGTGCCACCCTGCGCGCGCTGGGGGTGGAGGCGAGCTACCTCGAAGGCGGCATCACGGCCTGGCAGGCCGCAGGACTGCCGACGACCGCCCTGCCGGCCGCCGCCTAATTCCCCTTCTTCTTCGCCAATTCGCGCATGAAAAATGCCCAGATGTCGGCATCGTCGCAGAACGACACATTGAAGCGCATCCAGCCGCCGGGCTGCATGTGGGCGCTGAACAAGGCGCCGGGGCCCAGCAGCATGTCGTGCTCGCCGGCCCGGTAGGCCAGCTCGGTGGCATCGGGCAGGTCAGGGTGGCGAGCCCACAGGAACACACCGGCCTTGGGCTCCGCGAACAGCTCAAAACCCAGGTGCACCAGCTGGTTGGCCGTGGTCTCATGGGCACGGGCCAGCCGCTCGCGCAGACCCTTCAGATGGCGCCGCCAGCGGGTATCGAGCAGCGCGCCATAGGCCAGCCGCTCGGTGAACTCCGACGAGGTCAGGCCCGAGACCATTTTGAGTTGCGCCAGGTCTTCCAGCAGGTCGGGGTTGGCGGCCACGTAGCCAACGCGGATGTTGGGTGAGATGGTCTTGGAAAAACTGCTGATGTAGATCACCCGGCGCAGCTGGTCCAGGCTCGCCAGCGAGGGGCGCGTCTGCGGGTCCAGGTCGGCGTAGATGTCATTCTCCACCACGGTGAAGTCATACTTCTCGGCCAACTGCATCACCCGGTGCAGGTGGGACAGCTGGGCCACGGAACCGGTGGGGCTGTGCAGCCGCGGCTGGGTGAAGAACACCTTGGGCCGGTGCTCGGCAACCAAGTCTTCCAGCGCAGTCAAATCGTAGCCCGCTGGCGTGCGCGGCACACCCAGGAGCTTGGCCTGCAGAAAGCGCAGCGAGAACAGCATGTTCGGGTAGCCGGGGTCATCCACCAGCACCGCGTCGCCTGGCTGCACCAGTCGGCGCGCCGCCAGGTCCATGGCCTGGCTGGACCCGTGGGTGAGCAGCACCCGGTCCGAGGTGACCGCAATCTCCTGTTCGGCCAGCAGGTCGCGCACCAGCTGGCGCAGCGGCAGATAGCCTTTCGGCTCGCCATAACCACCCAAATCCACGTTATCTGTCGCCAACGTGCGCAAACTCTTGCGAACACCATCGCCAAACAACCAGTCGCCGGGCATCCAGCCGCAGCCAGGCTTCAAACGCAGGCCACGGTTCTCGAAGATGCGGCGCAGGTACCACATCGAGTCGAAACTGTACTGGCGCCCTTCGTCCTGCGGGGGCTTGACCTGCACCGGGCGGTGGCGCACGAAGAAACCCTGGTTGGGACGGGAAACGAAGTAGCCCTGGGCCACCAGCCGGTCGTAGGCGTCCACCACCGTGTGCACGCTCACCGCGTGCATGTTGGCGAAATGCCGGATGGATGGCGCCTTGGAGCCGGCGCGCAGTCCGCCCTCGTCGACGAGTTGGCGAAAGCCATCGACGATCTGCTGCACCAGCGGTACGGCACTGTGAAGGTTCAGGGCAAACATGCGGGAGTCTTCGCTTTCTGTCGGGTCTCATTGTGGCACTGCAGCTTTCGCAGGGCTTTCCTCACGCGTGCTCGCGCGACTCTTCGTGCACACAAGCACGTTTCGGGCCAGTCTAGGTATTTTCCCTTAATGGTTTTCCTGTACTGCTCACACTCTGGATACAGCCCCCCTGTGTTTTGCACGGTGTGTGTACCGGTGTACCGGGTCAAGTGGCACCTACAGTCCACCCATCAATGGCACCAGTGCCAGTTTCTCCAACCCAACCGAGACCACCACCATGCAACGCGATAACAACCTCCACAACGCCGCCCTGATGGCCCGCCGCCGTGCCGCCCTGCCTGCCGGTCTGGGACAGGCTTTCGAAATCTTCGTGGACCGCGCCGAGAACGCCGAGGTGTGGGACGTGGAAGGCCGCCGCTACATCGACTTCGCCGGCGGCATTGCCGTGCTCAACACCGGCCACCGCCACCCCGCCCTGGTCCAGGCCATCGAAGAACAACTGGGCCGCTTCACCCACACCTGCTTCCAGGTACTGGCCTATGAGCCCTACGTGGAACTGGCCGAAAAGCTCAATGCGCGCGCCCCCGGCAACTTTGCCAAGAAGAGCTTCTTCATGACCACCGGCGCCGAAGCGGTGGAAAACGCCGTGAAGGTTGCCCGTGCCTACACCAAGCGCTCGGGCATCATCGCCTTCGGTGGTGGCTTCCATGGCCGCACCATGATGGGCATGGCCCTGACCGGCAAGGTCGCGCCCTACAAGGTCGGCTTCGGCCCCTTCCCGGCCGAAGTGTTCCACGCCAAGTACCCCTGCGCGCTGCACGGCGTGAGCGTGATTGATGCCATCGCCTCCATCGAGGCCCTGTTCAAGTACGACATCGAGGCCAGCCGCGTCGCGGCCATCATCCTGGAGCCGGTGCAAGGCGAAGGCGGTTTCTACACCGCACCGCCCGAGTTTGCGAAAGCGCTGCGCGCCCTGTGCGACCAGCACGGCATCCTGCTCATTGCCGACGAAGTGCAGACCGGTGCGGGCCGCACCGGCACCTTCCTGGCCTGCGAGCAGTGGGGTGTGGCACCCGACATCATCACCATGGCCAAGTCGCTGGCCGGTGGCATGCCGCTGTCGGCCATCATCGGCCGCGCCGAAGTCATGGACGCACCGGCCCTGGGCGGCCTGGGCGGCACCTATGCCGGCAACCCCCTGGCCTGCGCTTCGGCCCTGGCCGTGCTGGAAACCTTCGACAAGGAAAACCTGCTGCAGCGCAGCCGCGACCTCGGCGCGCTCATGGTCACCCGCCTGCAGGCCCTGGCCCAGCGCAACCCGGCCATCGCCGAAGTGCGCGGTGCCGGTGCCATGGTCGCCATCGAACTGTGCAAAGGCGGTGATGCCCACCAGCCCGACGCCGACCTGACCAAGCGCCTGGTGGCGGAAGCCATCAAGCGCGGGCTGATCCTGCTCTCGTGCGGCACCTATGCCAACGTGATCCGTGTGCTGGTGCCGCTGACCGCCAGCGATGCCCTGGTCAACGAAGGCCTGGACGTACTCGAAGCCGCCCTGGCTGCAGCGCAGGCCGCCTGAAGGAAGCCCGACGTGAACAACAACACCATGACCGCTACGCCTTTGGTGACCTTCGAGAAGGTACAGAAGACCTACGACGGCCACTCGCTGGTGGTGCGCGACCTGAACCTGGAGATCCAGCAAGGTGAATTCCTCACCCTGCTCGGCCCCTCGGGTTCAGGCAAGACCACCACGCTGATGATGCTGGCCGGATTCGAGTCCCCCACCTCTGGCGAGATCAAGCTCGCCGGGCGCCCCATCACCCGCACACCGCCACACAAGCGCAACTTCGGCATGGTGTTCCAGAACTACGCCCTGTTCCCCCACATGACGGTGGCGCAGAACGTGGCCTACCCGCTGCAGGTGCGCAAGATGCTGGCCGACGAATGCGACCTGAAGGTCAAGCGTGCGCTGGAGATGGTACAGATGGGCGGCATGGGAGCACGCTACCCCGCGCAGCTCTCCGGTGGCCAGCAGCAGCGCGTGGCCCTGGCGCGCGCGCTGGTGTTCGACCCCCAGCTGGTGCTCATGGACGAGCCGCTGGGCGCGCTGGACAAGCAGCTGCGCGAACACATGCAGATCGAACTCAAGCAACTGCACCGCGAACTGGGCCTGACCTTCGTCTACGTGACGCACGACCAGTCCGAGGCACTGACCATGTCGGACCGCGTGGCCGTGTTCAACGACGGCGAGATCCAGCAGATCGATGTGGTGACCAACCTCTATGAGACGCCATCGAACCGCTTCGTCGCCAACTTCGTCGGTGACAACACCGTGTTCAACGCCACGGTTACCACGACCACGGCCCAGCACTGCGAGGTGCGCCTGCCCTGCGGCACGCTCATGACCGGGCTGAACGTGAACGGCGTGCACACCGGAGCCAAGGTGCAGGCCTGCGCCCGCCCGGAGCGCATCGTCATCCACACCGGGCAGAACAAACCCTGCGACAACAGCATCCGTGCGGTACTCAACGACGTGATGTATTTCGGCGACCACCTGCGCCTGCGCTGCACCGTGCAGGAGCAGGAGGAAGCCACGGTCAAGATTCCCCTTTCCAGCATGACAGTCCCCACGCCCGGCCAGGCGCTGTGGCTGCACCTGCCCCCCGAGCACATGCGTGTCTACCGCTGACACGACTGCACTTTCCCTTCCTTCCTTTTCCCAACCCTTCCTTTTCAGGAGACAGCCCATGAAATTGAAACCCATCGTTGCCGCAGCCGCCGTGCTGGTGTCCGCAGCCGCCTTTGCCCAGTCGCAGATCACCGTGGTGAACTTCGGCGGTGCCAACGGCAATGCCCAGAAGAAAGCCTACTTCGAGCCCTTCGAGAAGGCCACCGGCACCAAGGTTGTCGGCGTGGAATACAACGGCGAGCAGGCCAAGATCAAGGCCATGGTGGAAGCCAAGAACATCACCTGGGACGTGGTGGAAGTGGAAAGCCCTGACGTGACCCGCGGTTGCGACGAAGGCCTGTTCGAGAAGCTGGACTACAGCAAGATCGGCAACAAGGCCGACTTCACCCCCGCCGCTGTGCACGAGTGCGGTATCGGCGTGTTCGTGTGGTCCACCGTGATGGCCTACAACGCCGACAAAATCAAGAACGCCCCCACCACCTGGGCCGACTTCTGGGACGTGAAGAAGTACCCCGGCAAGCGCGGCATGCGCAAGGGCGCCCGCTACAACCTCGAGTTCGCCCTGATGGCCGACGGCGTGGCACCTGCCGACGTCTACAAGGTGCTGGCCACCAAGGACGGTGCCGAGCGCGCATTCAAGAAGATGACCGAGCTCAAGCCCAACATCCAGTGGTGGGAAGCCGGTGCACAGCCGCCCCAGTTCCTGGTGGCTGGTGACGTGGCCCTGACCACCGTGTACAACGGCCGCATCGACGCAGCACAGCGCGAGGGCAAGAACCTGGGCATCACCTGGACCGGCGGCATCTATGACCTGGACTACTGGGTCATGCCCAAGGGTGGCAAGAACCGCGACGCGGCTCTGAAGTTCATCGCCATGGCTTCCAGCGCCAACGAGCAGTCCGAATACGCCAAGCTGATCTCCTACGGCCCGACCAACACCAAGGCACTGGCCAAGCTGGACAAGGCCGTGCTGGACAAGCTGCCCACCTCGGCCGCCAACAGCAAGACCGCGCTGCAGTTCAACGTGGGCTTCTGGGCTGACCAGGGCGAGGCTCTGGAAAAGCGCTTCGCTGCCTGGGCTGCACAGTAAACCTTGAGTGATTGACGGGATCGAAATGACATCCACCACGACTGCTTCCACCGCCCCCACGGTCTTGCCTGCCGATCTGGCCGGGCAACTCAAGCGGGCCGAGCGCCGCAAGCGGCTGCTTTCGATCTCGTTGACCCTGCCGCTTCTGGGCTTCCTCGTCGTCATCTTCCTGGTGCCCATTGCGGCGCTGCTGATGCGCGCCGTGGAAAACCCGGAAGTCGCCGACACGCTGAGCCGCACCGGCACAGCGCTGTCCCAGTGGGACCGCAAGTCGATTCCACCGGATGCGGCCTATGCGGCTGTCATTGCCGACCTGTCCGGCATCACCGAACAGGCCGACGCGGGTGCCCTGGCACGCCGCCTCAACAGTGAAGTCAGCGGCGCCCGCTCGCTGATCATGACCACCTACCGCGCGCTGCCCCTGGCCGAAGGCCTGTCGCCCGCGCAAGTCCACCAGCGCATGCTCGAAATCGACCCGCGCTGGGACGAGCTGCCCTACTGGCAAGCCATCGCCAAGAACAGCAACCGCTGGACGCCGGACTACCTGCTGGCCTCCATTGACCTGCAGCGCAACGCCCAGGGCGATATCGAGCGCGTCCCCGAGGAAGCGGCTGCATTCGGCAAGATCCTGCTGCGCACCTTCCAGATCAGTGCCGTCGTTACCCTGGTATGCCTGCTGCTGGGCTACCCACTGGCCTACTGGCTCTCCACCCTGACTGCACGCCAGGCCAACCTGTGCATGATTCTGGTGCTGGTGCCGTTCTGGACCTCCATCCTGGTGCGTGTGGCGGCCTGGATCGTGCTGCTGCAGAGCAACGGTCTGGTGAACCGTGGCCTCATGGGGCTGGGTTTCATCGACGAACCCCTGGCCCTGCTGTTCAACCGCCTGGGCGTCATCATCGCCATGGTGCACATCCTGCTGCCCTTCATGATCCTGCCGCTGTACAGCGTCATGAAGTCCGTGCCCCCGAGCTACCTGCGTGCCGCCGTATCGCTGGGCTCCTCGCCGCTGGCTGCCTTCTTCAAGGTCTACGTGCCGCAGACCTACCCCGGCATCGGTGCCGGTGGTCTGCTGGTGTTCATCCTCTCCATCGGCTACTACGTGACCCCGGCCCTGCTGGGCGGTGCCGATGACCAGATGCTGAGCTACTACATCGCCCAGTACACCAACGTCAACGTGAACTGGGGCATGGCCTGCGCGCTGGGCGCCGTACTGCTCTTCACCACCCTGGCCCTGTACGGTGTGTACCGCAAGGTGGGCAAGGCCGAACTTAGCCTGGGATAAACCGAAATGCTCAAGATACTCTTTCCCGACTTTCCGGCCTACGCCACCGTCTTCGACAAGCTGGGCTGGTACGCCTTGCGCCTGGGCTGCATCAGCATCCTGCTGTTCCTGCTGCTGCCCATCCTGGTCATCATCCCGCTGTCGTTCTCGAACAGCTCGTTTCTGGCCTACCCCATTCCGGGCTGGTCGCTACAGTGGTACGACAACCTGTTCAATTCCGACGACTGGGCCCGCGCCACGCGCAACAGCTTCATCGTGGCACCGCTGGCGACGCTGCTGGCCACGGTGCTGGGCACCATGGCCGCGGTGGGGCTGTCGCGCGTGAACTTCCTGGGTAAAAGCACGCTCATGAGTCTGCTGATCTCGCCCATGGTGGTTCCCATCGTCGTGGTGGGCGTGAGCACCTACCTGTTCTTTGCCAAGATCGGCCTGTCCGACACCTATACCGGCCTGATCCTGGTGCACGCCGCACTGGGGGCGCCCTTCGTGGTAACCACCGTGCTGGCCACGCTGCAGGGCTTCAACCACAACCTGGTGCGCGCATCCCTGAGCCTGGGAGCCGGGCCGCTGGAAACCTTCTTCCGCGTCACCTTGCCCATCATCGCCCCGGGCGTGATCTCTGGCGCGCTGTTTGCCTTTGCCACCTCGTTCGACGAAGTGGTGGTGACACTCTTTATTGCCGGCCCCACGCAGGTCACGCTGCCGCGCCAGATGTTCACCGGCATCCGCGAAAACATCTCGCCCACCATTGCCGCCGTGGCCACACTGCTCATCATCTTCACCACCGCGCTGATGCTGGGTCTGGAGTGGCTGCGCGGACGCCGCCGCTGATAGCGGCCCACCACAGGAACTTCCACCATGCCAGTGTCAGTCCGATATCTTGTCCACACACTGCTGCTGTACACCGCAGTGGCGCTCGGCGCCGCCCAGGCCCAGTTGCCATTGACCGTGGTGAACTTTGGCGGTGCCAACGGCAAAGCACAAAACCAGGCCTTCATCCAGCCATTTGCACGCGAACAAGGGGTCGCCACCACCAGTGCCGAATACAACGGCGATCTGGCTGCCATCCGTGCCCAGGTGCAAACAGCTGAGGTCCGCTGGGATGTTGTGGAAGTCGAGTCGGTCGACCTGCAAAACGGTTGCGACGAGGGTCTGTTTGAGCTTTTCGACCGCAACAACCTGCCGCACGCAGGCATGCTGCTACCAGGCACCATCAAGGACTGTGGCGTGGGCGCCTTTGTCTGGTCCACCGTACTGGCGTACAACAGCAAACGCCTGCGCGATGCACCTCGCAGTTGGGCCGACTTCTGGGACGTGCAACGCTTTCCAGGCAAACGCGGACTGCGCAAGGGCGCCCGCTACAACTTGGAAATAGCCCTCATGTCCGATGGCGTGCGTCGGCGCGACGTGTACCATCTGCTGACCACTGAGGCCGGGGTGGAACGTGCCTTTAAGCGACTCGAACAACTCAAACCCCACATCGTCTGGTGGGAGTCGGGAGCACAGCCTGTGCAGCGATTGGCCAGCGGCGACGTCAGCCTGTCCAGTGCCTACAACGGACGCATCGCCGCAGCCCAGAGCGAAGGCCAGGACGGCTTGCAGATCGGCTGGAACGATGCCATTTACGAGCTCGACTACTGGGCCGTGGTCAAGGGCTCCGCTCGTGCCCGGCAGGCGCGTGATTTCATCCGCTACGCCACCTCGGAAGAACCGCAACTGGCCTTCTCCCGCGCTATTCCCTACGGCCCGACCCACATCAACGCCATCCTGCGTTACGACAGCGGGCGTGCACGCGCCAGTGCCGACAGTTCGCACCTGGTGGATCTGTCGCTGGTACCCAGCGAGCTGCCTTCGGCGCCTGGCAACCTGCGCCGCTCGCTGGCACTGGATGCCAAGTTCTGGATACAGCGGGGGGCAACTCTGGAGCGGATGTTCCAGCAGCGCATGCTATGAAAACACCCGCAAACACCCTACCGCAGACAGCCCCCACCACGCCCCAGGCCGCAGCGCAAGGCACACGGCGCTGGACGCGGCTCAAGCCCACGCGCCTGCGTACCCGGCTCTGGCTGGGCTTTGGCCTGTTGCTGGCACTGCTGCTGGCGGTGTCCACCATGTCGGCAGTGCGCATGCGCTCCATGAATTCGGCGCTGGACTACTACGCCAGCACCACCACCCCGTCTCTGGAGGCTGTGCGCCAGTGGCAATCGTTGGCCTCCTCCATCCGCATGCTGCAAGCCCAACACCTGATGACGGTGTCGCTGGAAGAGATGGCACCGCTGGAAAGCAGCATTGCCCAGTCTTTCACCGAATTGCAAAACTCCATCAAGGCGCAAGAATCCCATCTGCTGGATGCTCAGGACCGGGAATCATGGCAAACACTGCTGGAAAGCACCACTTTGGCCGCAACCAATTGGGAAAAGGTCAAGGAGGTGTCCCGCGAATCGGTGCAGGCACCTGAACGCGTCGAAGAAGCACGGCGCCTGTTTACCGGCAAGTCCGAGCGGCTGTTCCGAGCCACCCTCAAAGCCCTGGACGAGCAGTGGCAAAACAAAACCCGCTCTGCCGTGCTATTGGCCGAAGAGGGAAACAGCACCTACCAGCGCTCGGTGGCATTGCTGGCCATGGCAGGTGTACTGGCACTGGTGCTGGGCACTGGCGCTGCCTACTTGGTGATGCGCTCGGTCACACGCCAGATCGGTGGCGAGCCGCGCGAGGTGGCCCAGCAGGCCTTGCACATCGCTGCCGGCGACCTGCGCTCCCCTGCAGACAATGTGGTTCACAGCGGAAGCGCTGCCGACAGCATTGCCGCCGCCATGGACACCATGCGCACGCGCCTGGCCCAGGTGGTGGGCGACGTACGCGACAGCAGCGACGGCGTGGCCAGCGGCTCCGCTGAGATTGCGGCAGGCAATGCCGACCTGAGCCAACGCACCGAAAACCAGGCCCGTGACCTGCAGGAAACCGTGGGCTCCATGGAACAGCTCACCCACACCGTCAAACGCAATACCGAGCACGCCAACGAAGCCAGCGCGCTGGCTGCCACCGCCAGCCAGGTGGCCAGCAAGGGCGGTGCCAGCGTGGCCCAGGTGGTGCAGACCATGCAGGAACTGGCCAACTCTTCCGCCACCATCAGCGAGATCACAGGGGTGATCGACGGCATAGCCTTCCAAACCAACATCCTGGCCCTCAACGCCGCAGTGGAAGCGGCCCGCGCAGGCGAACAAGGACGCGGCTTTGCCGTGGTGGCCGGCGAGGTGCGTGCCCTGGCCCAGCGGTCGGCGCAAGCCGCGAAGGAAATCCGCAAGCTTATCGGCGACAACGTGAACAAGGTGCACGAGGCCTCCCGCCAAGTGCACGGAACCGGAAGCGCCATTGAGGACATCGTGGCCCATGTGCAGCGTGTGGACGCCCTGGTGCAAGAAATTCGCACCGCCACCACACAGCAGTACGACGACATCAGCCACGTCGGCAGTGCCATCACCCGTATCGACCAAGCTACCCAGCAAAACGCCGCACTGGTGGAAGAGATCAGCGCTGCTGCCGAAAGCCTGCGCGCCCAGGCCGCCCACTTGGCCCAAGCCATGGCCGTGTTCCAACTGGAGAACACACGCCACAACCAGCTAATCACATTGAACTGAAACTGCCGCCCATGCCTACATCGCCCAATCAACCGCTTTCCGGTAACGCCATGCCGCGCTTTGGCGGCATCGCAAGCATGATGCGCCTGCCCGTGGCGACCTCGGCCCAGGGATTGAACGCCGCCTTCATCGGCGTACCGCTGGACACCGGCACCAGCCACCGCCCCGGTGCCCGCTTCGGGCCGCGCCAGATTCGCGCCGAGTCCTGCCTGCTGCGCCCTTACAACATGGCCACCGGGGCCGCCCCGTTCGACGCGCTGCAGGTGGCCGACCTGGGCGACGTGCCCATCAACACCTACTCGCTGCAGAAGTCGCTGCCCATCATCACCGACTTCTATGCCGAGGTCCTGAAGCACGGCTGCATTCCATTGACGCTGGGCGGAGACCACACCATTGCGCTGCCCATCCTGCGCGCCATCGCCGCCAAGCACGGCCCGGTGGCATTGGTGCATGTGGATGCCCACGCCGACATCAACGACGACATGTTCGGCGAACGCATCGCCCACGGCACACCATTCCGCCGTGCGGTGGAAGAAGGCCTGTTGGCCTGCGACAAGGTGTACCAGATCGGCTTGCGCGGTACCGGCTATGCAGCCGACGACTTTGACTGGCCGCGCAGCCAGGGATTTACCGTGGTGCCCGCGCACGAGGTCTGGTACCAGTCGCTCGCCCCGCTGATGGCCCAGGTGCGGCAACGCATCGGCTCCACGCCGTGCTACCTGAGCTTCGACATCGACGGCATTGACCCGGCCTACGCCGGCGGGACCGGTACCCCCGAGGTTGGCGGGCTGACCGTGCCGCAGGCGCTGGAAATCGTGCGCGGCTGCCGCGGCCTGAATCTGGTGGGTGCCGACCTCGTGGAAGTTTCGCCCCCGTACGACCCCTCGGGTAACACCGCCCTGCTGGGCGCCAACCTGCTGTACGAGATGCTGTGCGCATTGCCCGGCGTGCCTCTGCGCTGACCCCAACACACCCTAACTGGATCTACCTGACCCATCTTTAGCGGCACCCAGCGTAGAGCCAATTTCAACTATCTTCGCACTGTTCACCTTTTGTATCTTCCATAAGCAGAGACAACCATGACCTCTCCGTTAAGCCAACTCAAAGACCCCAGCCTCTTGAAGACCGACGCCCTGATCAACGGGCAGTGGGTTGCTGGCGCCAGCCGCTTTGACGTCTGCAACCCCGCCACCGGCGAGAAGCTGGCCGATGTGGCCAACCTCGGCGCTGCCGATGCGAAGCTTGCCATCGACGCCGCCAACGCCGCCTGGCCTGCCTGGCGCAACAAGACCGGCAAGGAGCGCTCCATCATCCTGCGCAAGTGGTTTGACCTGCTCACCGCCAACACCGACGACCTGGCCCGCATCCTGACCGCCGAGCAAGGCAAGCCCTTTGCTGAAGCCAAGGGCGAGATCGCCTACGGTGCCTCCTTCGTGGAGTGGTTTGCCGAAGAAGCCAAGCGCGTCAACGGCGAGACCCTGCCCCAGTTCGACAACAACCGCCGCCTGATGGTCCTGAAGCAGCCCATCGGCGTGTGCGCGGCGATTACGCCCTGGAACTTCCCCCTGGCCATGATCACCCGCAAGGTGGCCCCTGCCCTGGCTGCCGGTTGCCCCGTGGTCATCAAGCCGGCTGAATTGACTCCGCTGACCGCCCTGGCTGCCGCCGAGCTGGCCATCCGTGCCGGTATCCCGGCCGGTGTCATCAACATCCTGAGCGCTGACGCTTCCAACTCCATTGCCGTGGGCAAGGAGATCTGCGCCAACGACGTGGTGCGCCACCTGAGCTTTACCGGCTCCACCGAAGTGGGCCGCATCCTCATGGCCCAGTGTGCTCCCACCATCAAGAAGCTGGCGCTCGAATTGGGTGGCAATGCCCCCTTCATCGTGTTCGACGATGCCGACATCGACTCCGCCGTGGAAGGTGCCTTTGCCAGCAAGTACCGCAACGCCGGCCAGACCTGCGTGTGCTCGAACCGCCTGTATGTGCAAGAAGGCGTGTACGACGAGTTCGTCACCAAGTTCGCTGCCAAGGTGAAGACCGCCAAGGTGGGCAATGGCTTTGACGAGGGTGTGAACCAGGGTCCGCTGATCGAGGAAGCCGCCGTGGCCAAGGTGCAGCGCCATGTGGACGATGCCGTGGCCAAGGGTGGCCGCGTGGTCGCCGGGGGCAAGGCGCTGGGTGGTCTGTTCTTCGAGCCCACGGTGGTGGCCGACGCCACGGCCGACATGCTGTGTGCCAAGGAAGAGACCTTCGGCCCCTTCGCGCCGGTGTTCAAGTTCAAGACCGAGCAGGAAGCCATTGATGCGGCCAACAACACCGAGTTTGGCTTGGCCAGCTACTTCTACAGCCGCGACATCGGGCGCATCTACCGCGTCGGTGAAGCGCTGGAGTACGGCATGGTGGGTTGCAACGTGGGCATCCTGGCCACCGAGCACGTGCCCTTCGGCGGCGTGAAGCAGTCCGGCCTGGGCCGCGAAGGCAGCCACTTCGGCATGGACGACTATGTCGAGATCAAGTACCTGTGCATCGGCGACATCCTGAAGTAATGCAAGCCCTGCAGCCGCTACGTTTCCAGTAGCGGCCTACGCAATAACGGCGCCGGGTGGCGCCGTTTTTTATTGCATGTCTAGTCCTGCAAGCGCAGGCAGGAGCATGGTTGCCTCCTCCCGCCTTTCGTGTCCCGCAGTGCCAGATCGAGGGTTTTCCCTTAGAATATTTTTTACATATCTTGTAAATATATTTGTAAGATACGTACATCAACCACTGAACTCCCTGCAAGGCACACCCCATGACACTCCCGAAATGGCAAGGCATCTTCCCCGCCATCACCACCAAGTTCCACGCCGATGAATCCCTGGACCTGCAAGGCACGGCCAAGCACATCGACTACCTGATCCGCAACGGCGTGCACGGCCTCGTCACCTGCGGCTCGCTGGGCGAAGCCAGCACCCTCACCCTGGAAGAAAAGCTGCTGGTGGCGGACTGCGCCCTCAAGGCCAGCGCCGGGCGCGTACCCGTGCTGGCCAACGTGTCCGAAACCTCCACCCGCGAGGCCCTGCGCTACATCCGTGGCGCCAACGCCCTGGGCGTGGACGGCTACATGGTCATGCCCTCGGTGATCTATGCCGCCGATGCCCGTGAAGCCATGGCCAACGTGCGCGCCATGGCCGAAGAGGCCCAGAAGCCCATCATGGTCTACAACAACCCGGTGGCCTACAAGGTCGACCTCAAGCCCGAGCACATGGCCGAGCTGGCCGACTGCAAGTGGATCGTCGCCATCAAGGAAAGCACCGACAACATCCGCCGCATCACCGACCTGCGCAACCTGCTGGGCAACCGCTACCAGCTGTTCATGGGCGTGGACGACCTGGCCTACGAAGGTCTGGCCCTGGGCTGCGACGGCCTGCTGGCAGGCGTGGGCTGCACCTTCCCGCGTGAAAACGTGGCCCTGTACAACCTGATGAAGGAAGGGCGCTTCGCCGAAGCGCTCAAGATCTACCAGTGGATGACCCCCATGCTGCACCTGGATGTTTCCACCAAGCTGGTCCAGAACCTCAAACTCATCGACGTCGTGGCCGGCGTCAGCACCGAGCACATGCGTCGCCCCCGTCTGCCCTTGGTAGGATCGGAGCGCGACGCGGTGATTGCCATTGTCCAAAAGGCACTGGAAACCCGCCCGCAGGAATACAGGTCACAGGCCTGATACGGATTAGCGTTCCCGTACACCTCCCCCGTTGCCAACTCCCCGTCCGTGCGCGAGCACGGCAGGGTGAAGCAACGCGGTGGTGCGCTGGAGGGCCGGTCCGTTGGAGTTCCGACTTTCTGTCAAACCAATCTCCCAAAAGGAAATGAAGATGCAACGTACGCGTTCGACGACCCCCTTGTTTGCAGCGCTGGCGCTTACCCTGGCCGGCCATGCGGTGGCACAGGAGCAAGTCGTCAAGATCGGCCAGACCGGCCCGCTCTCCGGCCCCAACGCCTTTGCTGGCAAGGACAACGAAAACGGCACCCGCCTGGCCATTGAGGAACTCAATGCCAAGAAGCTGCAGGTGGCCGGCAAGACCCTCAAGTTCGAGCTGCAGTCCGAAGACGACCAGTGCGACCCCAAGTCGGGCGTGGCCGTGGCACAGAAGCTGGTCGACAGTGGCGTGAAATACGTCATGGGCCCCTACTGCTCGGGCGTTGCCATTCCGGCCTCCCGCGTCTATGACGACGGTGGCGCCCTGGTATCCACCGTGGGCACCAACCCCAAGGTTACCGAGGGCGGCTACAAGCACCTGTTCCGCATCATCGCCGGGGACAACCAGATCGGCTCCAGCATGGCCATGTATGCCGCCAAGGTCATGAAGGCCAAGACTGCCGCCGTGGTGGACGACCGCACGGCCTTCGGACAAGGCGTGGCAGCGGAATTCATCAAGGAAGCCAAGGCCCAGGGCCTGACCATCGTCGGCCAGGAATACACCACCGACAAGGCGACGGACTTCTCCTCCATCCTCACCAACATCAAGGCCAAGAAGCCCGACGTGATGTTCTACGGTGGCTATGCCCCGCAGGCCGCCCCCATGGCGCGCCAGATGAAGCAGCTCGCCGTCAACACCAAGATGCTTGGTGGCGACACGCTGTGCAGCCCCGAAATGGGCAAGCTCGGTGGCGACGCGGTCAACGAAGTGGTGTACTGCGCCCAAGGCGGCTCCATGCTGGACAAGACCAACGACGGCCCGGCCTTCAAGGCCAAGTACAAGAAGCAGTTCAACCTGGACGCCGACGCCTACGCGGCCTCGTTCTATGACCAGATGATGCTCATCGGCCTGTCCATGGCCAAGGCCGGCTCCACCGACCCCGCCAAGGTGGCGGCCGAACTGCGCAAGGGCAGCTACAAGGGCGTAGCCGGCACCTATGCCTACGACGACAAGGGCAACATGAAGCAGGCACCGATCACGGTGTACACCTTCAAAAACGCCCAGGCCACCCCGCTGGCCAGCTATTGACGCACGCACCCGTGCACACCACGCAGCCTGCCAGCCACTGCACCCGGCGGTTGGTAAGCTGCACCCTGCGGGCAGTCCCTACCGGGGCTGCCCTTTTTTCCCGCCCCGGACTGACAACCCTTTTCCACCACGAAGCGCGCCATGACCCTGCAATCGATCCACGTCATCGACTCCCATACCGGCGGTGAGCCCACCCGCGTGGTCACCGGTGGTTTTCCCGACCTGGGCAGCGGCAGCATGCGCGAACGCCTGGAGCGCCTGCGCGCCCACCATGACGACTGGCGTGCCGCCTCCATGCTCGAACCGCGCGGCAACGACGTACTGGTGGGCGCCTTGCTGTGCACGCCGGTCAACCCGGCCGCGGCCGCAGGCGTGATCTTCTTCAACAACACCGGCTACCTGGGCATGTGCGGCCACGGCACCATCGGCCTGGTGGCCACGCTGGCCTACATGGGCCGCATCGGTGCCGGCGAACACCTGATCGAAACCCCGGTGGGCGACGTGCGCGCCACCCTGCACGACGACCGCACGGTGAGCGTGCGCAACGTACCCGCCTACCGCCACGCCCGCGCCGTGCCGCTGCGCCTGGACGACGGCAGCACCATCACCGGTGACATCGCCTGGGGCGGCAACTGGTTCTTCCTGGTGGCCGAGCACGGCCAGCGGGTTGCGCCGGACAACATCGCCGCCCTGACCCACTACACCACCCGCATCCGCCAGGCCCTGGCGGCCCAGGGCATCACCGGCGCCAACGGCGCAGAGATCGACCACATCGAACTGTTCGCGGAGGATGAAAGCGGGTTCGCCGCCGGGCCGCCCCAAGGCGAACGCGCCCCCTTGGGGGGCAGCGCAGCCGACGCAGCGGCAAGCGTGGGGGCCAGATGCCACAGCCGCAACTTCGTGCTGTGCCCCGGCATGGCCTACGACCGCTCGCCCTGCGGCACCGGCACCAGCGCCAAGCTGGCCTGCCTGGCGGCCGATGCCACCCTCGCCCCCGGCGCCGTGTGGCGCCAGGCCAGCGTGATCGGCAGCGTGTTCGAAGGCAGCTACACCCTGGCCGACACACCGGGCCACATCATCCCGACCATCCGCGGCCAGGCCTGGATCAGTGCCGAAGCCACGCTGCTGCTCGACCCCACCGACCCCTACCGCTGGGGCATCCGCGCGTGACCCAACGGCAAGTCGATGTTCTGGTCGTCGGCGGCGGCATCGTCGGTGCGGCCTGTGCGCAGGCGCTCGCGGCGGCTGGCCGCCAGGTGCTGGTGCTGGACGACCAGCGCCGCAGCGCCACCGCCGCCGGCATGGGCCACCTGGTGTTCATGGACGACAACCCGGCAGAGATGGCCCTGTGCGCCCACTCGCTGGCTGCCTGGCGCAGCTGGGCGCCCGCATTGCCGACGCAGGCCGCCTACCACCGCTGCGGCACCCTGTGGGTCGCCGCAGACCAGGCCGAGCAGGACGAAGCTGAACGCAAGCAGCGCCGCCTGCAGGACCAGGGCGTGGCCAGCCACTGGCTCGATGCGCGTGCCCTGGCCCATACCGAGCCCCTGCTGCGCCCCGGCCTCACGGGCGCACTGCAGGTGCCCGACGACGCCATCGTCTATGCCCCCGTGGCGGCACGCTGGCTGCTGCAGGGCGCACCCGGCCATGCGCGCATCACGCTGCACCAGGCCAGCGTGAAAAGCCTGGAGCCCCATGGCGTGGAACTGGTGGGCGGGGAACGCATCCGCGCCCAGGCCGTGGTGGTGGCCGCGGGCTGGAGCGCTGCGGCCCTGTGCCCGACCCTGCCACTGCGCGCCAAGAAAGGCCAGTTGCTCATCACCGACCGCTACCCCGGCGCCCTGCACCACCAGCTGGTGGAGCTGGGCTATGTCACCAGCGCCCACCACGCCCAGGGGCCCAGCGTGGCCTTCAATGCCCAGCCGCGCCCGACCGGGCAGCTGCTGATTGGTTCCTCGCGCAACTACGACGACACCGACCCGGCCGTGGACGCCGCCATGCTGCGCGCCATGCTGGAGCGCGCCTGCACCTACCTGCCGGGGCTGCGCCACTGCAACGCCATCCGCACCTGGACCGGCGTGCGCTGCGCCACCCCCGACGGCGTACCCATCATCGACGCACACCCCCAGTTGCCCGGTGTGTGGCTGGCCGTGGGCCACGAAGGCCTGGGGGTGACCACGGCACCGGCCACCGGGACGCTGATGGCTGCCTTGGTACACGGTACGAGCGCGCCCCTGGACGCTGCCCCCTACCGGGTCACCCGTTTCACCGCTGCAGAACACCATGCCCCTGCCCACTGAACCGGCGCGCGTCGCCTTCACGCTCAACGGCCAAGCCTGCACGGCCGACCATGGCATCAGCCTGATGGCTGCCATGGCCAACGCCGGGCAAGCCACCACACGCATCAGCGTAGGCGGCGAAGCCCGCTCCGC
The DNA here is from genome assembly GCF_032337135.1 of Curvibacter sp. APW13. NCBI lineage: Bacteria > Pseudomonadati > Pseudomonadota > Betaproteobacteria > Burkholderiales > Comamonadaceae > Curvibacter > Curvibacter sp. APW13. Next base: position 456,439 of record NZ_JAVXZZ010000002.1, on the reverse strand, counting down.
CCTGTGCGGCATGGGGGTGTGCCAGGAATGCCGCGTCACGGTGGACGGCCAGCGCCGCCTGGCCTGCCAGACCCCGGTATGCGAAGGCATGGTGGTACAGCGCCTGGACGGCAACGAGCCGGTGCCACAGCCCCTCCCTTCGGCTCCCGCAGGCCAGGCCACGGCACACTGCGATGTGCTGGTACTGGGCGCCGGCCCTGCGGGTCTGGAAGCCGCACAGGCTGCCGCCGAGGCGGGCGCGCAGGTGGTGCTGGTAGACGACAACCCGCTGCCCGGCGGGCAAATCTGGCGCCAGCGCCCCGGCGCCCCCTCCGAGGCCCACGCACTGACACGGCGCATCGACGCCCAGCGCACGATCGAGCGCCACAGCGCCACCCGCGCCGTGTCCTTTCCCGCGCCCGGGCAGGTACTGCTCGAAGGCCCGGACTCCGCCTGGGTGCAGTCCTACCAGCACCTCATTCTCTGCAGCGGCGCACGCGAACGCCTGCTGCCTTTTCCGGGTTGGACGCTACCCGGCGTCACCGGCGCCGGTGCCCTGCAGGCCCTGGTCAAGGCAGGCACCCAGGTGGCGGGGCAACGCGTGGTCGTGGCCGGTAGCGGGCCCCTGCTGCTGGCCGTGGCCCACACCCTGCGCGAACACGGCGCCCAGGTGCCGCAGGTGGCCGAACAAGCCCCCTGGAGCGCCATGATCGGCACAGCGGCCGCGCTGTGGCGCTGGCCGGGCAAGCTGGTACAGGCTGCCCGACTGCACACCGCCGCCTGGCAGCCCGGCACGGTAGTGGTGCGGGCCCTGGGTACCGAGCGGCTGGAAGCCGTGCGCCTGCGCCAAGGGGCGCGCGAGTGGGAGCAGGCCTGCGATCGGCTGGCTTGTGGTTATGGGCTGGTACCCAACAACGCCCTGGCGCGCTTGGCCGGATGCACCGTGGACGCAGCCGATGCGGTCGTGGTGGACAGCCAGATGGCCACCAGCGTGGCCGGCATATGGGCAGCGGGCGAGCTCACGGGCCCAGGTGGCAGCGAGCGCGCCCGCGTGCAGGGACGCATGGCCGGGTATGCCGCGACCGGACAGACCGAGCGCGCCCAGAACCTTCGCGGTGAGCTGCGACGCTGGCAAGCGTTTGCCGACACCATGGCACACGGCTTTGCCTTGGGCGAATCGGTGCGCCAGCTGGCCGACGACGACACGGTGCTGTGCCGCTGCGAGGACTTGACCGTGGGCGAAGTGCGCCACGCGGGCGGCTGGCAGCAGGCCAAACTGCAGACGCGCTGCGGCATGGGCCCCTGCCAGGGGCGCACCTGCGCCACCGCGGCCCAAACCCTGTGGGGCTGGGAAACACCGGCACCGCGCGAACCTGTGGTGCCAGTACGCATCGACTCCCTGCTGCAGCGTTAGCATTGCACCATGCCCAGCAGCGAACGCCCCCCCATCAAGCTCCGTGCCGCCGACCAGGCCTACGAAGCCATCGAAGTCCTGATCTCCACCTTGCGGCTGGAGCCCGGCTCCCCCATCGTCGAAGCCGATCTGGTGGCCATGACCAGCCTGGGCCGCACCCCGGTGCGCGAGGCCCTGCTGCGCATGGTCTCCATCGGCCTGATCCAGCAGCAGCCGCGCCGCGGCCTCGTGGTGTCGAACATCGACCTGGCCGACCACCTCGACGTGATCCAGACCCGCCGCGCACTGGAGCGCCTCATCGCCGCCTGCGCCGCCCGCCGCGCCACGGCCATGCAGCGCCAGGAGGTACTGCGCCGCGCCCAGGCCATGGTGGACGCCGCGGCCCAGGGCGACCTCGATGCCTACATGCAGGCCGACCATGCGCTCGACGTCGTGATCCACCTCGCCAGCCAGAACCAGTCGGCCGTGCAATGCGTGCTGCCGCTGATCGTGAAATGCCGCCGTTTCTGGTACGCCTACCAGCACGAAGGCGAAATTGCCGAAGGGGCGCGCCACCACCTGGCACTGGCCCAGGGCATCGCCAGCGCCAACGAATCCGCCGCCATGCTGGGCGCCGACCAGCTGATGGACTACCTGGAAAAATTCGCCCGCCGGGTGATCAACAACTGAAAAAGAACCATGACCTCTCCGTTAAGCCAACTCAAAGACCCCAGCCTCTTGAAGACCGACGCCCTGATCAACGGGCAGTGGGTTGCTGGCGCCAGCCGCTTTGACGTCTGCAACCCCGCCACCGGCGAGAAGCTGGCCGATGTGGCCAACCTCGGCGCTGCCGATGCGAAGCTTGCCATCGACGCCGCCAACGCCGCCTGGCCTGCCTGGCGCAACAAGACCGGCAAGGAGCGCTCCATCATCCTGCGCAAGTGGTTTGACCTGCTCACCGCCAACACCGACGACCTGGCCCGCATCCTGACCGCCGAGCAAGGCAAGCCCTTTGCTGAAGCCAAGGGCGAGATCGCCTACGGTGCCTCCTTCGTGGAGTGGTTTGCCGAAGAAGCCAAGCGCGTCAACGGCGAGACCCTGCCCCAGTTCGACAACAACCGCCGCCTGATGGTCCTGAAGCAGCCCATCGGCGTGTGCGCGGCGATTACGCCCTGGAACTTCCCCCTGGCCATGATCACCCGCAAGGTGGCCCCTGCCCTGGCTGCCGGTTGCCCCGTGGTCATCAAGCCGGCTGAATTGACTCCGCTGACCGCCCTGGCTGCCGCCGAGCTGGCCATCCGTGCCGGTATCCCGGCCGGTGTCATCAACATCCTGAGCGCTGACGCTTCCAACTCCATTGCCGTGGGCAAGGAGATCTGCGCCAACGACGTGGTGCGCCACCTGAGCTTTACCGGCTCCACCGAAGTGGGCCGCATCCTCATGGCCCAGTGTGCTCCCACCATCAAGAAGCTGGCGCTCGAATTGGGTGGCAATGCCCCCTTCATCGTGTTCGACGATGCCGACATCGACTCCGCCGTGGAAGGTGCCTTTGCCAGCAAGTACCGCAACGCCGGCCAGACCTGCGTGTGCTCGAACCGCCTGTATGTGCAAGAAGGCGTGTACGACGAGTTCGTCACCAAGTTCGCTGCCAAGGTGAAGACCGCCAAGGTGGGCAATGGCTTTGACGAGGGTGTGAACCAGGGTCCGCTGATCGAGGAAGCCGCCGTGGCCAAGGTGCAGCGCCATGTGGACGATGCCGTGGCCAAGGGTGGCCGCGTGGTCGCCGGGGGCAAGGCGCTGGGTGGTCTGTTCTTCGAGCCCACGGTGGTGGCCGACGCCACGGCCGACATGCTGTGTGCCAAGGAAGAGACCTTCGGCCCCTTCGCGCCGGTGTTCAAGTTCAAGACCGAGCAGGAAGCCATTGATGCGGCCAACAACACCGAGTTTGGCTTGGCCAGCTACTTCTACAGCCGCGACATCGGGCGCATCTACCGCGTCGGTGAAGCGCTGGAGTACGGCATGGTGGGTTGCAACGTGGGCATCCTGGCCACCGAGCACGTGCCCTTTGGTGGCGTGAAGCAGTCCGGCCTGGGCCGTGAGGGATCTCACTTCGGCATGGACGACTATGTCGAGATCAAGTACCTGTGCATCGGCGACATCCTGAAGTGATGCAAGCCCTGCAGCCGCTACGTTTCCAGTAGCGGACTACGCAATAACGGCGCCGGGTGGCGCCGTTTTTTATTGCCTAATCGGTCGAAACCACGGCCGAACCCGGTGCATGCAGCCAGGGCTCCCACTCGGACGGTGGAATCGCTTTCGACAGCAACCAGCCCTGCATCAGATCGCACCCCTGGGCACGCAGGAAGCGACGTTGGGTTTCGGTTTCCACCCCCTCGGCGAGGGTCTGCATGCCCAGTGAACGCGCCAGCTGGATGGTGGCGGTTATGATGGATTCGTCGGCCACATCCTCGCCGATGTGGCGCACGAAGCTCTGGTCGATCTTGAGCTTGTGGAAGCCCAGGCGGCGCAGGTAGGACATGGACGAATAGCCGGTACCGAAATCGTCGATGGCCACGCGCACGTCCATGGCGCGCAACTGGCGCATGGTGTGCTCGGCCTTGCGGGTGTCACCCATGGCCACCGATTCGGTGAGTTCCAGTTCCAGGCAATGGCCTGGCAGCCCAGTTTCGTGCAGGACGCGCTCCACCATCAACACGAAATCGGTCTGACGGAACTGGATGAACGACACATTCACGGCCATGACCCAGTTGCGCCCGGCAAAGTCCCAGTTACGGGCCTGCTGGCAGGCCTGGCGCAACACCCATTCACCGATGACCAGAATCTGGCCGGCACTCTCGGCCACGGGGATGAACTCCACGGGCGAAACCATGCCAAGAATCGGGTGCGTCCAGCGCAGCAGCGCCTCGGCACCGGCTACACGGCCACTGTCCAGTCGGGCCAACGGCTGGTACATCACGGTCAGCTCGCCGCGCTCCACGGCCTTGTCGAGCGCCGACGACAGCTCCAGCAGGCGCTCGGAGCGCACTTGCATCGCCTGGGTAAAGAAGCGAACCCCGTTGCGCCCCTCCTGCTTGGCCTGGTACATCGCCGTATCGGCATTGCGCAGCAAGGTGTCGAGGTCGGTCGCATCGTCGGGAAACATCGCAATGCCTATGGACGCCGTCACCCCGGACTGGAACGGCCCCAGGTCAAACGGTGCATGCAGCGCATGCTGCAGCCTTTGGGCCATGCGCACCGCACCATCCCCGTCGATGTCGTCCAGCACCATCACAAATTCGTCTCCGCCCATGCGGCAGGCAATGTCGGTGTCGCGCAAGCTCTGCTGCAGCCGTCGTGCCACTTCCATGAGCATCTTGTCGCCTAGCGCGTGCCCCAGAGAGTCGTTGATGTTCTTGAAATGGTCGATGTCCAGAAACACCACCGCCATGGCCTGACCGTGCCGATGCGCGCGCGCTGCCGCCTTGTCGAACAGGCGACGCAACTGTGCCCGGTTGGGCAGGCTGGTCAGGTGGTCAAAGTCCGCCAGTCGCGCGATTTCCGCCTGATCCTGCACCCGCTCGGTCACATCACGCGAGAGCACCATGGCCGTGGCCTTGCGGCCAGATGCGGGGGCCTTGCGCGCGGCCGACAATTCGAACCAGTGAACGCCATCCGGCAGGCCCAGTGAAATGCGCTGCCCCGTGGAGTGACCCTGGGCTATGGCCTCTTGAATGCAATGCAGTACCAAAGCCGATTGCTCGGGTGGCATGACGTCGGCCACCCGCTTTCCCAGCAAGGCTTCACGCTGGGCAACCAGGAGGTCTGGCTGGTTGGCATGAACCTGCAGGTAGCGGCCTTCACCGTCCATCTCGAACAGCAGGTCGGGCACGGCCCGCAGCGTGGCTTCCATCTCATCGCGCTGCGCCTGCACCTGCGCCACAGCCTCGCGCACGCGACGGCGCAGCCACATCGAAACCAGCACCAGGGCGAGTGCTCCCCCCGCCGCGGCAATGAACGAGTGCACGACCCACTCGGGAATCGGCGACTCGGCGTGCACGCCACTCCATTCCCGCAGAACTTCGTAGTACGGGGATCCGGCATCCGCCTGCCACTGCTGTAGACGCGCATCGATGGCAGCCAGCACATCGGCCTGGCGATCCTTCCCGGCTGCGAAGTACAGCTTGGCGGGGTTGAACAGCACCGGGCTTCCGACCAAGCCGTAGGCCGGCGCGCTGTAGTCACCGAAGTGGTAGCTGGACGCAGCGACATCCGCTTGGCCCTGCTGAACCATCGAAAAGGCAGCGGCCACGGTCGGTGTGGCAACGAACTCGGCCTGAACGCCCATGCCTTCAAGCAACGCGCGCAGAGAATCCCGTTGCACGCCGCTGGCCAACACCGCTACGCGTTTGCCCCGCAGGTCCACCACCGACTCGATCTTCGTTCCCGGCCGCCGGTACAACTGCGACCAGCTGCTCAGTGCAGCCACTGCATGGAAGTCAAAACGTGCTTCGCGCTCGGACGTGCGTGCAACGTCCGGCATGATGTCCAGTTCCCCTTGCTCCAGACGCCTGAGGCACTCCTCCCATTCGCAGGACTGGAATCGCAACTCCCAACCCTCGACCTGCGCGATGTCCTTGAGCAAGGCAATGAAGACGCCGGTAGCGTTGCCGCCATCTTCGAAGAAGATTTTTGGAGGGTTGTTGTAGACACCCACGCGCAAGACGCGCTCTGCTGCCATGGCGCCCATGGAGCACGCCAGGCTCCAGACCACCAAAAGGTAACGCACCCAGTTCAACCACTGACCCATCCGAACTCCTGCGCACCTGCGCCATGGACTTACCCAAGAGGACCCGGCCCTCGCCAGGGGCACGGCATGCCCACCATGGTAGTACGAAACAAGGCACTTGCCACGGATTGATTCGCACGACCGGGAGCCACGACGCGAAGCCGCTAGAATCTGTCGGATCGCGGGTGTCGTTCAATGGTAGGACTCTTGCTTCCCAAGCAAATAACGTGGGTTCGATTCCCATCACCCGCTCCACATCCCTTGCCCTGCTGGGATACACCCTCTGGCACGGGCACCGCTGAAGGCCTGCCATGACTGCCTTTCCATTGCGCCTGCTTTCTGTTGTGCTGCTACCCATCCTGGTGGGCGCCTGCGTCGCCCCGCCTCCGACCCCGGCACTTTCCTACAGCATCCCAGCCCAGCCGGAAGGCAGCTCAGGCTATACCGACAAGCCTGGCTGGCATACGCAACGCTTCGCCGTGGCAGCCGCCAACCCCTTGGCTACCGACGCGGGATTGCAGGTGTTGCGGGCCGGCGGCAGCGCGGTGGACGCTGCTATCGCCGTGCAGATGGTGCTGACCTTGGTGGAACCCCAATCCAGCGGTATCGGTGGCGGCGCATTCCTGCTGCACTACGACGGCCAGAACGTGGCAGCATTTGACGGGCGCGAGACCGCCCCCGCCGCAGCGACGGAAAACCTGTTCCTGCAGCCAGACGGCAAGCCCATGCCCTTCATGGCAGCCGTGGTTGGTGGGCGTTCGGTGGGTGTGCCGGGCACGGTGCGCATGCTGGAGCTGGCCCACCGGCAACACGGCAAGCTGCCTTGGGCGCAGCTGTTCATCCCCGCCATCACGCTGGCTGACAACGGATTCAAGGTGAGCCCCCGGCTGCATACCTTGCTCGCCAGCGAAACCCAACTGGCCAAGGATCCGGCAGCTGCCGCCTACTTCTTTGACGCCAGCGGCAAGCCTTGGCCCGTGGGGCATGTGCTGAGAAACCCCGAGCTTGCAGCCGTGCTGCGCGCCCTGGCCACCCAGGGCAGCCGCGCCCTGTACGAAGGGCCGGTGGCCCAGGCCATGGTGGCCAAGGTGCAAGGACACCCCACCAACCCAGGCACGCTATCGATGGTCGATTTGGCCAACTACCAGCCCGTGCAGCGCCAGGCCTTGTGCCACCCGTATACCACCTCCGCCGGGCGACATCTGCGGCTGTGCGGCTTCCCACCACCCAGCTCGGGCGCCATTGCCATCGGGCAGATGTTGGGCATGCTGGCCCATACGCCTGCGCAAACACTGCCGCTGGGAACCGACGGTCTGCCGACACCGCAGTGGCTGCACTGGTACACCGAAGCGGCGCGCCTGGCGTTCGCCGACCGCGCCCAATACGTGGCCGACCCGGCCTTTGTGTCGGCACCCGGCGGTGATTGGATGTCGATGCTGGCCCCGGATTACCTGGCCCAACGCGCACGCAGCATTGGCGCCACGTCCATGAAGGTGGCCCAGCCCGGGCAGCCTGGCACGGTGCGCACCAGCTTTGCGCCCATGCCAGCCCAACCCGAGTACGGCACCAGCCACATCAGCGTCGTGGACGCGCAAGGCCATGCCGTGGCCATGACCACCACCATTGAAGACGCCTTCGGTGCGCGGCAGCTGGTGAAGGGTTTTCTGCTGAACAATGAACTCACTGACTTCAGCTTTGCCCCCCGCGACGCCCAAGGCCGCCCGATTGCCAACCGTGTGGAGCCCGGCAAGCGGCCGCGCTCCAGCATGTCACCCACGCTGGTATTCGACGCCGACACCAAGGCCTTGCTGATGAGTGGTGGCAGCCCCGGCGGTGCGCTCATCATCCACTACACCGCCAAGACCCTGTGGGGCACCTTCAACTGGGGCCTGAATGCGCAGCAGGCCATCAACTTGCCGAACTTTGGCTCCACCAACGGCCCCACCGTGCTGGAGGAAAAGCGCTTCCCCGCAGCCACCCTGCAGTCCCTGCAAGCCATGGGCCATGAGGTGCGTGAGATCGGCATGCCCAGCGGCTTGCAGGCGATCCAGAAGACATCCACCGGCTTCTTCGGCGGCGCCGATCCGCGCCGCGAAGGCGTCGTGCTGGGGGACTGAACGCCGTGCCATCCATTCTCTTTGTGTGCATGGGCAACATTTGCCGTAGCCCAACGGCACACGGTGTGATGCAGCACCTGGTGGAGCGCGCCGGTCTGGCGCACCACATCGAAGTGGATTCAGCAGGTACCCACAACTACCACCCGGGTGAACCGCCAGACGAACGCTCGCAAGCCCATGCGCACCGGCGCGGCTACGACCTGAGTACCCAGCGCGCACGCCAGGTGCGTCTGGAAGACTTTGCGCACTTCGACCTGATCCTGGCCATGGACCGGGAGAACCTCGACCGGCTGGAAGCCCACTGCGGCCCCGAGCACCGACACAAGCTGGGGCTGCTTACCCGCTACTGCACGCGCCACACCGATGCGGTGGTGCCCGACCCCTACTACGGGGGCGCTGCCGGATTCGAGCATGTACTCAACCTGGTGGAAGACGCCTGCGAGAACCTGCTGCGCCAGTTGCAAACCGAACGCCCATGAAAAAGGGGCCCGCGGGGCCCCTTGCATGTTGCGATGCGTCGCGTATCGCGAGCGCCTGATCAGGCCGCCAGCACCTCGTCCAGAATGCCCATGGCTTCTTCGAACACGCTGTCCTCGATGGTCAGCGGGAACAGGAAGCGCACGGTATTGCCGTACACGCCGCAAGTCAGCAGCAGCAGGCCCTTTTTCAGCGCAGCTTGCTGCACGCGCTTGGTCAGGTCCGCATCGGGCGCGCCGGTCGTGGCATTCACGAAATCGCAGGCCACCATGGCACCCAGGGCGCGGATATCGCCCATGGTCTTGTTCGATGCCTTGGCCTTCTCCAGACGGGCCTTCAGTCGCTGACCCAGCACATTGGCACGGTCACAGAGCTTTTCTTCCGCCATGATGTCCAGCACGGCGTGGGCAGCTGCCACCGCCAGGGGGTTGCCAGCATAGGTACCGCCCAGACCACCGGGGTTGGGAGCGTCCATGACTTCGGCACGGCCGACCACGGCAGACAGGGTGGTACCGCCGGCCATGCTCTTGGCCATGGTCATGAGGTCGGGCGACACGCCGTAGTGCTCCATGGCGAACATCTTGCCGGTACGGGCAAAGCCAGTCTGCACTTCATCGGCAATCAGCATGATGCCGTGCTCGTCACACAGGGCGCGCAGCCACTTGGCGGCTTCGGCATGGATCGGGTTGAAACCACCTTCGCCTTGCACCGGCTCGAAAATGATCGCGGCCACACGGCTGGGTTCGATGTCGCACTTGAAGAGCTGTTCAATGCCCTTCTTGGCGTCAGCCAAGGACTCCTCGCACTGGGGGAAGGGAGCGTGGTACACCTCGGGTGCAAACGGGCCGAAACCGGCCTTGTACGGTTGCACCTTACCGGTCAGACCCACGGCAAAGAGGCTGCGGCCATGGAAGCCGCCGCCGAAGGCAATGACACCACCACGCTTGGTGTGGGCACGGGCGATCTTGATGGCGTTTTCCACCGCTTCAGCACCGGTCGAGAAGAAGGCGGTCTTGGCCGGGCCGGCGATGGGCACCAGCGCGTTGATGCGCTCGGCCAGAGCCACGTACTCGGCGTAAGGCACCACCTGGTAGCAGCTGTGGGTAAAGCGCTGCAACTGGGCCGCGATGGCGGCCTGGATACGGGGGTGCACATGGCCGGTGTTCAGTACCGCGATACCGCCAGCGAAGTCGATGAAGCGACGGCCTTCGATGTCCCAGAACTCAGAGTTCTTGGCGTGGTCGATGAAGAAGTCGCCCATCACGGCCACACCACGGGGCGTTGCGGCCAGACGGCGTGCGTGCCATTCGGCGTTGGTACCGGCCTTTGCGCTTGCGGGGTTCATTACTGCGTTCATGCTTTTCTCCTGATTTGCTCAACAATGAATGGAAAACTATTGACTGATCCGTCCGTCGCCAGTCACGACATACAAACTTCCGGGGGATTGCAACCCCCGCTCGCCAGCCTTGCGGTAGTCGAACCGCAGACCAGACACCTCGATGGGCTGATTGGCCAGCACATAGCGCAGGCCCCTGCGTGTGGGGCCAGTACCGAGTTGCTTCAAGCCTTCCAGCGCAACGCGCGCCGCCAGATAGCCTTCGAATGAAGCCTCATCCACGACGACGCGCTCACCCTCCGCCAGCCGCTCCATGGCGGTTCGGTATTCACGCCCGACGACCAGGTGCGTTGCATTGGGAGAAGGCAGGCCACTGACCACACCCATGCCACGCGCGCCGTCTTTCAGCGCAGCGATCAGCTTGCGGGTACCGACATCGCTGTGCGCAACAAACAAGCCCTTGTAGCCCGCCGAGCGCATTTGGCGCACCAGGGCCTCGGTCATCTGGTACGAGCCCAGACTCAACACCGCTTCGGGCTTGCTGGCCATGAGGGCAGCCACCTGCGGGGCCAGTTCGATGCTGGTGTCGCCCACCTCGACCTGCGCCACCAGACTGACCTTACCGGACTTGACCGACTCGCGCAGCAGTTGCACCTGGCGCGCAGCATCCGGGCTGCGCGGCAGCACGACTGCCAACTGGGTAACGGACATGTTGGACAGCAGGCGCACCATGCCTTCCATGACTTCTTCGTCCCCACGACGCACCGGGAACACCCAACCCGCAGGATCTCGTACCTGCGACACCAAGCCTGTCGCCGCGCCGATGAGCGGGACACCATGGCTCTCCAGTACGGGCACCAAGGCCGCGACACTGGGCAGGCCCACGGCGCCGATCAAGCCGACGACCTGCTCGTCCGCAATCGTGGTGGTCAACGCGTCCTTGGCCTGAGCAACGGTCTCCTGCGGCACCGGAAGGGTGTCCAGCGCAACAAGATGCACCTTGCGCCCCGCAATTCCACCCGCACGATTGGCGTCTTCAAAGGCGGCGCGGGCACCGCGATAGTAGGAAACACCGACTTCAGCGAAGGCACTGCTCAATGGCATGAGCACGCCAAAACGAACGATGGAGGGGGTCACACCCGGCTCAGCGCTGGCCAACGAAAACGCAAGCAGGCCCATCAGGGCCATGCAGGTGCTCACGAGTCCTTTGGCAATTGTCGCTCCAGTGCGCATGGGTATGGCTTTCGTCGTCAAACGGGTGAATCGATACGAATCCAGGTCGTCTTGCATTCGGTGTACTTGTCAAACGCATGCAAGGACTTGTCGCGACCCACGCCGCTTTGTTTGAAACCGCCAAAGGGCACGGTGATGTCGTCCTCGTCGTACTGATTGACATGCACGGTACCCGCGCGCAAGGCGCGGGCCACACCATGCGCCTTGTTCAGGTCACGGGTCCAGACGCCGGCTTGCAGGCCATAGATGCTTGCATTGGCCTCCTTCACGACTTCAGCCACATCGGTAAAGGACATGACAGCCAGTACGGGGCCGAAAATCTCTTCCCGCGCAATGGTCATGGATGGCTTGACGCCATCGAAGATCGTAGGTTGCACGTAGCAACCGCCCGATTCCACCAAGGCCTGTTCACCACCGGCCACCAGCTTCGCTCCTTCGGACTTGCCACTCTCGATGTAGCGCAGGACCGTATCCATCTGGATCCGGTCCACCAGCGCGCCCATTTCGGTATCCGGCCGTGTCGGATCAGCGGGCGCATACTGGGGCACCAGTTCCATCGCCTTCTCCAGGAATCGGTCCTTGATGCTGGCTTCCACAAACAGGCGCGAAGGTGCGTTGCAGCTTTCGCCCTGGTTGAAGAAGATGCTGCCGATGGACGCCTCAACCGCACGATCGAGGTCAGGACAATCGGCAAAAACGATGTTGGGTGACTTGCCACCCAGTTCGGTCCAGGCACGCTTGAGGTTGCTCTGCCCTGCCATCACATGGATCTGCTTGCCCACTTTGGTGGACCCGGTGAAAGCGATGCAGTCCACGTCCATGTGCAGGGCCAGCGGCGAGCCCGCTTCGGGGCCAAAACCAGTGACGACGTTCAATACGCCAGCGGGAATACCTGCCTCCAGGGCCAGATCTGCCAGACGCAGAGCTGTCAGCGGTGACTTCTCACTCGGCTTCAAAACCACCGAGTTGCCGGCAGCAAGGGCTGGTGCGATTTTCCAGGCCGCCATGATCATGGGGTAGTTCCACGGCACGATGACGCCAACGATGCCAACCGGCTCGCGCGTGATCAAGGCCAAGGCGGTGCTGGGCGTGGGCGCAACTTCGTCGTAGACCTTGTCGATCGCTTCACCATACCAGCGGATACAGTTGGCGGCGCTGGCCACATCGACAGAGCGCGCATATTTCACCGGCTTGCCCATGTCCAGGGTTTCCAGCAATGCCAACTCGTCGGCGTGCTCTAGCACCAAGTCGGCAAAGCGCTGCATGAAGCGCTTGCGCCTGGCGGGTGCCAAGCCGCTCCAGCGCCGGTCGTCAAAAGCTCGTCTTCCCGCGGCTACCGCAGCATCCACATCGGCCTGGGAGCACCGCGCAACCTGGGTCAAGACGCGTCCATCGACTGGCGAAACACAATCGAAGCATTGGCCGTCCAAAGCATGCACGCGCCGACCATCCACCACGGCACGGCCATCGAACTTGAGGGAGCTGCCTTCTAGCGCTTCAGACATAGTTGTTCCATCTGCAGAGATACCAAGTGGCACCAATTTCCCATTGAAAACTGGCCTCACACATGAGCCCAATTGAAAAGGGGCGACTCGCCGGTCGCCCCTTTGATTGCATTGCAGCGCTGATTTAGAACGACAGCACGAGAGCAGTGCCAATGCGTGAACGCTGGCGTGTAGCGACGCCGTTTGTGTCAACGAAGTTGTGACCACTAGATTGGTCGATGCGGTACTCCACCTTCCACTGCGCATTGGAATTGATCTGGTAGTTCGTACCCAAGGTCAAACGCGTAAGGTTTGCACCATTGTCAACTTCACCCGCGTTCTCGATCGTTCCGTCTGAAGCACGTACAGGACCGAGGCCAGTGGCCGCGTCATCACCAGTCCTCGTCAGAGTGTTTTGAGTCGGTGTCGTGATCACATAAGTACCACCGCCGTTCTTGCTGTTAGCGAGATAGTCAGCACGTGCGATCAACTGCAGGCGTGGGGTAGCTTTGTAACCAACCAAAGCAGACAGTCCCGTCCACTCCGCATCGAGTTGAGCGCCAGAGGCGTCAGTGTTGGACGCTGCACCACGCATCCAACCAGCAGTAATTTGTCCATTGAACTGCCAGTCACCGTGTGTATACCCGCCGTCCAACGCCATGATGCGGAAGTTGCGATTTACGGATCCATGCAATCCGGATAGGCCAATGTATGCAAATTCGTTGATGAACCAGTCACCGCGATATGCCAGCGCCACACTACGGTCCTTAGTGCCATTGGAGTAGGTATTGGGGCTGCTGGTGTCGTTGTCCGTATCAATGGACGGGTCAACATTACCGATCATCCACTTCACGGCATACTTGCCACCATCCAAAGTGTGCGCCATGCCAAGGCCTTGATACTGTGTTGCACCTGCGAGGTCATACAGCGCGTTATGGCTGATCAACTGATTACCCAGCGTCGGATTGGCATTCGGAAATACGTACTCATAGCCCTGATAGTCAGGAATCACACCACCAACGACCCGGTGACCATCGGCAACTGGGATGGAAATAGATGCCTCGTGAACAAGGTTCTCCTGATTTGCGCCAGGGAGAATTCGCAGCGTCCAATCCACCCCCTCACCTTGCGTTTCTTTGGTGATCTGAACCATGCCATAGCCGCTGTAGGTTTTGTCGTCCAAGGTGGAGCCCGACGACGCACCGAAGTTATTGCTACCGATTTGAGAGTCGTAGCCGGCGCCGGCTTCAATCGTGCCGTTGATTTTCATGCCCTTGAAGCCAGTCTTCTCCGCCTCATCATCGGCCAGGTCCAGACGCTGTTCCAAGCGATTCACCTGCTGGGCAACAGCAGCGGATGCTGCTGGTGCTTCCGTCTTGGCATTGAGCGACTCTACCTTCTGTTGCAGCGCCTGCAGCTGCGCACGCAGCGCGGCAATTTCCTTTTGCAGATCGGCCTGAGACTGCGCTTGCGCGCTGACCCAAGGCATGGCTGCTGCGAGTGCAACAACCAACAGCTTCGACTTGAATTCCATCATCATCTCCTTTTGAAGTTATAAAACCAAAGAACCTATGCAGCCCGGTAGGCAGCCGCCATTTCTGCAGCCCTGCGCCTCTCAGCACGGGCAATCCAAACACTCGCCAAAATCACGCCAATACTGACGACAGCCACCGTCAGGGTTGCCACCGTGTTCACACTCGGGCTCAAGCCCAGACGGGCTCGGCTGAAGATGACGATGGGCATGGTGGTGGATCCCGGCCCCGACAGGAAGGCGGAAAGCACCACATCGTCCAAAGATAACGTAAAGGTCAGCAACCAAGCGGAGCCAATTGCCTGCGAAATCAAGGGTAAGGTGACTAGGAAAAACACCTGCAACGGGCGACAGCCCAGGTCTTGCGCGGCCTCTTCGAGCGATGGACTCATCTCCTGAAGACGGGACTGCACGACTACGGTCGCATAGGCCATACCGAGTAAGGTGTGACCCAACCACATCGTGATCAGGCCACGATCAGGAAATCCGAACAGCCGCTGCACCGACACCAACATGAGCAGCAAGGACAGACCCACGATCACTTCCGGCATCACCAGCGGTGAGTTGACCATACCGGCGAACAGGGTTCGTCCGGGAAAACGCTTGAAGCGGTGCAGCGCCAGACCAGCCAAGGTTCCCAATACAACCGAGGAACATGCTGTCGAGAATGCAATTTGGAAAGACAGTATTGCTCCATTGATGATTTCAGTGTCCTGCATCAGCGCGTGGTACCACTTCAGCGACCAACCGCCCCAGCTGGTCACCATTGGGCTGGCGTTGAAGCTCAGGATCACCAAGGTGGCGATCGGCAAATAGAGAAAAATGAAAACGGCGATCATCCAAATCTTGGATGTCCATTGCCCCATGGTCAGTTTCATGGTCGACCTCCTTGGGTGCTCTCAGCCTGGTATTTATTGAAAAGTGCGAGCGGCACGATGATCAGCAGAACCATGACCACGGCCACCGAGGCCGCCATAGGCCAATCGTTGTTGGAGAAGAACTCGTCCCACAGCACACGACCAATCATCAGTGTCTCTGGACCACCCAACAGTTCGGGGATCACGAATTCACCAATGCAGGGGATGAAGACCAGCATGGACCCAGCAATGATGCCGCTCTTGGACAGGGGAACGGTCACCATCCAGAATGCTTTCCAGGGAGTGGCGCCCAAGTCCTGCGCTGCCTCCAGCAGTCGCAGGTCCATTTTCACGAGGTTTGCATACAGAGGCAAAATCATGAATGGCAGGTACGTGTAGACCATGCCGAGCACCAGGGAAAACGGCGTGTTCATCATCTTGATGGGCTCGGATATCAGGCCCAGCGACAGCAGCACATTGTTGAACACCCCGGCATCGGACAACAGCATCTTCCATGCATACACACGAAGTAGAAACGATGTCCAGAATGGCAGCATCACCAGCATCAGCAAGGCCGGACGCTTGTCTGCCGGGCTGCGCGCCATGAAGTAGGCAAAGGGGTAGGCAATGCTCAGACAGATGAGCGTGGTGATCGCTGCGAACTTGATCGAGCTCAGGTAAGTCTGCAGATACAGGGTGTCCTGAGTCAAGCTGAAGTAGTTTCCGAAATTCAACTTGACGGTCAGCGCGTTGTCGGCAAAAGCCAACACGTCCTTGAAGAACACCACATCCATTTCGGACAGGCTGATCTTGAAGACCACCAGAAATGGAAGCAGGAAGAAGACCAGCAGGAACAGCATCGGAACACTGATGACGGCAGCCCGTCCCCAGTTCCCGCTGATTTTGTCGTAGAACGACAAGGGGTTGCGAATCGAGGTAGACATAGGCATTAACGTGTCAGAACCACCACATCGCTGCCGCACCACCAGACATAGACGCGGTCACCCCAAGTCAATCGAGTGAGGTCATGGCGCGCTGCGTTGGTATGCGTTACCTTGACCAGCATGCCACTATCGAGCTTGACATGGTACGTGGTCAGACTACCGAGATACGCAATGTCTTCGACCACGCCCTGCGCAACGTTGTGGCCAATTTCTGCGGGAGATTCACGCTCGACGTCCGACGGCGGCTCCTTGCCGATATCCATCTTTTCGGGACGCACAGCGACATGGACGGTCATGTCTGGCGTACCGGTGATGCCATGGCTCACATAGTGCTTGCATTCGGGCGAATCGATGACCACGTGATCAGGCTCATCAACCACGACCTTGCCCTTGAACAGGTTCACGCTGCCAATGAAGTCTGCAACGAATCGGCAATTGGGCGTTTCGTAGATTTCAGCGGGCTTGCCGATCTGCAGGATCTTGCCTTCGCTCATCACAGCGATGCGGGTCGCCATGGTCATGGCTTCTTCCTGGTCGTGCGTCACCATCACACAGGTCACACCGACCTGTTCGATGATATGCACCAGTTCCAGTTGCGTACGTTGGCGCAACTTCGCGTCCAGTGCCCCCAGCGGCTCGTCGAGTAGCAGCAATTTGGGACGCTTGGCCAAACTTCGGGCCAGCGCGACGCGCTGCTGTTGGCCGCCAGACAGTTGGTGGGGCTTGCGCTTGGCATACTGCTTGAGCTGTACCAATTCGAGCATCTGGGATACCCGAGCCTCGACTTCTTCCTTGGGCAGGCCGTCACGGCGTAGACCGAAGGCAATGTTGTCCCACACCGTCAGGTGCGGGAACAAGGCATAACTTTGGAACATCATGTTGATCGGGCGCTCATAGGGCGCCTGACCAACGATGTCCTCACCGGCCAGAAGAATCTGACCCGAGGTAGGGGTTTCGAACCCGGCAAGCATCCGCAACAAAGTGGACTTACCGCATCCCGACGACCCCAGCAGCGCAAAGATTTCACCTTGCTGGATGTCGACAGATACTTCGTCAACGGCGAATACATCACCGAATTGCTTGACGATGCGTTTGATCTGAAGGAAGGGCGCGCCAACGCGCGCGCTGGTACCACTTCCTGGATTATTTACGGAGGCCACAGAAATTTCCTTTGATGCTTGCTTGAACCGGGTACTAACCCCAACGATCACAGACCGGTTTTGAACCCGGTGAAGGTACGGGTAGCCAGACGACGGATATCGTTGGTCAAAGCCTTGGGGGGAACCATCTTGGCCATGTCCGCCGAGCTCGGGAACACTGCGGGGTTCTTAGCCACAGCTTCGTTGATGAACTTGCGTGATTCCTTGTTGGGATTGGCGTACTTCACCTTGTTCGAGATAGCTGCGTGGACCTCAGGACGCAGGATGTAATTGATGAACAGGTGGGCGTTCTTGGGATGGGAGGCGTCGGCAGGAATCGCCATCATGTCGAAGAACAACAAACCGCCGTTTTTCGGAACGAACGCGACAATGTCATTGCCATTCTTGGCATCGATGGCGCGCTGGCGAGCCTGGGCAATATCTCCACTCCATCCAAGTGAGAGGCACAACGCACCGCTGGCGAGGTCGTTGATGTAACCCGAAGAGCTGAACAAAGTGATATAGGGACGTACGGTCTTGAGCAACTCAGCAGCGTCCTTGTAGTCATTCGGGTTCTTGCTGTAGGGATCACGTCCGAGGAAATGCAAGGTGGCGGGAAGCACTTCGGTCGGTGCATCCAGCACAGAAACTCCACAGCTCTTGAGCTTGCTGACGTACTTCGGATTGAAAAACAATTCCCACACGTTTTCAGGAATTGGCTCGCCACCGAGTGCTGCCTTGACCTTGGCAGTATTCACGCCAATGGTCGTGTAGCCCCACAGCCAGTTCACCAGGTATTGGTTGCCGGGATCAACGCCATCTGCAATCTTGGCCTGCAGATCAGGGTCCATATTCTTAAGGTTGGGCAGCGCCGACTTATCGAGCTTCTGGAACAGGCCGCCATCGATCTGCATGCGGGCAAAGGTCGATGAAGGCACTACGAGGTCGTAGCCCGTCTTGCCTGCCACCAGTTTGGCGTGAACAATTTCGTTGTTGTCGAACGTGTCGTAACGAACCTTGATGCCCGTTTCCTTTTCGAAGTTCGCAATCGTGTCTTCAGCGATGTAATCCGACCAGTTGTAAATATTGAGGACCTTTTCCTCTTGCGCCATGGCACCGACTGCAGCCACGCTGGCGACACCGGCGACCGCCAGTGCGCGCATCAACTTACCTAACCATTTGGAACCTGTTGGATTCATCACTTGTCATCTCCTAGATTGATATGAAAACAGCGTTATCGCCACTACCTTGTGGGGCCGCTAGCGGCCCCGATCACCCGATACTTTGACCGCGTCCCCGGCCATTCGCATCAAATTATGCCAACCACCCCCTGGCCTGAACGTCTTCACGGGTCAGGTCAAGGCAATGCAAGATCAATGCCACCATTTCATCGATTTGCGCATGGGTCATGGTCAAGGGCGGAGCGATGATCATCCGATCACCAACCGCGCGCATGATGAGACCGTTTCCGAAGCAATGTCCGCGGCACACCATGCCGACCGACAGCGAGGGGGCAAAGGTTTGCTTGGACGCTTTGTCCTTCACCAACACCAAACCGCCCACAAAGCCACAGGTTTCCGCCAGCCCCACAAGGGGGTGCGCGGCAACCTCCTGGAACTTCTTCGCCAGATAGGGGCCTACATCGTCGCGAACCCGTCCGACCAGGTTTTCGCGCTCCATGATTTCCAGGTTCGCCAAAGCAACAGCGCAGGCAACCGGATGGCCACTGTAGGTGTAGCCGTGGTTGAACTCGCCGCCTTTTTCGATCAAGACGTCAGCGACACGGTTGCCCACCATCACTCCACCCAGCGGGATGTAGCCACTGGTCACAGCCTTGGCGAAGGTCACAAGATCAGGCTTGTAGCCAAACTTCTCGTAGGCAAACCAATGGCCCAAGCGACCAAAGGCACAAATCACTTCATCGCTGATCAACAGGATGCCGTACTTGTCGACGATGCGTTGGATCTCTCCCCAGTAGGTCGATGGGGGAATGATCACGCCACCGGCCCCCTGCAAGGGCTCGGCAATGAAGGCCGCAACCTTGTCCGCACCCAGTTCCAGGATTTTTTCTTCAAGCCAGCCGGCGGCGCGGATACCGAATTCTTCTTCGGACTCACCAGGGCGACCGTCTTCGAAGAAATACGGTTGGCCAATGTGGGTGATGTTCGGAATCGGCAGGTCCCCTTGGGCATGCATGCCGCTCATGCCACCCAGTGACGCGCCTGCCATGGTGGAACCGTGATAGCCATTGGTCCGCCCGATGATGATCTTGCGCTGAGGTTGACCCATCAAGTCCCAGTAGCGGCGCACCATACGCACGTTGGAGTCATTGCTTTCACTACCGCTGGACGAATAGAAGACGTGGGAAAAATGCCGATCCCCGACTCGGGGTGCAAGCGACGCCAGCTTGGCCGCCAGTGTGGCTGCTGGCACGTTGGTGGTCTGGAAGAAGCTGTTGTAGTACGGCAGTGCCATCATCTGGTCGTAGGCCGCCTGCGCCAACTCCTTGCGGCCATAGCCAGCATTGACACACCACAACCCACTCATCGCATCCAGTACGCGCTTGCCTTCGGAATCCCAGACGTAGATGTCTTCGGCTCGCGTCATGACGCGAGCACCCCGGGTGCCCAAGTCCTTGAAATCGGTAAACGGGTGCAGGTAGTGTGCGCTGTCGATGGCCTGAATGGCCTTGGTATCTACGGTTGTCATGGGAATTGCTCTTTCTCGGATCGAAACCATTACACGTGCAGCAGCAGATGCTCACGCTCCCAGGGCGAGATCACCTTCATGAACTCGTCGAACTCCAACTCCTTGATCTCCGAATACACCGTGATGAACTCCTTGCCCAGCACCTCGTGCAGATCAGTTTCCTTGCGCAGCCAATCCAGGGCCTCGCCCAGGCTCCGCGGCAAGGAATAGGCCGACAGGTAGGCGTCACCGCGCATTTCCGGCTTGGGCTTGATCTTGTTCTTGATGCCCAGGTAGCCACAGGCCAGGGTCATGGCCATGGCGACATAGGGATTGGCATCGGCTCCGATCACACGGTTTTCAACGCGACGGGCCGCCGGCGAAGAAATGGGCGAACGAATGCCCACGGTACGGTTGTCATAGCCCCATTCGATGTTGATCGGAGCCGCCGTGTTGCGTGACAGTCGGCGGTAGCTGTTCACATACGGTGCAACCAGCACCATGGCGGCCGGAATGTAGCGCTGCAGGCCACCAATGTAGTGCATGAACATGTCCGACGGCGTGCCATCTTCGTTACTGAACACATTCTTGCCGGTCTCCCTGCTCACCAGGCTTTGGTGCACATGCATGGCACTGCCGGGCTCGCCAGCAATCGGCTTGGCCATGAAAGTGGCGTACATGTCGTGGCGCAAGGCTGCTTCGCGTACCGTTCGCTTGAAGAAAAACACTTCGTCGGCCAGCCCCAGTGGATGGGCATGGAAGAAGTTGATCTCCATCTGGCCCGCACCCACCTCATGGATCAGGGTGTCGACATTGAGCTCCATCTTGTCGCAGTAATCGTAGATCTCCTCGAACAAGGGATCGAACTCATTCACTGCATCGATGCTGTAGGCTTGGCGCGAGGTCTCGGCGCGACCACTGCGACCGATAGGCGCCTTGAGCAAGGTGTTGGGGTCGGTATTGCGCGCAGTCAGGTAAAACTCCAACTCAGGCGCCACCACGGGCTCCAACCCCTCGGCAGCATACAGGTCACAGACGCGGCGCAGCACGCTGCGCGGCGCGAACGGCACCAGCTTGCCCTCATGGTCAAAGCAATCGTGGATCACCTGCGCAGTCGGGTCGGTGGCCCAGGGAACGATGCGCACCGAGGACGGATCCGGACGCAACTGCATGTCGCGGTCAGTGGGCTCGATCACATCGTAGTACGGACCACTCTCCGGAAACTCTCCTGTCACCCCCATGGCCACGATGGCCTGCGGCAAGCGCATGCCGCGGTCTTCGGTGAACTTGGCGCGGGGAAGGATCTTGCCACGCGCCACCCCAGTCAAGTCAGGCACCAGGCACTCCACCTCGGTCACGCGACGTTCGTTGAGCCACTGCTCGAGATCATTGAAATTCATGGATTTGCTATCGGTCATATCGTCCTCCTACCGCGCTGAAAGGGTCGCACTGTTGCTAGACACCCGTTGTTCGTATCGTTGACGGCATGCTGCCCCAAAGGCACTCAGCAGGGCTTCATAAAAATGATTTTCTGCAGGGCGCCACTCTGGGTGCCACTGCACACCACAGGCAAAGCCCCCACCCTCTTCCATCTCAAAGGCTTCGATGAGCCCATCAGGCGCATAGGCCACCGGGCGCAATCCGGTAGCCAACCGGTCCACCCCCTGACCATGCAAAGAATTGACATGAACGACCTCACCCCCCGCAAGACGAGCAATCTGCGAGCCCGGCTCGAGGCGCACTTCATGTGCCAGCCCATATTGCCGCAGATAAGGCGCACCCGACTCCTCCCGATGGTCCAGCAAGCCGGGCTGCGCATGCACTTCCTGCAGCAAGGTGCCACCCAGCGCCACATTCATCTCCTGGAAACCGCGGCAGATGCCCAACAAGGGGATCTGTCGGCGAAGACAGGCCTTCACCAATGGAAGCGTGAGTGCATCACGCTCGGTATCGAGCCACATGCCTTCATAGGCCATCTCTGCACCAAAGTGCGTGGGGTGAACGTTGGATGGCGAACCAGTCAGCAAAACGCCGTCCACCAGATCCAGCAAGCCCTCGATATCCGCCTCACGCGCCAAGGGAAACACTGCAGACTGCGCACCGCAATAGCCATTCACAGCCTGGGCATACTTGTCGCCCAAGACCCAGAAAGGCATCTTCTCGGCCCGGTCTCCGAGCCAGCGATGGTCCGCAGGTAGCCACACCAAGCTTGGGGGCTTATGCATACATGTCTCCGTTTTGTTTTCAGCAATTGTGGAGCAAAATTGGTATGTCGTGGGAGCCATTTACCCCTACATCATGGTGCCACTGCTGTAAAGTGGCACCATTCAGGCTGGATACCCGAGGAAACAAACAAAACCATTTCTACACCATGCTCTCTGAACTACTACTGACCGAGATCGCCCGTCTGAATGACAAGGACGAGCTGCCACTCCACCGGCAACTGTACGAAGCATTGCGCCGTGCCATGCTCGACGGCAAGCTCGCAGCAGGTGACCGTCTGCCGTCGAGTCGCGAGTTGACCGCCGACCTGAAACTTTCACGCAATACGGTGGTGGCCGCCCTGAGCCAACTCAGTGTCGAAGGCTACCTGGTGAGTCGCGTCGGCAGTGGAACCTATGTCAGCGACACCTTGCCGCGCGCCACGAATCGCCCCCGCTCCGGCACCACCGCCACACACCCCGACGACCTGTCCGAACGCGGTGTTTCGCTGTCAAGCTCCTTCTGCGCAACGCAGTTGGAGGTGCAGCCCTTCACACCGGGCATTTGTGACTTTTCCGCGTTCCCGGTGGCCCTGTGGCAGCGGCTGCAGAACAAGCATTGGCGCATGACCTATCCCGACATGCTGGACTACAGTTCCAGTGGTGGCTATGCGCCCTTGCGCCGTGCCGTCGCGGACTACCTGCGCGTCTTCCGCAGCGTCCCACTCGATGTGGACCAGGTCATCATCACCAGTGGCACCCAGCAGTCGCTGGAGCTGTGTGCGCAGATGCTGGCTGATCATGGCGACACGGTATGGATCGAGGACCCGGCTTATTGGGGCGCCGTCAAGGCCTTCATGGCTACCGGATTGAAGCTGCACCCGGTGCGCGTTGACGAGCAGGGAATCGCCCCCACCAGTGACGATGAACAGGCCGCACCCCGCATCATCTACACCACGCCAAGTCACCAATATCCCACAGGCGCCGTCATGTCATTGGCGCGCCGGCAACAACTGCTGACGCTCGCTGCGGCCCATAACGCCTGGGTACTGGAAGACGACTACGACAGCGAATTCCGCTTCAGCGGCCCACCCATTTCATCACTGGCGGGACTCGACCGCGAAGAGCGCGTGCTGTACCTGGGCTCGTTTTCCAAGGTGCTCTACCCCGGACTCAAACTCGGCTACCTGGTGGTGCCCAAGCGCCTGGTCAGCGCATTCAAGCAAGCCCATTACGATCTCAACCGTCCGGGACAGATGCCATTGCAGGCCGCTCTGGCCGAATTCATCGAACTGGGCCATTTCGCCAGTTCGCTGCGCCGTGCCCGCCAAAGCTATGCCCAGCGCCGCCAGTGCCTGCTGGAAGCGCTGGCCCCCTGCCTCGCCGATGGCAAGACCCAGATCAGTGGCGCCGAGCAAGGCCTGCACCTGTGTCTGCGCCTGCCCCCCGAAGTGGACGATCGTGCCTTGGCAGAGACCCTGGGACAAAAAGGCATTCTGGTGCGTCCGCTGTCGGCCTATTGCCTGCAGCGCAAGGACCTGCGCGGGCTGGTGATCGGCTATGGTTATGCGACGCTGGAGGACATCCAGCGCTATGGGCCGGAGCTGGCCCACATGGTGTGCCAGGAGTTGCGAAAGTTCAGTGCCTAGCGTGCTGATTCACAGCATGTCCATGATCTGGTGATAGGCCATCCCGAGCACCAGGCTCGGGGTGCGCAACCATGTTCCCCCGGGGAACTTGCGGTGCCTGAGTCGGGCAAACACGTCCAGCCGCTGGGCCTGACCACCGATGGCCTGTGCAACCAGACGACCAGCCAGGCCTGTGATGGCCACACCGTGCCCGCTGAAGCCCTGGAGGTAGTACAGGTTGGAGCCGAGGCGTCCAAAGTCCGGTGCGCGATTCATGCTGATGTCCACGAAGCCGCCCCACACGTAGTCGATGGGCACACCCGCCAACTGAGGAAAAACCTGGGCCAAGCGTTTGCCCATGACTTGCTGCAAATCTGCGGGCGTTCTGGCCGAGTAGCTTACCCGCCCGCCAAACAGCATGCGACGGTCCGCGCTGAACCGGTAATAGTCCAGCACGAAGTTGTTGTCACAAACCGCAGCGTTGCTCGGAATCAGACGCTGGCACAGGGCAGCATCCAGCGGCTGGGTTCCGATGATGTAGGTCCCCACCGGCATGATGCGCGCCGCAATCTCCGGAGCAACACGTGGACCGTGTTCGGGCAAGGTGCAGTTTCCAGCCAGTACGCCGTAACTGGCGGTCACCGACCCCTTGGCAGTGCGCGCCACAACCGAGTCGCCCCGCTGCAGGTCTGTCACAGCACTGTACTCATGGATCTTCACACCCAGCGACTGCGCCGCACGCGCCAGACCCAACCCGTATTTCAGTGGATGCAGGTGACCCGATCGCCGTTCATAGGCCGCGGCCTGGTACAGCGGGCTGTCGATCAGACTACGCGTTTGCGCCCCTCGCACGAATTGTGACTTCAAACCCCAGCGGTCTTCCATCGCCCGCATATCCGCTTCCAGAGCCCGGGCTTTGCGTGCCGTCTCGGCCACATACAGATATCCAAACTCGCGGTCACAGTCAATGCCGAACTGCGCAATGCGCTCGTCAATGAGATCGACCGCCTCCAGGGACATCTCCCAGGCCAGACGCGAGGCTTCAGGACCAAGCTGCGCATCAAACGGCCCCTGCCCGCTGGCATAACCCACGATGGCCTGCCCGCCATTGCGCCCGGACGCACCGCTGCAAATCCGGTCTGCCTCCAGGACCACCACCGTCATCCCCCGCTGTGCACATTCGATGGCAGCGGACAGGCCGGCAAAGCCCGCGCCAATCACGACCACATCAGCCCTCACATCGGAGTCCAGCGGCGCAAGCGCTGCCGTGCGTTGCACGCTAGCCTCGTAGTAGCTGCGCTGATTGAGTTGTGTATCGGACTTCAACAACATGATGGTTCCCTCAAAGCAGTGTCGTGGCGAATAGGCACCCCGGGGGGAAGCCTGCCCTGCAAACCATTCATCCTAGGGTATCGTCATGGATAAGGCTGGTGCCAATTGCTAGCTGCAGGGACATCCAATGCCGTCTTGCGCAGGGCGCACCACCGTGACCGTACTCGTGTACGCTCGTCGCTTCCGGCCATTCAAATGATCCCAATGCATCCTTCCGACCATGCTGAACTCCACCGCCCCTGGCTGGCGTATCTTTGTCTTGGGGGCAGCATGGCCATGGTCGGGAGCTACGTGGCCTTGTCCAAACCACTGGTCGGCATTTTTCCGGTCTTCCTATTGGCTTGGCTGCGCTTTGGCATCGCCGCCGTTGCCATGTTGCCCTGGCTGCGCCGCCCTGCCAATGAGGCCCCCATGAGCACGACCACGCGGCGCCTCGTGTTTCTCGAATCGTTTCTTGGCAATTTCCTGTTTTCGATCTGCATGCTCTATGGCGTCAGCATGACCAGCGCCGTATCCGCAGGCGTCATCATGGCCAGCATTCCGGCGGTCATCGCACTCCTGAGTTGGTGGTTCCTGGGCGAGCGGATTCACGCCCGCGTCGGCGCCGCGGCCACACTTGGGTTTGTCGGCATGGCCTTGCTGTCGCTATCAAAAAATGAGCTGTCCACGCAAGATATTCCTGGGGTTCAGGCCGATTTCACCCACAAGGCATGGATAGGGAACCTGCTCGTGTTCGCTGCAGTGGTATGCGAGGCATCGTATGCCGTCATCGGCAAGCGCCTCACCGGGGCGCTCGGCCCGCGTCGCATTTCGGCCCTCATCAACCTGTGGGGCCTGGTACTGGTCACACCGCTGGGCCTATGGGCAGCCTGGTCGTTCGACTTTTCCAGCGTCACCACCGGTGCTTGGCTGTTGCTGGTGTTCTACGCACTTGCGGCGAGCGTGTGGACCGTGTGGCTGTGGATGACCGGACTGCGCAGCGTCCCCGCCGCTCAGGCAGGTATCTTTTCCGTCTTGCTGCCGGTCTCTGCCACGGTGGTAGGCGTCACGGTGCTGGGCGAAAAGCTGCTACCGATGGAAATGGCTGCCTTCGGCGTCTCTATCGCTGGCATCTTGCTTGCCACCTGGCCCGCCAAGTCGCCCGCTACAGCGGCTTGACCGAGATCACCATGCCGTCTTCGTCGGCGTACAGCCAATCACCAGGGCGCACCCACACGCCCTGCACCTGAACGGCGACCTCGCTTTGACCCTCACCGCGCTTTTCGGTGGGCAAGGGCATCGACGCCAAGGCGCGAATGCCGACTGGCTGCTGCGCCAATTCGGCCACATCACGCACACAGCCATCGATTACCACGCCAGCCCAGCCATTGCGTGCTGCAGCTGCCCCCAGGTTGCCACCGAGCAGGGCACGGCGCAGCGAACCGCCGCCGTCGACCACCAGCACCTTGCCGACGCGCCCCTCAGGCGTGTCCACATACCCCACGCTATCGACGGCCGCCTTGACCAGGGTGTTGTCCTCGAAACACTTCACCGTCTGTACAGGGCCTTGAAAGCGACGCTGTTGACCGAAATCGCGAAACACCGGAGGCAGAACGCGAAAGTCGCCCGAACTGTCGTTCTTGTAGGCATCACACAAATCGCAAGTGGCAAGGTGTTTCGTCATCGCATGACCTTCAGAGTGGAAATGGCGACGATTCTCCAATGAAAAAACAACATTTCGCGATGATTTTTCCTTGCATTCGCTTGGAAAGCAGCATATTTGCCATTAGCATGTGCCGTATCAGTGGAGAGCGCCTGCTTTCACTGGTGATCAACCAACGATTCTTAAGGACATTCGACTATGGCAACTGCAAAAAAGGCTGCTCCCGCAAAGAAGGCCGCCGCTCCCGCAAAGAAAGCTGCTCCCGCCAAGAAGGCCGCTGCACCTGCTAAGAAGGCTGCTCCCGCCAAGAAGGCCGCTGCACCTGCTAAGAAGGCTGCTCCCGCCAAGAAGGCCGCTGCACCTGCTAAGAAGGCTGCTCCCGCCAAGAAGCGCACCCCGAACGCAGCTTTCATGAAGGCGCTGACACCCAGCGCCGCACTGGCTGCCATCGTTGGCAACAAGCCTCTGCCCCGCACCGAGGTGGTCAGCAAGCTGTGGGACTACATCAAGAAGAACAAGCTGCAGGACGCCGTCAACAAGCGCATGATCAACGCTGACGCCAAGTTGAAGGAAATCTTCGGCAAGGTTCAGGTGTCGATGTTCGAAATGGCTGGCCTGATCGGTAAGCATTTGAAGTAATACACTCCTCACCCACGAGTGCCAAGGCCAGCGCTTTCGCTGGCCTTTTTCTTTGGGCGTCATGGAAAACCCTTGTCTTCCTTCAAGCTGCCCCTGCCCCAGCGCCGATAGAATCCCGCCCTTGCTGCGCCAAAAGCGCTTTTCAACCCCCTCGCGGAGACTCCACACCACCATGCTGCGATTTCTCTTGACGCGCCTGAGCTTGGTCATTCCTACATTCATCGGAATGACGTTGCTGGCGTTCTTCCTCATTCGCCTTGTCCCTGGCGACCCTATTGAAACCCTCGCAGGCGAGCGCGGCATCGACGCCGAACGGCACGCGGTTCTGCTCAAAGAGTACGGGCTGGACAAACCGGTACTGGTGCAATACGGCATCTATATCGGCAAGGTGCTGCATGGTGATTTGGGCAAATCCATCATCACCCAGGCTCCGGTGCTGCAGGAGTTTGCTGCCTTGTTTCCGGCCACCATCGAACTGGCCCTGTGCGCCATCCTGTTTGCACTGTTGATCGGCATCCCTGCGGGCATCCTCGCTGCGGTGAAGCGCAACTCATTTCTGGACCACGGCGTCATGGGGGTCTCGCTCACGGGCTATTCGATGCCCATCTTCTGGTGGGGTCTGCTGTTAATCCTGCTGTTCTCCGTGCAGCTCGACTTGACCCCGGTATCGGGGCGGATCGCGGTCCAGTACTTCATCGAACCCAAGACCGGATTCCTTCTGATCGACTCGCTTCTCAGCGGCGAAGAAGGTGCTTTCAAATCCACCGTTTCACACCTGATCCTGCCGACCATCGTTCTTGGGACCAACCCCTTGGCCGTCATTGCACGCATGACCCGCTCGGCCATGTTGGAAGTGCTGGGTGAAGACTACATCCGCACAGCACGTGCCAAAGGCCTGTCCACTTTGCGCATCGTGGGTGTCCACGCCCTGCGCAATGCCCTGATCCCGGTCATCACTGTCATCGGCCTGCAGGTCGGCGTGTTGTTCACCGGTGCCATCCTGACCGAAACCATCTTCTCCTGGCCTGGTGTTGGCAAGTGGCTTATCGAAGCCATCAGCCGACGCGACTACCCCGTGCTGCAAGGCGGCATGTTGCTGTTGGGCGTCGTGGTCATGACCGTCAACCTTCTGGTGGACGTCGCCTACGGCATCATCAATCCCCGGATCCGGCACCAGAAATGAGCACCACCACACCGAATGCAGCGGATCGCGCTGCCCCTCCCTCGCCTTTGCGTGATTTCTGGCGCTATTTCAGCGCCAACCAGGGGGCCGTCATTGGCCTGTGCATTGTGATCGGCGTCATGCTGATGGCAGCCCTGGCGCCGTGGATTGCGCCCTATGAGCCCAATGTGACCGACAACTCCGTATTTCTTGTCCCCCCAGCGTGGCAGGCGGGCGGCTCGAGTGCGCACCTCCTGGGTACCGATGCCATCGGACGCGACATCCTCTCGCGACTGATCCATGGCGCAAGGCTATCATTGGTCATCGGCGTGGCCGTGGTCACCCTGTCGGTTGTTGCGGGCACGGTGCTGGGTCTGCTTGCCGGCTATTTCCGCGGCGTGTTCGAAGTTGCTGTCATGCGCGCCATGGACATCATCTTGACACTGCCGAGCTTGTTGCTTGCCATCGTGATCGTAGCCATTCTCGGCCCGGGCCTGATGAACGCCATGCTGGCCGTGGCCATCGTGGTACTGCCGCATTACGTGCGCATAACGCGGGCAGCCGTCATTTCCGAAGCATCGCGCGACTACGTCACTGCTGCCCGCATGGGTGGCGCCGGCCACATCCGCCTGATGTTCAGCGAAATACTGCCCAACTGCACGGCACCCCTGATCGTCCAGGCCTCACTCGGCATTTCGACCGCCATTTTGGATGCTGCTGCCTTGGGCTTCCTGGGCCTGGGCGCACAACCACCGGCTCCCGAATGGGGCACGATGCTGGCCGATGCACGCGAATTTGTCTTGCGAGCCTGGTGGGTGGTGACATTCCCCGGCCTGGCCATCCTGATCACCGTGTTGGCCTTCAATCTTCTGGGCGACGGTTTGCGCGACGCGCTCGACCCCAAACTGAAACGTTGAGGCAAGCACCATGGCATTACTTGAAATTGAGAACCTGTCGGTGGAGTTTCCATCGCACAACGCCGTCATGCACGCGGTCGATGGCGTCAGCCTCACCGTGGAAGCCGGCGAAGTCCTGGGCATTGTGGGTGAATCCGGCTCTGGCAAGAGCGTCACCATGATGGCCCTGATGGGCCTGGTCGCTTATCCCGGACGTGTCAAAGCCGACCGCCTGCGCTTTGACGGTCACGACCTGCTCAAGATGGACGACAAGTCGCGCCGCCAACTCGTCGGCAAAGACCTGTCGATGATCTTCCAGGATCCCACCACCAGCCTGAACCCCTGCTTCACCGTGGGCTTTCAGCTGGCCGAGACCCTGCGCCTGCATTTGGGCATGGACAAGGCCACTGCACGCAAACGTTCGATCGAACTGCTGGAGCAAGTGGGCATTCCCGCGCCGGAGAGCCGCCTGTCGGTCTATCCGCACCAGCTTTCGGGCGGCATGAGCCAGCGCGTGATGATCGCCATGGCCATCGCCTGCAACCCCAAGCTGCTGATCGCCGACGAGCCGACCACGGCCCTGGACGTGACCATCCAGGCCCAGATTCTGGATCTGCTGCGCAGCCTGCAAAAGGAGCGCGGCATGGCCTTGGTTCTGATCACCCACAATATGGGCGTGGTCAGCGAAATGGCCCAACGGGTGGCCGTGATGTACGCCGGCCAGCTGATGGAGCAAAGCAGCTCGCAGACCCTGTTCACCCAGCCCCAGCATCCGTACACTGAGGCACTGATGGCCGCGATGCCCGAGCGCAGCGATGGCAGTGGCCGACTGGCCACCATTCCCGGCATGGTCCCGGGGCTGTACGACCGCCCAGTGGGCTGCCTGTTTGGCCCCCGTTGTAGTCACGCCCAGGAAGGCCGTTGCAACACACGCCCTCAACTGCTGGCACGCGGCGCCGGTTCCGTGCGCTGCCATTTCCCCTTGGGTACTCCCATGGCCTCCCCTGTGACCACGGAGATGAATCCATGAACACTTCCAGCTCCTCGAACGCCACAAGCCCTGCGGCCTCCAGCGACACCTCACTGCCCCCCGTCGTGGCCAGCGCCAGCCAGCTGAAGCAGGTGTATGCGATCTCTCGTGGGCCCTTCAGCAAGCCTGACCAACTGCAAGCGGTCGGTGGTGTGACGTTCACCGTCCGCGCTGGACGCACCCTGGCTGTGGTCGGTGAATCCGGTTGCGGCAAGTCGACCCTGGCACGCATGGTGTCGCTGATCGAAAAACCCACGGCAGGCCAACTGACCATTGCCGGTGTCGACGTCGTCGGTGCGGATGCCAAGGCACTCCATGCGCTGCGCCAAAAAGTGCAGTTGGTATTCCAGAACCCCTATGGATCGCTCAATCCGCGCAAGCGCATTGGCCAGATCCTGGAAGCTCCGCTGGAAATCAACACTGAACTCACGACCGAGCAGCGTGCCCAGAAGGCCCGCAGCATGCTGGCCAAGGTGGGGTTGCGCCCCGAGCACTACGACCGCTACCCGCACATGTTCTCGGGCGGCCAGCGCCAGCGCATTGCGATTGCGCGCGCGCTCATGCTGGAACCTGCACTGGTAGTGGCCGATGAACCCGTGTCCGCGCTCGACGTTTCGATCCAGGCCCAAGTACTGAACCTGCTCGACGATCTGCAACGCGAAATGGGCCTTGCCTACCTGTTCATTTCCCACGACTTGGGCGTGGTGCGCCACATTGCCCACGACGTGCTGGTGATGTACCTGGGGCACACGGTCGAGCAAGGAGAAAAGCATGCCATCTTCGAAAGGCCCCTGCACCCCTACACCCAGGCCCTACTGGCCTCGACACCGGGGTTGGCAGGCCATGGCGCGCAGCGCGAGCGCATCGTGCTCAAGGGCGAGTTACCCTCGCCACTGAATCCGCCCAAGGGCTGCGTGTTCTCGACCCGCTGCCCCCATGCCACCACACGCTGCCACGCCGAGCGCCCACCACTCGAAAACTTCATGGGACGTCAGGTGGCCTGTTTCGAAGTAAAAAACCTCGTAAACCCTTAAACAATTGATTAATAAAAACGACCGTGCTGGCGTAACATGTTGGTTCGGTGACCGGGTGCACAACGCCCGGTTCATGTTTTTAGCCATAGGCTATTTTTAGGAGTTCTGAATGAATCGTTCCACCTTTGGTATGCGCAAGATCGCCCTGCTGTGTGCGGTCGCTGTACCCGCTGTGATGGCCATGTCGGCCGCCCAGGCCAAGACCCTGGTGTACTGCTCGGAAGGTAGCCCCGAGAACTTTGCCCCCAGCATCAACACCACCGGCACGTCCTTCGACGCGACCGAACAGATTTACGACAACATCGTCGACTTCGAACGGGGCGGCACCAAGGTCGTTCCTGGGCTCGCCGAAAGCTGGACAGTCAACAAGGACGGCACCGAGTACACCTTCAAGCTGCGCAAGGGCGTGAAGTGGCACTCGAACAAGAACTTCACCCCATCGCGCGATTTCAATGCCGACGACGTGCTCTTCACCATCGAGCGCCAGTGGAAGGAAAACGACCCCTACTTCCGGGTCACCAGCGCCAACCACGCCTACTTCGGTGACATGGGCATGCCCAAACTGCTCAAGTCCGTGGACAAGATCGATGAGTACACCGTGAAGTTCACCTTGAACCAGCCTGAAGCCCCCTTCCTGGCCAACATGGCCATGCAATGGGCTGGCATCCAATCGAAGGAATACGCCATCGCCATGCTCAAGGCGGGCACTCCGGAGAAGATCGACCAAGAACCCATCGGAACCGGCCCCTTCATGCTGGTGCAGTACCAGAAAGACGCAATCATCCGCTACAAGGCTTTCCCGCAGCACTATGCTGGCAAGGCCAAGATCGACGACCTGATCTTCTCGATCACCCCCGACGCTTCGGTGCGCTGGGCCAAGCTGCAAAAGGGTGAGTGCCACGTCATGCCTTACCCGAACCCGGCCGACCTGGATGCCATGCGCAAGGACGCTAACGTCACGGTCATGGAACAACCGGGCTTGAACATCGGCTATCTCGCCTACAACACCACCAAGAAGCCTTTCGACGACGTGCGCGTGCGCAAGGCAGTGAACATGGCCATCGACAAGAAGGCCCTGGTGTCTGCCGTGTACCTGAGCACCGGCGTACCCGCCACCAACCCCATTCCGCCCACACAGTGGTCCTATTTGAAGACCCTGAAGGACGACGCCTTCAACCCCGCAGAAGCCAAGAAGCTGTTGGCTGCTGCCGGCTACAAGGATGGCTTTACCACCGACCTGTGGGCCATGCCCGTGCAGCGTCCTTACAACCCCAACGCCAAGCGCATTGCCGAGCTGATGCAAGCCGACCTGGCCAAGGTGGGCATCAAGGCTGAAATCAAGAGCTTTGAATGGGGCGAGTACCGCAAGCGCATGCAGGCGGGCGAACACCAGATGGGCATGCTGGGCTGGACCGGTGACAATGGAGACCCAGACAACTTCCTCAACACGCTGTTGGGCTGCGCGTCTGCCAAGCAAAACGGCTCCAACGTGGCGAAGTTCTGCTACCAGCCGTTTGAAGACCTGGTGCAGAAGGCCAAGGTCACCAGCGACGTGAAGGAACGCACCAAGCTGTACGAGAAGGCACAGGTGATCTTCAAGGAACAAGCCCCCTGGTTCACCATCGCCCACGCCGTGCAGTTGAAGCCCGTGCGCAAGGAAGTCATCGACTTCAAGCTGAGCCCCTTCGGCCGCCATACGTTCTACGGTGTTGACATCAAGAACTGACAACTGACGAGTTGAAAAAAGCCGGTACGTTGTACCGGCTTTTTTTTGCCCTTGCTAAGGAGTGTTCAATCTGCGCCGACAGGCTCCGCGGCGCAATTCAGAGCTCAAGCATCGTCTTTGTACTGTTCTCGAATCGCGTGTACTTCGCTCAGGCTGGCCAAGAAGGCCTCCACCACGCGGGGATCAAAATGTCCTCCTGCGCCGTTCTTCACATGACTCACGGCATCTTCCACGGACCACGCCTTTTTGTAGGGGCGCTCTGACGTCAGTGCATCAAAGACATCCGCCACGGCAACGATGCGACTAAAAATCGGAATCGATTCACCCTTAAGACCTCCGGGATAGCCACTTCCATCCCATTTTTCGTGGTGCCCCAACGCTATCTCAGCACCAACCTGCAGTGTTCTGGATGAGCTGCCTTGCAACAATCGGTAGCCGATCACGGCATGCTGCTTCATGATTTCAAATTCATCGGGGGCGAGCTTGCCAGGCTTGAGCAAGATATTGTCGGCAATACCCACCTTGCCGATGTCATGCATGGGGGCCGCTTCAAGCAACAAATCCTGCTCCGCCACGGACATGCCCATTCGCGCAGCAATGATGCGTGAAAAGTGGGCCATGCGAAGAATGTGTGCTCCCGTCTCCGGATCCCTGAATTCGGCAGCACGACATAGTCGCATGACCGTTTCACGCTCACGCTGCACAATGACGTCGGTCGCTTTGCGGACCTCATCCGCTAGCCAGGCTGCTCGATCGAGCAGGCTCCTGCGGGCCTCCGAAACGGTGAGCATGTTCTTAACCCTGGCAAGGAACTCGACCTTGTCGACCGGTTTGGTCAGGAAATCCGTCGCACCCGAATCCAGGGCACGATACCGGATCTGTTTCTGATCGTTGGCGGTGATCATGAGAATCGGCACATGTGTCTGCTGCTGGATAGCCTTGAACTCAGTAATGAATTCAAGGCCATCCATCTCGGGCATCATGTAATCAACAATCAGCAGATCGCATACGTTGGTGCTGGCCCAGCCCAATGCCTGCTTGGGAGCCGCAAAGCATATCCCCTCTGCACCATCGATTTTTTTCACCAAGGCATCAAAGAGAACCAGGTTCACTTCATTGTCGTCAACGATCAATACCCGCTGTGTCATCTTGATGTATTCCGCTCAGTTATTCCGTCGTTCGCCCAATGACTTCCTGCAGGGCAGCGACCACCATACCCAGTTCGGCAAACAATAGCACCATTGTGTCCTGCATGGTGGGCTCGAAACCCGCACGCACTCCAGCTTCGAGTTGTGCCGCAAGTTGCGCGGCAGGCTGAGCGCCGAACAAACTGAGATTGCCTCGCAGCGCATGCATCACCAGCATGAAGCTCATTTGATCGCCCGCGGCGAAGGCTGATTCCAAGCGAGCCCTGTCAATGGGCCATTGTTTCAAAAATGCGTCTGCGATGATTTCGACCATTTCCATGTCCTGCTGCCGCATCGCCTCAACGTAGTCAAAACGAGGCAGCAGACCATCAGTACGCTCAGGCATACCGGCTACAGCGGCACCATGCCCATTTCCGGGTACCGGCTTGTACGGATTCAATCGCTCGAGAACCTTCTGGAGTTCATGTGCAGCAATTGGTTTGGAAACGTAGTCATCCATCCCGGCTTCTAGGCAACGCTCGCGGTCACCTTGCATGGCGTTCGCCGTCATCGCCACGATAGGAACACGGCCGGAACGCTCCTTGGAGCGAATCAACCGTGTGGCCTCCAGCCCATCCATCTCCGGCATCATCATGTCCATCAGTACGACGTCGTACTTCCCAGTCAGTGTCATGTCCACACCAATGCGACCGTTGTCTGCGACATCAACATGATGACCCCAACGCTCAAGCAATGCGAGGGCAAGTTTCTGGTTCACCACGTGGTCTTCAACCAACAAAACATGCATCGCCTTTTGCTGATCACGCATGGAATGGCGAGTAACCAATTGACTCTGGCGGAGACCTGTTGGTTCCATCAGACGGGAAATGGCCTCGAGAAGTTCGTCACGCGTTACCGGCTTGCTGATGTAGCCTGCAATTCCCACCTCCTGAGCACGTTGCGCGTCACCCTTCATGCCAGCGCTGGAAAGCATGAGCATGGGAACACCCGGAAAGCTTCCTGCTTGAACAATCCGCTCCGCAGTAGTGAATCCATCCACATCCGGCATTTGCGCATCCAACAGAACCATGTCACAGGATGCACGAGCGGCCTGCTGTTCGTACAACCAAGCCAACGCACTGGTGCCTGAATCAACAGCATGAACCTGCATGCCGGCGTTTAGCAACGTGGCAACTAGAACCGTTCGGTTCACTTCATTGTCATCGACGACGAGGATACGCTTGCCAGAAAGATCGACAAACGAGTCGCCTGCGTACCGCCTGGCCGGATCAGGCTTCAGGCGCATGGTTACGTGAAAGGTACTCCCCTTGCCGAGTTCACTCTCAACCCAGATCTTGCCGCCCATCGCCTGCGCCAGCCGCGCACAGATGGTTAGCCCCAAGCCTGTCCCACCATACTTGCGGGTGATCGAGCTATCTTCTTGTGAAAACGCTTCGAATATCGATTCCAGCTTGTCAGCAGGGATTCCGATCCCCGTGTCTTGGACACTGAACTCGATCAGCGAGGGATCCGCGTTTGGCGCCGCGGCGCGCTGAACCCGCACAAGTATTTCACCTTTGGCAGTGAACTTGATCGCGTTGCCGACAACGTTGATCAGTATCTGCCGCAGACGGCCTGGATCACCGATGACGTAACTGGGTACGTCCGGATCGATGTCACACACCAGCTCCAGTCCCTTCTCTTGTGCGCGCAGCGCTGTACTCTTCAAAGCTTCCGAAACGGTGTGCCCAATGCGGAAAGGAATATTCTCGATCAGCAGCTTTCCGGCCTCGATCTTGGAGAAGTCGAGAATGTCATTGATAACCCGCAGAAGCGCTTCGGACGAAGACTTCACGATACCGAGGTACTCCTGCTGCTCCGCATCCAGACGGGTATCGAGCAATAGTTCCGTCATACCAATCACCCCGTTCATCGGGGTGCGGATTTCGTGGCTCATGTTCGCAAGAAAGTCTGACTTGGCCTTGTTGGCAGCTTCCGCTGCAGCCATGGCCTGCTGTAGCTCTTCACTGGCCAATTTCGCGGCCGTGATGTCGGCCAAGTACCCGGTGAAGACGGTCGATCCGTCGCTTGACCGTTTAGGTTGCGATTCCGCATGCACCCAGACCACCTGACCAGAATCCGCATGGACAAATCGGAAATCCTCGGCCCAGACGGTATTGGCCGAGTAGGCATTGGCGATCGATGCATTCAATGCCAAAACGTCGTCTGGATGAACTTGGCGGAAGATCTGATCCGGAGACGCGATGATGGATTCGGGCGCAACTCCGGCGATGGTCTGAATGGCCGCACTGATGAACGGGATGGTATGTGTTCCATCAGGATACAGTCGGTACTGGTACACCGCCACAGGAACCAATCGGGTGATCTCCCGCAAGCGCGCATCGGCTTCGACCAGTTCGGTTACATCCTGCCAAATACCTGTAAATACCGTGTCGCCGTTGGGCGCAGGCTCGCTTTCAGGACTGATCTCTGCGCGAATCCAACGCACGCTGCCATCGGGGATGCGAACGCGATAGTCTCCTCGCCATTGAGAGCGGCTTAAAGCGGCTCGCCGAATACCGTCGAAAACCCGCTTCGCATCTTCAACCAGCAGTTGACGTCCGACCAACTGCGGCTGGGCCAGGACATCGTTAGCGCTGAGCCCCAGCACATCGAAGACTCGTTCGCTAACGAAATTGAAAGAGAACCGATCACCCCCCACTTGTCCCTGAAATACGACTCCGGGCACGGCATTGGTGATCCGCCTCAACCGTGCCTCTGCCGCCTTGATTTTGGACTCCATCGCCTTGCGTTCCGTGATGTCGGTGCGTATGGCAATGAACATCGACGGTCGACCATCTTCCCCGCGCAACGGCACGATGGTTGCATCCACCCAGAAAAGCGCCCCGCCTTTGGCGCGACTGCAAACTTCCCCATTCCAGACCTTCCCGGCACAAATGGTGTCCCACATCGCAGCGAAGTACTTGGGTGTATGCACGCCGGCATTGAGCATCCTGTGGCTCTGCCCGATCAATTCCTTGCGTGTATACCCACTGATCTGACAAAACTTGTCGTTGGCATAGGTGATGTTGCCCGCAACATCTGTAATGCTCACAATGGCATGCTGGTCCAATGCAAATTTCTGGTGGGCCAGATCCGCCAAGGCGGCCTGCAGGTCTTTCTGCGTCTCTTCACGCTCCCGGAACAGCGTACTCATCAATTCCGAAAGACTCTCCAGGTTGTCGTCCTTGAACGCTTCCTGGTCCATGTCGACAAAGTCCATCAGTGATATCGCTGTGCTCTTGAGTGAATCAATGGCACGGGTGCGGCTTGCAAGTTCCGCACGCAAGCGCTGATTGGTCTCGGTCAACTCTGCCGAACTTAGCTCCAGACTGCGTGTCTTGAGCTCCAGATCACGGTCATTCTGCTGATAGGCTTCATCCACCTTGGACAGGAAATCACCCAACCGGAGCAACACGTGCACTGCCTGCGGTGACAACTGATTCCCGGCAGAGGGGGCCAACTTCCCCAATTCGCCCAGAACCGACTGCATCGAGGCCTCGTCCAGCCCCAATACACGCTTTGCCTGGCGCGCCAACAGCTTATGCATGCCCGTGCTATCTCCGCTGCGACTCAGCCCGCCTCGCCGATGTATGTGACGGTCATGGTCTGGTTATGCAGTTTGCAGTCAACGGCCTTGGTGAAGGGACTGATCTCGCCATAAGAATAGAACCCAGCTAGCGTCGCACCGCTTCCAAAAACATCGCCCACGGCCTCGACCTCTTCGTCCACGCGCCCCCCCATCACCAACTTACGTCCGACACAACTCACCAGCAATGCCAGTCCGCCTGGTCCACGGCCATGCATGTCAGCAGCCGCCCGGGCCGCACTTTCGGCACCGTCTACAAGTGCATCGGTATTCGCGTGCATGAGCTTGAGGTACCCGTCGTTGTCAATTTCTCCCGCCAATGTCAAGCTACCGGCCGCCTCATCAACCGCCAAGATGGTGCGGATGAGACCGATTTCACTATGGTCGCTTCCCAGCATGGCAAATGGGAACAGCAGACCTGAAGCCGGCAATCCCTTGGCATGTTCACCCAAATACTTTTTGTAGATCCTCAGCGCGGGTTCTCCATCCAATTCATACAGGACGTTGTTAACCGCTCGCGTAACTTTGCGTGCGGGTCCAAATGGAGACCACCCCCCAAAGGAGCCATGGGAAAACACAAGGGCATCGCCGTAAAGCCCGATCGCTACCAGACGGTCGTTGCTGACGCCGCCATCGTCCAGCACAAGGGTCTGTGCAAACGCGCCGCCATCACCCGCCAAACCTCCAGTGATGGGTAGACTTTGGCCAAGCACCGAGACCATTCCGTCAATCACAGCACTGCCATTGATCTGGACCCCTTGGCCAAAAACCAAAACTGCTCTCAACCCCTGCCTTGGAAGCCCCTGGGCCAGCCTGATGCCAGCGTCACGGGAGTCAGTCATCTCGGCGAGTTGCGTCGTACTCTGCCGTACATCCACCGAATCGAAATGGATGCCGGTAACCACCAGCGTTCCATCATCGACGCCGTTTCGCGAGATTTCACCAGCAGTCGAACACCCGGCAAGATGAGCCTGCGGAAATGCCCTTACCAAACTCCCTGCCGCGGCTTGTATTCCCTTGACTGACCCGAAAGCCAAGACCAGACTTGGCTGCAAGGCCACCAAGTCGGAATAGTCGGCGCTGGCAGCGTTGGCTTCAGCGATGGAAAGCTGCAGGGATTTCATGTCCGACTCCTCAGTCGTCAATGTTTGAGGTACCACCGCATTCCGATATTTGGGAATCGGCTCCAAGCACATCATAGAACGAAGTGTGCAACTCTCGCCACGGTATGGGGGCGATTGCAAAGACGCAGTACTAGGATCCCGAAAATCGCGGCTTGCGTTTCTGCAGGAATGCCTCGATCCCTTCCCTATGTTCCGGTGAGTCCGCATAGGCATATGGATCGATGCTCTCATTCGCTACCGAATTCAAAGCGCTCTGCGCCTCGTCTGCGTGACAGCCGATAAGACTCAATGCCCTGAACATCCGCTTGTGTGCACGGGTAGCCAGAGGCGCCAGTTGCACCTGGCGCACTACGAAGGCCATCGCATCGGCCTCCAGCCGTTGATCGTCGACGCAATGGGTCAGAAACCCACACTGAAGCATGCGGTTCGCGTCGAAGACCTCTGCGCCCAACAACATGGCACGGGCCACGCTATCACCCACAGCACGGGAAACCAAAGCAGCCTCTTTTTCCGCCATCGGGAATCCCAGTCGAGCAATGGGTGCACCATACCGCGACGATGCCGCGCCAAGCCGGACATCACAACAACTGGCAATTTCAACCCCTGCCCCCATACAGTTGCCGTCGATGCGAGCCACGATAGGCACGTCGCAATCCAGCATGCACTGCAGGGCCCCCCAGACATCCTCTTCATGAAAGGAGCGCAATGTCTCCGGCTGGAAGCGGAAATCAGGGTATTCCGAAATGTCACCACCCGCACAGAAATGGCCATTGGCACCGCTCAACAGAACGCAGCGAAGGTTCGTATGCTCTTGCAGGGTCGCAAATACCTGCCGCAGTTCACGCCACATGGAGCGCGACATGGCATTGAACTTTCCCGGGTGATTCAGAACAACCTGAACCCAGTCGTCGTGCCGCACTACCTTGACCTCACCGCCAGCCATACCGGCACTCCTCGAAAAGGTGGATCATTCGCTATCTATTTAATAGCTACCCACAAAGCAAATGCCAAGGGAGCGGTCAATTTTGCCCCGAGTTCCTGACGCTGAACCAGTACCAGAGTGCTGCCCCTGCGGCCACCATCGGAATGCATAACCATTGCCCCATGCTCATGCCCAACGCCAGTAAGCCGAGATGCGCGTCGGGCTCCCGAAAGAACTCTGCAATGAAGCGAAACAGGCCATAGCCGAACAGAAACGCCGCGGCCACTTGACCACGCTGGCGCTGCCCCTTGCCATACCACCACAGCAGCACGAAAAGCAACAGCCCCTCCAACAGAAATTGGTATACCTGCGACGGATGCCGAGGCAAGTCCCCAGCGTCGCGAAACACCATGCCCCAAGGAAGGGCTGGATCAGCCACGCGTCCCCACAGTTCACCATTGATGAAGTTACCTACCCGACCGCTGGCCAGGCCCGTGGGAACACACGGGGCGACAAAGTCCGCCACCTCCCAGAAGCTTCGACGGCGCGTATAGGCAAACCACACCATCGCACCAATAACACCAAGCAGGCCCCCATGGAAACTCATGCCGCCCTGCCACACAGCAAACACCTCTAGGGGATGGCTGGCGTAGTAAGCCGGCTTGTAAAAGAGGCAATACCCAAGACGCCCGCCCAGCACGACCCCAACCACACCCAAAAAAAGAATGTCCTCGACATCGGCAAAGCGCCAGGCGGAGTTACCTGCCGTTGCAGAAAATCCAGGGTGCTGCAGCCTCGCCCGCCCCAAGACCATGAAGAGTGCAAATGCCACCAGATAGGTAATGCCGTACCAATGAACGGCAATGGGTCCCAGTTTCAACGCAACCGGGTTAATTTGGGGATGGATCAACATGCAAAAGGTCTAACGCTTTCTCTTGTTCAGGGTGCCCATGGCGTCCTTGTTTTTGGCGATGCGGGCATCGCGCTTGGCATCTTCCCGCTCCATCGCCTTCTTCTTGGTGTAACCCGTCGTGTCTGCCCAGATCCACCAGGCCGATGCCAGCCCGAAGGGGGTCAGCACCACCCACCACGCCCATGAAGCTACTGGATCGATCTCAAGGTACTTCATCAGCGTCAACACGACACCAGCATAGAGAAAATACATAAACTACTCCAAGAAACTGCAAAGACGGTAAGAGC
Organism: Curvibacter sp. APW13; assembly: GCF_032337135.1. Taxonomy (NCBI): domain Bacteria; kingdom Pseudomonadati; phylum Pseudomonadota; class Betaproteobacteria; order Burkholderiales; family Comamonadaceae; genus Curvibacter; species Curvibacter sp. APW13. The sequence continues at coordinate 415,163 of NZ_JAVXZZ010000002.1, read as the reverse complement.
TATGTCAACCACCGTGACTACAATCGCGTTCGCTTACTGTAACCCAACCCTGAAAGGCAACTTATGAAGAAGATCGTCTTGACCGCCGCCCTCGGCGCCCTCGCAGTATTGGCCACCGCCCCTGCCTTCGCGAACGAAGACCTGGCCAAGAAGAAGAACTGCCTGGCCTGCCACTCCGTCGACAAAAAGGTCGTCGGTCCCGCTTACAAGGAAGTTGCCGCCAAGTACAAGGGCGACAAGGGTGCCGTGGACAAGCTGGCTACCAAGATCATCAAGGGCGGCTCCGGTTCATTTGGCCCGGCTCCCATGCCCGCAAACCCTCAAGTCAGCGAAGCTGAAGCCAAGCAGCTGGCGACTTGGGTTCTGGGGCTGAAGTAATCCTTCCGCACTCACCCAGCAGCGCCTGACAGTCTGCAGGGACAAAAAAGCCGCTGTTTTTACAGCGGCTTTTTTGCGTCAACTCGGAAAAAACCCTTGCGGGCTTTTCCAGATCAGTAGGTCTGGCCCAATTGATCCAAGATGGCAGGGTTCTCCAGAGTCGAGGTGTCCTGGGTGATGGACTCGCCCTTGGCCAGCGAACGCAGCAGACGGCGCATGATCTTGCCCGAGCGGGTCTTGGGCAGGTTTTCACCAAAGCGGATGTCCTTGGGCTTGGCGATGGGGCCAATCTCCTTGGCCACCCAGTCGCGCAGCTCTTTGGCAATGGCCTTGCCTTCGTCAGTGCTGGGCAGCGGGCGCTTCAGCACGACGAAGGCGCAGATAGCTTCACCGGTCAAATCATCGGGACGTCCCACCACAGCAGCTTCGGCCACCAGGTCGGTCTTGGCCACCAGGGCCGATTCGATTTCCATGGTGCCCATGCGGTGGCCCGACACGTTCAACACATCGTCGATGCGACCGGTAATGCGGAAGTACCCACGATCGGCGCTGCGCACGGCACCGTCGCCAGCCAGGTAGTAGCCCTTGAGTTCCTCAGGGAAGTAGCTCTTCTTAAAACGCTCGGGGTCGTTCCAGATGGTGCGGATCATCGATGGCCAGGGGCGCTTCACGACCAGGATGCCGCCAGCGCCGTTGGGCATTTCGTTGCCAGCCTCGTCGACGATAGCGGCCATGATGCCGGGCAGCGGCAAGGTGCAGCTACCGGGAACCAGCGGTGTGGCACCGGGCATGGGGCTCATCATGTGGCCGCCGGTTTCGGTTTGCCAGAAGGTGTCGACAATCGGGCAACGCTCGCCGCCCACGTGCTTGTAGTACCACATCCAGGCTTCGGGGTTGATGGGTTCGCCCACCGAGCCGAGCACGCGCAGGGAGTTCAGGTTCCAGTTCTTGGGGTGCACCTTCTCGTCGGTTTCCGCCGCTTTGATGAGCGAACGGATGGCAGTCGGTGCGGTGTAGAACAGCGACACACTGTGGCGCTCGATCATCTGCCAGAAACGGCCGGCGTTGGGGTAGGTGGGCACACCTTCGAAGATGACCTGGGTAGCACCTGCGGCCAGCGGGCCGTAGGCCACGTAGCTGTGGCCGGTGATCCAGCCGATGTCGGCCGTGCACCAGAACACGTCTTCGGGCTTCAGGTCAAACGTCCAGTCCATGGTCAGCTTGGCCCACAGCAGGTAGCCGCCCGTGGAATGCTGTACACCCTTGGGTTTGCCGGTGGAGCCGGAGGTGTAAAGAATGAACAGCGGATGCTCCGCACCCACGGCCACCGGCGCGCACTCCGAGCTTTGACCCGCCAGCGCCTGGTCGAACGTCAGGTCGCGGCCTGCCACCATGTTGCACGCGGTCTTGGTGCGTTCGAACACAAATACGGTCTTGACGGCTTCGCAGCCGCCCATGCCCAGCGCCTCGTCCACGATGGCCTTCAGCGGCAACTCCTTGCCGCCACGCATCTGATAGTTGCTGGTGATGACGGCCACGGCACCGCCGTCAATGATGCGCTCCTGCACGGCTTTGGCAGAGAAGCCACCGAACACGACGCTGTGGATGGCACCGATACGGGCGCAGGCCTGCATGGCGATCACGCCTTCGAGTGTCATGGGCATGTACACCAGCACCCGATCACCCTTCTGGATTCCCTTGGCCTTGAGTGCATTGGCAAACTGGCTCACGCGGGCCAGCAGCTCCTTGTAGGTGGTTTTGGTGACGGTGCCGTCATCGGCCTCGAAAATGACCGCCACCTTGTTTTCGGTGGGCGTGCCCATGTGCTTGTCCAGGCAGTTGGCCGAGGCGTTCAACTCGCCATCGTCGAACCATTTGTAGAACGGCGCGTTGGTCTCATCCAGCACCTTGGTGAAAGGCTTGTTCCAGACCACATTGGCCTTGGCCAGGCGCGACCAGAAGCCGTCAAAATCCTGTTCCGCTTCGCGGCACAGGGCGTTGTAGCCGTCCATGCCAGAAATGCGGGCAGCCGTCACGAAGGCTTCGCTGGGATGGAACACACGGTTTTCAACCAGTACGGACTCGATGGCGGCGCTTTGTTCACTCATGGACAGGTCTCCTCAGGGATGTAAGAACTGGCGTGAATGTCGGCGCATCCACTTACATCCTACTGACTGAGGATACTGACAAACCTCGCTGGCGGCATATGGCCGCCGCCCTACAATCGGGTGGTATTCGATCACCGAACCTCCATGTCCAACACACCCCATACCACGCCGCCTCGGCTGCGCCCCCTTCCCGCCTTCATTTTCGCCAGCCGATGGCTTCAGCTACCGCTTTACCTCGGCTTGATCGCTGCGCAGGCTGTGTACGTTTTTCACTTCTGGGTAGAGCTGGTACATCTCCTGGAAGCGGCTTTCGGCAGCCAGGCTGCTCTGCAGGCACTGATCTCCAGCATCGGCTACAAGGAGTCCGCCATCGGTGGCGCGACGGGCCTGAACGAGACCATCATCATGCTGGTGGTGCTGGCGCTGATCGATGTGGTCATGATCTCCAATCTGCTCATCATGGTCATCGTTGGAGGCTACGAAACCTTCGTCAGCCGCATGGATCTCGATGGACACCCTGACCAACCGGAATGGCTGGGCCATGTCAATGCTTCGGTACTCAAGGTCAAGCTAGCCATGTCCATCATCGGCATTAGCTCCATCCACCTGCTCAAGACGTTCATCAATGCGGCGAATTACGACGAGAAAGTGCTGATCGCACAAACTGTGATCCACATCGCCTTCCTGTTGTCTGCCATGGCGATCGCTTACACCGACAAGCTGATGTCAGCTTCGCCCAGTACAAAACACTGACTTTACCTTTGGACACTGCCATGACCACCATTCGCCAAGAAGACCTGATCGAATCCGTAGCTGCAGCGCTGCAGTACATCAGCTACTACCACCCCAGTGACTACATCGAACACTTGGCCCGCGCCTACGCGCAAGAGCAAAGCCCAGCAGCCAAGGACGCCATGGCGCAGATCCTGACCAACAGCAAAATGTCGGCCATTGGCCACCGCCCCATTTGCCAGGACACCGGTATCGTCAATGTGTTCCTAAAAGTCGGCATGAACGTGCGCTGGGAAGGCTTTACTGGAAGCCTCGAAGACGCCGTGAATGAAGGCGTACGCCGTGGCTACAACTACGCCGAGAACATGCTGCGCGCCAGCGTGGTGGACGACCCACAGTTCGCCCGCAAGAACACCAAGGACAACACGCCAGCAGTGATCTTTACCGAAATCGTGGCTGGCGACAAAGTGGACGTGACCGTGGCCGCCAAGGGCGGTGGCTCCGAGAACAAGAGCAAGATGATCATGATGAACCCCAGCGACAACCTCGTTGACTGGGTGCTCAAGACCGTGCCCACCATGGGTGCAGGCTGGTGCCCACCGGGCATGCTGGGCATCGGCATCGGCGGCACCATGGAAAAGGCCGCGCTGCTGGCCAAGGAAAGCCTGATGGACGAGCTCAACATGTACGAGCTACAAGCAAAGGCTGCCAAGGGCGAGAAGCTGACCCAGGTGGAAGAGCTGCGCCTGGAGCTGTACGAAAAGGTCAACGCGCTGGGCATCGGTGCCCAGGGCCTGGGAGGCCTGACCACGGTGCTGGACGTGAAGATCAAGATGTACCCCACGCACGCCGCCTCCAAGCCCGTGGCCATGATCCCCAACTGCGCCGCCACCCGCCACGCCCATTTCGTCATGGACGGCTCCGGCCCGGTGTACCTGGAAGCTCCGAGCCTGGACCTGTGGCCCAAGGTGGACTGGACCCCCAACACCGAAACCAGCAAGCGTGTGGATCTGAACACCCTGACCAAGGAAGAGGTTGCCAGCTGGAAGCCGGGCCAGACCCTGCTGCTCAACGGCAAGATGCTCACCGGACGCGACGCCGCGCACAAGCGCATCCAGGACATGCTGGCCAAGGGTGAAAAGCTGCCTGTGGACTTCACCAACCGCGTGATCTACTACGTTGGCCCCGTCGACCCGGTACGTGATGAAGTCGTCGGCCCGGCCGGCCCCACCACGGCCACCCGCATGGACAAGTTCACCGACATGATGCTGGCCCAGACAGGCCTCATCGCAATGGTGGGCAAGGCCGAGCGTGGCCCGGTTGCCATAGAAGCGATCAAGAACCACAAGTCGGCCTATCTGATGGCTGTGGGTGGCGCCGCCTACCTCGTATCCAAGGCCATCAAGGGCGCCAAGGTAGTGGGATTCGCGGACCTCGGCATGGAAGCCATCTACGAATTCGACGTGGTTGATATGCCTGTGACCGTGGCGGTCGATGCAGGCGGCACCAGTGCCCACATCACAGGTCCTGCCGAGTGGCAAAAGAAAATAGCAACGGGTGAATTCAAGAACATTGCCATTGCCAGCCATTGACACAGGCGTGAACGAACTTGCCCGCCGACCGATTGGGGTCTTTGACAGCGGCGTCGGTGGATTGAGTGTCTTGCGCGCACTGTGGAGCGAGCTGCCTGAGGAAGACTTTGTCTATGTGGCTGATGCAGGCCATGCCCCCTACGGCGAAAAGGATGACCTGGCTGTGCTCATGCGCGCACAGGCGCTGACACACGAATTGCGCTACCGTTACGGCATCAAGGCACTGGTCGTGGCCTGCAACACCGCCACAGCAGCCGCCATAGCCGAACTGCGCGCCAGCCATCCGGACTTGCCCATCGTGGGTATTGAGCCAGCGGTCAAGCCAGCAATGGCCCAAACGCGTACTGGTGGAGTCGGTGTGCTGGCGACACGCGGAACGCTGCAGAGCGAAAAGTTTCGCACGCTGTTGCAGTCGCTATCGGCAACAGCAGCACCGAAACTGCAGGCATGCGACGGATTGGCGGATGCCATCGAGCGCAATGACGCTATGAAAATAGAAGCGCTATGCACTGAATACACAAGGGCTATAGGACCTTTTGGGCAGAATTTCGGCGACTGCGACACGGTGGTGCTTGGTTGCACCCATTATCCGTTCGCGCTCGACACCCTTCAGCGCCTGTGTGGACCGACGGTGCTTTTTGTCGAGGGAGGCACTCCGGTTGCCAAGCGCACTGCCCAAGTACTGGCCACACATTGTTTGCGCCACCCCGACACGAACAGGTTAGGGCAAACCGAATTCGTCACGACCGGGGATAAGCAAGCCCTTGCTGCCGCACTGCAACGCTGGCTGGGGGTGCTACCGGACAGTGCCAACTTAGCGCCCAACCAAGCTGTTGGACCGATGAGTAGCGGCGCGCCTGCCAAACAGATGTGACAGCCCAAGGACCCGCAACTGGGCTTCGCGTTCGCCCAATTGCTGCGCCAAGGCACTCACCAGTTCTGGCCGCAGATACCACAATGCATCCAGGTCACTGGCATAGCGCAGGCGCTGCAACAGACCCAATTGAAAGGTCTCTTCAATGGCAGGAGCGTCGAACAGCAGCAGCTCAATCATGGCGGAGCGTGCCGCATCGAGCAGCATTCGATCCTCGTCTGACGGCACGGAACCCGTCAGCCACCCGAGCAAACTATCCTTGATCGAAGAAACAGCCCAAGCCACCGTTCAGCCTTTCCTGCGGACGTGCGGACGCACGCATTCATACGTAGTCCATTGGACTACTCCCAACGAGGGATAAAAGGAAGAATTGAGGCAGAGAAACGGCCCAGTAGCGAACTGGCCAAACTGGCGTGCCCGGAGGGGATCGAACCCCCGACCCACAGCTTAGAAGGCTGTTGCTCTATCCAACTGAGCTACGGGCACCAAGAACAAAGGCCCGATTGCGGGCCTTTTGAAAATTGGTCGGGGCGAAAGGATTCGAACCTTCGACCCTCTGCTCCCAAAGCAGATGCGCTACCAGACTGCGCTACACCCCGACAATCTAGTATTCTACCCTGAAGCTAGCCTCGATCCCTTCGGCAACCGCCGAGAATTTAACCCATGCCGTCACACCCCTTGCCTTGGCTCAGCCTGGACTCCGCGTTCCCTCCCATAGAACAGGCGTGGCCGCAAGAATCCGAAGCCCCGGGGCTGCTTGCCGCCGGCGCTGATCTCAGCGTGTCACGTTTGTTGGCCGCCTACCGACAAGGAATCTTTCCTTGGTACTCCGAGGACCAACCGATCCTCTGGTGGAGCACCGACCCAAGAATGGTGCTGGACACCCGTCAATTTCGCATCCACCGATCGTTCCGGAAGATACTGCGCCGATTTATCGCCAACCCGAACTGCGAAATACGCATTGACTGCGATTTTGCGCGCGTCATCGCCCGCTGTGCCTCAACCCCGCGCGACGGTCAGAACGGAACCTGGATCGTCAAGCCCATGGTGCAGGCGTATACAGCATTGCATCATGCTGGCCACGCCCATAGTGTCGAAACTTGGGTGGAGGGGCGTCTGGTGGGTGGTTTGTATTGTGTTGGCATCGGACATGCCGTGTTTGGCGAGTCCATGTTCTCAGTGGAAAGCGATGGGTCCAAGATCGCCTTGGCGGCCCTGGTGGCGTTGTGCCTGCAGCATGGCGTCACCGCCATTGACTGCCAGCAACAGACTCGTCACCTGTACTCCCTTGGGGCACGCCCATGGTCTCGAACCGCCTTCCAAGCCCAATTGATACGCGAATGCGAGCAGCAACCGATTGACTGGACGTGGAAGCACCTATACTGGAATCCCCTGCTCGCCGCCCGACACCCCGATGATGTCCGACCTGAATGACGTATCAGCGAACACCGTTCAGTTCTATGCGACGGCGCCCTACGAGTGCAGCTACCTGCCAGGTCGCATGGCTCGATCGCAAGTCGCCAGCCCGAGCCATGGCATTTCAGGGAATTCCTATTCATCGTTGATTGCACAGGGCTTTCGGCGTAGTGGACTGTTTACCTATCGTCCGCACTGTGACATGTGCACTCAGTGCACCCCACTGCGCATTCGTGTCGCCGAGTTCGATCCCAGCCGCTCCCAGCGCCGGGCTTGGAATGCCCACGGCTCGCTGCAAGCGCATATCCGCGACCTGGAATTTGATGCCAAGCATTTTGATCTGTACACCCGCTACCAATCCGCTCGCCACCCCGACGGGGGCATGGATCGCGATGACTCCGAGCAGTACCGTCAATTCTTGCTGCAGAGCCAAGTACCGACAAAACTCGTAGAATTTCACAATGTGGAGGAAGCCGGTAACCAATCGACACTGAAGATGGTTTCCATCGTTGATGTCTTGCAAGACGGGCTGTCAGCGGTCTACACGTTCTTCGAACCCCATGAGCAGGCAAGCTACGGCACATTCAACGTTTTATGGCAGGTGCACTGGGCTCGGCAGTTGGGGCTGCCATTTCTTTACCTGGGATACTGGATTCCCGCCAGCCCCAAGATGAGCTACAAGGCGCGGTTTCGTCCCTTCGAAATTTATCGCAACGGGGTTTGGTTGCAGCCAGAGTGAGTACAGCGGTATCTATCAATGACAAACACCACAAAAAGAAGCAACACAAAAGACGACAGCCCTCCAGCCACTCCATCGGTTCAGGTCATGGAGAGGATGTTCCTGTTGATAGATATTCTTGCAGGACGCGAAGAGGCCATGACATTGAAAGAGATCAGCGACAAAGCTGGTTTGCACCCCTCAACGGCCCACCGCATTCTCAATGACCTCGTTATTGGACGCTTTGTGGACCGCCCACAGTCCGGCACCTACCGACTGGGTATGCGCTTGTTGGAACTGGGTAATTTGGTTAAAGGGCGGCTCAATATCCGTGACGCAGCCCTGGCTCCCATGCGTGAGTTGCACAAGCTGATCCAGCAACCAGTCAACCTCAGTGTGCGTGTTGGTGACGAAATTGTGTACATCGAGCGAGCATTCAGTGAGCGCTCCGGGATGCAAGTGGTGCGCGCGATCGGAGGCAAAGCACCATTGCACCTGACCTCGGTCGGCAAGCTCTTTCTCAGTGCTGATGAACCGCAGCGCATACGCGCCTATGCAGCCCGTACAGGCTTGCACGGCCATACGAAGAACAGTCTCACCCGCATCGAGGATTTGGAGCGCGAGCTTTCACGTGTACGCCAATATGGCTACGCACATGACAATGAAGAACTGGAGCTGGGTGTGCGCTGCATGGCAGCCGGAATTTACGACGATCAGAACAAGTTGGTGGGGGGGCTATCGATCTCTGCCCCCAGTGGGCGCATGGACGAAGCGTGGCTGCCAAAACTGCGCGAAGCCGCCCAAACGATTTCAGAAACACTTGGGCATCAGCCCAATGCCCGCGCAAGAAGTTAAATCCCAGCCTGACTGAAAGACCAGACACGATACCCAAAGATAGAAAAGGCGCCTTCCGGCGCCTTTTCTATTTCAGTTGGGAAGCGTCATGGCCATACGCAAGTCCGAACGCTCCAACGCCGACAACTTGACTCCTGTGCCGGCGGGGCCTGACTCAACCCATCGACGCACCCGCTGGGCATCCGCAATGCGACTCAACTTACCCGCAGAGTCCAGGAAAACCATGATCAGCTTGCGTCCAGCCACTTTGGCTTGCATCACCAAACACTGTCCGGCCTCGGAGATGTACCCGGTTTTTTGCAGGCCGATATCCCAATCGGGGCTTTTCACCAGACGATTGGTCGTGTTGTATTGCAGGGTTCTGCTTCCCACTTCCACTTGATAATTGGGCGAAGTAGACAACTCACGCAACAACGGATCCCCATACGCGTAATTCACCAATACCGCCAAATCACGTGCGCTGGACTGATTCTGACTGGAAAGCCCCGTTGGCTCGACATATCGCGTGTCATTCATCCCAAGAGTCCGAGCTTTCGAGTTCATGAGTGAAATAAAGGTTTGCAGACCACCAGGGTAGGTACGACCCAGCGCATGGGCCGCACGATTCTCGCTCGACATCAACGCAAGGTGCAGCAATTCACCGCGGGTCAATTGCGTTCCCACCCGAAGACGAGAAGAACTACCTTTCTCCGTATCCACATCCGCCTGGGATATGGTGATGGACTCGTCCATCGGCAATCGCGCCTCGCTGATCAAGACGCCAGTCATGAGTTTGGTGATTGAGGCGATTGGAAGCACGGCTTGGTCGTTTTTACGGTAAAGAACCTCATTGGTCTCCTGATCGACCACCAACGCAACGCTAGACTTCAACGCCAAGCCATCTGCACCTCCATGAAGGCCCGCGACCTTCGCGAAGGATGGCCTATGTGCAGAGACCAACACAGCGCCTTTACGCGTCTTCCCTACTTTTTTCGTTAGGGTACTAACAGGCTTGGCAACTTTCTTGTGTTGGTTCTTGGGCGTTGCGCCAGTGGCCACGGACACTGCCAATGCCATACACCAGGCAACGCCAACGCGCACAATCAGTGTTCTCAAATTGATCCCCTGCAATTGTTTGTCCACACCTCACCCAGCAAGCAAGTCTGGGACTAGCCTAGTGTACGAAAGAAAGTACTTATTGATCAAGTACTTGCAGAAAATTGTTCATGAAGTGTCTGAGAAGACTACCCCTGCGCAGCCACGCGTTCAACGTTCGAATGCAGTTTGTTCAGCGCACTGAGGTAGGCCTTAGCAGAAGCAACCACTATGTCAGGGTCAGCACCCACGCCATTCACAACCCGGCCATTGCTTTGCAATCGCACAGTCACTTCGCCTTGGCTCTCGGTCGATCCGCTGATCGCATTGACCGAGTAGAGCACCATTTCCGCTCCGCTATTCACTTGCGACTCGATCGCCTTCAGCGAGGCATCCACCGGTCCGTTGCCGTCGGACTCAGCCCGCACTTCTTGGTCCGATACCGTGAACACCACGCAGGCATGTGGCCGCTCACCCGTTTCACTGCGCTGGGAAAGTGAAACGAACCCGTAGCGCTCATGCAGGTGCTCGTGACTTTCCTCACTGACCAGCGCAAGAATATCCTCGTCAAAAATCTCGCTCTTCAAATCTGCGAGCTCCTTGAAACGGGCGAAGGCCGCGTTGACATCGGCCTCGCTTTCCATCTGCACCCCTAGCTCTTGCAGACGCTGCTTGAAAGCGTTGCGACCGCTGAGTTTGCCCAGCACAATCTTGTTCGCCGTCCAACCCACATCTTCGGCGCGCATGATTTCGTAGGTGTCACGGGCCTTGAGTACGCCGTCCTGATGGATCCCCGACGCATGGGCAAACGCATTGGCTCCAACCACAGCCTTGTTAGGCTGCACCACAAAGCCGGTGGTCTGACTGACCATGCGGCTGGCCGCCAATATGTGCCGGGTGTCGACGCCTACATCGAGATGAAAATAGTCCTTACGGGTCTTTACCGCCATGACCACCTCTTCGAGGCTGCAATTGCCCGCGCGCTCCCCCAATCCATTAATGGTGCACTCGACCTGGCGTGCTCCGCCGATCTTCACACCGGCCAGGGAATTGGCTACCGCCATGCCGAGATCATTGTGGCAATGCACCGACCAGATCGCCTTGTCGGAATTGGGAATCCGCTCACGCAGTTCACGGATGAAATTGCCATACAGCTCCGGAATCGCGTACCCCACTGTATCCGGCACGTTGATGGTAGTGGCGCCTTCCGCAATCACTGCTTCAAGCACGCGGCAAAGAAAATCAGGCTCACTGCGGTACCCATCCTCAGGACTGAACTCGATGTCGGCCACCAGATTGCGAGCGAATCGAACCGCTTGCTTGGCCTGCTCCAGTACCTGCTCCGGACTCATGCGCAGCTTCTTTTCCATGTGCAAGGGAGAAGTCGCGATGAACGTGTGAATTCGCGCACGGGCTGCATTCTTTAATGCTTCAGCCGCACGTGCGATGTCGCGGTCATTGGCGCGCGACAAGGAGCACACCGTCGAATCCTTGATGTGGTTGGCAATCAACTGCACAGCTTCGAAGTCACCATTGGAACTGGCCGCAAACCCTGCCTCGATGACGTCCACCCGCAGGCGCTCGAGTTGCCGCGCGATGCGCAATTTTTCATCGCGCGTCATTGATGCACCCGGTGACTGTTCGCCGTCACGCAAGGTAGTGTCAAAAATAATCAGCTTCTCAGACATAAAAACCTCCTGCAGCACGCCACACTACTTGTGCAGTCCCCGTTCATCGGGTTCGTCCGTAGACGTGGAAATCACACTGGTCTGTACCCCGCGAGCCTTGCGCACACTGTAGACCACATATCCACTGACGCCATACAACACAAAAATGCCAAACATGACTGTAGGCGGGTCAATGTTGATCAAGGCAATGACCAGGGCGATCAACACGATCACCGCAAACGGTACGCTCTTTCGCATACCGATGTCCTTGAAACTGAAGAATGGCACATTGGTCACCATGGTCAGCCCCGCGTACAAGGCGACAAAGAACATGGGCCACGCCAGCGACGCACCGCTTCTCCCCAAGTCCGTCGACAACCAGATGAAGCCCGCAACCAAAGCGGCAGCGGCTGGCGACGGCAATCCCTGAAAGTAGCGCTTATCCACCACCGCCGTGTTGACGTTAAAGCGTGCCAACCGCAGTGCCGCACAGGCGCAATAGACGAATGCGGCGAACCACCCCCAGCGCCCAAGGTCGCGCAAGGCCCAGATGTAGGAGATGAGTGCCGGAGCAGCCCCGAAAGACACCATGTCGGCCAAAGAGTCCATCTGCTCCCCGAACGCGCTTTGGGTGTTTGTCATGCGTGCCACCCGGCCATCCAGGCTGTCTAAGACCATGGCGCAGAAGACGCCCAATGCCGCCAAGTCAAATCGCCCGTTGACCGCCATCACAATGGCGTAAAACCCGCAGAACAGTGCTGCCAGCGTGAAGAGGTTGGGAAGAATGTAAATGCCCTTGCGTCGCTTGCGCACCACCATTCCATCCACGTCATTGACGCCAGCATCATCGGACCACTGCATTGACTCTCCTCATGGGGTACTTCCACCCGTTACAAATATCGTCTTGCACGCTGCGGCAAGTGTAATACTGCACTATCCTGCAGCCAGGCTTGCATCGTCTGGTGCTCGCACAGACGATGCACCGTGTGTAGCCTCAATGAAGATGACGCGGTTTGCGCCCCCCCCCATGCCCACCACTCCCCCCCAGTCCGCGAGGGGGTTTACCCAGCTCCAGCGAGCTCACCAACGCGTCAAAGCGCTGTGAAAAAAGCTTGTCAACTTCCGCTACCACGCCTTGCAACTCAGTCGCTTCAAAGTGCCGCTCCATCACACTAATCACATCCTGCACCAACATGTCCCGTTGTACCTGCATGATCGCCGCCGGAGTGGGTCCAACAAACAGTACGACAAAGTCATCGCGCGCCTCAGTGCCATCGTCCTCCTCCTCTTCGTCGAAGTCGGCATCGTAAAAGCTAACCTCCAGCGCAGCCCCTTGGGCGGCAATGTCATTGAGGTTCATGCACACTTCGTCAAGCACCTGGCGAAAGTCCTCATCGCCCCTTACCGTCCAGCACAGCTGCAGCAAACCCTCCTGACGATTGAATACGATGCCCGGCTCCTCCTCGTAGGCACTGGCAGCGCCCGCCTCCAAGGTGTCTGCGCCTGCGTATTGCCACATCGGTTTGAGCGCCGTCGCAAGTTGCTTCATCTGGACCCCGGCCACCAAGGGCACCTGCCCGTGGACATGAATTTCAAAGGGGGCATTAAAACGTGACATGAAGATCTACCCAAAGTAGCGCACAGCTACGCGTGTACATCGCGCCCCGTGCGTTGTGAAATGAGCGCGCTCGCCCTGCAATCGCACAGGAATTGTTGGTGCCCGAGACCGGGGTCGAACCGGTACGCCCGTTATGCACGAAGCGGCGGATTTTAAGTCCGATGTGTCTACCAATTTCACCACTCGGGCACAGCGGCTATTCTGAAACAAAAAAGCCCCGCGAACTGGTTTTCACGGGGCTTTTCAAGAACAATTTGGAGGCGCGAACCAGAGTCGAACTGGTCTAACCGGATTTGCAATCCGGGGCATAACCGCTTTGCTATCGCGCCCTCTCAGATGAAAGCCACAACCATGGCGATGACTTTCAACTCAATAAAAATGGGAAGCATAGCTTCCCATTTTTTCAACTTGGAGCGGGATAAGAGGCTCGAACTCTCGACCTATACCTTGGCAAGGTATCGCTCTACCAACTGAGCTAATCCCGCGCTGCAATACAGAAATTATAGTGTAGTTTTGGAAGAATTTTGCATTGCCTCCAAAAAAACGTCACAATTCAATGTTTGACTGCCTCGACCTCGGCAGTGGCACCTGCTGCTAACGCAACCGCAGGCGCCTCTTCCTCGGGGAGAGGCACCGGCGCAGATGTCAGAGCAAATTCCAAGACTTGGTCAAACCACCGCACTGGAACAATCTCCAACCCGTCTTTCACATTTCCAGGGATTTCCTGAAGGTCCTTTGCGTTTTGTTCCGGAATCAACACAGTCTTGATGCCCCCACGCAGTGCTGCCAAGAGCTTTTCCTTTAGTCCACCGATCTCCGTAATTTCCCCACGCAGGGTGATTTCCCCAGTCATCGCGACATCGCCCCGCACAGGAATTCCAGTAAGCGCAGACACGAACGCAGTGGCCATGGCTGCGCCCGCGCTCGGACCATCCTTGGGCGTCGCACCATCGGGTACGTGGATGTGAATGTCCTTTTTCTCAAACACATCATCCTTGATGCCCAGTCGTCGAGCCCGGCTACGCACCACGGTACGGGCCGCCTCTACTGACTCTTTCATGACATCACCCAAGGAGCCGGTACGAGTAATCCCGCCTTTGCCTGGAGTGGTCGCTGCCTCAATGGTCAACAGGTCCCCCCCAACTTCAGTCCAGGCCAATCCCACCACCTGTCCGACCTGGTTCTGTTGTTCGGCGCGACCATAAGTGAAGCGACGTACACCCAGGTAATCGTGAAGATTTTCAGCGTTGACAAGGACCTTCGGCTGCAACTTTTTCAGCAACAGACCCTTGACGACCTTACGGCAAATCTTTGACAGTTCGCGCTCGAGCGAGCGTACTCCCGCCTCGCGGGTGTAGTAGCGAACGATATCGCGAACTGCGGCCTCCTCTACCGCCAACTCAACGTCCTTGACACCGTTGGCTTCCATCTGCTTGGGCAGCAAATAGGTCTGGGCAATGTTGACCTTTTCGTCCTCGGTGTAGCCCGACAGGCGAATCACTTCCATGCGGTCCAGCAACGCCGGCGGGATATTCATCGAGTTGGAGGTTGCAACGAACATCACGTCGCTGAGGTCGTAGTCGACCTCCACATAGTGGTCGCCAAACTTGTGGTTCTGCTCCGGATCCAGCACCTCCAGCAAGGCACTGCTGGGGTCGCCACGAAAATCCGTTCCCAGCTTGTCGATCTCGTCGAGCAGGAACAAGGGATTGCGGGTGCCGACCTTGGTCAGGCTCTGCAATACCTTACCGGGCATCGCACCGATATAGGTACGGCGGTGCCCACGGATTTCCGCTTCATCGCGCATGCCACCCAATGCCATGCGCACATACTTGCGACCCGTGGCCTTGGCAATCGACTGGCCCAGCGACGTCTTGCCGACCCCTGGGGGGCCGACCAGACACAGGATCGGTGCCTTGACCTTGTCGACCCGTTGTTGGACCGCGAGGTATTCCAGGATGCGGTCCTTGACTTTTTCCAGGCCATAGTGGTCTTTGTTCAGCACAGCCTCCGCATTTGCCAAGTTGTGCTTGATCTTGGTCTTGGTCGACCAAGGCAACCCCGTGAGCACGTCGATGTAGTTGCGCACCACGGTAGCCTCCGCCGACATCGGCGACATCAGCTTGAGCTTCTTGAACTCTGCCTCTGCCTTCTTCAAGGCATCCTTGGGCATCTTGGCAGCCTTGATTTTTTTCTCGATCTCTTCGAGGTCGGCGCCGTCTTCCCCCTCGCCCAACTCCTTCTGAATCGCCTTGACCTGCTCATTCAGGTAGAAGTCGCGCTGGTTTTTCTCCATCTGTCGCTTGACGCGACCGCGAATACGTTTGTCGACGTTGAGGATGTCGACTTCGCGTTCGATCTGGTCAAGCAGGCACTCCAGGCGATCCTTGACCGCCACAAAGCCCAGTACCTCCTGCTTGTGCTCCAGCTTCAGCGGGAGGTGGGCGGCGATGGTGTCAGCCAGGCGCCCTGCGTCGTCAATGCTGGAAATGGACGTAAGAATCTCCGGTGGGATTTTCTTGTTCAGCTTCACGTACTGGTCAAACTGCTGCATGACTGCGCGGCGCAGCGCCTCTATCTCACTGTTCTTTTCCGTCGAAGGCTCGGCACCATCGACGGGAAGCACGTTGGCCATGAAGTAGCTCTCACCCTCCTCAATGCGAGCCACACCAGCCCTCTGCTGACCTTCGACCAGTACCTTGACAGTCCCATCTGGCAGCTTCAGCATCTGCAGGATTGAGGCAACACAGCCCATGTCGAACATGTCGGAAACCGATGGCTCATCCTTGGCTGCGGCTTTTTGCGCCACCAGCATGATCTTGCGATCGGCTTCCATTGAGGCTTCCAATGCCTTGATGCTTTTGGGTCTGCCCACAAACAAGGGAATGACCATGTGGGGGAATACGACCACATCTCGCAACGGCAGCAGCGGCAAGTCGATCGGAGTGGCTGGAAGAGAAGGATGGCCGGACATAGAGATACCTTTTGTATATGCCTGACGAATATGGTCAAACCAAAAAAAATTTCAAGCCGTCTGATTATGACGACACACCAATGACCACAAAGGGCGAATCAAATGCCCCATAGCCCCATTCATGCGGGGTCAGGTCGGGGGGACACCCCGACCACATCGCGTCTGCGAATCACGCCTTTTTGGCGGATTCCCGGTACACCATCAATGGAGGCTTGGACTCGTTGATGGTTGCCTCTTCAATCACAACCCGTTCCACATTGGCCACGTTGGGCAGCTCAAACATGGTGTCTATCAGGGCATGCTCCAGGATGGAACGCAGTCCCCGTGCACCTGTCTTCCGCTCCAAGGCCTTCTTGGCAATGGCCGTCAGGGCGCTCGGACGCACATCCAACTCGACGCCTTCCATGGCCAGCAGCTTGGCGTACTGCTTCACCAACGCATTCTTGGGCTCGGTCAGGATCTGCACCAAGGCCTCCTCGGTCAGTTCGGCCAAGGTTGCCACAACCGGCATACGCCCAACCAATTCCGGAATCAGGCCAAACTTGATCAGGTCTTCAGGCTCCACTTCGCTGAACACCTCGGTCAGCGAGCGTTGCTCCTTGCTCTTGACGCTTGCCCCGAAACCCATGCCAGAAGACTGGGTGCGGTTGTCAATCACTTTTTCCAATCCCGCGAAAGCGCCACCGCAGATGAACAGGATGTTGGTTGTATCGACCTGTACGAAATCCTGATTCGGGTGCTTGCGACCACCCTGGGGCGGAACGCTGGCCATGGTGCCTTCAATAAGTTTCAGCAAGGCTTGCTGCACACCTTCGCCCGAGACATCACGAGTGATCGATGGGTTGTCGGACTTGCGCGAAATCTTGTCGATCTCGTCGATGTAGACAATGCCACGCTGTGCCCGCTCGACGTCATAGTTACAGCTCTGCAGTAGCTTTAGAACGATGTTTTCAACGTCCTCGCCCACATAGCCAGCTTCGGTCAAGGTGGTGGCATCAGCCATCACAAACGGCACATCGAGCATGCGTGCCATGGTCTGGGCCAGCAAGGTCTTACCCGACCCCGTGGGGCCAATGAGCAGGATGTTGCTCTTGGTCAGTTCAACATCGTCTTTGCGCGCCTGATCCTTGTGGCGCAGGCGCTTGTAGTGGTTGTATACCGCCACCGCCAGGGTCCGCTTGGCAGGTTCCTGACCAATAACGTAGTTGTCCAGGTTGGACTTGAGTTCGGCCGGGGTCGGCAAATCACTCTTGGCCGATTTGCCCTCGACGGTCGCCGGCAGCTCGTCGCGAATGATTTCATTGCACAACTCGATGCACTCGTCACACACGAATACCGACGGACCTGCAATGAGTTTCTTCACCTCATGCTGGCTTTTACCGCAAAACGAGCAGTACAGAGTTTTTTCGCTGGATGCGCCTTTTTTCTCGGCCATTTCGTCGCGCCCTTCAAGACAATTTGCAGCAATGATAGCTAATCACGGGTGGCACCCTCGCACGGACAGGTACCGCAATACGGGCGCAACACCCGCCAACTTCAAGCGCGCTTGGCGATAACGCTGTCAACCAAGCCATACTCCTTGGCCTCGTCGGCCGAGAGGTAGTAATCGCGCTCGGTGTCGCGCTCAATACGCTCCAACGGTTGGCCCGTACGCTCGGCGAGGATACGGTTGAGTTGCTCGCGCGTTTTCAGAATTTCGCGAGCATGGATTTCTATCTCGGTCGCCTGACCCTGGGCGCCACCCAAAGGCTGGTGGATCATGACCTTGGAGTTGGGCAACGAAAAACGCTTACCCTTGGCGCCGGCGGCCAGCAAGAACGCGCCCATGCTCGCCGCCATGCCGGTGCACAGCGTCGACACATCGGGCTTGATGAAGTTCATGGTGTCGAAAATCGCCATACCGGCGCTGACCGAGCCGCCTGGGGAGTTAATGTAAAGCGAAATATCCTTGTCGGGATTTTCGCTCTCCAGGAACAACAACTGCGCCACAACCAGGTTGGCGGTCTGGTCATTCACGGGACCCACGAGAAAAATCACGCGCTCCTTGAGTAGCCGAGAATAGATGTCGTAGGAGCGCTCACCGCGCCCCGACTGCTCGATCACCATGGGGATCATTCCCAGGGCTTGGGTTTCCAAAGCGCTGTTCATCGTGGCACGGTAGTTCATTGTGTCTCCAAGTGGAAGGTGAGGATGCGAAGTGATTAGACCAAGAAAATAGGGGTTGGCTGAAGAATAACAAGTTCAGCACAACCCCCTTGGCGGATGCCACGCAGTGGCACCCGGCGTTCCCACTCAGTTCTGGCCCATCAGCTCGTCGAAGGCGACGGACTTCTCAGTCACCTTGGCTTTTGCCAAGACAAAATCCGTGACGTTGTTTTCGATCACCACGGCTTCGACTTCAGCCATGCGGCGGTTATCGCTGAAGTACCAGCGCATCACGTCGGCGGGCTTCTCGTAGCTCGATGCCAGCTCTTCTACGTGGGCTTTCAGTTGCTCGGGCTTGGCCTGCAGGTTATTGGCCTTCACCAGTTCAGCCACCACCAGACCCAAGCGCACGCGACGCTCGGCTTGGGGGCGGAACATGTCTTCCGGAATCGGCGCCTTGTCAGCGTCCTTGATGCCGCGTTGCTTGAGGTCTTCGCGGGCACCAGCCACCAGACGTTCCACTTCTGCTTGCACGCTGGCCTTGGGCAAATCGAGTTCAGCCTTGGACACCAGCGCATCCATGACGGCGGCCTTGTTGCGACCCAGCAGACGGAACTTGACTTCACGCTCCAAGTTCTTGCGGATATCGGCACGCAGACCTTCCACCGTGGCGTCGGCGATGCCCAGGGACTTGGCCAATTCACCATCAACTGCGGGCAGGTGGGCAGCCTCGAGCTTCTTCAGGGTCACCAGGAAGTCGGCAGTCTTGCCTGCCACGTCCTTGCCATGGTAGTCGGCGGGGAAGGCCAGCGGGAAAGTCTTGCTTTCACCAAGCTTCATGCCGCGCGTGGCATCCTCGAACTCCTTGAGCATCTGGCCTTCGCCAACGATGAACTGGAAGTCGGAAGCCTTGCCACCGGCAAAGGGTTCGCCGTCGATCTTGCCTTCAAAGTCCACCGTCACCCGGTCGCCGTCCTGGGCTGCTGCATCCTGGGCGCGCTGGGCGAACGTGCGGCGCTGCTTGCGCAGGATTTCAACCGTCTTGTCGATCGCTGCATCGGTCACCTCGGTGCTGATCTTTTCCACTTCAGCGGTGCTCAGGTCACCGATCTTGACCTCGGGGAACACTTCGAACACGGCATCAAAAGCCACCTGACCTTCAGGCGCCTTCTCTGCTTCGGTAATGCGCGGCTGACCGGCCACACGCAGCTGGGCTTCGTTGGCGGCGACCGAGAAGGCTTCGCCAACCTTGTCGTTCATCACTTCGTAGTGCACGGAGTAGCCGTAGCGCTGGGCCACGACGTTCATAGGCACCTTGCCTGGACGGAAACCGTCCATCTTGACGGTACGGGCCAGCTTGCGCAGGCGGGTATTCACCTCGTTCTGGATCGTGTCCACGGGTAGCGTCAGCGTGATCTTGCGCTCGAGCTTTTCCAGAGTTTCAACGGTAACAGCCATTTCGGATCTCCTAAATGCTTGCAGGCAGTCCAGTCCGCCACGCGGCTGCAGACTGCCCTACAAAATCTCAATAAACAGTGGTGCGCGGGGGGGGACTCGAACCCCCACACCATTGCTGGCGTCAGGACCTAAACCTGGTGCGTCTACCAATTTCGCCACCCGCGCAGGAAAACACCAGGAACTCGAACAGCCCTGCCAGCCACCGGCTGGCATACGCCCGACGAACCCGATTGAAATCGGTCAACCTGCTATTTTAACCTGCCTGAGGCGCTGGTTCGGGACTGGGAGGTGGATTAGTGTCCCGGCGTACTCGGAACCAGGCCGCATACATAGCCGGAAGGGCCAGCAGAGTCAGCACCGTGGCCACGATCAGCCCGCCCATGATGGCCACCGCCATCGGCCCCCAGAACACCGAGCGCGACAGCGGAATCATGGCCAGCACCGCCGCGGCGGCCGTCAGGACAATAGGGCGCAGTCGGCGCACCGCCGACTCCACGATCGCGTCCCAGGCAGGAATGCCATTGGCGCGGTCTTGCTCGATCTGATCGATCAGGATGACCGAGTTGCGCTGGATCATGCCCATGAGCGCGATGACGCCGAGCAAAGCCACAAAGCCGAACGGACGGCCCGACACCAACAGGGCCATAGCCACACCAGCAATACCCAAGGGGCCGGTCAGAAAGACCAACATCGCGCGGCTGAAGCTGTGCAGCTGAAGCATCAGCAACGTGAACGTGATGAAGAGCATGATCGGAATGCCTGCCGCAATGGAGGCCGAGCCCTTGCTGCTCTCTTCGACCGCACCCGCGACGTCGATGCGATAGGCATTCATGCCCTTCGCCCTCCACGAGGCCTCCAGCTCCCGCAGCTTGGGGAGCAACTCGGCAGTGACGGTTGCACCTTGCAGACCTTCCACGATGTCACCCTGGACGGTAATGGCGTAATCACGACCCTCGCGCCACATGACGCCGGGCTCCCAGGTGAACGTAGGCTTGGCAATCTGCGTCAGCGGAATCGACTTGCCGCTGGCGGTTGGCAGGTAGGCGTTGCCGATATCAGTAATGGCATTGCGTTCATCGAGCGGCTGGCGCATCACGATGTCGATCAGCTTGTCACCCTCCCGGTACTGGCCCACCGTGGTTCCGGACAAAAGTGTCTTGGATGCCTGGGCGATCGACTGACTGGTCACGCCCAGGGCGCGCGCCTTGGTCTGGTCCACTTCCAGGCGGATGACCTTGACGGACTCATTCCAGTTGTCATTAACACCGCGCATGTTCGGGCTGGCACGAAGCACGGCCTTGACTTCATCTGCACGCGCCCGCAGCACGGCGGGTTCACCCCCCACGACCCGGAACTGCACCGGATAGGGCACCGGTGGGCCATTGGGGAGAATCTTCACCCGGGCACGCACCTCGGGAAACTCTTCCGCCAAGATTGCCGGCAAACGGATACGCAGCGGTTCACGCAGCTTCAGGTCCTTGGGCAGGATGATGAACTGCGACACGTTCGACTGCTGGAAGATGTTGTCCAGTGGCAGGTAGAACCGCGGCACGCCCGAACCCACCCAGGTGGTGACCGACTGGACGTCAGCCTCCTGCATCAGGCGCGCTTCGATGCGCTTGGTAGTGGCCTCGTTGGCAGCGAACGGTGTGCCCTCCGGGTACCAGACATCGAGCAGGATTTCGGGACGCGACGAGTCCGGGAAAAACTGCTGCTGCACCTTGCCCATGCCGGCAATGCCCGCGGCGAACATGAACACCGTCGCACCAATGGTGATCCAGCGGTGCTGCACACACCAATTCACGGTCTTGCGAAATGCGTTGTAGAACGGCGTATCGAACAGTTCATGCGGCTCCTCGCCTGCACCATGCGGCTTGACCTTGAGGAACACGGTACCCAGGTAAGGCACGAAGTACACCGACACCAGCCAGCTCAGCACCAAGGCCATCACCGTCACACCGAAGATCGCGAAGGTGTACTCACCGGTGGAGGAACGCGCGATACCAATGGGAAGGAAGCCCACGGCGGTGATCAAAGTGCCGGTCAGCATGGGCATTGCCGTGATTTCGTAGGCAAAGGTGGCAGCACGCACCTTGTCGTAGCCTTCCTCCATCTTTCGCACCATCATTTCCACGGCGATGATCGCGTCGTCCACCAGCAACCCGAGGGCAATGATGAGCGAGCCCAGGGAAATCTTGTGCAGGCCTATGCCCCAGTAGTGCATGCCGAGAAAGGTCACTGCCAGCACCAGGGGAATGGTGATCCCCACCACCAGTCCGGGGCGGAAATCCACGTAATAGCGATGGTACAACCGCGTTGCACCGTCGCGCTTGTGCAGGCCTAGGCTGATGAAGCTCACTGCCAACACCACCACCACGGCCTCGATCAGCACACCGATGAACTCGTTCACCGACTTGGCCACCGCGGTCGGCTGGTCCTGCACTTCCACCAGTTTGATGCCAGCCGGTAAGGTGGAGCCGATTTGCTCGGTGGCTGCCTTGAGCGCCTTGCCCATGGCGATGATGTCACCGCCCTTGTTCATGGACACGCCCATCGCGATGATCTGCTGCCCCTGGTAGCGCACCTTCACCTGCGCCGGATCGACGTAGCCGCGCTTGATGTCTGCGATATCGCCCAGACGCAACTGGTTTCCGCTGGCGCCGCGGATCGGCATGGCGCGCAGCTCCTCGACCGCGGTGAACTGGCCACCGACCCGCATCTGCACCACGTCTGCCGGGGTTTCGAGCGTGCCAGCACCCTCGACCGCGTTCTGCTGGCTCAACTGGGCCAGCACCTGGTTCATGTCCAGCCCCAGTTGGGCCAGGCGTTTCTGCGATATCTCGACGAACAGCTTCTCGTCCTGCACACCATAGAGCTCGACCTTGTTGACGTCCGCCACCTTGAGCAGCTTCTGCCGCACATCGTCAGCAAAGGTCTTGACCTCGGCGTCACTGAAGCCGTCGGCCTGCAAGGCGTAGATCACCCCGTACACGTCACCGAATTCATCATTGAAGAACGGGCCCTGCACCCCTTGCGGAAGGGTCAGACGCATGTCGCCCACCTTCTTGCGCACGGTGTACCAGGTGTTGGCGACATCCGACCCGCGGGTGGAATCCTTCACCTGGAACAGGATCGTGGTCTCACCCGGCTTGGAATAGCTGCGGATCTTGTCGGCATTGGGCACTTCCTGCAGCGTGCGCTCGATCTTGTCCGTGACCTGTTCGGCCATCTGCTGCGCCGTGGCGCCGGGCCAGAAGGCACGCACCACCATGAGTCGGAACACGAACGGTGGGTCCTCGTCCTGGCCAAGCTGGAAGAAGGCGACCGTACCCAACAGCATGAGCACGATCATCAGGAACTTGGTCAGTGGAACATGGTCCACCGCCCAACGCGAGAGGTTGAAGCCCTTCTCGGGATGCAAGTGCTGGTCACTCATGGCCTGCTCACTTTCCCGCCACTGCAGAGGCTGCGCCGGCCGGCTGGATGGCTGACGTCGCTCCTGAATTAGGAGCTGACTGCCCAGCATTTGTGCCGGCATTGGCCGACTTTTCCTTGTAGACCGTGACTTTCTGACCGGGAGAAAGCACGTGGACACCGGCGACCACAACCTGCTGCCCCGCACGCAATCCGCTGGCAACCACCACCTCGTTGCCATCGGCTGTGGCAATCTGGATCGGCTGAAGGTTCACCGTCATGCTTTGCGTATCCAACACCCAGACCGCGGTACCACCACCATCCTGTCGCAGGGCGCTGGTCGGAAGCTTGATGGCCTGGGTATCCGAACGGCCCAGGGCCTGGGGGAGCACGGTGGCCGTGGTACCGAGCGCTGGAGCGTCACGCCCTTCCAATCCAACCTTGACGACAAACGTACGTGTCACCGGGTCGGCGCTGGCGGCCACTTCCCGGACCGCGCCCTTGTGCAAACCGTTGACACCCCACAGGCGAACCTCCACCGCAGAGCCAGCCTTGACGCGGGCAACCTTGTCCTCCGGGACCGAGAACACCACATCGCGCGGGCCGTCCTGGGCAATGCGCACGACCGGCGTTCCGGCGGCAACGACCTGGCCTGGTTCCGCCTCCACGGCCGTGACCACGCCCGACACATCGGCCTTCAGCACGGTGTAGCCCGCCTGGTTGCCTTGGGCCGAGCCTTGGGCCAGCGCCTGATCCAGTTGCGCCTGCGCGGCTTTCAAGGCCGCATCACGCCGCTCCAGCTCAGCGCCGCTGATGAAATTCTGTTCGCGCAAATCCTTGTAGCGCTTGTAGTCGGCCGCCGCAAGGTCGCGGTTGGTTTGCGCAGCAGCCACTTGGGCCTTGGCGGCAGCGGCTGCGAGCTGGTAGTCCTGTGGATCAAGCTGGGCCAAGACATCGCCCACACGGACGCGCTGGCCGACCTCTGCCTGGCGGCGAATGATCTTTCCCCCGACCCTGAAACCCAGCCGCGATTCGGAGCGCGCCCGCACTTCGCCCGAGAATTCCGCGACAGCCTGCAGGTTGCTGTCCTGCACCTGCATCACCTTGACCGAGCGAATGGGTTCTGGCTGCGCAGCAGGCTTGCTGCAAGCCACCAGCAACGCAGCGACCCCGACCAGGGCGCCGACCAGTGCGGAATTTCGATAAATTGACATGAATACCTCACTCTGATGCCCAGCGGAGTGGCACCGATTATTAATGACTGACTGGTTAGTAATTTAACCGATTGCCCAAATCCCTGTCAAATGCCCGACCGAACGCGGTCTACTCGCCGCGCGCCTAACGGTCCAGCGATGGAGCCGCAGGGGCCACCATGGGAAAGATCAGCGAAAAGCGGGTCCCTTCCCCCTGTCGCGTCTCCAGCGTCACGCTTCCTCCAAGGGTCTTTTTGACCAACTCCTCAACGATGGACGTGCCCAGCCCGGTGCCCCCCTGACCGATTTTGGTGCTGAAGAATGGCTGGAAGATGCGCTCCCGTACCTCCACAGACATTCCCACCCCGTCATCCGCCACCACCAATTCGACCTGCTGACCAGGAAGCTCTCGCAGCACCACCTCCACTTGGCCTTGGGTGCGCCCCTCAAAGGCATGGAGGAATGCGTTGTTGACCAGATTGATCACGATCTGCCCCAATGCGCCGGGGTAGCTATCCATCCATACGCCCGGCGCAAGGCTGGGCACCAGTCGCTGCGACCGGTGCTTGAGACTGGGCCGAAGGGTATCGAGAACCTCCGCAACGGTCTGGCCCGCATCGAAGCGACGACGCTGCTCACTCACCTGGTCAGCGCCTACCTGCTTGAGCTTGCTGACCATCTCCACAGCGCGGAAGAGATTGCGCTGGGTCAACGCACTTCCTTCACGGATTTCCTGCACGAAAGCCGTCAACTCGGACTTTCGCAACCCCTCTCCCTGCAAGCGCTGCGTGATGCGCTTGGCTGCATCCTCACAGGTGGTGGCTGCCATCAGGCTGTTGCCCAGCGGCGTGCTGAGTTCATGCGCCACGCTGGCTGTCAGGGCACTGAGCGCCGCGCGGGTACTGCTGTGTGCCAGCTCTTCCTGCAAATGCTGCAAGCGCTCCATGGCTTTCTCCAGCGCCTGGGTTCGATCGTGCACTCTCTGTTCCAGCGACTCATTCAGGTCGTGAATGTGCAATTCCGCCGCTTTGCGCTCCGAGATGTCCGTATAGGTGGTCACCATCCCCCCATCGGGGGTGGGAGTGCCGATGACTTCCAGCGTCACCCCATCGGTCGGCCGCGTTCGCTCAAAATGGTGAGGCAAGGCCTTGCGGGCGAGTTCGATGCGCTGGCGGACCAGTTCATCAATGTCTCCCGGACCATATTCGCCGCGACGCGCATTGTGGTAGCCCATGTCTTCCATCCGTGCGCCAGGCCGGGTGAGTTCGGGAGGAAGCTGCATCAGCTCACCAAAGCGGCGGTTGCACATCTCCAGCACCAGATCCTGGTTGACGAAGCTGATGCCCTGGTTGACGCTGTTGAGCACCAGTTCCAGCAGCGCTGCCTTCTTCGCCAGTTCCTGTTCCCGTTGCACCAATTGCGCCGTCCGCTCTTCGACCTTGCGCTCCAGTTCCTCACTGAGTTCCTTGAGGGCCTGCTCCCGATGCCTTGGAACCGTGACGTCGGTGTAGGTCGTGACCATGCCACCGCCAGGCAATGGGTTCCCTACCACCTCCAGGATGACACCGTCCGGACGGACCCGTTCGAATCGGTGCGCCTGGAATCTAGCTGCCAGCTCCATGCGGGCACGGACTTGTTCTTCCACATCACCGGGGCCGTACTCCCCCCGGCGAGCCAGGTACCGGAATCCTTCCGCATTGCTGGTCCCAGGCACCAGCAGGTAGTCCGGATAGTTCAGCAGTTCCTGGAAACGTCGGTTCGCAGCCACCAGACACAACTGGGCATCGACCACGGTGAAGCCGATGTCCAGCAGGTCCAGTCCCGCCAGCAACAATTCCCAATTGGCGCTGGCCTTAGTGCCGATATCCATAGGTCCCC
Source organism: Curvibacter sp. APW13 (assembly GCF_032337135.1). Classification (NCBI taxonomy): domain Bacteria; kingdom Pseudomonadati; phylum Pseudomonadota; class Betaproteobacteria; order Burkholderiales; family Comamonadaceae; genus Curvibacter; species Curvibacter sp. APW13. The sequence continues at coordinate 389,069 of NZ_JAVXZZ010000002.1, read as the reverse complement.
TGTGTCGTGTGCAGATTGCGCTCGCAGTCATTCTGCCCCAGCGTCGTAGCGGCGACAATTGTCCGATTCCAGATTACGCGGCCCATGCCTCCCGACAACTTATCCGCCAGCGCTCCTCCTCCGGTGGTGCACTACGAAAATTTCCCCGTGGCCTCGGTGTTGTGCCCGCCCGCCCTGCGCTCTCCGATTGCGGCGATTTACCACTTCGCCCGTACGGCAGACGACCTGGCCGATGAAGGGGCTGCCAGTGCGCACGAACGGTTGGCGCAATTGCATGCATTTCGTGCTGCATTGCAACAAGCAACCGCCACCACGCCTTACCCTACCGAGGCCCCATGGTTTGCGGTGATGCGCCCGCTGCAAGCTGCCATACAGCGCTACCAGCTGCCAGTGAACCTGCTGGAAGATCTGCTGGACGCCTTTTCCCAAGACGTGCGTTACACGGCCGACGGCCACCGCTATGCCGACGAAGCCGAGCTGCTGGACTACTGCCGCCGCTCAGCCAACCCAGTCGGACGCCTGTTGCTGCACCTGTACGGCATCGACGCGCCCCAGGCGCTGGCATGGAGCGACGACATCTGTACCGCACTGCAACTGATCAACTTCTGGCAGGACCTCGGGCGCGACATTGCCCAGCGGCGCTACTACCTGCCCCTGGATGGCTGCGCCCAGTTCGGCTACAGCGAAGCCGACATGCAGGCCGCCCGACCAACCCCATCCGCTACGAATTTGGTAGCCTCCCTCGCCCATTCCGCGAGGGCCCGGATGCTGAATGGCACCCCACTGGTGCACCACATCCCGGGTCGGGCCGGCTGGGAGCTGCGCCTGGTGGTGCAGGGGGGCCTGCGCATTTTGGACAAGATCGAAGCCGTCGACCATGCCACGGTGCGCCAGCGGCCTGTGCTGCGCTGGTGGGACTACGCCGTGATGTTGTGGCGTGCCGCGTGGATGTAGCGAGCGGATGTAACAATAGCGCCCGCCTATGACCCCCGAGCAATACGTCCAAGACAAGGCCGCCGCCTCCGGCAGCAGCTTCTATTACGCCTTCCTGTTCCTGCCGGCGCGCCGCCGTGCCGCCATCACGGCGTTCTACGCCTTCTGCCGCGAAGTCGACGACGTGGTGGACGAAACCACCGATCCCGGCGTCGCCGCCACCAAGCTGGCCTGGTGGAGCCGGGAGGTGCAGCAGGCTTTTGCCGGCAGCCCCAGCCATCCGGTGCTGCAGGCCCTGATGCCCCTGCAGGCCGAATTCGGCATCGAAGCGCGCCACCTGCAGGCCGTGATCGAGGGCTGCCAGATGGACCTGCAGCAGACCCGCTACCTCGACTGGCCGGGCCTGCAGCGCTATTGCCACCTGGTAGCCAGCATCGTTGGCGAAGTTGCAGCCCGCATCTTCGGCCAGACCCAGCCCCAAACCACCGAGTACGCCCACACCCTGGGCCTGGCCCTGCAGCTCACCAACATCCTGCGCGACGTCGGCGAAGACGCGAGGCGCGGGCGCATCTACCTGCCCGTAAACGAACTGCAGCGGTTCGACGTCAAGGCGCACGAGGTCCTCTCCGGCCAGTACTCCGAGCGTTTCACCGCCCTGATGCAATTCCAGGCCCAGCGGGCACATGGTCTGTTCGATCAGGCATTGGCACTGCTGCCCGCGGAGGACCGGCGTGCACAGAAGCCGGGCCTGATGATGGCGGCCATCTACCGCGCCCTGCTGCGCGAAATCGAGCGCGACGGCTTTGCCGTGCTGCATCAGCGAACCAGTCTGACCCCCTTGCGCAAGCTTTGGCTGGCGTGGCGCGTGCAGGCACTCGGCCGCCTCTGAGGCCCGGACACCATGCGCATTGCCGTCGTCGGTGCGGGTTGGGCGGGGCTGTCGGCGGCGGTCCATGCCCGGCTGGCGGGTCACCAGGTGGAGATCTTCGAGGCCGCCACACAGCCCGGCGGTCGGGCCCGTGCCCTGCCCCTGACCCTGCCCGACGGACGCTCCATTGAGGTCGACAACGGGCAGCACATCCTCATCGGTGCTTACAGTGCCACGCTGAACCTGATGCAGCACGTGGGAGTGAAACCACAGCAGGCGCTGATGCGCCTGCCGCTGGCCCTGTGCTACCCCGATGGCAGCGGACTGCAACTGCCACCCTGGCCCGCTCCGATGGACGCGGTGGCTGGCCTGCTGACAGCGCGGGGCTGGCCCTGGAGTGCACGCTGGGCGCTGCTTCGCCGCAGCCTGTATTGGCAGGCCAAGGGGTTTCGCTGCAGGGCCGACACGTCGGTACAGCAACTGTGCGCGGGGCTTCCGACCATCGTCATGGAATCGTTGATCGAGCCCCTGTGCGTGTCGGCACTCAACACCCCCGCCGAACGGGCCAGCGGACAGGTTTTCCTGCGCGTGCTGCAGGACTCGCTCTTCGGCGGCCAGGGTGCATCCAACCTGCTGCTGCCACGCACCGACCTGGGACGCCTGCTGCCTCAGGCGGCAGTGGCATGGTTGCGCCAGCAGGGCAGCCCGGTGCACCTCGGCCAGCGCGTTCGTGCGCTCACCCAAGCCGACGTGGGCTGGGCCATCGACGGCCAGACCTTCGATGCTGTCGTGCTGGCCACTTCGGCACCCAATGCGGCCTTGGCCCTTGAAAACATTGCGCAACGCGCTACTGATTCAATAGCAACAGCAGTGCAAGGCTGGATCCGCTGCGCATCGGCGCTGGCGCACGAAGCCATTGCCACCGTCTACACCTACTGCCCTGGCGCGCGCCTGCCGCAGCCCATGCTGGCCCTGCACAGCAACGCCGGGCACCCCGCGCAGTTCGTATTTGACCGCGGGCAACTCGGTGGCCCGGACGGGCTGTGGGCCTTTGTGGTCAGTGCTTCGGGCACCGAGCGTGGACTGCTGACCCAAGGCGTACTGGCGCAGGCCCGTGGGCAATTGCCCCACTTCCTGGGGTCGTCGCCCATCGTCGCACTGCAGACAGTGGTCGAGAAGCGGGCCACCTTCGCTTGCAGCCCGGGCTTGGCCCGACCAGAACTCTGCATCGCCCCGGGTCTGTGGGCCTGCGGCGATTACGTGGAAGGCCCTTACCCAGCCACCCTGGAAGGTGCGGTGCGCAGTGGAGTCGCCGTGGTGCACGCCATCGGCACCTGAAGGTACTGCCGGACGCTGCGCCGATGCGCATAATCCGGAGCAACAAGAGGAGAGGACATGCGTCTTGCATTGAAAATCGTAGCCGTCGTGCTGGCCGCCATCCTGCTGGCGGCAGGCGGCGCTGGCGTCTGGTACTTCAATTCCAAGCTGCCCCAACGCAAGGGGGATGTTGCACTCAAGGGTCTGTCGGCCCCGGTCAGCGTCGACTACGACGAACGCGGCGTGCCCCACATCCGGGCCCAGAACGAGGCGGACCTGTACCGCACCCTGGGTTACGTGCACGCCCAGGACCGCCTGTTCCAGATGGAAGTGGTGCGCCGCCTGGCGCAGGGGGAGCTGGCCGAAATCCTCGGCCCCAAGCTGGTCGAAACCGACAAGCTTTTCCGCACCCTGCAGTTGCGCCAGCATGCGATCGACTATGTGGCCAGGATGGACATGAGCACACCGGCTTCCAAGGCCTTGCTGGCCTATCTGGACGGCATCAACCAGTACCAGGCCACCCATCCAGCACCGGTCGAGTTCGACATCCTGGGTATCCCCAAGCGCCCCTTCACGCCGCAGGACACCATGGCCGTGTCGGGCTACCTGGCCTACAGCTTTGCGGCAGCCTTCCGTACCGAGCCGGTCATGACGTTCATCCGCGACAAGCTCGGTCCCGACTACCTGCGCGCATTCGATATCGAGTGGCATCCAGAAGGCGTGATGCAGGCCGCGGCCCTCACCGACAGCACCTGGAACAGCCTGGCCCATGTAGCGCGAGCCAGCACCCAGGCCATGGATATCGCCAGCGTGCCGCTTTTCGAAGGCAGCAACGCCTGGGCCATTTCCTCCCGGCGCTCTGCCAGTGGCAAGCCGATCCTGGCTGGGGACCCCCACATTGCGTATGCCGCACCCGCCGTCTGGTACGAGGCCCACCTCAGCAGCCCTGGCTTCGAGCTCTACGGGCATTACCAGGCACTGAACCCGGTGGCACTGCTGGGGCACAACGAACGTTTCGGCTGGAGCCTGACCATGTTCCAGAACGATGACTTGGACCTGATCGCCGAGCAGACCGCGCCTGACCACCCCAACCAGGTCATGTTCCGAGGCGAGTGGGTCGACATGCAGGTGCGCACGGAGACCATCGCCGTCAAGGGCGGCGCACCGGTGCAACTGAGCTTGCGCCGAACCCCCAACGGTCCAGTCATCAATGACGCTTTCTCGGCCACCCTCGGCGCCGCGCCGGTATCCATGTGGTGGGCCTTCCTGGAGACCGAGAACCCGATACTGGAGGCGTTCTACGAGCTCAACCGCGCCGACACCCGTGACAAGGCCCGCGAGGCGGTGGCGAAAATCCATTCACCGGGACTGAACATTGTCTGGGCCAGCGCCAGCGGCGATATCGCCTGGTGGGCTGCGGGCAAGCTGCCGCAGCGCCCCACTGGCGTCAATCCGAGTTTCATTCTGGATGCATCCAAAGGCGAAGCCGAGAAGCTGGGCTACTACGCTTTCCAGTTCAACCCCCAGGAGGAGAACCCGGCGCGGGGCTACATCGTCTCGGCCAACCACCAGCCCCGCCCCCCCAGTGGCGTGCCAGTTCCGGGCTACTACAACTTGCCTGACCGGGCGCGACAGCTTGACCAGGCATTGGCCGAACCCAAGCGCAAGTGGGATGTCTCGGCCGTGCAGACCCTGCAGCTGGACGTTGGCAACGGCTATGCACGCCGCGTCCTCGACGAGATCCTGCCGGTTCTCAAGAGTGTCGTCACCGACGACAACGAAAAGGCCTTTCTCGAACCGCTTGAGAAATGGGATGGCACCTACACCCGCGACAGCATCGCAGCCACCCTGTTCAGCCAGTTCCTGTACGAGTTGGCAAAGGCCGCCATGGCCGACGAGTTGGGGGAGGAACTGTTTGCCAGCCTGTTGCGCACCCGCGCGCTCGACCATGCCCTGCCGCTATTGGTTGCCGACGAGAAGTCTCCCTGGTGGGACAACGTCAAGACCACCAAACGCGCCGAAAGCCGCTACGAGATTGCAGCGATGGCCTGGCACCGCACCTACGAACACCTGAGCACCCTGTATGGCAGCAGCCTGCTCGAGTGGGCCTGGGGCAAGGCACACACCCTGACGCACAACCACCCCCTGGGCCAACAGAAGCCACTGAACCTGCTGTTCAACGTGGGGCCGTTTGCCGTTCCTGGTGGGCGAGAGACCCCCAACAACCTTTCCGGCAACGTGGGGCCTGCCCCCTGGGCGGTCAGCTACGGTCCCTCGACACGACGTGTCATCGACTTCGCCAACCCGGCCGCGTCGGTGGGCATCAACCCCGTGGGCCAAAGCGGCGTGCTCTTCGACCGCCACTACGACGACCAGGCCCTCCCCTTTGCCGAAGGCATCTACCAACCCCAGCATCTGGCCTGGGATGACGTCCGCGCGCACCGGCAAAGTACGTTAAGCTTGCGTCCAGCCCCCTGAGAGCCAGTGCGCCATGCCACAGAAGAACAACAGTCGTTTCGGAACGGAGCCTCCCTACCACCATGGCCAGGGAGGCGGAGTGGCTGTGCTGTACTGCAACCTCGGCACTCCGGATTCCCCCAGCCCCAAGGACGTTCGCCGCTACCTGGCGGAATTCCTCAGCGATCCGCGCGTGGTGGAGATCCCGCGTCTGCTGTGGTGGTGCATCCTGCATGGCATCATCCTGCGCTTTCGCCCGCGGGCCTCGGCGCGCAAGTACGCCAGCATCTGGACCGACCAGGGTTCGCCCTTGGCCCTGTGGACGCGCCAGCAGGCCCAGGCGTTGCAGCAGCGACTGCGCGGGGCAGGTAAACAGGTCACGGTGCTGCATGCCATGCGCTACGGGCAAGACAGCATTGCCCAGCAGCTCGATGTCCTCAAAGCGCAAGGTATCCAGCGCGTGCTGGTGTTGCCAGCCTACCCGCAGTACTCGGGCACCACCACGGCCAGTGTCTTTGATGCGGTGTACTCCTGGGCGCACCGCATACGGTCCCTGCCCGAGATGCGATTCGTGAACCGGTACCACGATCACCCCGCCTACATCGCCGCGTTGGCCGCTTCGATCCGCAAGCGCTGGGCGCTCAGCGGCCGGCCGGACCGCTTGCTCATGAGCTTTCATGGTGTGCCGCTGCGTACCCTTCAGTTGGGTGACCCCTACCATTGCGAGTGCCACAAGACAGCGCGCCTGCTGGCCCAGGCCCTGGGTCTGAAGAAGGACGAGTGGGGCGTGAGCTTCCAATCGCGCCTCGGACGCGCACAGTGGCTGCAGCCCTATACCGAGCCGACCCTGGTGCAGTGGGCACAGACGGGCGTGCGCAAGGTGCACGTGGTCTGCCCAGGCTTCACGGCCGACTGTCTGGAGACCCTGGAAGAGATCGCCATGGAAGCACGCCATGCGTTCCTCGATGCGGGCGGTACCGAGTTCCACTACCTGCCCTGCCTCAATGACGAGGACCAGTGGATTGATGCTTTGGCCGACATTGCAGCACTGCACCTGCAAGGCTGGCCGCTGGATGGCGCCGATACATCCGATCCCGCGGCCCTGGAGAGCCGCTCGCTGGCACTGGCCATGGGTGCACCCGACTGAGTCGCCATGTTGCCCGACCGCCTGCCCGTGTTTCAGCGCTACGTGTGGTGGACAGCCGCCGTCGTCGTTGCAGTGGGGGTCAGCTTGGGCTTCTACCTGCACCTGGATGCCCGGGTGGCCAAGGCGACCCAAGTACGGGTGCAATCCATCCTGCTGGCGGATGAGCTGCGGCAGTCGTCGGATGAACTCACGCGTATGGCCCGCAACTACGTGGCCACAGGGAACCCTGAGTATCAACAGCGCTACCAGAGCGTACTGGACATTCGCGAAGGGCGAAAGCCACGCTCGGTCAAGTTTCTCGGGCGCGCCTTTGGTCGAGATGACGACACCAGTGCGCCCAGCGTCGATACGGCGATGCCCCTGCTGGAGCTGATGCGCCGCACAGGCATCACCGGCACCGAATTCGACACCCTTGCGCGCGCCAAGACGAGTTCCGACAAGCTCGCGCTGACCGAATTCGCCGCCATGGCCATGGCGGAAAAGCATGCCGGCAGTGCTGCCGAATTGTCCAAGGCCCAGGCGATGCTGTATGACAGCGCCTACCAATCGGCCAAGGCGGACATCATGGGCGCCATCGATGCGTTCTACAGCGCAGTCGACGAGCGCACCTCGGGCGAGTTGCGCACCATCGACCGGCTGGCTTCCATCACGCGCACAGCCCTCATTGGCTTCGGACTTGCACTGGTGTTACTGCTGGCCCTGGCAAACCGAGCCATCCATCGCATCCTGGGGGCTCGGCTGGAGACTGTGCACTCCCTGATCACACAACTCGGTCAAGGGGATTTTTCCCGCACCATCGTGGTTCCGCAAGGCGATGACCACAGTGTGCTGGCCCGATTGGCGCAGACCCAGGAGAGCTTGCGCTCCATGCAGGAGGCCCGTGTACAGAGCGACTCAGCCCGCGAAGCTGCGATGCGTGAGGCGACGACCCTGATGCAGGCCATTGATGAGTTTGCGATCGTTTCCATCACGGACACGGCAGGAACGATCACCTATGCCAATGAAATGTTCAGTCGCATCAGCGGCTACAGCAACGAGGAACTGATCGGACAGAACCACCGGTTGGTGAAATCGTCCATGCAGGATGACGCCTACTGGATCAAGGTCTGGAAGACCATTTCCAGTGGCTATGTATGGCGTGACGTCATCTGCAACAAAGCCAAGGACGGCCATCTGTATTGGGTCGACAGCGTGATTGCGCCGTTTTTCAACGGACAGCGGATCGAAAAGTACATCTCGATCCGCACCGACCTGACCCAGGTGAAGGAGGTGCAACGCTCGCTGGAAGCCGAACGGTCGCGCCTGGCCAATCTGATTGCCGGAACCAGTGCTGGTACCTGGGAGATCAATCTGCAGACCGGCGCCATACAAGTCAATGCCCGCTGGGCCGAGATGCTTGGCATGACGCTAGCCGAACTCGGAAGCTCCACCAATGAGATCTGGATGCAACGCACCGATCCTGCCCACCTGAAGGTGGCACAAGAACGGTTGAAACAACACTGCCAAGGCGTTTTGGAGACCCTTGACTTTGAAGCCCGGGTACTCCGCAAGGATGGTACCTGGGTCTGGCAACGTTCGGTGGGGAAGCTGCTGTCGCGCACCCCGGATGGGCGGCCCGAGTGGATCTCGGGCATGACCCTGGACATCAGTGCCCAAAAGGAATCGGAAGATCAGCTCCGCACCGCTGCCAAGAAGCTCGAGGACAACGCCATCTTCCTCGCACGTGCAGGACGCGTGGCAGGAATCGGACGCTGGCAGATCGACCTTGGTGACTGGAGCGTGGAGTGGTCGGAGCAGACCTGCCACATCATGGACATGCCTCCGGGGCACCAACCCAGTTTCGAGCAGATGATGGGATTCATCGCACCGGAATTCCAGGACCAAGTGCGAAGCGCCTTTGCCGTAGCCAGTGAAACCGGAAGGCCGTGGGACATGGAAGTGCAACTGGTCACCGCCATGGGTCGGCGCGTATGGACACGTTGCGCCGCCGAAGCCGAGTATGCCGATGGCCGGCGGACCCGGCTGGTCGGCATCTTCCAGGACATCTCCCAGCGTCGCAAGCTCGAAGACGAAATACGCCAGAAGAATCAATTGATGCGCCAGGTGCTGGACCATATTCCGGTAGGCATCAGCGTATTCGACTCCCGTCTCCATTTGGTCGAGCGCAACGAGCTGTTCCGGACCCTGCTCGACCTTCCCGAGTCGCTGTTCACCCCGCCCACCGTGACGTTCGAATCCATCATCCGATTCAATGCACTGCGGGGCGAATACGGCAAAGGTGACACCGATTCGATCGTGCGGGACATCGTCGCCCGGGCCAAGCTCGGCATGCCCCACCGGTTCCAGCGCGACCGCGGCGATGGCCGCTCCCTGGAGGTGCGCGGGGCGCCGATGCCGGATGGTGGGTTTGTCACCACCTACGCCGACATTACGGAACTCAAGCAAGCCATGGATGCAGCGCAGGAAGCGTCGCAATCCAAGAGCCAGTTTGTGGCCAACATGAGCCACGAAATTCGCACCCCCATGAATGCAATTCTCGGGTTGCTGCGGCTGATGCAGAACACGGATCTGGACAATCGCCAGCTCGACTACATCACCAAGACCGAGGGCGCTGCCAGATCGCTGCTGGGCCTGCTCAATGACATCCTGGACTTCTCCAAGATGGAAGCCGGCAAGATGGAACTCGATCCGCAGGAGTTCCGGCTGGACCAGTTGCTGCGCGATCTTTCGGTCATCCTGTCGGCCAATGTCGGGATCAAGCCGATTGAGGTGCTTTTCGACATCGATCCCACGGTACCCAAAGAGTTGGTCGGAGACAGCCTGCGTCTGCATCAGGTTCTGACCAACCTGGCGGGCAACGCCATCAAGTTCACGGCCGAGGGAGAAATTGTGGTTCGCGTCGCCGTCAAATCGCTGACGGACAGCGCAGCCACGCTCGAGTTTTCCGTGTCCGATACCGGCATCGGCATCGCGCAGGACAAACTGCAGCACGTCTTTGAACTCTTCTCGCAGGCCGAAGGGTCCACCTCGCGCAAATATGGCGGAACAGGTCTCGGACTGTCGATCTCACGCAAGCTGGTCCACCTGATGGGGGGAGATCTGAAGGTTGCCAGCACAGTCGGGCAAGGTAGTCGCTTCTATTTCACAGTCACCATGCCCAGAGCAAGGGCAGGCTCTGACTCCCCCGCACAGACCCAGGCCGAAGCAACACTGCACGGACTCAAGGTGCTGATCGTTGACGACAATCCCGTCGCACTCGAAATCTTGAGCGACATGGCGCGCCAGTGGGGTTGGGACGTGGAGGTCGCGGCCAATGGGGAAGCCGCACTTTCCTTGGTTCAGGCACTGGTATCCAGCATGGCATCCGACCCAACGGCGCGACCATTTGACGTCGTGCTGCTGGACTGGCACATGCCGGGTGGCAGCGATGGATGGCAAACGCTGCAGGCCCTGCGAAGCGCACTGGAAGGCGGAGCGCCACAGCCAGACTACATCATGGTGACGGCCAACGGCCGCGAAAGCCTGGCTGCCCGGACCGCGGCGGAGCAAGCCAGCCTCAGTGGCTTTCTCGTCAAGCCGGTGACAGCCTCCATGCTCCTGGATACCGTGGCCGATGCCCGAGGCGGCAGGCGCAACCTGCGAACTCGCCCACGCACCGAGGCGGGGCACACAGGCCAGCTGCAGGGCTTGCGCATCCTGGTAGCCGAGGACAACCTCATCAACCAGCAGGTCGCTACCGAATTGCTCAACTCGGAAGGTGCCTATGTGGAGCTGGCCGACAATGGCAAGGACTGCGTGGACTTGCTCCGTCGGCGCGGCAGCCAGCACGGTTTCGATGCGGTGCTGATGGACCTGCAAATGCCGGAAATGGACGGACTGACGGCCACACGCGCCATTCGGAAGGACCTGCAGCTCACCAAATTGCCCATCATCGCGATGACAGCCAATGCCATGGTGTCGGACAGGGAGGCGTGTCTGGCTGCCGGAATGGATGACCATGTCGGCAAGCCATTCGATCTCATGCACCTGATACGCGTGCTGCTGATGCGCACCGGCCGCATTGCGCAGAGCGATGCGATGGTGCCAACTGACAAGGTGGATCTCGCTTCCCCGCACTATGGCGAAGCCGATTCACCGGTACCCGATGCCGCCTTGGTCGAAGCGCGGCCAGCACTGGAGCGCATGGGCGGAAACGTGTCGCTGTACCAGTCGGTACTCGCCAACTTCCTTGAACAGGCGGACAAATTCGCCGATGAACTGGACCGCTTAAATTCGCTGCACGACGCCGCTGCCGCGGTACGGCACCTGCATACCGTCAAGGGACTGTCCGCCACGGTAGGGGCCACGGGTCTTTCGAACATCAGCAAGACGATTGAAAAGAAGGCCATTCAAATGGGCGAAGTTCCAGCACGCGCAACACGCGATTTCCGCACGGCCGTCGAAGTTGCATGCGCTGCATTGCGCCAGACCAGCCTTTCGCTTGGCCCGACGGACGCCCCCAGGAATGCAGATGAACCGGCAGATCGATCCCAAACCCTGAACCATCTGCACATGCTGGCCGACTTGCTGGCCCATTCCGACATGCAGGCGATGGAGGAATATGCGGTCATTGCGACGTCGCCCCTGTTGCAGGGGGAACAGTTGGACGGACTGGGGCAGGCAATGGCCAGCTTTGACTTCAGCGCCGCGCACGTCCATACGCTGGCACTGATAGAAGCGCTGGGCCACCAGCACTGATTGCAGAACCGCTGCACACCAAGGCATTGGCCCGCTACGCCTCCAAGGCGGCTCCCGGATCCTGGCTTTCTTACAATCACCCCATGTCCATTCCACAAACCTTCATCCAGGAGCTCGTTGCGCGGGCCGATGTTGTGGAAGTTGTGGGGCGTTACGTCGCGCTCAAGAAGGGCGGCGCCAACTTCATGGGCTTGTGCCCCTTCCATGCCGAAAAATCACCGTCATTCACGGTGAGTCCTTCCAAACAGTTCTACCACTGCTTTGGTTGCGGCAAGAACGGCAACGCCATCGGGTTCCTGATGGAGCACAACGGCATGAGCTTTGTCGAGGCCGTGCACGATCTGGCCCAGCACTATGGCATGCAAGTGCCGCAGGAACAGTCCAGCCCCCAGGATCGCGCGCGCGCCCAGGAGCAACGCCAGAAGCTAGCCAGCCTGAGCGATCTGCTGGAAAAGGCGGCCAAGTCCTACAGGAAGTCCCTGAGAGAGTCGCCCACCGCCATTGCCTACCTCAAGGGACGAGGACTGACCGGCGAAATCGCCCAGCGCTTCGGCCTGGGCTACGCGCCTGCTGGCTGGAGAGCTTTGGCAAGCGTCTTTGCGCACTACGACGATCCCCAACTGGTCGAGGCCGGATTAGTTATTGCCTCTGACGATACGCCAGAAGCGGACAATGGCAAGCGCTACGATCGTTTCCGCGACCGCATCATGTTCCCGATCCGCAACGTCAAGGGCGAGTGCATCGGTTTTGGCGGCCGGGTTCTCGGGGATGAAAAGCCCAAATACCTGAATTCGCCCGAGACGCCGGTGTTCAGCAAAGGGCGCGAGCTGTATGGTTTGTACGAGGCGCGCCAGGCCGTGAGAGAAGCAGGCTACGTTCTGGTTACCGAAGGCTATATGGACGTGGTGGCCCTGGCCCAATGGGGCTTCCCGAACGCCGTCGCCACGCTGGGAACTGCCTGCACCGACGAGCACGTGCAGAAACTGTTCCGCTATACCGAATCCGTGGTTTTCAGCTTCGATGGCGACAGTGCCGGGCGTCGGGCCGCGCGCAAAGCACTGGATGGAGCGCTGGCCTACGCCGAGGACACCCGCAGCATCAAGTTCCTGTTCCTCCCTCCCGAGCACGACCCCGACAGTTTCATCCGTGCGCATGGCAAGGAGGCTTTTTCCGCCTATGTGGCAGGCGCCACGCCACTGAGCCAATTCCTGCTCGAGACCGCACGGGAAGGATGTGCCCTGGACACGGCCGAAGGCCGCGCCAAGCTGGCCAGCCAGGCGCACCCCCTCTGGAATGCCTTGCCCGATGGCGCCCTGAAGCTGCAGGTTCTTGCCTCATTGGCCGACTCGGTCCAGTTGAGCCCGCGCGAACTGCAATCGTTGTGGAACCCCCAGTACGGCAGCCGCGCAGGCAATCGCTCCAGCAAGCGCGGCGCTCCCAAGACCACGGAGTCCGCGCAAACCTATGCGTCCCCCTCTCGTCACGACGCTCTCCCCTCTGCAAGTCGCAGGAGACCCGCGGCTTCCGGCACCCGTACACGGGCCGAAGTGGTGTGCCAGGCCTTGGTGCACTCGCCCGGTCTGTGGGCCATGCTGAGCAACGAGGACCACGCCATGCTGTGTGCCATGGAAGAGCCCTATGGCGCCTTCTGTGCCTGGCTGGAGGGTCAGTTGCTGACGCAGGGAAACCTGGATCGGGCCACCCTGCTCGAAGCGTTACCAGCCCAAAGCAGCTTCTATGCGAGCGCCTCGGTCTGGAGCCAGCAGGTTACCCAGAGCACGTTGGCCGAAGCTGACACCCTGGCGGAGTTGCGCGATGTACTCAACCGCATGCTGGTCGATCGACTGAAGGAACTGGAAACCCAGGCCATTGCCTCTGCAGGGCAGGATCCCCAGGCTTTGCCCCGCTACCGGGAACTGCAGATGCGTCGACGCCAGCTCGAAGCTGCATTGAAGCAGGCGCTGCAGGCAGCATCCTGAGGTGGCCTGACAACACCGCATCCACACAGGCGCCAAGCCTGCGCGTACCAGCGGGCAAGGCCGTTATAATGTCGAATTCGGCAAGTGCGACAGCAACACCTCCGGGCCGGCCACCGATGACATCCGCTCACACCAGGCCACCTACCGCAAGGACTGCATTCCAAATGATCGCCCTCCCCCCTTGCCACCCGGAACCCCTCCATCGCTTGTGCTGACTGACTGCCCACGCCTGTGTGCAGCAGGAAGCGCTGATTCGTTTCCCGTCTCGTTGTCAAAGGTCGTACATGCCCGCACAGAAAGCCGCGAAGTCAGTCCAGTCAGCCGCTAAGTCCGATAAGAAAGAGAAAGCCAGCGCCGTGCCCGCATCCAAATCCGCCCCGAAGTCCAAGGCAGCCCTGCTCAAGGAAGCCGCTGACGCACTCCTTGCCGCTGAATCCACCACCAAGAAAAAGCCCGGGCGCCCGCCCAAGAGCGCGAGTGCCGAGTCCGAGTCCAGCCCTGCGTCCAAGAGCACGACGGGCGCCAAGCGCGGCCGCAAGCCGAAGGCAGCCAAGGAAGAGGCTGCCTCCGACGATCTGGACCTGTCCGACATCGAAGCCGACTTGGCCGGTGACGAAGAGGCTCCCGCCGCCGGAACGCCGGGTGAAAAGGTCAAGCCTTTGCGCATGAAGATCAGCAAGGCCAAGGAACGGGCCTTGATGAAGGAATTCGGCCTGGACGAGACCGTGCTGACCGAGGAAGAACTGGTCAAGCGTCGTGCCCGCCTCAAGACCCTGATCACCCTGGGTAAGACCCGTGGCTTCCTGACCCACGCGGAAATTTCTGACCACCTGCCCGACAAGTTGGTCGACGCCGAAACCCTGGAAGTCGTGATCTCCATGCTCAACGACATGGGGGTGGCGGTGTACGAACAGACGCCCGACGCCGAGACCCTGTTCCAGAACAACGTCGCCCCGACCGCGACTTCCGTGGAAGAGGCCGAAGAAGAAGCCGAAGCAGCCCTGTCCACCGTGGACAGCGAATTCGGCCGCACCACCGACCCGGTGCGCATGTACATGCGTGAAATGGGCACCGTGGAACTGCTGACCCGCGAAGGTGAGATCGAGATCGCCAAGCGGATTGAAGGCGGTCTGATGGCGATGATGGAGGCCATTTCCGCGTCTCCGGCCACCATTGCCGAAATCCTGCGCCTGGGCGAGGAAATCCGCTCCGGCCAGACGGTCATCACGACCATCGTGGACGGCTTCGTCAATGCCAATGAAAACGACGACTATGTCGCCGAAGAGGATTTTGACGAATTCGACGAAGCCGACGATGACGATGGCAAGGGCGGCTCCAAGGCCCTGACCAAGAAGCTCGAAGAGCTCAAGAACCAGGCCCTGGAGCGCTTTGATCGCCTGCGCGAGCTGTTCGAGAAAGTGCACAAGGTCTATGACAAGGAAGGCTACGGTACGCCGGCCTACCTCAAGGCCCAGAAAGCCTTGTCGGAAGAACTCATGACCATCCGTTTCACCGCCAAGGCGATTGAGCGCCTGTGCGACATGGTGCGCGGCCAGGTGGATGACATCCGCAAGAAGGAACGCGAACTGCGGCGCATCATCGTTGACAAGTGCGGCTACCCGCAGGAACAGTTCATTGCCGATTTCAGCGGCCGCGACAAGAACGGCAACCGCGTGCCCTCGCAATTGCTGAACCTGAAGTGGATCGAGAAGCAAGCCGCTTCCGACAAGAAGTGGGCTGCCGTCATGGGCCGCAACATTCCGCCCGTGCAGGATCTGCAGCAGAAGCTGATCGACCTGCAAGCTGCCGTGGTGGTACCGCTGGACGAGCTCAAGGACATCAACAAGCGCATGAACGCTGGTGAGTACGCTTCCCGCGCTGCCAAGAAGGAGATGATCGAGGCCAACCTGCGCCTGGTGATTTCCATTGCCAAGAAGTACACCAACCGCGGTCTGCAGTTCCTCGACCTGATCCAGGAAGGCAACATTGGCCTGATGAAGGCCGTGGACAAGTTCGAATACCGCCGCGGCTACAAGTTCTCGACCTATGCCACCTGGTGGATCCGCCAGGCCATCACGCGCTCGATCGCGGACCAGGCCCGTACCATCCGTATCCCGGTGCACATGATCGAAACCATCAACAAGATGAACCGCATCTCGCGCCAGCACCTGCAGGAGTTCGGCTTCGAGCCCGATGCCTCGGTCTTGGCCGAGAAGATGGACATCCCCGAGGACAAGATCCGCAAGATCATGAAGATCGCCAAGGAGCCGATCTCCATGGAGACCCCGATCGGTGATGACGACGACAGCCACCTGGGCGACTTCATCGAAGACAGTGCCAACACGGCACCGGTCGAGGCCGCCATGCAAGCGGGTCTGCGCGACGTGGTCAAGGACATCCTGGACAGCCTGACACCACGTGAAGCCAAGGTGCTGCGCATGCGCTTCGGTATCGAGATGACCTCGGACCATACGCTGGAAGAGGTGGGCAAGCAGTTCGACGTGACGCGCGAACGTATCCGCCAGATCGAGGCCAAGGCGCTGCGCAAGCTCAAGCACCCCAGCCGCTCGGACAAGCTGCGCAGCTTCACCGACTCCCTGTAAGAAAACGGCCTCATGCCCTTATGGAGAGGGCGTAGGCCGCTATCACTTCAGTAGCGACGCATGGCTGACACGCACCCCTACCGACTTGCCGGCGTCATGGGCTGGCCAGTGGCGCATTCGCGCTCACCCTTGATCCACAACCATTGGATCGGGGAACTGGGCCTGAACGGCGCCTATGTACTGCTCCCAGTCCAGCCGCAGCAGCTGGAGACCGCGCTGCGGGGCTTGCCTGCACTGGGTTTTGCCGGCTGCAACCTGACCATTCCGCACAAGGTCGACTGCATGCGCTGGCTCGACCAGGTGGAACCCCTGGCCCAGCGCATCGGTGCGGTCAACACCGTAGTGGTCAGCCCTGAAGGGGCGCTGCTCGGACGCAACACCGATGCCTTCGGCTTCATCGAGAGCCTGCACCAGGAACATCCCCAGTGGAAGGCCGCATCGGGCCCGGTTTGCGTGATCGGAGCGGGTGGAGCTGCCCGCGCGGTGCTGTGCGCCCTGCTCGACGATGGCGTTCCTCTGGTGCGGCTATGCAACCGCAGCATCGGCAAGGCCCAGGAATTGGCGGAGGAATTTGGCTCCCGGGTCCAGGCACTGCCGTGGGAAGAACGCAACGACGCCTTGACCGGAATCACGCTGTTGGTCAACACCACCAACCAGGGCATGCACGGCCAACCCGCCCTGGAACTCTCGCTGCAGCAACTACCCAACGACGCTGTCGTGGCAGACATCATCTATGTGCCATTGGTCACCCCGTTGCTGCAAGCCGCCCAGGCACGAGGAAATCCGACCATGCACGGACTCGGCATGCTGCTGCATCAAGCCCGACCCGCGTTCGAAGCCTGGTTTGGCATTCGCCCCGAGGTCACGCCAGCGCTGTGGGAAAAGGCAATCCGCAGTCTCTGACGGAAAAATTGCGGTGACTCGTTGTTTGAATCACGCAATCAGGCGCCAGCGGCTTGGCTGCTGCGCCCCTGGACGAAGGTGAAGGCGAAATCGAGCGCCTCCTTGAGCGAGAGTTCGATCGCATGACGCTCCTGCTCCGTGAGATAGAACATCATGTCGACGTCGTGGCGGACATAGCGCGCCGGCAGGCGGTTCAGGGTCACGCAGGCGACATCGGCCAGCGCGTCAGCTCCCAGGTCCGGAAAGTCATGGGAACGCCGAACCACTTCTTCGAATACCAGACGCTCGTAGTAATTGTGGACTTGCTCGAATGAATAGACCATAGATGCCCCTGCGCTCGCGAAATTGATCAGGTGATTGATTCAAACTTAGCACCGTCTGCGGGCACTGGCAAGGGCTTTGGTGCCACGGAAAAAAATATTTTGCTAGCTATGAAACTAGTAGCGTCGCACAAAGTAGGCTATAGTCTGCGCCGAACAACAGGTGCGTACAAACCCGCTTGGCCGCCTGAGAAAGCATGTTATCCTGCATCCGATTGAGGAGAGGTTTTTAGAATGAGCGCAAAAGAATCCGCAGCCATGGGGCACCTGTTGGGCCTGTTGGAAGCACGCTATGCGATCCGCGTTTTGTGGGCCCTGCGTGATGGTCACGGTCAAACCTTCCGATTGCTGCAAGACAGCGTCGGTGGTATCACTCCCAACACATTGAACACCCGCATCAAGGAATTGCGCGAAGCCGGTCTCATGACCCACGGCAATGACGGCTATGCCTTGACCGCTTCGGGTCTGGATCTGCTCAAGCGTATGGGCGACATTCAGACCTTTGCCACCAAGTGGGCCAATGCCCAGGCGAAAAAGGCCAAATAAGCCGTTTCGCCCCACCCCAGCAGGCCCCGGGCCTGCTTTTTTTTTGCTACGGCATAATTGATGGTTTAGCCGACAGAAGGACGCCTCTCTGCGATCCTGCGCATTTGGTGCGGCAAATCACTTCAAGGACTCCCCATGATCACCACTCCCAGCGGCCTGCAATATGAAGACACCGTGGTTGGCGAAGGCGCCGAAGCAACGAACCGCCAGCGCGTCACCGTGCACTACACCGGCTGGCTGTACAACGATGGCCAGCAGGGCGCCAAGTTCGACTCCAGCAAGGACCGCAATGATCCCTTCGTGTTCACCCTGGGCGCCGGCATGGTGATCCGCGGCTGGGACGAAGGCGTGGCCGGCATGAAAGTTGGTGGCAAGCGCACCCTGATCATCCCCGCAGCACTGGGCTATGGCGCCCGTGGCGCTGGTGGCGTGATCCCGCCCAATGCCACGCTGAAGTTTGACGTGGAGCTGCTGGGCTTGGCCGGCTGACATCGCGTCCGACCCTCTTGAATCCCTCCCGAACCGCCCCATCTAGGGGCGGTTTATCGTTTATCCACTGAAGCAAGCATGTCTGAAACCATCCCGACGCCCTCCGCTGACGACACAGTGGCCGCCGCTCCCGAAGCCAGCGAGCAGGCTCCTGCCGAACTGACCATCGAATCGCTGCAAGCCGAATTGGCCAACCTTCAGGCCAAGAATGCTGATCTGGCCGACCAGTTCCTGCGCGCCAAGGCCGACACCGAGAACGCCCGCCGCCGCGCCGAAGATGAGATCGCCAAGGCACGCAAGTTTGCTGTGGAGTCCTTTGCCGACAGCCTGCTGCCAGTCGCAGACAGCCTGGAAGCGGGCCTCGCCATCAAGGATGCCTCACTGGAACAGATCCGTGAGGGGGCCGAAGCCACCCTGCGCCAGTTGGTCGCTGCCCTCGAACGCAACAAGGTGGTGGCGGTCAACCCCGCAGCTGGCACCAAGTTCGACCCGCACCAGCACCAGGCCATCAGCATGGTCCCGGCCGACCAGGAGGCCAACACAGTCGTGACGGTACTGCAGAAGGGCTACACCATCGCCGAGCGCGTTCTGCGCCCTGCCCTGGTGACAGTCGCAGCCCCCAAGTAAGAAAGCCTGTGGGTTCGCCCGGTTTTTGGCTGACCCTGCCGTTATCAGGGTCTTGAAAGCCGCCGCGGCGTCCACACCTGCCATTCATCCAGTTTTCGAGAAATTCAAGGAGTTCATCATGGGAAAGATCATCGGTATTGACTTGGGCACCACCAACAGCTGCGTGGCCATCATGGAAGGCAACACCACCAAGGTGATTGAGAACGCCGAAGGTGCGCGCACCACCCCGTCCATCATCGCCTACCAGGAAGATGGCGAAGTGCTGGTCGGCGCCTCGGCCAAGCGCCAGGCGGTGACCAACCCCAAGAACACCCTCTATGCGGTGAAGCGCCTGATCGGCCGCAAGTTCACCGAGAAGGAAGTGCAGAAGGACATCGACCTGATGCCCTACACCATCGCTGCCGCCGACAACGGCGACGCCTGGGTGGAAGTGCGCGGCAAGAAGCTCGCTCCCCAGCAGGTCAGTGCCGACGTGCTGCGCAAGATGAAGAAGACCGCCGAGGACTACCTGGGCGAGGCCGTGACCGAAGCGGTCATCACCGTACCCGCCTACTTCAACGACGCCCAGCGCCAGGCCACCAAGGACGCCGGCCGCATCGCCGGTCTGGATGTCAAGCGCATCATCAACGAACCCACCGCTGCAGCCCTGGCCTTCGGTCTGGACAAGAACGAAAAGGGTGACCGCAAGATCGCCGTGTACGACCTCGGCGGCGGTACCTTCGACATCTCCATCATCGAAATCGCCGACGTCGATGGCGAAAAGCAGTTCGAAGTGCTGTCCACCAACGGCGACACCTTCCTGGGCGGTGAAGACTTCGACCAGCGCATCATCGACTTCATCATCGGCGAGTTCAAGAAAGAGCAAGGCGTGGACCTGTCCAAGGACGTGCTGGCCCTGCAGCGCCTGAAGGAAGCCGCCGAAAAGGCCAAGATCGAGCTGTCCTCCAGCGCCCAGACCGACGTCAACCTGCCCTACATCACGGCCGACGCCACCGGACCGAAGCACCTGAACATCAAGCTCACCCGCGCCAAGCTGGAAAGCCTGGTGGACGAGCTGATCGAGCGCACCATTGCTCCCTGCCGCACCGCCATGAAGGACGCCGGTGTTTCGGCCTCCGACATCAATGACGTGATCCTGGTCGGCGGCATGACCCGCATGCCCAAGGTACAGGAAAAGGTGAAGGAGCTGTTCGGCAAGGAGCCACGCAAGGACGTGAACCCCGACGAAGCCGTGGCCGTGGGTGCTGCCATCCAGGGCCAGGTGCTCTCCGGTGACCGCAAGGACGTGCTGCTGCTGGACGTGACCCCCCTGTCCCTGGGTATTGAAACCCTGGGCGGCGTCATGACCAAGATGATCAGCAAGAACACCACTATCCCGACCAAGTTCGCCCAGACCTTCTCCACCGCCGACGACAACCAGCCGGCCGTGACCATCAAGGTGTTCCAGGGCGAGCGTGAAATCGCCGCAGCCAACAAGCTGCTGGGCGAGTTCAACCTGGAAGGCATTCCGCCCGCAGCCCGAGGCGTGCCCCAGATCGAAGTGTCCTTCGACATCGACGCCAACGGCATCCTGCACGTGGGCGCCAAGGACAAGGGCACCGGCAAGGAAAACAAGATCACCATCAAGGCCAACTCGGGTCTGACCGAAGCCGAGATCCAGCAGATGGTGAAGGATGCCGAGCTCAACGCCGCCGACGACAAGAAGAAGCTGGAACTGGTCCAGGCCCGCAACACCGGCGAAGCCACCGTCCACAGCGTCAAGAAGAGCCTGACCGAGTACGGCGACAAGCTCGAAGCCGGCGAGAAGGAAAAGATCGAAGCTGCGCTGAAGGACCTGGAAGAAGCCCTCAAGGGTGACGACAAGGCCGCCATCGAAGCCAAGACCGAGGCCCTGGGTACCGCGGGCCAGAAGCTGGGCGAGAAGATGTACGCCGACATGCAGGCCCAGCAGGCGGCCGCCGGCGCCGCCGGTGGTGCCGACCACGGTGCGGAGCAGGCCAGTGCCAAGCCCGCCGACGACAACGTGGTGGACGCCGAAGTGAAGGAAGTCAAGAAGAACTGATTTCCGACCGGAAACGGACCGACTGCCGCGTTGAACACCCCTGGGTGAGGCAACGCGGCATTTGTCTTGAAACGAGCATCGAACCATCATGGCCAAACGCGACTACTACGAAATCCTCGGCGTGCCCAAGAACGCCTCGGAGGAAGACATTAAAAAGGCCTATCGCAAGCTCGCGATGAAGCACCACCCGGACCGCAACCAGGGTGATGCGGCCAAGGCGGCCGAAGAGAAATTCAAGGAGGCCAAGGAAGCCTACGAGATGCTGTCCGACGCCCAGAAACGCGCGGCCTACGACCAGTACGGCCACGCGGGCGTGGACCCGAACCGCGGCATGGGTGGCGGCGCGGAAGGCTTTGGCGGCTTTGCCGAAGCCTTCGGCGACATCTTCGGCGACATGTTCGGCCAGCAACGCGGCGGGCGTGGCGCTGGTGGCCGTCAGGTCTACCGTGGCAGTGACCTCTCCTACGCCATGGAAATCACGCTGGAGGAAGCAGCCAAGGGCAAGGACGCCCAGATCCGCATCCCCAGCTGGGACAGCTGCGACGTCTGCAAGGGCTCGGGCGCCAAACCAGGTACCCAGGTCAAGACCTGCGGCACCTGCAACGGTGCCGGTGCGGTGCAGATGCGCCAGGGCTTCTTCAGCGTGCAGCAGACCTGCCCCACCTGCCGCGGCACCGGTAAGGTCATTCCCGAGCCCTGCACCAGCTGCCACGGGCAAGGCAAGGTCAAGCGCCAGAAGACGCTGGAAGTCAAGATTCCGGCCGGTATCGACGGTGGCATGCGCATCCGCAGCGCTGGCAACGGTGAACCGGGTACCAACGGCGGCCCCCCGGGCGACCTGTACATCGAGATCCGCCTGAAGAAGCACGACATCTTCGAGCGCGATGGCGATGACCTGCACTGCTCCGTGCCCATCAGCATGGTCACGGCGGCACTGGGCGGCGAGATCGAAGTGCCTACGCTGGCGGGAAAAGCCGCTATCGACATCCCCGAGGGCACCCAGACCGGCAAGCAGTTCCGCCTGCGCGGCAAGGGCATCAAGGGCGTGCGATCGAGCTACCCTGGCGACCTGTACTGCCACATCGCCGTGGAGACGCCGGTGAAGCTCAGCGAGCACCAGCGCCGCCTGCTGCGCGAGCTCGACGAGTCGTTCAGGAAGGGCGGCAGCAAGCATTCGCCCAGCGGCGACACGTGGACCGATCGGCTGAAGAACTTCTTCAGCTGAGCCACTTCGCTGCCCCGGACAAGCCGCCCCGTGCCATGCACCGGGCGGCTTTGTCGTTCTGGCATGATGGACTCTCCAACCGAGGAACCTTCATGAGCGTGAACATCACCTTCCTGGGCGCAGCCAATACCGTTACCGGCTCCAAGTACCTGGTGCAGCATGGCGACGAGCGCGTGCTGGTGGACTGTGGCCTGTTCCAGGGCTACAAGCAGTTGCGGCTGCGCAACCGCACGCCCCTGCCGGTGCCGCCTGACCGCATTGGTGCCGTGGTGCTGACCCATGCCCATCTGGACCACAGCGGCTACCTGCCCCTGCTGGCCAAGGAGGGTTTCCAAGGCAAGGTGTACGCCAGCGCCGGCACGCGCGACCTGTGCAAGATCCTGCTGCCCGACAGCGGCCACATCCAGGAAGAGGACGCCCTGTTTGCCAACCGACACGGCTTCTCCAAGCACGATCCGGCCCTGCCGCTGTATACCCGCCAGGACGCGCTGGACTGCCTGCCGCTGATCAAGGCCGTGGAGCCGCACAAGACCTACCAGCCCCTGCCGGGCTGGAAGTTCACGCTGTTTTCCGCCGGGCACATTCTGGGAGCGACCAGTGTCCTGCTGGAAGTCGCGGGCCGACGCATCCTGTTCTCGGGCGACCTGGGCCGCCCGAACGACATGCTGATGAACCCACCGGAGAACCCACCCGCAGCGGACACGGTGCTGATCGAATCCACCTACGGCAACCGGACCCACCCCTCGGACGACATCCTGGGCGAGTTGGGCGAAGCCCTCAAGCGACTGGCCGCCCGAGGCGGTATTGCGGTGGTGCCGGTGTTCGCCGTCGGCCGTGCGCAGGCCTTGATCCATGCCATTGCCCAGCTGAAGCTACAGGGGGCCATCCCCAAGCACCTGCCGGTCTTCCTCGACAGCCCCATGGCCGTCCACACCACCCAACTGTTCGAGAAACACATGGGCGAGCACCGGCTTACCAAGGCGCAGGCCCATGCGCTGACCCACAGCGTTACCATGGTCTCCAGCACCGATGAGTCCAAGGCCCTGGCCTCGCGCCATGGCCCCATGGTGATCCTGTCGGCCAGTGGCATGGCCACGGGCGGACGCGTGCTGCACCACCTGGCCCACCATGCGGGCAAGCACCAGAACATGATCATCCTGACGGGCTACCAGGCCCCCGGCACCCGTGGCGCCACCCTGGCTGCCGGTGCCCGCAGCCTGCGCATCCATGGCCGCGACGTGGAAGTGAATGCCGAAATCGTGCAACTGGAATCGGCCTCGGCGCATGCCGACGGCAAGCAGCTGATTGACTGGCTGCGCGCCATGCCAGCTGCCCCGCGGCAGGTCTACGTGGTGCATGGCGAGGCGGAAGCCGCAGACACCCTGCGATGCCGCATCGAGCGCGAACTGCAATGGCGCGCGATGGTGCCCGAACAGGGCTCCACCTGGCCCAGCTGACCCCGAGAAAACCCCAAGATCGCCGGGCTACGTCACCCCCCTGACGGGCGAGATGCACCCCCTATACTGGTTTCCAAACCACACGAGGAGATCGGTATGACCTTGCTTCGCTCCACGGCCCTGGCGGCCGCCTGCCTGCTGGCGGCCAACTGCGCTCAGGCCCTGACGCCTTCCGAGCAGATCCTGGAACAGTTCATCGATGCCAAGGACGGCAGCGTCATCACCCTGCCCGCGGGCCGTTTCGAATTCAACACCACCCTGTCCATTTCGGCCAACAACGTGACCGTCAAGGGGGCGGGCATGGACAAGACGGTGCTGTCCTTCCAGGGCCAGAATACCGGCAACGGCATCGATGCCACCGGCAAGAACCTGAAGTTCGAGGATTTCGCCATCCTCGACAGCAAGGCCGACGGGCTGAAGGTACAGAACTGCGAAGACCTGGTGATCCGCCGCGTATCCGTGGACTGGAGCGGCCCACCCAAGGAGACCAACGGCGGCTACGGCCTGTACCCGGTGGCCTGCAAGCGCATCCTGGTGGAAGACAGCTACATCCGCGGTGCCTCGGACTCGGGCCTGTACGTGGGGCAGACCGAAGACATCGTGCTGCGGCGCAACCGCGTGACCGAGAACGTGGCCGGCATCGAAATCGAGAACTCCATCCGCGCCGACGTATACGACAACGATGCCTATGCCAATACCGGTGGCATCCTGGTGTTTTCCATGCCCGACCTGCCCGTGATCCAGAACGGTGCCGGTACCCGCGTGTTCAACAACCGCATCCGCAACAACAACACGCCCAACTTTGCCGGCAAGGGGAACATCGTGGGCCTGGTACCAGCCGGCACCGGCATCATGATCCTGGCCAACCGCGATGTGGAAGTGTTTGGCAACAGCATCGAAAACCACCAGTCCGCCAGCGTCATCGTGACCAGCTTCTACGCCTCCGAGCGCCCCATCAAGGACCCGAACTACGAAGCCCAGGCCCGCAACACCTCCATCCACGACAACGTGATGCTCAATGCCGGCTATGACCCGGCCGGCATCATCGCAGAGATCAAGGACGGGGCTTGGTGGGCCGGGGTGAACTTCAAGCGCATGCCCCACGTACTGCACGACGGCATCAAGGCCGGCAAGATCAAGGACATTGCCGAGCTCAACCTGTGCTTCAAGAACAACCAGATGACCCAGCCACAGGACGCCTTTGCCAACCTGGACCTGGAAAACGCGGGAACGCTCAAGGCCCTGGTGCGCTGGTGGAAGCCGCGTGCCTACAGTGCCATTCCGGCCGCCCACGACTGCACCCTGCCCCCCTACCTGCCGTTACCGCGGTAAGCGCGGCCCGCTGACTGTGACCGACCTGATGACATCGCTGCGCCGCGCCCTGCTGGCCTGCAGCCTGCTGGGCCTGGGCGTGCACGCGGCCAGCCCCTTGCCGGAGCAGCTCGATGCCTATGGCGTGCTGCGCAGTGACGGCCGCGAACTGAGCGTGCAGGGCAACACCCTGGTGTACAGCCTGGCGTCACCCCTGTTCACCGACTACGCACTCAAGTTCCGCACCATCACCGTTCCGCCGGGTTCCAAGGTGGGTTACCGCGCAGACGGCGTACTGGATTTCCCCGTGGGTACGGTCATCAGCAAGACCTTCTTCTACGCCAAGGACCCGCAGAAGGTGGGTGGCTGGGTCAAGGCTGCCGCCCCGGGCGGCGAGCGCATCGACCTCGCCAAGTACCAGCTGGTGGAGACGCGCATATTGCAGCGCGACACGGACGGCAACTGGCTGGCCAACGCCTACGTCTGGAACGAAGCGCAGACGGCTGCGACCCTGCGGCGTATCGGCCAGAGCGTGCCGGCCACCCTGCGCGACCCGGCCACCGGGCAGACCCAGACCTTCAGCTACGGCGTACCCAACGCCCGCCAGTGCCAGACCTGCCATGCCGTCAACGCCACCGTAGGCCAGGCCGGTATCCAACCCATCGGCCCCACGGCCCGCTACCTGAACGCCAGCTACGCCTACAGCGATGGGCCACGCAATCAGCTGGAGCGGCTGGCCCAGATCGCCACCCTGGAAGGCCTGCCAGGCAATGTGGTGGAGGTGCCGCGCAACGTGGCCTACGCCAATGCCCAAGGCGCGCCCCTGGAACAGCGCGCCCGGGCTTACCTGGAGATCAACTGCGCCCACTGCCACCATGCGCTCGGCGACGCACGCCAGAGCGGCCTGTTCACCACGCTGCAATCCAGCGGCAGCACCCTGGGGCTGTGCAAGCAACATGTGGCCGCCGGTTCGGGGGGTGCCAACATGACCTACGACATCGTGCCCGGCAAGCCGCAGCAGAGCCTGCTGGTGCACCGCATGGAAGCCACCAGCGGCCAGGCCATGATGCCGCGCGTGGGCCGCAGCCTGGTCGATGTGGAGGGCGTGGCGCTGGTCCGGGAATGGATCAGCAGCCTCAGCGGCAGTTGCGCCACGCACTGAAGCCCGCTGCAGTCGCTATCGTTCCAGTAGCGTGCTACGCAGTATCCATGCGGGCAGCGGCCATTTTCCCCCCTTATTCAAGCTCCCGAAGCATCAGAACCGGGTCAGCACCCGGTAGGTGAGCTTGGTGCTGCCTTGCGCGGGCACGTTCACGGTCCAGGTAGCCAGGTTGGCCGCTGCCTTGGTATGCGGCTGGCTGCTGGCGGTCATCTGCCAGTCGCCGGGGATGGGCTCCTGCACGGTCACCTGCACGGCTTCGTCCTTGGCGTTCTTGAGCACGATCTCGTAGGCGGTGTCGAAGGCATAGCCCTTGCGGTTGTCGTTGCTCACCTGGCGGAAGTCGGTCTGGCGCTTGTCGGCCGTTACATCGAAGGCCTCGCCCAGCTTCAGGCGCACCTTCTCATTCTTGGGCGTGTGGTCGATGCGGTCTTCGCCGATGAACTGCGCGTTGCCAGCCTTGTCCTTCTTGTAGACCCGCACCACGCCCTTGGGCAGAGGCAACCCCAGGCGCGCGGCTTCCCTGTTCTCGAACTCGACGAACACCCCCACCTTGAGCTTCTTGCCAATCTCCCCTGCCTGCGACTGGTAGTAGTAATCGCTGCCACGCAGCACCATCTCCTTGCGCACTGGCACGCCGTTGGCGGACATGAGCGCCACCTGCTTGGTCTGGTTCTCGGCGATGGTGGTGGGGCGCGCCAGGGTGTACAGGTGGTACTCGAACAGGCCTTCCTCGGCCATGTCATTGGCCACCTTGGCCATGGCGGGTGCGGCCATGGCCAGGGCGCGTGGCGCGGCCTGCATTTCCTGCTGCACCCGGTTCACATCACCCGCCACCAACTGCAGACGGGCATTGCGGTAGGTTGCACCGCTGGTATTGGTCAGTGTCACCCAGCCCGAAATGTCGAGCATGTCGTCCTTGGCCCCGAGTTCCACCACGTAGTCGGCGCGCCAGGACAGGCCACCCGTGAGGTAGCTCAGCTCGATGTCCTGCGCCTGGGGCTGCGCGTTTTCCAGTGCCATCACCAGCGTGGGGCGGTCGCGCAAATTGGCAGGTACCTCGCCATAGACGATACGCCCGGGCACCCCGGTCTCGATGCGGTTGCCCACCTGCAGCACCACCCCGCCATTGGCGGCCAGCACCTTGGCACTCTCCACGGTCTCGGCACCGGTGGTCGGGTGCGTGCGCACCACGCTCACGGTCTGGCCCACGTACTTCTCCAGCAGCTTCTGCGGGCTCAGCAGGTCGAAGTCAAAGTTCTGCTCGACCACGCGCACGGCACCGGGCTGGCTCACGCTGCGCAGCAGGGCCGTTTCGGCACGCATGCGCGCACTGACATCGCGAAACGCCAGGTTGCTGGCACCTGGAGGCAGCGCAATGCGGCGCTGGTCTTTCACCAGGGCCAGGTTGTCGTTGTAGATGGTGACGGCCACCTCGCGCTGGTCGGCCAGGGTGGAGCGTTGCTCGGCAGCTTGCGCGAAAGCACCGGAACCCAGACCGGCCAATGAGATCGCGGCGCAGACGGGAAGCAGGGAAAAAACGTTCATGGAAAGTCCTTGGGTGATCGACGCCACGATGGCGAGCGTGCTGACTCATAACGCATGTTCCGGCCTTGCGCAGGAGCCACCTTACAAATCGTAACGAATTGGAGCGCCTGGCAACACGCTACGGGTGCTCGGATTCACAACTTTTTCACACCCGCGTGCGAACATCGGGGCATCGATCCAGACACGCTGCTTTTGTCGTTGGCAGCGCATTGATAGACCGCAAAAGACCGTGCGCAACCAGGACCACCTCACCAGCCTTACCCAGCACCCGCGGGCTGCTGCCTTGGTGCGTGCCCTGGTGGGTCAGGCGCTGCAGTTCTTCCAGTCCCAGGAAAGCGCCTTGCTGCTGGCCGTGCGTTCCCACCTGCAGGACATGGCCGACAGCCGACTGCCACCGGAGAAAGCCCAGAACGTACGTTCTGCCATCCAGCTGCTGGGACAGCAAGGCCCTGCATTCCGGGCGGCGCTGCGTACGCAACTGCCGCTGAGCATTCAGGAGGAAGTGGCACAGAGCTTCCCTTCGCTGGAACCCACGCACAAGATCCCCGGCATCGGTGACCTCGACGGACTCAGCCTGAGCCTGATCGACGTGGACGAAGTGCACCGCATCCTGCTGCTCGACCGCATCTGCCAGCGCTTCAATGCCCGCTACGAACCGGGGCTGGAGCCGCTCACGCTGCGCCTGGGGGTGCTGCGCGGCATCGAGAACACCGCGCTCGCAGACAACCCTTTCCGCCCGCTCGTGTTTGCACGCGCCTTCATGAAGGCCTGGGAAAACGGTCCGTTCGACCAGGCCGCCACCGAAGACCTGATGGATTCGCTGGAGCCCGACCATTTCCTGGACCTGACCCCGCTCTACACCGACCTCAACTGCACCTTGTCGAGCGCCGGCATCGAGGCACAGAAAGTGCACCGCGTGCGCAAGACCGCCGACTCCGGGTTCGCTCCGCTGCCTACAGGCGCAGCACAAGGTGCATCGGCAAATGCCGCCGCTGCGGCCCCCGCCTCGGCTCCCGGTGGTTCCACCCCCAACCCTGGGACTGGTGGCCACGCCGCCCAGCCGCCCTCTTCCGCCTGGGCTGCACTGGTCCCCGCCGGGCGCAGCATTGCCGCACAGGCCAAGGCCTTTCTGCAGCGCCTGGGCGTTGCTGCCGCGGGAGCGCCAGCCCCCGAGGGCGCCAGTGGCATGCACGGCGCGGACGCCAGCCCCACCAGCCTGCCCGATGCCGACCCGCAGCTGCTGCACTACCTGGACGCACTGCAGGCAGGGGGCAGCACGGTCTCCCACTTCGGACTGTACGCACCGGAAGCCGATGGCACCGACAACGTGCTGCGCCGCCTGCGCGAGCGCGACGAGATCCGCCGCGCCCCCGAACCCGACCGCGCCACCGTGGACGTGTTGGCCGAGGTGTTCGACTACGTCTTTGCCGACCCCGCCATTCCGATGCAACTCAAGGTCATCCTGGGGCGCCTGCAGATTCCGGTGCTCAAGGCCGCCATGATCGACCGCGACTTCTTCATGTCGCACGAGCACCCGGCGCGCAAGCTGGTCGACACCCTGGCCCATGCGGCCGTGGAATGGGCGCCGGAGCGCGGTGAGCAGGACCCGCTGTACCAGCGCATCGAATCCACCGTGCAGCGGGTGCTGACCGAGTTTGCGGATGACCTGACCCTGTTCCAGGAACTGCTGGCCGAGTTCACCGAATTCCTGTTCGAGTGCGAGCAGCAGGCCCAAGCCCGCAACGAGCCCGTGGCGCAGCACGAAGTCTCCAAGGAGGCGCTGCAGTCTGCACTGGCACAGGCCGACGAACTGGTGCACGCCCGATTGCAGGCCTTGCCCGAGGGGCTGCCGCTGGCGCCGTTCCTGACACCCTTCCTGACCCACCAATGGCGCGAGGTGATTGCGCGTGCCTGGCTGGCTGAATCGACCCAGCCAGGCGCCTACGCGGCAGCCTTGGCAACGATGGACCAACTGATCTGGAGCACCCAACCCAAGACCACCACGGACGAGCGCCAACGCCTGGTGGCCGTGCTGCCCGAGCTGGTGCGCACGCTCAACACCGAGCTCGATGCGATCCACTGGGACGGCGACGCCCGCGCAACCTTCACCAAGCGCCTGATCTCGACCCACATGCTGGCCATCCGCATGAAGGCCCCGCAGCCCCAGGACGCCCACACGGCCAACCAGGAAAAGGAAGACAGCGAGCAAGCGCTGGTAGCCCTGGAGCAACGCCGTGCTGCCAAGCGCGCGGCGCAGGACGACAGTTTCGATGCCGCGGCCCGGGCCCTGACCCGCGGCCAGTGGTTCGAGGTGCACGAAGGCGGCGCACCGGGCTTTCGCTGCAAGCTGCAGTGGATCAGCCCCATGCGTACCCGCTTCCTGTTCACCAACCGCGAGGGCTTCGATGCCTTCGTGCGCAGCGAGCGCGAGGTGGCCGCCATGCTGCGCATGGGCCAGCTGCAGACGCTGGACCAGACCCCGATCGTGGGCCGGGCACTGGACAAACTGCTGGCCAGCAACGAATCCGAGTTGCAGTTGGCAGCGTAAGCACGGCACACTCGGCCAGCGCGAAGCCTGGCTGGCGGGTCGCCAAGACAAGGCCGATCCCCTCGAAACTGCTGGCACGGTCACCCGGGTTCCTAATGCAATCCTGACACCTGCAGTGATACGCTGCGGTCCCGATGACTGACTTGCCTGATCCTCCACCGGTGACCACCGTGCTACGCCCGCTGGGCGTGGTGCTGGGGACACTTGCGCTGTCCACCCTGGCGGGGCTGGTGCTGGACAGCCATACCTCCCTGCTGAGCCAGGCCATGCTCTTCGTACTGGGCGTGGTCGTGGTGGCGTACAGCCAGCCCTGGCAGGCCTCGCTGGGTTGTGCCCTGGGCGCGGTGGCGGCATTCAATTTCTTTTTCGTTCCGCCACGCTGGACCTTCCAGGTCGAAAGCAGCGAGAACATCGTTGCCCTGGCAACGATGTCCATCGTCGCCCTGGTGATCAGCCATCTGTCTGCCACGCTGCGCCGCGAGACGCAATCAGCGCACAGCAATGCGCAGCGTGCCGATCAGTTGCAAACACTTGCCACCGAACTGGCCGACGCACGCTCGGTGGAAGACATTGCAGGCATCGGGATGCGCCATCTGAACCGCGCGTTCCGCGGCCCCAACTACCTGGCCCTGGGCGGGCCGGATGAAGCATCGGCATGGGGCGCGCACATACCCTCAGCCGTCATTGATGGGCTGGCCTGTTGCATGAAGGAATCCGCCACCTTGGGGCCGGGAACCGGACGCTGGCCCGGCCTGGATGCCTGGTACCTCCCACTCGGTGACCACCACAGCCTGGGCGCGCTCTGCATCCAGCCGGCGCGGGCACCAGACGCCACCGGTCGCGAACATGGCCAGGCCATTGCCTCGCTGCTCACACAGGCAATCTGGCGCCTTCGGCTGCAATCCGCCTTCCAGAGCGCGCAATGGGAGGCCCAACGCCAGCAGACGCACAGCACCTTGCTGGCCTCCATCGCGCACGACCTGCGCACACCGCTGGCGGCCGTGGTCGGCGCGGCGTCAGCGCTGCAAACCCAGTCCGACAAGCTCAGCGCTGCCGAGCGCCAACGCCTGCTCGCCAGCATCGTCCGTGAGGCCAGTTACCTGTCGGAGGTGACCGAAAACACGTTGCAACTGATGCAACTCGCGAACCCCACCAGCGCAAGCGCCCACCAATGGGAGTCGATGGAAGAGATCGTCGGGAGCGTGCTGGCGCGGGTACGCCAGCGCGACAGCACCCGCCGTATCCGCTCCAAGGTGCCGACCGACTTGCCGCTGATCAAGGCCGACCCGGTACTGTTGGCCCAGCTGCTCACCAACCTGCTGGACAACGCGTTGAAGTACAGCAGCGAGGCCGTCGATCTGTCGGTGGGTACCGACGAGGGCACTTTGGTCGTCGCAGTGAAGGACCGCGGTCCGGGCATTCCCGACGACCGGCTGGAGGCGATCTTTGCGCCCTACGCACGAGGTGACCAGTCGGGACAGCGTGGCAGTGGCCTGGGCCTGGCGGTATGCCGCGCCATCGCGAAGGTGCATGGCGGCACACTCACGGCAAGGCGTCGCGGCGGCGGCGGCAGCAGCTTCATGCTGCGCCTGCCCATCGACACGCCCCCCACGGCGACGGAGTCCCCATGAGCCTGCGTGTATTGGTGGTGGAGGACGACAGGGAGATTCGGGCGCTGCTGCAATCGAGCCTGTCCGTGGAGGGCTTTGAGGTCGTGACGGCGGTGTCCGTCCGTGAGGCGCAGGCGCTGGTGGACCACACCGCGCCCGACGTCATCGTGCTGGACCTGGGTTTGCCTGACGGCGATGGCATCACGCTGGTACGCGCGGTGCGCAAGCAGCACACCACCCCCATCCTCGTGGTTTCGGCCCGGCACCAGGAAACACAGAAAATTGCATTGCTCGATGCCGGTGCCGATGACTACCTGACCAAGCCTTTTGCGGTCGGCGAGCTGCTGGCCCGCATTCGCGTAGCCCTGCGCCATCGAGGCACCGCACTGGGTGCCGCCACGACCCTGCATGAACTGGACGACCTGAAGGTAGACCTGTCCCTGCGCGAGGTGCACTGCCGGGGCAACCTGCTGCACCTCACTCCCACCGAGTTCAAGCTGCTGGCCCGCCTGGTACGCAGCGCCGGGCGCGTCGTCACACATCGGCAGTTGCTGACCGATGTATGGGGCCCGGAATTCACCGAGCACACGCACTACCTGCGCCTGTACATGGGCCAGCTGCGTGCCAAGATCGAACAGGACCCGGCCGACCCGCGTCACCTGCTGACCGAAACCGGCGTCGGCTACCGCCTGGCCGTGGCCTGAGCGGCGGTACTTATGCGTTACTGATGCGTGGCCCGTCACAGTGGTGCCTTGTTCATCACTTGGTACGGCAATGAGCGCGAACCCCCAACGCAACAGCCTGGCTGCCCTCACCTTGGGCGCCTTGGGCGTCGTCTACGGCGACATCGGCACCAGCCCCCTGTACACCATGAAAGAGGTGTTCGGCCCCGGCACGGGAATTCCCCTGGACGCACCGCACATCATCGGTGCGGTTTCGGTGATTTTCTGGGGTCTCATGGCGGTGGTCACCCTCAAATACGTGCTGCTCATCCTGCGCGCGGACAACCGTGGCGAAGGCGGGATCATGGCCCTGACTGCACTCGCTTCGCGCGCCGCTGGGGGTACCCGTCGCCTGCACCTCACGCTTCTGCTGCTGGGCGTATTCGGCGCCTCGCTGTTCTACGGTGACAGCGTGATCACACCGGCCATTTCCGTGCTCAGTGCGGTCGAAGGCCTGGAGGTGGCCACACCCGCCTTCAAACCCTACGTGCTGCCCATTGCCGCCGCGGTGCTGACCGGGCTATTCGCCATGCAGCGTTTCGGCACCGCCACGGTGGGCAAGCTGTTCGGTCCCATCATCATGGTCTGGTTCGGCGTGCTGGCCTGCACCGGAGTGGTGGAGATCGCCCGTCAGCCGGCGATTCTTGCTGCCCTGAATCCACAGCATGCCGTGGCCTTTCTGTGGGCACAAGGCTGGGGCGTCTTTCTGGCCGTCGGCGCCATCGTCCTGGCGTTCACGGGGGCCGAGGCGCTGTATGCCGACATGGGGCATTTCGGCAAGCGGCCGATCCAGCTGGCCTGGCTGGGCCTGGTACTCCCATCCCTGGCACTGAACTACATGGGCCAGGGCGCACTGCTGCTGCGCAACCCCGCTGCGCTGGAAAACCCTTTCTATCTTCTGTTTCCGCCCGAGTGGCTCATCCCTGCCGTGGTACTGGCCACGGTAGCCACCGTGATCGCTTCGCAAGCGGTGATCTCCGGTGCCTATTCCATGACGAAGCAGGCCATCCAACTGGGGCTGCTGCCACGCATGCACGTGCACTACACCTCCTCAAAGGAAGCGGGGCAGATCTACATGCCCGAAGTCAACTGGTTCCTGCTGCTGGCCGTGCTGCTGGCCGTGTTCGGCTTCGGCAGCTCTTCCGCCATGGCCGCAGCCTATGGCATCGCCGTGACCATGACGATGCTCATTACCACCCTGCTCACCTACTTTGTCGTACGCAATGCCTGGAACTATCCCTTGCCCATCGCAGTGGGGGCCACCGGCCTGTTTCTCAGCCTGGACTTGCTGCTGGTGGTGTCCTGCTCCATCAAACTCCTCCAAGGCGGCTGGTTCCCGCTGGCGCTGGGGCTGCTCATCTTTGCCGTCATGGCCACATGGCGCCGGGGACGCGAGCTGCTGATCGACAGCATCCGCCAGGACGACCCCGAGCTCATGCCCTTCATTCAGGCGATCTCGGCCGACGAGACCATGCACAAGGTTGCCCGCACCGCCGTGTATGCCGTGGCCAACCCCGGCACGGTGCCCCAGGCCCTGTTGCACAACCTCAAGCACAACCAGGTGCTGCACGAACGCAACATCATCCTCACCGTGGTTTTCCACGAGGTTCCCTGGATACCCTATCAGGACCGGGTGGAGCTGGAGCCACTGACGGAGTACTTCTGGCGCGTGCAGATCAACTACGGGTTCAAGAACACGCCCGACATTCCCAAGGCGTTGGAGCTGTGCAAGGCCAAGGGCTTGCCGATCAACCTGTTTGAGACCTCCTACTTCCTGAGCCGGGAAACCATCGTTCCGACCAAGGGACACGGCATGGCGCGCTGGCGGGAAACCGTGTTTTCAGTGATGTCGCGCAACGCCGGCAGCGTGGCCGGGTTCTTCAACCTGCCCAACAACTGCGTGGTCGAACTCGGAACCCGGGTGCAGATCTGAAGGGCATGGCCGCCGCAAGCGCCAGCGGCCCGAACCGAGGGAGAAGGCAAGCTGCGACGCCACCGGAAGGCGGCACAATACACGCCTCCATCATTACCCGCTCCCCCGATGAACTTTTCACTGGCCAGCCTGGCCGTCGAGCTGTTGCTCTTTTCCGCTGCCTGGCTGGCGGTCGGTCTGTCCATCCGCGAGCACAAGCGCGCCTGCCTGAACTGGGCCTGGGGCTGGCTGCTCATCGGCATTGCGGCGCTGCTCATGTTTGGGCGCCAACTGTGGGCACCGTTCAGCATGGAGCTGCCCATCAACTTCCTGCTGCTCACGGCCTTCCTGCAGATCCAGCAGGGGCTAGCCCACCTGGAACGCAAGGCGATTCGCCCCGCCTTCCTGGTTGCAACCTACAGCGGCCTGGTGCTGATTGAGGTGGTGCGCTGGCTGGAGCCCGGGCACCCGGACTGGTTGGCCTGGATCTTCGCCTGCACGCTGGCGGTACCGGTGTCGGGCATCGTGCGCTTGCTGTGGTCGAACGCACCCGAGTGGTTCCAGCGCCAGCGCATCACCCAGGTGCTGCTGGTGTTTCCCGTGGTGCTGACCGTGGTGGTGCTGCTGGTGCGCGCTTTCATGATGAGCCAGAGCCGCAACGCCGCGCATTTCGACTTCGAAGGCACCACCACCTTCATCATCGTGGCCACCACGGCGTTCCAGGTCTCGCTGGGTTTCTTCAATTTTTCGCTGTTTGCGCTGGTGCTGGGCTCGTTGATCAAGCGTCTGGACAACCTGGTGTCACAGGACCAGATCACTGGGCTGAGCAACCGCAGCGTCATGCTGGAGCGGCTCAAGGCAGAGCATGCGCGCTTCCTGCGCGGCGGCCGCCCTTACGCCCTGGTGCTGATGGATCTGGACCAGTTCAAGCAGGTGAACAACCGCTACGGCCACACGGCCGGGGACAAGACCCTGCGGGCCATCGGCCAGCGCCTGCGGGCCACGGTGCGCGACTCGGACGTCATCGCGCGCTTCGGTGGTGACGACTTCATGCTGTTGCTGCCCGACACCGAACTGGCCGACGCCTGCAAGCAGGCCGAGCGCATCCGTGCCGCCATTGCGGACGAACCCCTGGTCTCCTCGCGTTGCACCGTATCACTCACCATGAGCGTCGGGCTGACGGTGGTGCGCCATGTCGATGTCGACACCGCACCCTGCCTGTCCCGGGTGGACACCGCGCTGCGCCAGGCCCAGAACCAGGGCCGCAACTGCCTGCGCGTGGCCTGAAGAGACTCCTGACCCCTACACCCAACCAGCACGCGCACTGGCCTGCGCGGCCAGCTGCTTCTCGGCCGCGTTGGCGTAGTCGCGGTCCCAGGCCAGCACCTTGGGCGTCATGAGCTTGTGCCACAGCGGTGGAATCATCGCAACCGATATGGTGGTGAGGTAGCCGCCGATCATCATGGGCGCATGGGGGTAGGGCTGCAGGTCCTGGTAGGGCACCTCGCCCTGGGCGTGGTGGTGCGAATGCCGCGTCAGGTTGAAAAGCGCCCAGGAACTGATGCGGCTGTTGGTGTTCCACGAATGGCGCGGCTGCACCGGTTGCGCCGGGTCACGGACGATACCGTAGTGCTCCATGTAGTTCACGATCTCCAGCAGCGCCTTTCCTGTCAGACCGAAGGCACAGAAGTACAACGCAGCCCCGACCCCGCCGAGTCCGAAGGCAGCAGCGACCAGCACCGCACTCATGGCCAGCCCCCGCAGGTAGGCATTGTGCCAAGACAGTACGGGCAAGCCCTTGCGCTGCAACCGCCCCGCTTCGATACGCCAGGCGCTGATGTTTCCACGGATGGTCGAAATCAGCACGTGGGCGTACACGTTGCGTCCGCGCGGCGCCGTGGCCGGGTCGTTGAGGGTCGACACGTAGCGGTGGTGGCCGTACACGTGTTCAATGGCAAAGCCGACATCAAAACTGAACGCCAGCAACCATCGACCCACCCAGAGCGACACCGGGTCCCAGGTGCGGTGTGTGAGCTCATGCCCGGGCACGGTTCCGACCATGCCCACCATCAGCCCCATGAGAACCACGCCCAGCGCATGTTCGTACCAGGTGGTGGCGGACTTTGCGGCCAGCAGATCCATCCCCGTCCACTGCGACAGCATGGCACCCGCGCCCAGCGCATCGCCCGGGCTCACGCTCCACACCGCTGCAAAGCAGATCAGCAACAGCAGGGGCAAAGCCATCCACAGCTGGACGGTCAATATCCACGGATGCCGGTAGGTGGGGGTACTGGTGTCGTCCCCCGCCACAAGATCCAGCCCCATGCTGATGAGCAGGTAAACCAGCAGCCCCACCGTGATCCAACTGCCACCTGCAAACAGCGCCGCTGCCACGGCCAGCCCTTCCACGTGGAAGAGGAAGAACTTGAGGTAGTGCCACACCGCGGCCACCCACTCCATCAGCGACTTGGGAGGCGCTATGGTTTCAATAGCTGCCTGCGCAGTCTTTTCGGGGGCAGAGAGCTCTTTTTGCGTTACAAACCGGTCGGCGTGGATGTGCGCACGGGCCAGGCCCAGCCCCACCAGCGCCGCATGGGCCGCGTCCACCATGGCAGGCGGACCGCACAGGTAGGCGTGCATGCCAGGCTCCACCACCTGGGGCAGTTGCTCGGTCACCAGACCGCGCCCCCCGGCCCAACCGGCGTCTGCCTGGGCTTCGGACAACACCGGCACCAGACGGAAGGCACCGGCCCAGCCTGCAGCCATGGCGCGCAGCTCGTCCATGCCATACAGGTCGGCCTGGGTGCGGGCGCCGAACAGCACCGTCACCGAGCGCGCCGAGCCCTGCTGCTGCAGTGCGCGCAGCATGGCCAGCACCGGGGCCAGCCCGGAGCCGCCCGCCACGAACAGCAAGGGCGCATCCGACTCGCGCAGCCAGAACTGCCCCAACGGACCCTGCACGTGGGCACGCTGCCCAAGCAGATCGTTACCGTGCACATGGCCGGTGAATGCACCGCCCGGCACCTGGCGCACGAAGAACTCCACCACGCCCTGCGCATCGGGCGGGTTGGCAAACGAATAGCTTCGGGTCTGGCCCGGCAGCGCATCCAGCGACAGCTGCGCAAACTGTCCCGGCTTGTAGTGCAGCGGCGCATCGAGCCGCACCCGCAGGCACTGGATGTCGTGCGTCAGCGCCTCCTGCGCCACCACCGTGCCCGCTACCTCCTGCACCGCCAGCGCCCGGGTCTGTTCCACCTCGATGCGCACCGGCCCCATGGGCACGCTCTGGCAGGCCAGGATGGTGCGCTGCGACAGCTCCTCCTCGGACAGCAGGTAGCTGAATTCGGTGAGCTCGCGCACCCGCCCCTCCACCAGCTTGCATTTGCAGCTGGCGCAGCCGCCCACGCGGCAGCTGTGGGGAAAATCCACGCCCTCGCGCAACGCCGCGGTCAGAATGGTTTCGCCCTGCTGCACGCGCACTGGCTGGGCATTGATGGTGGCTACCGTTCCGGTGGAACGGCCTTGAAATCCAAGCATGTCGTCTCCTCGTATTTATGCCCTGCATGGTAGGCAAGCAGGCTTTTCAACGAAAGGTTAGACTGCGCCAATCGCAGGTCATTTCTTGCCAAGCACACCCATGCCGCAAATCACCGTGCCCCCGCCGTCCCGCGCGATCCAGGTCCCCACGCTGTACCTGCGCACGCTGATCGAACTGACACAGGAAATGGGTTATGACCCGGACCCCTGGCTGCGGGCAGCCGGCATCGCGCCACAGGAGCTGGCCCAGCCCGCGGTGGAACTGGACACCCCGCGCTACGTGGCGCTGGTACGCGCGGCCGTGCTGCACACCCGCGAGCCTGCCCTGGGCCTGCTGCTGGGGCGGCGCCTGCGCATCAACACCCACGGCACCTTGGCCTATGCGCTCATGAACGCGGCCAGCCTACGCCAGGCCGCCACGCTGGTAGAGCGCTTCATGCCGGTGCGTACCAACCTGCTGCAGCCCCATTTCAAGAACGACCCCACTGCCCCGCAACTCAGCTTTACCCCCGCGGCGGACCTGGACGTGGCCGAGCTGCTGATCCTGGAAACCGTGATGCTCACCGTGCGCAACGTGTTCGACTACCTGGCCCCAGGCGCACAGTCGGTGCTGGCTGCCACCTTCACGGCACCCGCCACGGGCTATGCCGCGCTGGCCCAGGAGTTGTTTGCCTGCCCCGTGCACTATGGCGCAACCGGGAATGCGCTGCACCTGAACCCGGCCACACTGGACATGCCCATGTCCACCGCCGACGCGCAGGCACTGGAAAACGCTGCCGCCCTGTGCCAGGCCGAGCTCGACAAGATCACCCGCCAGGAGTCGCTCACCGCACGCATCCAGCGCAGCCTGCTAAGCTGCGCTGGCGCCCTGCCCTCGCTGGCCACCAGCGCACGCCTGCTGCACATGGCCCCACGCACCCTGCACCGCCGACTGGAGGCCGAGGGCACGAGCTACCGCGCCATCGTGGAGCAGGTGCGCCACCGCCTGGCACTGCAGCACATCCGCAACCCGCACTTGAGCCTGCAGGAAATTGCCTACCGCCTGGGCTACACCGACCAGGCCAACTTCCGCCGCGCCTTCAAGCGCTGGGAGGGCGTGGCGCCGCAGGTGGCAAGGGAGGCCCTGCCACAAGCCCCCCGCGCTGCGGACCATGAACGTCCCTGAGCCTGCCGGACGCCAACGCCGCATGCACTGGCCCGCCCCAACCCGCCTACCGAACCCCACCCCATGACACCCACCACCGCCCCCCTTCCCCACTGCAGCCTGGGCGCTGCCACCGGCCCGCTGCTGGTGTACTTCCATGGCGCGCCCGGTGGTCTGGCCGAGGCACAGGCCTTGCAGGCCGATGCACAGCGGCTGGGGCTGCGCGTGATCTGCCA
The DNA here is from genome assembly GCF_032337135.1 of Curvibacter sp. APW13. Classification (NCBI taxonomy): domain Bacteria; kingdom Pseudomonadati; phylum Pseudomonadota; class Betaproteobacteria; order Burkholderiales; family Comamonadaceae; genus Curvibacter; species Curvibacter sp. APW13. Next base: position 349,672 of record NZ_JAVXZZ010000002.1, on the reverse strand, counting down.
GGAGCGCTTCGCGGCACCTTCTGCATTGGCGGGCGAGGCCTACTTCCAGGCCCTGGCCGACGATGTGGCGCGCCATGCGCAGGGGCAACCGGTGGACCTGGTGGGCTTTTCCATCGGCACCTTCGTGGCGCTGCAGGTGGCCCGCCTGCTCGGCGCCCAGGTGCGCAGCCTGCACCTGGTATCCGCCGCCGCCCCACTGGAGGGCGGCGACTTCCTGCCCGCCATGGCTGGGCGCCCGGTGTTCCAGCTGGCCCAGCGCCAGCCGCACCTATTGCGCGCCCTCACCGCGGTGCAAGGCCTGTTGGCCCGTGTGGCCCCCGACGCATTGCTGGGTAGCCTGTTTGCCAGCGCCCAGGGTGCCGACCAGGCACTGCGCACCGACCCGGCCTTCCGCCAACGCACGCTGCACGACCTGCGGCGCTGCTTCAACGCCCTGCGCAGCGGCTATGTGCGTGACGTGGTCGCCTACGTGCAGCCCTGGCACGCGCAGTTGCGCGGCGTGGCGGCCCCCACCCACCTATGGCACGGCGACGCCGACAACTGGTCGCCCCCGGCCATGGCGCGCTACCTGCAACAGCAACTGCCCGATTGCGTGGAATGCCAGGTGCTGCCCGGCCTATCGCACTACTCCACCCTGCACATGGCCCTTCCCCGCATTGGTGCGCAGATCGCGGGCGCGGCGACGCAGTAACCGGACCGGACTGCTGTCGCTACGAAATTGGTAGCTGCCTACGCAATGGATACGAGGGGAAAACCCCAATTCATTGCATGGCCAATGCCGAAGGAGAACACTGAAACAGCCGGTATGATCGCGCGCCAAGGGAGGCTATTCACAATGTTCGATGCTATCGGGCGCTTCTTCGCCGTTCTGGTCGGTTTGGTATTTGTGGTGAGCGGGGGCGTGTGCACCGCCATTGACACGACCTTCTTCTTCTCCCAGCTTTCCTCTGGCAGCATTGCTCCTGCTTTTCTCGCCGTGTTGGGCATTGCTCTCTCGCTTGGCTTGCTGCGTGTCGGCCTTTGGATGATGGGGGTGAAGCGGAAACCCATCGTTGACGATAGCGCCATAGGCGTCACAACAGGCCCAGGTATCTACGTCGGAAAACGCTTTGTCGTCACCATCTTGAGCATCTCCAGCGATGGAGGCGTTCTGGAACGCCAGCAACTGCGCGGCATTGGCCTTCGTATCGATGGCACCGCTGTGATCGTCGATTTGCAAGACAGCGCAAGCGGTGCGACGTTGGCAGTGCGGATCTGGGACATAAAGCCTGCACCCGCAGACTTCAAAGCATCCGGGAGCATCGGTGAAGAGCTAGACGCTCCAGATTTCATCGTGGAGATACGCCGACCAGCGCACTCCTCCAGCAGCACTGCGAACTGAAGCTGATTCAGAACTTCTTCCCCTGCATGAGCCTCTTCATCACCGACCCCGACCGGGCCCACACCGTGCATTACCTGCTCGAATGGGCTGCGCTGGTCACCGGGGCCTGGGTCTACCGCCAGCGCAAGGCGCGCCAAGGCAGCGCCAGCGTGCTGCAAGGCCCGCTGTTCCCCGTCGTCATGGGCTGCCTGCTGGGCGCGGCCATCGGCAACAAGGCCATGTTCTGGCTGGAAAACCCGCAACTTTGGCCCGAATACCTGCACATGCCCACGCTGTGGTTGCAGGGGCAGTCCATCGTTGGCGGGCTGCTAGGGGGCTGGATCGGCGTGGAGCTGGCCAAATGGTTCAGCGGCTGGAGGGGGCCGCGCACCGGCGACGACTTCGTGCCTGCCATCCTGGGCGGCATTCTGGTCGGGCGCGTGGGCTGCTTCCTGGCCGGGCTGAACGACGGCACCTACGGCGTGCCCACCACCCTGCCCTGGGGCATGGACATGGGCGACGGCGTGCCGCGCCACCCCACGGCCTTGTACGAATGGCTGGCGGCCATGCTGGCCCTGCTCACTTGGCCACGCTGGGGGCGGGCGTTGGCCCACACGCCGGGCCTGGCATTCCGCTGCTTCATGCTCGGCTACCTGCTGTGGCGCCTGGCCATGGACGGCATCAAGCCCGTGCCCTACGCCTATTGGGGCGGCCTGTCCGGCATCCAGTGGGCCTGCCTGGCCGCAGCTACCGTCATTGCTGCCAGCGTAGCCATCGAACACAAGGAGACACACCCATGAACTCGTCCCATCTGAACCGCCGCCATGCCATGGCCCTGGGGCTGGGCGCTGCCGTGGTGGGCGGCTGGGGCTGCGCCACCGCCGTGGTGTCGAGCCAGACCAGCACCAGCAAGACCGTGGAAGGCGACGTGGTGCTGTCGGACGACATACTGGCCTTTGGGCGTGCCGACGAGGCCATGGCCAAGTCCATGGGCAAGGCCGATGTGGTGGCCTTCCTGGGCGCGGCCAACACCTACCTGCTGGTCGAAGGCGGCAGCGCCCTGCTGGCCATGACCCAGCTCGACCCCGCGCGCCTGAGCCTCACCCCCGACAACCACCGCCTGTACCTGAAGGACAAGACCGTGTGGGGCACGCTGGAGTTCAACTACACCTCGGACGCAGCCACCGCCACGGACGCGGAGAAAGCCCTGTTCAAGACGCTCGGGTTCGTTCGTACCACCCCGCAGACCGTGCGGCGCATGGTGAGCATCAAGGGCGCGGTGTACCCCGCCATCCAGCTGCAGGGTGCCGCATTCACGGCCATGCAAAAGCCCCGCCCGCTGCGCTTTCACGCACCGCCCAGCACCGAGACCAAACCCAACATCGGGGCCATGGCCCTGCTGCCCGCCGCCATCGTGGTCGATGTGGTCACCGCCCCCCTGCAATTGCTGGGCGGCCTGGCTGTGCTGATCAGCCTGGGGCGCTGAGTTCGTACACACCGAGGAGGACAACCATGCAAGAAAACATTACCGTCCACGACGAGCAACGACGCAGGCTGATGCTGCTGGGGGCGGGGGCTGCGGTGGTGGGGGGATGGGCGTGTGCTACTGCGTCCTCCGTCCCAAAAGCACCGCCCATGATTCAGCAGCTTGCAGCAAAAGGCGAGCCAAGACTGCGGGAAAAGCTAGTGGCAATTGGTAGGCCACATCCCCTATTAAATCGAGCAATGAACATCAATGACGGTTGGATGTCAGTGCTTATTGGCATGCACGGCACCTACTTGATCAGCAACTACGGCGCTTACAACTTCATGCAGAACGATGGATGGGAGGACCCACGCCTCCAGTTAGAGGCGGACTCCGAACTCCTGCACATTGACAACAAGGGAGCCGTCAAGGGTTGGCTCAAGATCGTTTCGAATGAAAGCGCTGGTTCGGCATCCGATCGGATGGTGCTGACCAAACTGGGCTTTAACCTCCCCGATATTGGTGCTCCATTCAGATGGTTGGAGATTGGGGGAGTGGTACTTAGGCCCTTGCGTGACCCCATCACAGCCGCCACGAACCCCGACTCCAAGAACCTCACTTTTCGCGCACCGAAGATTGGCGAGCCAGACCAGTTTTCCGGCCTCGTTTTCGCAAACTCAAATTTGAATGATCGACTCACGATAAAGAACCAGGTTAGCCACAAAAAGGTCTTCGGCCTTCCCTTCTTCGAAGTAACAGTTTCCAGCTAACCCATGTCCCGCAAACAACGCCCCTACCACTTCTACGACACCACCTCCAGTGTCTGCTCCACCTGCCTGCACTCGGTGGAAGCCAAGATCCTGTTCAAGGACGGCAAGGTGTACATGGACAAGTGGTGCCCGGCGTATGGCACCGAACGCGTGCTCATCAACGACGACGTGGACCACTGCCGCCTAAGGCGCTGAGTCCGTACACATCAAGGAGGAGAACCATGCAGGAAAGCAATACCGTGCACGACGAACAACGACGCAGGCTGATGCTGCTGGGGGCGGGGGCGGCGGTGGTGGGGGGATGGGCGTGCGCATCACGCCGCTACGTGGAACAACCCAGCAATGAGGAATACAGGGCCAAGCGAGGTGACGTTACGTTATCGGAATCAATACTAGGGTTTGCGTATTTGAACAACGATCTTCAGCGAATCTTGCAATGGGAAGACGCTGTCGCCCTACTTGGCAAGCAGAAGACCTTCATTATCTCTACAGGGAAAAGTGCATTTGAAGAGTTGAAGCACATGAGCCGCTTTGGTCTTGGTCTGAAAAAAGACACCAAACTATTGAAATTCAAGGACGATGCCTTTTGGGGGCGACTGGCATTCACTTACGCCGGCAGCGACACGCTATCAAAATCCGAAGCTGCCACGCTCACAGAGAAGGGGTTTCAGGTCAGTGGTATTGAGTCATCCAGATGGCTGTTCGTCCACGGGCGTGCATTTCGGCCAATGGTGACTCAATCAAATTTTGTTGTTAGTGAAGCGAGACCCAAGGCTCTTGATTTCAGAGAACCAGGGAACGACGAGAGTCCCCCAGGGTGGCCAGACCACGACTTTGCCAGCGTAGAGAACAAGCTGAGCTTGATGAATCAAATCGGAGATTTCATGGGACTTCCGCTGTTTAACCTTGGATTGACCAACTAACCCATGTCCCGCAAACAACGCCCCTACCACTTCTACGACACCACCTCCAGTGTCTGCTCCACCTGCCTGCATCCGGTGGAAGCCAAGATCCTGTTCAAGGACGGCAAGGTGTACATGGACAAGTGGTGCCCGGCGCATGGCTCCGAGCGCGTGCTCATCAGCGACGACGTGGACTACTACCGCCTGGGACGCGAGGTGTTCGTCAAGCAGCCGGAAATGCCCAACCTGTTCAACACCCGAATGGAGTACGGCTGCCCCTATGACTGCGGGCTGTGCCCGGACCACATGCAGCACTCGTGCCTGAGCATTGTGGAGATCAACGACCACTGCAACCTGAACTGCCCCATCTGCTACGCCGACAGCGGCACCCACCGGCCCGAACACCGCAGCCTGGACGAGGTGCGCCGCATGCTCGACACCGTGGTGGCCAACGAGGGCGAGCCCGACGTGGTGCAGATTTCGGGTGGCGAGCCCACTACGCACCCGCAGTTCTTCGAGATTCTGGACGAGGCGCGCAAGCGCCCCATCAAGCACCTGATGATCAACACCAACGGCGTGCGCATTGCGCAGGACGCCGCGTTCGTGGAGCGCCTGGCCAGTTACGGTCCGCAGCGGCTGGAGGTGTACCTGCAGTTCGACTCGCTGCGCGCCGCCGCCCTCAAAGAATTGCGCGGCGCCGACCTGACGCGCATCCGCCAGCAGGCGCTGGAGCGGCTCAATGCGGCGGGCATTTCCACCACGCTGGTGGTCACGGTCAAGCGCGGGCTCAACGACGATGAGCTGGGCGACATCATCCGCCACGCGCTTGCGCAGCCCTGCGTGCGCGGCATCACCTTCCAGCCCATCCAGGAAGCCGGGCGCACCGACGGCTTCAGTGCCCAGCACCGCCTCACGGTGAGCGAAATCCGCCGCGGCATTGCCGAGCAGAGTGGCGTGTTCACGCTCGACGACATCGTGCCCGTGCCCTGCAACCCCGACACGCTGGCCATGGGCTATGCCCTGAAGCTCGGTGGCCAGGCCGTGCCGCTGACGCGCCACCTCAAGCCCCAGGAGCTGGTGGAGGGCTCGGCCAACACCATCGTGTTCGAGCAGGACCAGACGGCCAAGGACATGGTGTTCAAGCTGTTTTCCACCAACCATTCGCCCGAGTCGCAGGCCAACTGCCTGTCCGAGCTGATGTGCTGCCTCCCGCAGGTGGCCTCGCCCGAGGGCATGGGCTACCAGAACGTGTTCCGCATCCTGATCGTGCAGTTCATGGATGCGACCAACCTGGACATCCGCTCACTCAAGAAGTCGTGCATCCACTTCGCCACGCCCGAGGGGCAGATGGTGCCGTTCGAGGCCTACAACCTGTTCTACCGCGATGGCAAGCGCCAGGTGCTGGACACGGTGCGCAAGAATCTGGCGGCCAGCCACCGTGCCCGCAAGGTGTGGAGCATTGCGCCTGCACCGCAGGAATTGGACCCGGTCGCCTGAGGCCAGGTAACCGGGGGGCCGCGACGCGGTCCACACCGAAAGGCTAGTGAGGCGCTACACAATTGGTAGCTGTCTACGCAATAAATACGCGGGCTATGGCCAGATTTATGCAGTATCTTCCTGCAGCATGGACGCCGTGCGGGGCTGCAGCAGCAGGTCGGTCAATGCGACCCACTGGGCGGCGCTGTCCTGGGCCGGTGCCACGCGGTGCAGGTAGCGGCGCACCAGGTCCTGGCCCAGGTTGTAGTTGATGACGTAGGCACGGTTGTGCTCGATGAAGCGCAGCCGCTGGCGGGCGCGCGCCTCGTCGTACAGGCAGTAGCGCATCAGCAGGGCCACGGCCTGCGCGGCGTCGATCTCGCCGTCCAGAAAACGCTGCGCCACCATGTTGCCCGCGTACGAGAGTTGCTGCACCACGGCCTGCACCCGGTAGTACTGCGGCGCCTCCGCCGAGTCCAAGCCTGCCAATGGGAACAGCACCGCCTGCTCAAAGGCCAGCCGCTCCTCGGCCGGGAAAACCACCTCGATGCCGTGGTTGGCCGCGCCTTCGGACAGCAGGGCCATGGGCGAGTACAGCGGGAACACGCTGTATTCCAGCCAGCCCTTGCCCTGCACCAGGTGGTGCTCGCCCAGCAGGTGGAACACGTGGTGGCCGGGGTAGCCTTCGTGCGCGGCGAGGTCGATGGCGCGGCTGATGCCCATGGGCAGATCGGTGTTGACTTGGATCAGGCTGTGGCCGCGGCCCTGGAACCAGTTGTAGGCGCTCCACACCTGGTTGGTGACGTACTCCACGCGAAAGCTCTCTCCTGGCGGCAGCGCAATGTGCTGGGCCGTGCGCTGGCGTGCTTCGGCGATGGCGGCGCTGAACACGGCGTCGAGCCGCTGCACGGGGATCTGGAAGCGGCGGTTGTAGGCCACCATGCGCTCCGGCACGTCGCCACTGCCCGGCAGCAGGGCGCCCAACCCGTCCAGCACGGCGTCGAGTCGCGCTTCATCCACGGGTGGCGAGACCGCGTCGTACAGGCCCAGCGATTCCTGGTCGAACGGCAATCGCTCGCCCTGCAGTTTGCGGATGTACACCGCCACGGACGCGACATGCTTGTGCAGGAACTGCCAGCGCAGCCGCTCGGCGCCAGACAGCGCCAAGGCCAACAGTTCGCTGTGCAACCGTTGCGCCTGCCCCAGCAAGGCCTCTAGCGGCTGGGCACTGCCCGTGGGGAGCAGGGCCTCGGGGCCGTAGTAGGCGTCCACGTAGCCGGGGTCATGCTGGCCCACGGCCAGCACCAGTTGCACGTAGGCAGATGCTGCGGTATCGAGTGTCATGCGGTTCCTTGGAAGCTTGCGCTGCGGGCAGCGTGTCGGCGATGGTAACGCGACCCGCCAGGCCGATTGAAGCGGCCTGCCAGGCGCTATGCAATCAATAGCTGCCTACGCAATATCCATGCGGGCTAGGGCTTGAAAATGCCATCCAAACCGCCAGAAACGGCGTGCCCCTCGGCGGCCAGGGCCTGCACCACCTGGCGGGCTACCGCGCGCTGCTGCTCGCCCCCGGCCGCGTGCAGGCCCAGCACCGTGCCCTGGCGGTCCTCCAGGGCTTCGTCCTGACTGGCCTTGTTGCGCCCCTCCAGCCGCTCAATGGGGATCTCGATGCCGACGATGGCGCCGAGCAGCTTGTCGATGTAGTCGGCCGGGGCATCCTGCACCTGCCAGGGTGCGGCCCGGCCTGCCTCTTGCGCGTGCGTGAGGCGCTGCAGCATGTCCAGCAACCAGCTGCGGTCTTGCACGGCACGGGCGGTGCCGTGGGCGTGGGCCACGGCATAGTTCCAGGTCGGCACCACCTTGCCGTGGGTTGCCTTGCCCGGGTACCAGCCGGGCGATATGTAGGCTTGCGCGGCGGTGAACATCACCACCGCCGGGGCACCGTCGGCCAGCTGCCGCCACACCGGGTTGCCCCGCGCCACATGGCCGATGAGCGTGCCGTGGGCCCCTTGCGTGCGGTCCAGCACCCAGGGCACATGGTTGGCCACCAGGCCGTCGGCGCACGCCGACACCCAGGCCCCCAGTGGATGGGCGTCGATCAGTGCCCACAGTGCATCGCGCTCGGTCAGGGCATGGTAGTTGGGGAGGTACATGGCGGCTCGCTCAGAAATTGACCAGCACGTGGCGCACCAGCAGCGCGGACAGCGTCCACATGGTGAGTGCGATCAGGGCGTCGAGTATGGCCCACGCCCGTGGGCGGGCGAACAGTGGTGCCAGCCAGCGCGCCCCATAGCCCAACCCCACGAACCACAGCACACTCGCACCACTGGCCCCGGCAATGAACCAGCCACGCGCTGCGGCCGGTTGCTGGGCACCGATGGAGCCCATGAGCATGACCGTGTCCAGGTACACATGGGGGTTGAGCAGCGTGAAGGCCGCCGCCTGGGCCAGCGCTGCCCCACGGCCCAATACCTGCACCCCCGGGGCGGCCTGCAACCGGTGCGGCTGCAGCGCCCGGCGCATGGCCTGCAGGCCATAAATGGCCAGGAACACGGCACCGGCCACCGCCATTGCCTGCGCCACCAAAGGCCGTTCGCCCAAGGCCTGCGCCATGCCCAGCACCCCGGCGGCAATGAGCACGGCGTCGGATGCGGCGCAGAAGGCCACCACCGTGCCCACGTGCTCACGGCGCAGGCCCTGGCGCAGCACAAATGCGTTCTGCGCGCCGATGGCAACAATGAGCCCGAGGCTCAGCACGAAGCCCTGCAGCAGGGCGGGAAAGAGCGATGCAAAGGAGGGAAATGTCGACAACATGGCGCTAGCTTGCCAGCCTTCCGAAATAAAGCCAAACTATCTTTACTAACATCAATTCAGTTTTTCTAAACCATGCTGGACTACGCTTCCCTCCATGCCCTGGCCACGGTGGTGCGCGAGGGCTCCTTCGAGCGCGCTGCCCGCGCCCTGCACGTCACGCCCTCGGCAGTGTCCCAGCGCATTCGCCTGCTCGAAGAGCGCGTGGGCTGTGCCCTGGTGGTACGGGCCCAGCCCTGCACCGCCACAGAAACCGGGCGGCGCATGTGCCAGCACATGGACCGGGTGCTGCTGCTGGAGCAGGAACTGGAGGGCACCCTGCCCGCGCTGGCCGCCGACACCGCGGTACGCGTGGGGCTGCCAGTGGCCGTGAACGCGGACAGCCTGGCCACCTGGTTCGCCCCAGCCATGGCCGCCTACGCGTCGACCGCTCCGGTGCTCATGGACGTGGCGGTGGACGACCAGGACCACACCTTCGAATGGCTGCGCAACGGCACCGTGCTCGCCGCCGTGACCGGCACCGCACGCGCCGCCACCGGCTGCAGCAGCCAGCCGCTCGGCGCCATGCGCTACGTGGCGGTATGCAGCCCGTCCTTCCACGCCATGCATTTCGCCAATGGTGTGGGCGCAGGCAGTCTGGCCCGGGCCCCGGCCCTGGTGTTCAACACCAAGGACGAACTGCAGTCACGCTGGGTGCATCGCCTGTGCCACCGCCATGTGGAACTGCCTCGCCACTACCTGCCCTCCAGCCATGCCTTCGTGGCGGCCTCGCTGGCCGGCATGGGCTGGGGCATGAACCCGCTGGTGATGGTACGCGAACACCTGGAGCGCGGCAGCCTGGTGGAACTGTTGCCCGACACGCCGCTCGATGTGCCGCTGCACTGGCAGCGGGCCCGCGCCGCGTCCAAGCTGCTGGAGGGGCTGACGCACCACGTCATGGAGGCGGCAAAAGAAGCACTGCTGTAGCCGCCCAGGCGACCCGGATTCAGAACGGCCCTACTGCAAGGTGTGCTTGGCAGGTTCAGGCAGGGCCAGCGGCAGCACGTCGATGCCTTCTTCGAGCAAGTCCCGTACCTCGTCTGGGGACGCCTGGCCACGGATGCCCCGCTCCTGTGCTTCCCCGTAATGGATCTTGCGCGCCTCTTCGGCGAACTGGGCACCCACATCGTCGGTAGACTCGACCACCTTGCGCGAGATCTCCATCCAGGCACGGACCAGTTCGGGAGGCAATCCCCTGGGCGCACCCTGCGTCGTGCTGACCACGGGCGCTGGAACCACGGCCTGCTGCTCCGACGCCGGGGATTTGAGATTCAAGCGTGGAGCCGACAGGCCCTTGTGCACCTCACCCGAGTTGCAGACTGGGCAGGTCAGCAGCCCACGTTCATGCTGCGACTGGAAATCGTCTTCATTGGCGAACCAGCCTTCAAACGTGTGCCCGGCGCCACAGTGCAGGTTCAGGACCTTCATGGCATGGACTCCGGGGCCGGTACCTGCTGCCACTGCACGGGCAGGCGCCCCTGCAGGTGGTTCTGCAACCAGAAAGCGCCTACCAGGGTCTTGGCATCGGTGATTTCGCCATTCATGCAGGCATGAAACAGCGGATCCAGCGCGATGTCAAATACTTCGAGAAACTCCCCGCCATCCAGAGCCCGTTCACCGGCCGTCAATCCCTTGGCCAGCCAGACCTCGATGAATTCGGTGGAATACGCAATGACCGGGTGCAATACGCCCAGGCGCGCCCATTGGCTGGCACGGTAGCCCGTTTCCTCGCGCAATTCGCGTTGGGCGCAGGCCAATGTGGCCTCGCCCGGGTCAAGCTTGCCGGCCGGAAACTCCACCATGGTCTGGCCCACGGGGTAGCGGAACTGGCGCTCCATGACCGCACGCAGGTTGCCATCGGGACCTTCCAGCATGGGGATCACCATGACCGCACCGGGATGCACCACGTACTCGCGCACGGCCTGCGCACCATCGGGCAGGCGCACCGTGTCGCGGAAGGCATGCAGAAAACGACCGCGGAACAGCTCTTCGCTGTGCACGCGGTCTTCCTGGAGTGGGGTACTGGGACGATTCAGCAAGCGCGAGCGCCTCTACCCGAAATGAGACACGACCCCGACCGGAGTCAGGTCGTCAGCATCTGCAGCACAGCCTCGGCACACAGGGCCATCAGGGTTCCGGGAACCAGACCCAGCACCAGCACCAGCAGGCCGTTGACGGTCAGCACCATGCGCATCTCGCCAGAAGCCTCGATCGGTTGCGCATTCTCGGCCGGGGCATCAAAGTACATGACCTTGACGACGCGCAGGTAGTAGAAGGCACCGATCAGGGACATGATGACGGCATACACCGCCAGCGCAATGTACATGGGCGAGTTGGATACGACCAAGGCCTGCAGCACCGAGAGTTTGGCGTAGAAACCGACCATGGGCGGAATGCCGGCCAGCGAGAACATGCAGGCGGCCATGATGCCGGCGTACAGGGGGCTGCGTTGGTTCAGGCCCGCGAGGTCCGCGAGTTCGTCACTCTCGAAACCCTTGCGCGACAGCAGGATCAGTACGCCGAAGGAAGCCAGGGTCGTCAGCACGTAGGTGATGATGTAGAACATGGCCGAGCTGTAGGCGTTGGCGCCGCCCTTGAAGCTGCCATTCACCAGACCAGCGATGACACCCAGCAGCACGAAGCCCATCTGGGAAATGGTCGAGAACGCCAGCATGCGCTTGACGTTGGTCTGCATGATGGCAGCCAGGTTACCGACGAGCAGCGAAGCAATGGCCAGGAACATCAGCATCTGCTGCCACTGCGCTGCCAGCGGCCACAGGCCTTCAACCAGCAGGCGCATGATGATGGCAAACGCAGCCAGCTTGGGCGCGCCACCGATCATCAGCGTGATGGCGGTCGGGGCACCGTGGTACACGTCGGGAATCCACATGTGGAAAGGCACCACACCCAACTTGAAGGCCAGACCGGCCACGATGAACACCAGGCCGAACACCAGCACGCCCATGCGCAGTTCACCCGATGCCACATAGCGCACCACTTCACCCAGGTTGAGCGAGCCGGTGGCGCCGTAGAGCATGGACATGCCATAGAGCAAGAAGCCGGAAGCCAGGGCGCCAAGCACGAAGTACTTCATGGCGGCTTCGGTGGCATTGAGGTCATCACGGCGCAAGGCCACCAGGGCATAACCTGCCAGGGTCAGCAGTTCCAGACCGAGATAGATCACCAGCAGGTTGGAGCCGCTGATCATCACGAACATGCCCAGCAGCGAGAACAGGGTCAGGGTGAACAATTCACCACCACGGGCCAGCATGTCGCGTTGGACCGCATAGTCGCGGGCATAGACCAGGGTCACCATGACGGCGATGGTGGCGAAGAATTTGAGCCAGTTGCCCATGGGGTCACTGACCAGCATACCTTCGAAACCGTAGTGGGTAGCGCCAGTGGCGGCGAACTGCCACTGGATGAGGGCCACCGCAGCCAACGTGCTTTGGGTAATGGCGTAGGACAGGTTGCGGCGCGGTGTGTTCACGCCGAGGTCCACCAGGGCCACCACACAGGCCATCACCAAGAGGATGGCCTCGGGGTAGACGGTAATCAAACTGATGGTATCAATCATTTTTTCGCTCTCGTTCCCAACCGGTTATTGCAGCTTGCTTGCGCTCACCTGTTGCAGCAGTTGCATGACAGAGGCATCCATCACGTCGGTAAACACCTTGGGGTACAGGCCCATGCCCAGGGTCGCCAGGGCCAGCAGCAGCATGATCGTGAATTCACGCGCACCGATGTCGGTCAGACCCTTGACGTCGTCATTCGCCACAGCGCCCAGGTAGACACGCTTGAACATCCACAAGGTGTAGGCCGCGCCAAAGATCAATGCGGAAGCGGCGGCGAATCCGATCCAGAAGTTGTACTTCACGGCGCCCAGGATCACCATCCACTCGCCCACGAACCCGGCAGTGCCCGGCAGGCCGCAGTTGGCCATGGAGAACAGCAGGGCAAAGGCCGCGAACTTGGGCATGGTGTTCACCACGCCCCCGTAGCTCGCAATCTGGCGCGAATGCACACGGTCGTACAGCACGCCAATGGACAGGAACATGGCAGCGGACACAAAGCCGTGGGCAATCATCTGCACCAGGCCACCCGAAATGCCCAGTTCATTGAAGATGAAGAAGCCCAGGGTCACGAAACCCATGTGGGCGACCGACGAATAGGCCACCAGTTTCTTCATGTCCTGTTGCACCATGGCCACCAGACCCACGTAGACCACAGCCACCAGTGACAGCGCGATGATGAACCAGGCCCATTCGCGCGACGCGTCCGGGGCGATCGGCATGGAGAACCGAAGGAAGCCGTAGGCACCGAGCTTGAGCATGATGGCCGCCAGCACGGCAGAGCCACCGGTAGGCGCTTCCACGTGCACGTCGGGCAACCAGGTGTGCACCGGCCACATCGGAACCTTCACGGCAAAGGCGGTGAAGAAGGCGAAGAACAGCAGGGTTTGCTCCTGCATGGTCAGGGGCAGCGCATGCCACGTGGCGATATCGAAGCTGCCTCGGGCCTGGATGTAGAGATAGATCAGCGCAACCAGCGTCAGCAGCGAACCCAACAGGGTGTAGAGGAAGAACTTGAAGGCGGCGTAGATCTTGTTCGGACCACCCCAGACGCCGATGATGAGGTACATCGGGATCAGCGTGGCTTCGAAGAACACATAGAACAGCATGCCGTCCAGTGCGGAGAACACGCCGATCATCAGGCCACTGAGGATCAGGAAGGCGCCCATGTACTGGTTGACACGCTCGGTAATCACTTCCCAGCCGGCCAGCACCACGATCACGGTGATGAACGAGGTCAGCAGCACGAACCACATGGAGATGCCGTCAACGCCGAGGTGGTAGTAGATGTTGAAGCGGCCGATCCATGGCGCCTTCTCGACGAACTGCATGGCCGCCGAGCCGATTTCGAAATTGATGTACAGCGGCAGGGTCACCACGAAGCTGCACAGTGCGCCCAGCAAAGCCACGGCACGCACAAAGCCAGCGTTTTCGTCCTTGCCTACGACCAACAGAAGCACGCCGAAGACGATCGGCATCCAGATTGAAAGGCTCAAAAATCCCATTTTCTTGTTCTCCTACTTGAGCCAGACGAAATAAGGCCACATGAACCAAGTCATCAAGGCAAACACACCCAGTACCATGACCAGTGCGTAGTGGTACAGGAACCCAGTCTGCAGCTGGCGCACCACGGCAGCCACGGCGCCCACCACTTTCCAGGAGCCATTGACAACGGCGCCGTCGATGATGGCCTGGTCGCCCACCTTCCACAGACCGAGGCCGAGACCGCGGGCCGCACGGGCCAGGATGTTCTCGTTGATCCAGTCCATGTAGTACTTGTTTTCCAGTACGGTCACCACCGGCGACAGCGCACGACCGATGGCGGCAGGGATGTTCGGCGCCACCATGTAGAACACGAAGGCCGTCACCACGCCGCCCAGGGCCAGGGCGAAGGGCAAGGTAACAAAGGCATGCATGGCCATGGCCGCTGCACTGTGGAACTCTTCGGCCAGTTCCGCCATCGCGGGGTGGTGCTCGGCATTGACGACGATGGCACCGCTGAAGAAGTCACCGAACAGCATGGGCTGGATCGTGAGGTAGCCGATGAACACCGACGGAATGGCCAGCAGCACCAGCGGCAGAGTCACCACCCAGGGGCTCTCGTGCGGCGTATGGTCATGGCCATGACCGTGGTCATCGTCATGGTGGTCGTGCTCACCCGGGAAAGGCTTGTGGTGGAAGTGCTCCTTGCCATGGAACACCATGAAGTACATGCGGAAGCTGTAGAACGCTGTCACGAACACGCCGATGATCACGGCGTAGTACGCATAGTGGGCAAACGGCAGGTGGCTGGCGTGCACGGCTTCGATGATCGAGTCCTTGGAGTAGAAGCCGCTGAAGAACGGCGTACCGATCAGGGCCAGCGAACCCAAGAGCGAGGTGATCCAGGTGATGGGCATGTACTTGCGCAGGCCACCCATGTTGCGGATGTCCTGGTCATGGTGCATGCCGATGATGACCGAGCCGGCGCCGAGGAACAGCAGGGCCTTGAAGAAGGCGTGGGTCATCAGATGGAACACGGCCACCGAGTAGGCAGAAGCACCCAGGGCCACGGTCATGTAACCGAGCTGGGACAGCGTGGAGTAGGCCACCACGCGCTTGATGTCGTTCTGGATGATGCCCAGGAAGCCCATGAACAGCGCGGTGATCGAACCGATGACGAGGATGAAGTTCAACGCGGTGTCGGACAACTCGTACAGCGGCGACATGCGGGCCACCATGAAGATGCCGGCCGTCACCATGGTCGCGGCGTGGATCAGTGCCGAGATCGGAGTCGGACCTTCCATCGAATCGGGTAGCCAGACGTGCAGCGGAAACTGGGCCGATTTACCCATGGCACCCACGAACAGGCAGATGCAGATGACCGTGATCAGCATCCAGTCGGTGCCCGGGAAGCCCAGGGTACCCAGGTTGGGGGCAGCGGCAAACACCTCGGTGTAGTTGAGCGTACCCGCATAGGCGGCGATCAGGCCGATGCCCAGGATGAAGCCGAAGTCACCGACACGGTTGACCAGGAAGGCCTTCATGTTGGCGAAGATGGCGGTTGGTTTGTTGAACCAGAAGCCGATCAGCAGGTAGGACACCAGACCCACAGCTTCCCAGCCGAAGAACAGCTGCAGCAGGTTGTTGCTCATGACCAGCATGAGCATGGAGAAGGTGAACAGCGAGATGTAGGCGAAGAAACGGTTGTAGCCGTCGTCCTCTTCCATGTAGCCGATGGTGTAGATGTGCACCATCAGCGACACGAAGGTCACCACGCACATCATCATGGCCGTGAGGCCATCGACCATGAAGCCGACTTCCATCTTCAGGCCGCCCACCACCATCCAGGTGTAGATGGTCTCGTTGAAACGCGCACCATCGTTGATGACCGACTGGAGCGTCATGGCCGAGAGCACAAACGCCAGCAGGACACCCAGAATGGTGAAGGTATGGCTGGCGGCGCGCCCGAACATATTGCCACCGAACTTGGTGCCGAAGATACCCGCCAGTGCGGAGCCTGCCAGGGGCAGCAGCGGCACCGCAAGCAAGGTGGTTGCAGACAAGGTTTGACTCATATCGTATTAACCCTTGAGCGAATTGAGCTCTTCGACGTTGATGCTCGAACGGTTACGGAACAGCAACACCAGAATGGCCAGGCCGATGGCCGACTCCGCAGCAGCGACGGTCAGGATGAAGAAGACAAATACCTGGCCCTGCAGGTCGCCCAGATAGTGCGAGAAGGCCACGAAATTGGTGTTCACCGCCAGCAGCATCAGTTCGATGGCCATCAGCAACACGATCAGGTTGCGGCGGTTCAGGAAGATGCCTACCACCGACAGCGCAAACAGCATCGCGCCCAGCGTCAGGTAGTGTCCCAGGGTAATGGTCATGACTTTTCTCCTTCAGCAGCGGCGGCATCTTCACGCACGGTGGGTGCCATCTTCACTACTTCCATGCGGTCGCGCGACTTGACACGTACCTGCTCCGCGGGGTCGACGTACTTGCTGTCCTTGCGCGCGCGCAAGGTCAACGCGATGGCCGCAAACATGGCCACCAGCAGGATCGCTGCCGCAATTTCCAGCGGGTAGATGTACTTGGTGAACATCAGCTTGCCCAGCTCCTTGGTGTTGGACGCTGCAGCGGCCATGGCCTGGGCTTCTGGGGACTCGACCACGCGAATCGGCATCAGCACCAGCGCCATTTCAAACACGATGACCACGCCGACGACCGCAGCCAGGGGGAAGTGTTTCCAGAAACCTTCGCGCAAGGCTTCGACGTTGATGTCCATCATCATCACGACGAACAGGAACAAGACCATGACCGCGCCGACGTACACCAGCACCAGGGTGATGGACAGGAATTCCATCTTCAGCAGCATCCAGATGGCGGCGGCCTGGAAGAAGGTCAGCACGAGGAACAAGGCCGCATGGACCGGGTTGCGCACCGTGATCGTACGGAACGCCGCGAACAGCATGACTGCCGCAAACAGGTAGAAAAGACCGGTGGTTACGTTCATGACAAGTTACATCCTGTAGTCCGGTTAGCGGTATTTGGCGTCGGCCTGCTTGTTGGCCGCGATTTCTTTTTCGTACTTGTCACCCACCGCCAGCAGCATTTCCTTGGTGAAGTACAGGTCACCGCGCTTTTCGCCGTGGTACTCGAAAATGTGGGTCTCCACAATCGAGTCCACCGGGCAGCTTTCTTCGCAGAAGCCGCAGAAGATGCACTTGGTCAGGTCGATGTCATAGCGGCTGGTGCGACGGGTACCGTCCTCGCGCACCGTCGACTCGATGGTGATCGCCATGGCGGGGCACACGGCCTCGCACAGCTTGCAGGCAATGCAGCGCTCTTCACCGTTCTCGTAGCGACGCAAGGCGTGCAGCCCACGGAAACGCGGCGACAGCGGGGTCTTTTCTTCAGGGTACTGAAGCGTGACCTTGGGGCGGAACAGGTAGCGCCCGGTCAATGCCAGGCCCTTGAACAATTCCAGCAGCAGAAAGCTGCGCAGAAAATCGCCCAGGGAAAACGGAGCAGCAGTACGCGAGATGCTTTGATTGGACATGGACACGTCCTCACTTCCAGATGTTGAAGGGTGTCTGCAGCCAGATACCCACCACCATCAACCAAACCAGGGTCAGGGGAATGAACACCTTCCAACCCAGACGCATGATCTGGTCATAGCGGTAGCGCGGGAAAGTGGCACGGACCCAGATGAAAAAACTCAGGATGAAGAAGGTCTTGGCACCGAGCCAGATCCAGCCCGGGATCCAGTCGGTCAGCGGGCTGCTGAACGGTGCCAGCCAGCCACCGAGAAACATCACCGATGCCAGGATGGACACCAGCCACATGTTGGCGTATTCCGCCAAGTAGAACATCGCATAGGACATGCCCGAGTACTCGACCATGTGTCCAGCCACGATTTCGGCTTCACCCTCGACCACGTCAAACGGGTGGCGGTTGGTCTCGGCCAGGCCCGACACGATGTAGATCACGAAGATGGGCAGCAGCGGCAGCCAGTTCCAGGACAGCACGCCCAGTCCGGCGGACGCAAACGTGCCCTTGGCCTGTGTCATCACGATGTCGGTAAGATTCATGCTGCCAGTGACCATAAGCACGATCACCAGGCAGAAGCCCATGGCAATTTCGTAGCTCACCATCTGCGCCGATGCGCGCAGAGCGCCCAGGAAGGCGTACTTGGAGTTCGAGGCCCAACCGGAGATGACGATGCCATAGACCTCCATGGACGTGATGGCCATCACAAACAGCAGACCTGCATTGATGTTGGCCAGTGCCACGTCAGGTCCGAAGGGCACCACGGCCCAGGCAGCCATGGCCGGCATGATGGTCAGGATGGGGCCAATGAAGAACAACCCCTTGTTGGCCATCGAGGGAACCAGGATTTCCTTGGTCAGCAACTTGAAGGCGTCGGCAATCGGTTGCAGCAGGCCCCACGGGCCCACGCGGTTCGGGCCCACACGAACCTGCATCCAGCCCAGGAACTTGCGTTCCCACAGCGTGGCATAGGCGACGGCTCCCATTAGCGGCAAAACGACCGCCACAATTTTGAGCAAGGTCCAGACCACCGGCCAGCCAATTTCAACCCAGCGAGGATCGGAAGACAGCGCCAAGCCGCCGTTGTAGAGTGCGTCGATCATGCTTGTACTCCCTCCTGACGACCGTCCGCCGTAGCCTGCAAGGATGCGGCGCGCCGCACCAAGCCATCCAACTGGTAGATCGATGCACTGACCGGTGCCACAGCCTGTTCAGACAGGTCGATGGCAGCGTCATTCTGGTTCGACAACCCTGCTGCGCGACCGGTTTGCGCATCGATGCGGCCGGCAGCGCAGATCTGCTCGTACACCTGCTGGGAAGACACCTGCTGGAAGCCATCCAGTCCCAGCACATTGCCCAGAACGCGCAGGACCTTCCAGCCTGGACGGGTATCACCCAATGGCTTGACCACGGCGTGGAAGCCTTGGGCACGCCCCTCGGCATTGACAAAGGTGCCCGACGTTTCGGTGAAGGGGGCGATGGGCAGCAGCACGTCGCTGATATCCAGATTGGTCTTGAACGGGCTCAGTGTGACGACCATGTCGGCGTTGGCCAAGCCAGCAGAAGATCCCGCGGTATCGGCGCCGGGCTCAACGTTGAAGAGCACCACGGCCTTGGCAGCACCGGACAGCATTTGGGCCGCATTCAAACCGCCTTCGCGCGGTTGGGCACCGACCAGTTGGGCACCGACGGTATTGGCGGCTTCGGTCAGCACACCCACCTTGGCACCCGTCTGTTCTCCGATCCAGTTGGCCAGACGCAGCAGGCTCTCGAACGCGGGGTGGTGCGCAGCCGCATTGCCCAGCAAGACAGCCTTGCGCTCACCTGCCAACAACGACTGGGCGATTGCTTGTGCCGTTGCATCGGCGGTCGCAGCCACCGGCGCTGAAACACCCTTGATGGCAGCTACCGCGCTGGCGATCCCTGCCAGTGCACTGACCCACTTCGCTGTGGGCGCAAGCACGCTGTGGCGTACCGGCAAAGCCCAGTCCTGCTCGCTGGCGAGCAGGCGATGGACCTGGCAGCCCTTGCGTGCTGCGTGGCGTACGCGCATGGCAAACAAGGGATGATCCTTGCGCAGGTTCGAGCCCACGACCAGGACGCTTTGCAACTCGGACAAAGCGGCGATATCCATGCCCAGGTAACGAACACCACTGGGCGCAGCAAACTGCGCATTGCGCAGGCGATAGTCCACACTTGCGCTGCCGAGACCGTGGACCAGCTGTGTCAGCAACTGGACTTCTTCGAGCGTGCTGTGCGGGCTGACCAAGGCACCCACCGCATTGGCGCCATGGTCGGCGGCGATGTCCTTCAGGCCGTTGGCCACGTATTCCAGGGCCGTCTGCCAATCCACCTCACGCCATTGACCATCCTGCTTGAGCATTGGTTTGGTCAGGCGGTCTTCACCATTGAGCGCCTCGTAGGAGAAGCGATCGCGGTCGGCCAGCCAGCATTCGTTGACAGCGTCGTTTTCCAGCGGCACTACGCGCATCACGCGGTGGTTCTTGACCTGGACGATCAGGTTGGCACCGGTGCTGTCATGGGGGCTGACGGACTTGCGGCGCGACAACTCCCAGGTACGGGCGCTGTAGCGGAAAGGTTTGCTGGTCAGTGCACCCACTGGGCACAGGTCAATCATGTTGCCCGACACTTCGGAATCGATGGTGGCGCCGACAAAGGTTTCAATCTCGGCATGCTCACCACGGTGCGACATGCCCAGTTCCATGACGCCCGCCAGTTCCTGACCAAAGCGCACGCAACGCGTGCAATGGATGCAGCGGCTCATCTCCTCCATGGAGATCAGGGGCCCGACGTCCTTGTGCTCGACCACGCGCTTCTCTTCCTCGTAGCGCGATTTCGTACCGCCGTAACCGACGGCCAAATCCTGCAACTGGCACTCGCCGCCCTGATCGCAGATCGGGCAATCCAGCGGGTGGTTGATCAGCAGGAACTCCATCACGGACTGTTGCGCCTTGATGGCCTTGTCGCTCTTGGTGCGCACCACCATGCCCTGGGTCACCGGGGTGGCACAGGCAGGCATGGGCTTGGGCATCTTCTCGACGTCGACCAGGCACATGCGGCAGCTGGCCGCGATGCTGAGTTTCTTGTGGTAGCAGAAATGCGGAATGTAGGTGCCAGCCTTCTCGGCCGCATGCATCACCATGCTGCCTTCGGTGACTTCGACCTTTTTTCCGTCCAGTTCGATTTCAATCATCTTCAGACCCACTCAAATGGATGCAGGGACGAGACAGGACTTGTGTGTCACGTGGTGCTCGAATTCATGGCGGTAGTGCTTGATCATGGCGCGCACAGGCATGGCTGCCGCATCACCCAGTGCACAGATGGTGCGTCCCTGGATGTTCTCGGCCACGTTGTCCAGCAAGTCCATGTCGCTCGGACGCCCCTGCCCTGCTTCGATGCGGTCAACCATGCGTGACAACCAACCCGTACCTTCGCGGCAGGGCGTGCACTGACCGCACGACTCGTGCATGTAGAAGTAGCTCAGACGCTGCAGCGCCTTCACCATGCAGCGCGAGTCGTCCATGACGATCAATGCGCCAGAACCGAGCATGGAGCCAGCCTTGGCAATGGAGTCGTAGTCCATCGTACATTCCATCATGATCGACGCCGGCAACACGGGCGAAGACGAGCCACCGGGAATCACTGCCTTGAGTTGACGGCCCTTGCGCACGCCACCCGCCAGTTCCAGCAACGTGGAGAACGGGGTACCCATGGGAATTTCGTAGTTGCCGGGGCGCTCCACATCACCGCTGACCGAGAATATCTTGGTGCCGCCGTTGTTGGGCTTGCCACACTGCAGATAGGCTTGGCCACCGTTGCGAATGATCCAGGGCACGGCAGCAAAGGTCTCGGTGTTGTTGATGGTGGTGGGCTTGCCGTAGAGGCCGAAGCTGGCCGGGAACGGCGGCTTGAAGCGCGGCTGGCCCTTCTTGCCTTCCAGCGACTCCAGCAATGCCGTCTCCTCGCCACAGATGTAGGCACCAAAACCGTGGGCGGCGTGCAACTGGAAGCTGAAGCTCGAACCCAGGATGTTGTTGCCGAGGTACCCGGCGGCACGGGCTTCTTCCAACGCCGCTTCGAAGCGGTCGTAGACCTGGAAGATTTCGCCGTGGATGTAGTTGTAGCCAACGTTGATCCCCATGGCATAGGCGGCGATGGCCATGCCTTCGATCACGATATGGGGGTTGAACATCAGGATGTCGCGGTCCTTGCAGGTTCCAGGCTCTCCCTCGTCCGAGTTGCAGACCAGGTACTTCTGTCCCGGAAACTGGCGCGGCATGAAGCTCCACTTCAGACCCGTCGGAAAGCCTGCACCACCGCGGCCGCGCAAGGCGGATTCCTTGACGGTGGCAATGACTTGGTCCTGGGTCATGCCGGCACCGCCGTCCTGACCCAGGATCTTGCGCAGGGCCTGGTAGCCACCGCGGGCCACATAGTCCTTCAGGGACCAGTTGCTGCCGGTGAGGTCTGCATAGATTTGCGGATTGATGTGGCGACCATGGAAACAGGTCTCATTGCCGGTGGAGGCAAACTGGTTCAGCAGATTCTGGACGCTCATCATTTGCCCTCGGCAGCCTTGAGTCCATCCACCAATTGGTCGATGCGCTCTTCGGACATGAAACTGCACATGCTGCGGTCGTTGACCAGCATCACCGGCGAGTCGGCACAGGCGCCCAGGCATTCGCTTTGCTGCAGCGTGAACAGGCCATCGGCCGTGGTCTCTCCCATGGAGATACCGAGCTTCTTTTCCAGGTATTGCAGGGTCTTGACACCGTCACGCAACTGGCACGGCAGATTGGTACAGACGTTGAGCTTGTACTTGCCCACCGGCGTCTGGTTGTACATGTTGTAGAAGGTGGTAACTTCATGCACAGCCATGGCGGGCATGCCCAGGTAGGCACCCAGCTCAGCCTCGCTCTCGGGACTCACATGGCCCAACTCCTGCTGGATGATGGCCAGACAGGCCATCACAGCAGACTGCGCCTGCTCGGCAGGGTACTTGGCGACTTCGCGCGCAAAGCGCGCCTTCATAGATTCAGAGATCATCGATCAATCTCTCCAAAAACAATGTCCATGGTGCCGATGATGGACACCGCATCGGCAATCATGTGGCCCTGGGCCATTTCGTTGAGCGCAGACAGGTGCACAAAACCTGGCGGACGGATCTTCATGCGGTAGGGCTTGTTGCCACCATCGCTGACCATGTAGATGCCGAATTCACCCTTGGGATGCTCGACCGCGGCATAAGCCTCGCCTGCCGGCACCCGGAACCCTTCAGAGAACAGCTTGAAGTGGTGGATCAGGGCCTCCATGTTGGTCTTCATGCTCTCGCGCGACGGAGCAGCCACCTTGATGTTGTCCGTGATGACCGGTCCGGGGTTGGCGCGGAGCCAATCCACGCACTGCTTGATGATGCGGTTCGACTGGCGCATTTCTTCCATGCGCACCAGATACCGGTCATAGGTATCGCCGGTCTTGCCCACCGGAATGTCAAAGTCGAGCTTGTCGTAAGCGTCGTAGGGTTGCTTCTTGCGCAGATCCCAGGCAATGCCCGAACCACGCAGCATGGGCCCGGTAAAGCCCAGGTTCAGAGCGCGCTCCGGGCTCACGATACCGATGTTGACCGTACGCTGCTTCCAGATGCGGTTTTCGGTCAACAGCGTGTGGTATTCCTCCAGGCACTTCGGGAAACGCTGCGTGAAGTTGTCGATGAAGTCCAGCAGCGAACCCTTGCGGTTATAGTTCAGCGCATCCACTCCCTTGGCGCCGCGAACCTTGCTGGACTTGTGCTGCGGCATGGTATCCGGCAGATCGCGGTACACACCGCCCGGCCGGAAGTAGGCCGCGTGCATGCGCGCGCCGCTGACCGCTTCATACATGTCGAACAGGTCTTCGCGCTCGCGGAACGCGTAGATCAGGATAGTGGAGCTGCCGATGTCGTTGCCATGGGAACCCACCCACATCAAGTGGTTCAGGATGCGGGTGATCTCGGCATACATGACACGGATGTACTGCGCACGAATGGGTACTTCGATCCCCAGCAGGCGCTCCACCGCCAGGCAGTAGGCATGCTCATTGCACATCATCGACACGTAGTCGAGCCGGTCCATGTAGGGCAAGGCCTGTATGTAGGTCTTGGTCTCTGCCAGCTTTTCCGTCGCACGGTGCAGCAAGCCCACGTGCGGGTCGGCACGTTGGATGACCTCACCGTCGAGCTCCAACACCAAACGCAGCACACCGTGCGCTGCCGGGTGCTGCGGACCAAAGTTCAGGGTGTAGTTCTTGATTTCCGCCATAACTCGACGCGCCGATCAGCGCAGCCCCCCATAGTTGCTTTCCCGCACCACACGCGGCGTGTTCTCCCGCGGCTCAATGGTGACCGGCTCGTACACGACCCGAGCCCGCTCCGCGTCGTAACGCATCTCGACATGCCCGGACATCGGGAAGTCCTTGCGGAACGGATGTCCGATGAAACCATAGTCCGTCAGGATGCGGCGCAAATCGACGTGGCCATCAAAGACGATGCCATAGAGGTCAAAGGCTTCGCGCTCAAACCAGTCTGCGGAAGCCCATACCGAACACACCGAGGCAACCATGGGCATCTCGTCATCGGCCACAAACACCTTCAGGCGCACGCGCTGATTCAAGGACACGGACAGCAGATGCAGCACCACTGCAAAACGCTTGCCATCAATGGCCGCTTCCGGATACTCCGAATAGTCAACACCACACAAATCGATCAACTGCTCGAACTTGCACCCCTCGGTATCGCGCAATGCCAGCGCAGCAGCCAGATAGTCAGCCGGAGCAACGCATACCGTCACTTCACCGTGGTCCACCACCATGCGTCGAATGGACTTGCCCAGCGCCGCCTGCACGGCAGCCTGGATCTGTTGGGTAGAAACTGCGATTTGGGTCATTGTGGTCCTCACGCGCGCGCAATGGTTTCGGTGCGGCGAATCTTTTGCTGCAGCTGCAAGATGCCGTACACCAGTGCTTCCGCCGTGGGCGGACAACCCGGGACATAGACATCCACCGGCACCACGCGATCACAACCACGCACGACCGAATAGCTGTAGTGGTAGTAGCCCCCACCGTTGGCACAGGAACCCATGCTGATGACCCAGCGCGGCTCCGACATCTGGTCATAGACCTTGCGCAGGGCAGGCGCCATCTTGTTGCACAAGGTTCCGGCAACGATCATCAGATCGGACTGGCGCGGGCTGGCACGGAACACCTCCGCACCAAAGCGACTCAGGTCATACCGCGCAGTCGCCGCATGCATCATTTCGACCGCGCAGCAGGCCAAACCAAAGGTCATGGGCCAGATCGAGCCAGTCTTGGCCCAGTTCATTACCGAGTCATAGCTCGTGGTAACAAACCCTTCTTTGAAAACGCCTTCAATCATCGATCACTCCCAGTCCAGGGCACCCTTTTTCCACATGTACACGAAGCCGATCGTCAGCACGACGACGAACTCCGCACCAATGAAAAATCCCATCAAACCAATCTCCTTGAGCGCAACCGCCCAGGGAAACAGGAACGCAGTTTCCAGGTCAAACAAGATAAACAGGATGGCCACGAGGTAGTAGCGCACATCGAACTTCATGCGCGCATCTTCAAAGGCCTCAAAGCCACATTCGTAAGGAGAGTTCTTTGCCGGATCAGGCCGGTTGGGACCCAGCACATACCCGATGACCTGGGGCAGTATGCCAATGGCAATGCCAACCAGAATGAACAAGAGGACGGGGAGGTATTGATCGAGGTTCATCTGGTTCACTGATCACTGCTCACCCCCGAGGGCATTGCACCCTTAGGAGTCTTGTTTTTGGTGCCGTCGGCGAGACTCGAACTCGCACAGCTTTCGCCACTACCCCCTCAAGATAGCGTGTCTACCAATTTCACCACGACGGCTGCTTGTCTTTTGCTTCGAAAACGCTGCGAGGGCTCCCGTAGGGCACGCGTTCTCGACAGACTCCGAGTTTACCCTGATTTCGCCCCATTTTCGGTAGGGCGAAGTCAGCACGCACCAAATTATTTAGCAGGAATCTGGGCAGCACCCGATGCAGCCGCAGCAGGCGCGGGCGCAGCAGGAGCAAGGGCAGCCGCCGGGGCCGCGGCAGATTCCAGAACACTGTTGCCCCCGGTGGGGCGCAGGTTGCCGAAATAGGCCAACGCCAGGGTGCAGATGAAGAAAATGGTTGCCAGGATGGCGGTGGTGCGGGACAGGAAATTGGCACTGCCCGTCGCGCCGAACAGGCTACCCGAAGCGCCGCTACCAAAAGCCGCCCCCATGTCGGCACCCTTGCCATGCTGTACCAAGATAAGGCCGATCATGGCAATGGCACACAGCATCTGAACAGTCAAAATGATCGAAGCAACAATACTCACACGATTCTCCTAAGAACTTGCAAACAATTCGATTCAGGACGCAGCAGCAATGATGGACAGGAAGTCCGCTGCCTTGAGCGACGCGCCACCTACGAGACCGCCATCGATGTCGGGTTGCGCCAGAAGCTGGGCAGCATTGGCTGCGTTCATGCTGCCGCCATACAACAGCGGCACCCGGGCCGACTGGGCGCTGGCCGCATGCAGTTGTGCGCGAAGCACCGCATGCACGGCTTGCGCCTGCTCCGGGCTGGCGGTCTTACCCGTGCCAATGGCCCACACCGGTTCATAGGCCACCACGATCTCGCTGATGCAATGGCCATTCACATGGATCACGGCAGCCAGTTGGCGCTTGACGACCTCTTCGGTCACACCCGCCTCACGCTCAGCCAGCGTTTCCCCCACGCAAACGATCGGTGTGATGCCACTGGCCAAGGCGCGCTGCGCCTTGTGTGCCACCACCACGTCGGTCTCGCCATGGTACTGGCGGCGCTCCGAGTGGCCGACGATGGCATAGCGCACGCCCAGATCCCGCAGCATCACCGCCGACTGCTCGCCCGTAAATGCACCCGACTCGTGCTGCGAGACATCCTGCGCACCCACCGCAATAGGAGACCCCTGGGTCAATGCCACCACCTGAGACAGGTAGACCGATGGCACGCACAAGGCCACGTTGCAATTCCAGGGCGTGGTTGCGCCCGCCAGCAAGCCCTTGATCAAGGCTTCGTTGGCAGCCAGGCTGCCATTCATCTTCCAGTTGCCAGCGATGAGTTTTTTCATACGTCACCCCATGTCAAAACAATTTTTCCGATATGCGCATTGGATTCCATCAACGCATGGGCCTGCGGCGCTTGCGACGCCGCGAAGGTAGCGTGGAGCACCGGCTTGACTTTGCCCTGCGCAATCCAAGGCCATACATTGGCCAGACAGGACTGCGCCAGCGCTGACTTGAACTCCACACTGCGCGCGCGCAAGGTGGAGCCGGTAATGGTCAGGCGCTTGCGCAGGACCAAGCCGGCATTGAACTGTGCCTGCACACCACCCTGTACGGCAATGAACACCAGACGCCCGTCCTCCGCCAGCAGTTCGACTTCGCGCGCAACGTAATCGCCTGCCACCATGTCGAGGATGACATCGACACCGCGCCCCCCCGTGATGCGTTGCACCTCGGCGACGAAGTCCTGGCTGCGGTAGTTGATCGCATGGTCCGCCCCCAGGGCGCGACAGGCATCGCACTTGGCCTGCGAGCCTGCGGTCACGATGACTGTCGCACCCGCAGCCTTTGCCATCTGAATCGCAGTCACGCCGATGCCGCTGCTGCCACCCTGGATCAACAGGGTTTCACCAGCGCGCAGACGCCCGCGGTCAAATACGTTGCTCCACACGGTGAACACCGTTTCCGGCAGGCTGGCCGCCTCGGCATCGGACCAGCCCGCAGGGGCTGGCAGACACTGCCCGACCGGCGCCACACAGTACTGCGCATAACCGCCACCGGCCACCAGAGCCACCACGCGCTGCCCGCGCACCAGCCCTGCCTGAGCCATGGCAGCAGCATCGCCATCCACCAGCTCGCCGGCCACTTCCAGACCCGGCAGGTCTGAAGCACCGGCAGGCGCCGGATAGGCACCCTTGCGTTGCAGCACATCAGGGCGATTCACACCGCTGGCAGCGACACGAATCAAGACTTCGCCCACCCCTGGCTCCGGGACAGGGCGATCCACCAGACGCAGGACGTCTGGAGATCCAAAGGACGAAATTTCAATCGCTTTCATGGCGAAATCGGCATCCAGCCCGCATGATAACTGCGTGAGCAGCTACCAAATCAGGAGCAACTCGGTTTAGGCCGCAGGCTGCTCGGTCACTTCGGCAGCCGGTGCAGCCACAGGCGCTGCAGGCGCGGGGCGATCCAGCAAGGCCTTCATGGACAGCTTGATGCGACCCTTTTCATCGGTCTCCAGCACCTTGACCTTGACGATCTGCCCCTCGGACAGGTAGTCGGTGACCTTCTCCACGCGCTCGTGGGCGATCTGGCTGATGTGCAGCAGGCCGTCCTTGCCGGGCAGCAGGTTCACCAGGGCGCCGAAGTCCAGCAGCTTGGTGATGGGGCCTTCGTAGACCTTGCCGATTTCGACTTCGGCGGTAATGCCTTCGATGCGCTTCTTGGCCTCGTCGGCCTTGGCAGCATCGGTAGCCGCGATGGTGATGGTGCCGTCTTCCTCGATGTTGATCTGGCAACCGGTTTCCTCGGTCAGCGCACGGATCACGGCGCCGCCCTTGCCGATCACGTCACGGATCTTCTCGGGGTTGATCTTCATGGTGTAGAGCTTGGGCGCGAAATTGGAGATCTCGGTCTTGGCTTCACCCATGGCGTCTTGCATCTTGCCCAGGATGTGCATGCGGGCTTCCTTGGCCTGGGCCAGCGCGACCTGCATGATTTCCTTGGTGATACCCTGGATCTTGATGTCCATCTGCAGCGCAGTGATACCGTTGGTGGTACCGGCCACCTTGAAGTCCATGTCACCCAGGTGGTCTTCGTCACCCAAGATGTCGGTCAGCACGGCAAAGCGGTTTTCTTCCTTGATCAGGCCCATGGCGATACCGGCCACGTGCGCCTTCATGGGCACACCGGCGTCCATCAGCGACAGGCAGCCGCCGCAAACCGAGGCCATGGAGGAGGAACCGTTGGATTCGGTGATCTCGGACACCACACGGATGGTGTAGGGGAACTCTTCCTTGGAGGGCAGGCAAGCCACGAGGGCGCGCTTGGCCAGACGGCCGTGGCCGATCTCGCGGCGCTTGGGGCTGCCCACGCGACCGGTTTCGCCAGTGGCGAAGGGGGGCATGTTGTAGTGCAACATGAAGCGGTCGTCGTACTCGCCGCTCAGCGCGTCGATGTGCTGGGCATCGCGCTCGGTACCCAAGGTGGTGACCACCAGGGCCTGGGTTTCGCCACGCGTGAACAGGGCCGAGCCGTGGGTACGGGGCAGCACGCTGTTGCGGATCTCGATCGGGCGCACGGTACGGGTATCGCGACCGTCGATACGGGGCTCACCGGCCAGGATCTGGCCACGCACGATCTTGGCTTCGATCTCGAACAGCAGGCCTTCGACGGCCACGCTGTCAAAGGCGATGTCAGCCGCCTTGAGGCCAGCCATGACGTCGGCATAGGCAGCGCGGCAGGCTTGGGTACGGGCTTGCTTGTTGCGGATCTGGTAGGCCGCTTCGAGCTTGGCCTTGCCCAGTTCGGACACCTTGGCGATCAGGACCTCGTCCTTGGCCGGGGCAGTCCAGTTCCAGACGGGCTTGCCGGCGTCGCGCACCAGTTCGTGGATGGCGTTGATGGCGATGGCACCTTGCGTGTGACCGAACACCACGGCACCCAGCATGATTTCTTCCGACAGTTGCTGGGCTTCAGATTCAACCATCAGCACCGCAGCTTCGGTACCAGCGACCACGAGGTCCATGGCCGAGTCCTTGCGCTGGGTCTGACCCGGGTTCAGCACGTATTCGCCATTGATGTAGCCGACGCGGGCGGCACCGATGGGGCCATTGAAGGGGATACCGGACACGGCCAGGGCCGCGCTGGTGGCGATCATGGCGGCGATGTCGGCATCGACTTCTGGGTTCAGCGACACGGTATGGATGACCACCTGCACTTCGTTGAAGAAACCTTCAGGGAACAGGGGGCGAATCGGGCGGTCGATCAGGCGGCTGGTCAGCGTCTCGAACTCGCTGGGGCGGCCTTCGCGCTTGAAGAAGCTGCCGGGAATCTTGCCGGCGGCATAGGTCTTTTCCAGGTAATCGACGGTCAGGGGGAAGAAGTCCTGGCCAGCCTTGGCTTCGGTCTTGGCAACCACCGTGGCGAGTACCACGGTGCCGTCCATATCGAGCAGCACGGCGCCCGAGGATTGGCGTGCAATTTCACCGGTTTCCATGCGGACCGTGTGCTGGCCCCATTGGAATGTCTTGGTCACTTTGTTGAACATTGTCATGTGTTTTCTCCGTCATGTTCTCGGGATGCAGGCCACCCCGTCAAGCCCGGATTCAACCACGCAGTCCACGATGCCATTCCACAGAGACTGCCGCGCAATTTCTCTGGAATGACACAGCTTCGCTCTGCTTTGTGTTGTCTCCGAAGTAAAAAACGCCTGAGCTAGTGAACTAACTCAGGCGTTCGTCATTGGTTTCGCGATTACTTGCGCAGACCCAGCTTGGCGATCAGCGCGGTGTAGCGGTCAGCGTCCTTGGACTTCAGGTAGTCCAGCAGCTTGCGGCGACGGCTCACCATGCGCAGCAGGCCGCGACGGCCGTGGTGGTCCTTGGCGTGGGTCTTGAAGTGGGGGGTCAGTTCGTTGATGCGGGCGGTCAACAAAGCCACTTGAACTTCGGGGGATCCGGTGTCGGACGCGCTACGGGCGTTGGCCTTCACCACTTCAGCTTTGACGCTGGATGCAATCATGGTATTTCCTTGGAAATGGGAGCCACAGGCAAAACCTGCTGGTCCCGGTTTTTGACTTGCGCCAGCAGCTGGAACTGCCACTGGCGTGCGCTCTGCCCAATGCAGAACTGCCGGATTATAGCCGCAGTTCATGACCAGGGCAATTCCAGCGCACCACAACACCGTGGATTCGCCAGGCGGCACTAGGGGCGATCGGCGCCATTTCAAGCCCTGCCGATGGCTCTAAATTTTTTGCCGATCGCCTTGAAAACCAGCCACACCGGGCCTAGCTTCGACGGCATGCAGCGCTCACGGTGAGTGCCGCGCAGTCCGACACAGGAGTCATCCATGTTCTTCGCCGCTACCGCCCAACCCCGCCTCCACACCCCCGCCTTTGCAGCCGTGGACCGCTCGGTACAGCGCTTCATCAACCAGACCATCGCGTCCAGCAACCGCAGCGGTTGCGCCTACTCGCAGGACGAGACGCACTACCAGTTGGAACTCGATCTGCCCGGCGTGCCGAAAGACCAGCTGTCGATCTCCATCGAAGACAACCAGGTGCGCATTCAGTCCAAGGAAGGTGCCGCTCGCCAATACCGCCTGGCCTACGAGTTCGCGCAGGAAATCGACGCCAGCCGCAGCCAGGCCTCGATGGAACATGGCGTACTGACCCTGAAACTGGCAAAACGCCTGCCGGTCAGCAAAGCCAGCGAGTTGAATATCCAGTAAGCGAACCTGAATCGCTACGCTTTTAGTAGCAATCTGCGCGCGTCCAGCGTTGATTTCAAGCCGCCATGGCCTGCAATGGCCAGCGCGGTTTGACGTCGAAGGCGTACTCGTACAGTGGGGCCTGCATGCCGCTTTGCAGGCGCATGGCTCCCGCCATGGCGATCATGGCGCCGTTGTCGCTGCACAGGTGCAACTCGGGGTAGTGAACCCGGACTTTGCGCTTGGCGCATTCGGCGTTGAGCAAATCCCGCAGCGCCCGATTGGCCCCCACGCCGCCAGCAACCACCAGTCGCTTGAGTCCCGTTTGCTTGAGCGCAGCAATCGACTTCTTCACCAGCACATCCACGATCGCAGCCTGTGTGGAGGCCGCCAGGCTCTTCCGCACCGATTCGTCGAGCAGTTCAAAGCTCGCTACACCCTGTGCGGCGACCAGCTTGTTGGCCTGCACCAATACCGCCGTCTTGAGACCGGCAAACGAAAAATCCAGGTTGCCACTGTGCAAAAGAGGCCTAGGCAGGGCAAACGCCGCACCATCGCCGCCTTCGGCCATGCGCGCGAGGGCCGGCCCCCCGGGGTAGCCCAGGCCCATGAGCTTGGCCGACTTGTCGAAGGCTTCCCCGGCGGCATCGTCAATCGTTTCACCGAGCAGCTCGTACTGACCTACTGCCTCCACCCGCATCAGCTGGGTGTGCCCCCCCGACACCAGCAGGGCCACAAATGGAAACTCCGGCGCATCAGCACTGAGGAAGGGGGACAGCAGATGCCCTTCAAGGTGGTGGATCCCCAGCACAGGCTTGCCCAGCGCCGCCCCCAAGGCACAGGCGACACCCGCCCCCACGAGCAAAGCGCCAGCCAGACCGGGGCCACGCGTGTAGCACACCACATCCACGTCCGACAGGGCGCGACCTGATTGCGCCAGCACCTGCCGCGTGAGCGGAACCACGCGGCGGATGTGGTCTCGGCTCGCCAACTCGGGCACAACGCCGCCGTAGGCCTGGTGCATATCGATCTGGCTATGCAGGCCGTGTCCGAGCAGGCGCGGCAATTGGGCGTCAGGCGCATCCACCAGCGCCACACCCGTTTCATCACACGAAGACTCGATTCCCAAAACCAGCATGCATCCCCCTTGCAAGGGCGCCAGTGTAGAGGAAGCTTGTAACCAGACATGCGAATTAACAAAGGTCAAGGATGCCGTTTACGCTGCACCGCACAATCCGCGCTCCTTCCTTCGCCCCCCTTGTTCGCCATGAAACTCGATCGCAGAGCCATACTTGCCTTGGGAGCCTTTGCGGCGCTGCCGGCCACGGCCCAAGTCACGGACATCAATGACGCCATCAACAAGGCTGGCCGCCAGCGCATGCTGAGTCAGCGTGTAGTGAAGGCTTACATGGCCCTGGGCCTGCAGGTACAGCAAAGCACTGCCACCAAGGTGTTGGACCAGTCCATGGCCTTGTTCGACCGGCAGCTGGTTGAACTCAAGACCTTCGCCCCCGCCGCCACCGTGCGCGAAACCTATACACAACTCGAAAACCAGTGGTCCGGACTGAAGGGCTTGCTGGTCGGTGCCGCGCCCAGCGTGGCCAACGCTGCCAAGCTGTTGGCGCAGGACAGTGCGGTACTGGCACTGGCCAATACGGGAACCCAGCAACTGGAGCAGATTCACGGCAAACCTGCCGGCAAGTTGGTGAACCTTGCCGGACGCCAGCGCATGCTGTCGCAGCGCATGGCCAAGTATTACCTGGCCAGCACCTGGGGCGTCGAGACCGGCGTCGCCAGCGGCGAAATCGCCAAAGCCCGCACCGAATTTGCGCAGGCACTGGAAACGCTGCGCAATGCCCCCGAAGCGACCCCCGACATCCTGCAGGAACTGTCGCTGGCCGACGGCCAGTGGGTGCTCTTCAGCGCAGCCCTCAACGCCAAGCCCAGCGGCCAGGGCGCATCCAACGTGTTCATTACGAGCGAAAATCTGCTGGCCGTGATGGATAAAGTCACCGGCTTGTACAGCAAACTGCAGAAAACCTAATTGCATGACCATCGGGCACTACATCAAGGACATCGGACGCGGCAAGGAAGGTGCCCGCGACATCACCCGCGAGCAGGCCAGCGACCTGATGGGCCAGATTCTGGACGGCCAGGTCAGCGACCTCGAGCTGGGCGCCTTCTGCATTGCCATGCGCATCAAGGGCGAGTCGGTGCAGGAAATGCTCGGGTTCCTGGATGCCATACGCCAACGCATGGCGACATTCCGAGCGCAAGCTGTTGCGCCGGTCGTGGTACTGCCCAGCTACAACGGCGCCCGCAAGCTGCCACTGCTGACCCCGTTGCTGGCGCTGCTGGTAGCGCGCCAGGGCTTGCCCGTGCTGATCCACGGCGCCAACACCGAATCAGCCCGCGTTTCCACACAAAATGTCCTCTCAGCCCTCGAAATCACTGCGCGGCCAGCTACTGATTCGATAGCGAACGGGGAAGTTCGGTTTGTACCGACCAGCGCCATCCATCCGCAGCTGCAACACCTGCTCGAGGTGCGCAATACCCTGGGGCTGCGCAACAGCGCCCACAGCCTGGTCAAGCTGCTCGCCCCCTGCACCGGGGCCCACGTGCTGGTCACCAGCTACACCCACCCGGAATACGCCGACTCCATGGCCGCAACCCTGCAAGCACTGGGTTCCACCGCCCTGCTTCTGCGCGGCACCGAGGGCGAAGCCGTGGCCGACGCCCGTCGCTGCCCGCGCATGCAGGGCATCCACCTTGGCTCCTGTGAGGAGTTGCAAGCACGCCAGGAGGGCTCGTTGGCCCAACTGCCTGAACTGCCTGCCGACATCACGCCTGAGAGCACCGCCCGCTATACCCGCGCCGTCCTGGCGGGCGAGCTTCCCATCCCAGAGCCCGTCGCCTGCCAATTGCGCCATATCGTGGCACTGGCCGCCCGCTAGCCCTACACTGCGCTCCTTCCATCCACCGAAGGAGTGCTCCATGATCGGCTACATCACCCTGGGAACCAACGACCTCGCACGCGCCACGGCGTTCTATGACGCTCTGCTGGCGGAAATCGGGGCCAAGCGCCTGTGGGAATCGGATCGCGGCATTGCCTGGGGTATTGCCTGGGACAAGCCCAGCCTGGGGGTCATGCGTCCGTACGACGGGCAGGCCGCCAGCGTGGGCAACGGCGTCATGGTGGCATTGGCCGTCGCCAAGCCCGAACAGGTGGACCGCCTGTACCGCAGGGCAATCGAACTCGGTGCGAAAGACGAAGGCGCCAACGGCCCGCGCGGAGACAAGTTCTATGCCGGCTACTTTCGCGACCCGGACGGCAACAAGCTCAACGTGTTCTTCATGACCTGAGCGTTGCCATGGTTCAGGCTGGCACCGGGCTGGGGCTTGGTCGTGCAAGGACCGTGCCCAGCCCGATGACCGCCAGGGCCAACAGGTAGTGAAATGCCTGCGTCCGATTGAACAAGCCCGCGAGCAGCGCATCGGCCGGCATCAGGGCCGCAACGGCAAAGCTGGCCAGCAGAACGGCACCAAACACCATTCCCATCACCGAGCGCATCTGCCACATGGTCCACGCGACCAACAAGGCGCTCACGCCGGGAATCACCTGGGACCACAGTGGCGTCAGGATCTGGGACAGCGCCACGCCCACGCCCCCCACCAGCACCACGAACCGCCCCACGGCGCTCGACCGCCGGGCCAACTGCCCTTGGGGCCAGCGCAGCGCTGCCAGCGTCAGAAGGAAGGCCACACAAGCCGCCAGCAGGCTGGCAAAACGATGCGGACCGAGCGCCCATTCCAGCCCGCTGAAGCGCAACACACCACAGGCCGCCGCCAGACCCAGCAACACCATGGCACCGCGCCAGGCCGGTCGCTCCACCCCGGCGTACCACCAGGAACCAACACAGGCCAGCAGCAATACCAGATCGGACAAGGCGTCGGCGTTCATGCACGGGCCTCCTGCACGGGCTGGGCACCGAAGCGCACCATGTAGAACGCGCTCCCCAGCCCAAAGAGCATGAATGCCCAACGTAGCGGATCGGGTGCCTCAAACCCGAACCAGTCAGTGGAAACGGCAAACACCACGCCCAGTGTGGCGGAGCGCGCGGCTTCTGCCCAGCGCGCCCAAAGCCGCCCTTCGAGCAGCCCCCCCAGACACACACTGCTGGCCACGATGCCCAGTGCGTAGGTCAGCCCCAGGGCCAGCGGCAGGCGTTCTGCCACGGCGATGCAATGGCTGATGAACGGCACGGCCACGGCGTACTGCAGTGCCACATACCAACGGATCGGCCCGGGCGCGGTGGGCTGGAAACGCACGAAGGTGCTGCCATCGAAATGGGCTATGGGCTCGTCGGACCAGCCCCCGGGCGGTGCCAGCCACACCCCGAGCTTGGCACGCCAGCCCTGGGCCGCGCGCGACTCGTTCCACAGATCCACGTAGTAGTGCAGGTTGCCCCACACCGGGTTGAACGAGCGCAGCGGCTTGCGGATGCCGTAGTGGATCTTTTCGTCCTCACGCTCGTCGATGAAGGTGCCGAACAGGCGATCCCACAGAATGAGGATGCCACCGTAGTTGCGGTCGATGCAGTAGTCGTTCTGACCGTGGTGCACGCGGTGGTTGGACGGCGACACGAACACGCGGTCAAACCAGCCCAGGCGCCCGACCAGCTCGGTGTGCACCCAGTACTGGTAGAGCAGGTCGATCAGTGCCACCGTCATGAACATGATGGGTGGCACACCGGCCACTGCCATGGGCAGGTAGAAGATCCAGCCGAACAGCCAGCCGGTAGAGGTCTGCCGCAGCGCCGTGGACAGGTTGTAGTACTCCGACGAATGGTGCACCACGTGCGAAGCCCACAGCACCGAGACTTCGTGCCCGAGTCGGTGGGCCCAGTAGTAGCAGAAGTCGTAGAACACCAGCGCCAGCACCCACAGCCACCAGGGCTGGGTAGGCCATTCAGTGGCACGGAAGGCCTCGAACACCAGCGCATAGATGCCGAACTTGGTGAATATGCCCAGTACCTGGCTCAGCACACCGTGGTGCAGGCTGGTGACGGCATCGGGAATATCGTAGACCGGAAGCGCCTTGCGCCAGGCCAGCCATGCCTCCAGCACGATGGTCAGCATGAACACGGGAATGGCGTAGACGATGGGATTCATGGGCTGTCACAGGATCGATCGGAAGCGTCGGATTGTGCGGATGCGCCCCAGCCATGGCAACGGTGTTTCCCCCTACACTCCCCGCCATGCAGGAGTTTGACGTAGCCATCATCGGTGCCGGTGCCGCCGGGCTTTTTTGTGCGTCGGTGGCGGGCCAACTGGGCTTGCGCGTCGTACTCATCGACCACAGTCCACGAGTGGCGGAGAAGATCCGGATCTCCGGTGGCGGGCGCAGCAATTTCACCAACACCAGCGTCAGCGCCGCAAACTACCTGGGCCAGAACCCGCGCTTCGCCAAATCGGCGCTGGCGCGCTACCGGCCGCAGGACTTCCTGGAACTGGTGCGCAAGCATGGAATTGGCTTCCACGAAAAGCACAAGGGACAGCTGTTCTGCGACCGTTCGGCCCAGGACCTGATCGACATGTTGTTGGCGGAGTGTGGCAACGGGGGCGTCAGCCACTGGCAGCCGTGTGCCGTCCGATCGATACGCTTTTCAGCCTCCAGCCCTTGTGGAAAGAGCGCAAGCAGCTATGAATTGGATAGCGACCGGGGTGCCATTCGCTGCAGTGCCTTGGTCATTGCCACGGGCGGCTTGTCGATCCCCAAGATAGGGGCAACCGGCTTTGGCTACCGGGTGGCCGAGCAGTTCCAGATTCCGGTGGTGAGCACCCGCCCCGCCCTGGTACCCTTGAGCTTCGACGCGCAGCAGTGGGCTCCTTTCTCGGAGCTCAGTGGCCTGTCACTGCCGGTGGACATCGCCACCGGTGGAAAGAAAGATGGCATGCAGTTCCAGGAAGACCTGCTATTCACCCACCGCGGCTTGAGCGGCCCGGCCGTGCTGCAGATTTCAAGCTACTGGACACCGGGCACCCCTGTCCGGCTGAATCTGGCGCCCGGCAGCAAGCTGGCAGATGCACTGTTGCAAGCCAAGGGTGAGGGCAACCGGCGCAAGCTCACCAACGTCCTGTCCACCTTGCTGCCCTCCCGCCTGGCGGATACCTGGATTGCACGCGGTCCAGCCCTGGGACACGACTGGCAGCGTCCGGTCAATGAATGCTCCGACAAGGCTTTGCTGGTATTGGGCGAGCAACTGGCGCGCTGGGAAATCACACCCACCGGGACGGAAGGCTACGCCAAGGCCGAGGTCACCGCCGGAGGGGTCGATACCGCGGCCCTGTCCAGCCAAACCATGGAGTCGCGCCAGAGCGGCCTCTACTTCATCGGCGAAGTGGTCGATATCACAGGATGGCTGGGCGGCTACAACTTCCAGTGGGCCTGGTCGAGTGCCTTTGCCTGCGCACAAGCCCTGGCTGTAAGACTTGCTTAATACTTCGACAAATTAGGGAATTTACTTACCGTTTCGAGCAAATTTAGTTGACGTTGATGGCAAACTCAGGGGCGTTGGTAGGAATTGCGGCACCGCAATCGGAACCCTGATCAGAGGAATAGAAATATGTTTTCGAACATGAGTCTGGGCAAGCGTTTGACTGTGAGCTTTACCTTGGTCATCGGATTGATGGCGATTCTTGCGTCACTGGCCTATGTGCGCATCAATGACCTGAACGCCGAGTTCTCCACCATCATCACCGACCGATACCCCAAGACAGCGGTCGCCAACGAGATCAAGGTCCAGATCAACGAGATCTCCCGCTCCATGCTCAGTATCCTGATCATGGAAGACCCGGGTCAGATCAAGGGTGAGGTCGACAAGATCGAAAAGGTCTCCGCCGCCAATGCCGCTGCGTTCGAGACGCTGGAAAAAACCATGACCGATGAGAAGGGCAAGGAACTGCTCAAGCCCATCATCGCCATCCGCGACAAGCTCAAGCCCCACCAGAAGGCGTTTCTCGACCTGATCAACCAGGAGAAGAAGGAAGAGGCGCAGCTGAAGTTCCTGTTTTCCATGCGGCCCTTGCAGACCAAGTATTTCGAAGCGCTGGACGTGTTCGTGAAATACGAAAACAGCCTGATGGAGTCCGCCAACGAGACCTCGAACCATATCGCCAGCCAGACCACCACCCTGATCCTGGTGCTGGCCTTTGCCGCCGCCATTCTGAGTACGCTCATCGGCTATTTCGTCACCCAAAGCATTGTTTCGGCCATGCGCCGCGCCTCGGACATCACACAGCGCGTCGCCTCGGGTGACCTGACCAGTGACATTCAGGTGCTGACCAAAGACGAGGTCGGCCAGATGATGGCGGGGCTCAAGGAGATGAACCAGGGACTCAAACACCTGGTGGGCGAAGTCAACCACAGTACCCATTCGCTGACCAACACCGCGTTGGAGATCGCGCAGGGCAACCACCAGCTCAACGACCGCACGGTGGAGCAATCCCAGGTCCTACAGGAAACGACGTCGTCGATGCAGGACCTGACCAACGTGGTTCGCCACAGCACGCAATCCACCCAGGAAGCCAATGAGCTGGCCGCCACGGCCTCGCACATCGCATCCAAAGGCGGCACCGTGGTGGCGGAAGTGGTGCAGACCATGGGCGCGATCCACTCTTCCAGCAAGAAAATCGCGGACATCATCGGTGTGATCGACGGTATCGCGTTCCAGACCAATATCCTGGCACTCAACGCGGCGGTCGAGGCCGCGCGTGCCGGAGAACAGGGCCGGGGCTTTGCCGTGGTGGCCTCCGAAGTGCGCAGCCTGGCCCAGCGCTCGGCAACGGCAGCCAAGGAAATCAAGGCGCTCATCGATGACTCGGTCAACAACGTCGAGGCCGGGAGCCGCCTGGTGACCCAGGCCGGCTCCACCATGACGGAAATCGTCGACAGCGTGCAGCGCGTGGCCTCCATCATGGGTGAGATCACGGCCGCCAACCGCGAACAGGGCGAGGGCATCGCGCGTGTCAACCAGGCCATTGAGCGCATGGACCATGTCACGCAGCAGAACGCCGCCATGGTCGAAGAAGCCGCCGCCGCCGCCGAATCGATGCGCGAGGAAACCGACCGGCTGGTGCGTGCCATCAGCGTCTTCAAGCTCGACGTGTCGGAAAGCCCTGCCCTGCCCGGCACGGCATCGCCACTCGCACTGCCACACCATTCCACTTGATTTCCCAACTTGTTACAGGAGCCAACGCCATGCGCATTACCCCTCGAATCGCTTCCATCACATTGACAGCAGCATTGGCAATCGGTGGTGCTGCACTGCCCGCCATGGCCGCTGACGTCGGCGGAGTGAAGGTGGACGACACGGCCACCGTCGCAGGCAAGGAACTCAAGCTCAACGGCGCAGGCATGCGCCAGATCCTGATGATCAAGGGCTACGCCATTGGCCTGTACCTGCCCGAGAAGAAGGAAATGAGTGCCGCCGAACTCCTGGCGCTGCCGGTGGACCGCCCCCGGCGCGTGGCACTGCACATCCAGCGCGAAATCAACAGCGACGAGTTCGGTCAGTTGTTCATCAAGGGCATGAACGCCAACTCCACCAAGGAAGAAAAGGCCAAGGTGATCAACCAGACCACCAAGTTCGGTGAGATGTTCGCAGCGCTGGAGCCGGTGAAAAAGGGCGACGTCGTGACCCTGGACTGGGTTCCTGGCCAAGGCACGGTCAGCACGCTCAACGGCAAGAAGATCGGCGAAACCCTGCCCGACATTGCCTTCTACAACGCCGTGCTGCGGATCTGGGTGGGCGAAAACCCGGTTCAGGAAAACATCAAACGCCTGTTGTTGACAGGCAAGAACTGATATCTCGGCCGGGTCGGCCGCCGATCGACAGCCCAGGCCAGCGCAACTGCGCTGGCTTTTTCCATTGCAGGTCCCCCCAACGCAGGGACTCGTGCCGCCTCGCAGTTCCGGCTATAATGCTTGGCTTACTCCTTGGCACGACCCCCGTCGGCCAAATACTAGTTACAGACGGGGGACAATCGCTGAACGTGGCAGGTGGGGCCCGATCTTCCCCACCCGACTGGCGACAGCACATTTTTGAAATCATTACGTAATGACAACGATCCGTGTAAAAGAAAACGAGCCCTTTGAAGTTGCCCTGCGCCGCTTCAAGCGCACCATCGAGAAACTGGGCCTGCTGACCGACCTGCGCGCCCGCGAGTTCTACGAAAAGCCCACTGCCGAGCGCAAGCGCAAGAAGGCTGCTGCCGTGAAGCGCAACTACAAGCGCATCCGCAGCATGCAGTTGCCCAAGAAGCTGTACTGATCCGGTACAGCCCGCTGCGGCAAGAAATCAAGCCCGCCTGGGGACGCTCCGGTGGGCTTTTTTGTTTCTCACCCATTTGTTTCCCCTTTTGTTCAAAGGAATGACGCCATGTCCCTCAAGGACCAGATAACCGAAGACATGAAAACCGCCATGCGCGCCAAGGACACGGAGCGCCTGGGCACCATCCGCCTGTTGCTGGCTGCGATCAAGCAGAAGGAAGTGGACGAACGCGTGGTGCTGGACGACGCCGCCGTTGTGGCCCTGGTGGACAAGCTCATCAAGCAGCGCAAGGACTCCATCGCAGCCTTCGAGCAGGCAGCCCGCCAGGACTTGGCCGACAAGGAAGCGGCTGAACTCAAGGTGCTGCAGACCTACCTGCCGGCACGCATGTCGGCGGACGAAGTCCTGGCTGCCGTGAAGGCCATCGTGGCCGAGGTCGGCGCCTCCGGGCCCGGCGACATGGGCAAGGTCATGGGCGTGGTCAAGACCCGACTGGCCGGCAAGGCCGAAATGTCTGCCGTGTCGGCAGCCGTGAAGGCAGCTTTGGCGGGTTGATAGACGCCACCAAGACTCTGAAATGCAGAACGCCCTCGTAAGAGGGCGTTCTTGTTTGCAGCGTTCGAGGCGTATCAGTTACCGGCGATCTTCATGCGGTTGATGAGGATAGAGCCCACCGCCTTGGCGCCATAGACATACTCGTCTGCGCCAATGGCCTCAATGCCCTTGAACATGTCTCGCATGTTGCCGGCAATGGTGATCTCTTGCACCGGAAATGCGATCTTCCCGTTTTCGACCCAGAACCCACTTGCACCGCGCGAGTAGTCCCCGGTTACGTAATTCACGCCCTGCCCCATCAGTTCGGTCACGAACAGACCCGTGCCGAGCATTTGCAGCATCGCCTCCAGATCATCACCCTTGCGGGTGCGGCGCGAGGTGAAACGCAGGTTGTGGGAGCCACCAGCGTTGCCCGTGGTGCGCATGCCCAGCTTGCGGGCTGAATAGCTGCTCAGGAAATAGCCCTGCACCACGCCCGCGTCGATAACCTTGCGCGGCTGGACCCGAACGCCCTCCTCATCGAAGGGCGAACTACCCTTGCCACCCAGGACAAACGGATCCTCGTACAGGTCGATGTGCTTGGGGAAGATGGCCTTGCCCAGACTGTCGAGCAGGAAACTGCTCTTGCGGTACAGCGCACCGCCGCTCACGCCCTGGACAAAGGCGCCGAGCAACCCTGCGGCCAAAGGGGATTCGAAAAGCACCGGGCACTCGGTGGTGGCGATCTTGCGGGCCTTGAGGCGACTCAAGGCACGGCGGGCCGCATATTCACCCACGGCCTGCGGGCTGGCCAGCGCCTGCGCATTGCGCTCGGAGCTGTACCAGTAGTCGCGCTGCATGTCGCGCCCCTTGCCCGCGATCGGTGACACCGACAAGGAGTGGCGCGAGCTGGCATAGCCCCCGCGAAAACCGTTGGAATGGGCCGAGAAGAAGTGCGATTGTTGCGCCGACACCGACGCACCTTCGCTGTTGGTGATCTGCTTGCTGACCCCACGTGCCGCGGCTTCGCATTCCAGCGCGATGGCAGCGGCCTGTTCGCTGGTCACGTCCCACGGATGGAACAGGTCCAGGTCGCGCAGGCGGTCTGCGTCCGAGGCCAGATCGGCGGCATCGGGCAATTGGGCAAACGGATCTTCCGCCGTGAAACGGGCGATGTCGTAGGCCGCCTGCACCGTGCGGGCGACAGCCGCTTCGGAAAAGTCGGACGTGCTGGCATTGCCCCGGCGGTGACCGATGTAGACCGTCACGCCCAGCGACTTGTCGCGGTTGCGCTCCACGTTTTCCAGTTCGCCATTGCGCACCGACACACTCAGGCCACAGCCTTCGGATATCTCTGCGCCCGCGTCGCTGGCGCCCAGGTGGCGCGCATAGGCCAGCGCCTGGTCCACCACGCCTTCAAAGTAGGCCCGGCTATAGGAAAACCCTGGCAGAGCTTCAGTCAGCTTCACAGGCTTGTGGGCGGTTCCTACCGCAACAGAGTGGGTGGCATGGGGTTTGTTCATAGCGAAGGCTATGATACTTGCCTATGCCACGCAAACCGAAAAAAGGCTATTTCGTTCGCGGACAGTTCGTTGCCGAGGGCAGCGAACTCGACCTGGAACTGAAACGCGAACTCAAGGGTGGGGACGAACCCACACGTACCGACCTCAAGAAAGAAAGCTCCGAGCTGCAAAAGCTCGGCGAAGACCTGCTGACCCTGCGCGCCGAGCTCATGGAGAAACTCGAACTCCCGGCGCGGCTGGTCGAAGCGGTGGCAGAAGCCAAGCGCATCACCAATTTCGAAGGCAAGCGCCGCCAGATGCAGTTCATCGGCAAGCTCATGCGCCAGCTGCCGCCCGAGCAGGTGGAAGCCGTGCGCGCCGCCCTGGTGGAGCAGCACATGCCCAGCCGCAAGGAAACCGAGCTGCTGCACCACGCCGAAAAATGGCGCGCACAACTGATCGCCAACGACGATGCCGTGGGCCAGTGGCTCAACATCCACCCGGCTACCGACAGCCAGCAGCTGCGCGCGCTGGTGCGCCAGGCGCGCAAGGACGCCAAGCCTGAGAAACCCGGCGAGGCCCCACGCCACGGCCGCGCCTACCGCGAAATCTTCCAGTTGGTCCGCACAGCCCTCGGTGGCGACAACGAATCGGAAGAGCCTTCCGAATGAGTATTTCCTTGCACGACAGCGTCAAGATCGGCCTGGTGTCCATCAGTGACCGCGCATCCACCGGGGTGTACGAAGACAAGGGCATTCCTGCACTGCAGGAGTGGCTGCGCCGCGCGCTGCACAACCCGCTGCAGTTGGAAACCCGCTTGATCGCCGACGACCAGGCCACCATCAGCGCCACGCTGATCGAACTGGTCGATGCCGGTTGTTCGCTGGTACTCACCACCGGCGGCACCGGACCCGCTCCGCGCGACGTGACCCCGGAAGCAACGCTCGCGGTGGCCGACAAGGTGATGCCGGGCTTTGGTGAGCAGATGCGTGCCATCAGCCTGCATTTCGTTCCCACGGCCATCCTGTCACGTCAGGTGGCGGTGATCCGCAAGCAGTCCCTCATCATCAACCTGCCGGGGCAACCCAAATCCATTGCGGAAACGCTGGAAGGGCTGAAGGATGGAGAGGGCAAGCAGATCGTTGGCGGCATCTTCGCCGCCGTGCCCTACTGCGTGGACCTTATCGGTGGGCCCTACATGGAGACCGTGGACACGGTGTGCAAGGCCTTCCGTCCGAAAAGCGCCATTCGGGCACCCAGAGCATAAAACTGGGCTGAGGCCCGCACAAACATTGCGCGGCCAGCTACATTATCAAAAGCGACTACGCAACAAACGCTACTTCCCTACCAACTGGTTGAGCTTCTCCGCCTCGAAGCACTCCTTGCGCGCGGCATCCTGGGGCATGCAATCGCCGCGCTGGGCCGCGGCAGACAACTGCTCGATCGCCTTCCACAGCAGGGCAATCTGGTGGTCCTGTCCGGCTGCGGTGTTGATGAGTCCGTGCATGGCCTGGCTCAGGGGGTCGTCTTCGAGCGTGATGCCGTAGGCGTTGAATTTGCGCTCCTGCGTGGTCACGTCGGCACTCACACCTTCCTTGCTCGGGATGATGCGCGCCGGAATGCCCACAGCGGTCGCCCCTGGCGGCACCGGCTTGATGACCACCGCATTGGAACCGATCTTGGCGCCGTCACCCACCTCGAAGCCTCCAAGCACCTTGGCCCCGGCACTCACGACCACATCCTTGCCCAGGGTCGGGTGGCGCTTGGCCCCCTTGTACAGGCTGGTGCCACCGAGCGTGACGCCCTGGTAAATGGTGCAACCGTCGCCGATCTCGGCAGTTTCACCCACCACCGTGCCCATCGCATGGTCGAAGAACACACGCTCGCCGATCTTGGCGCCCGGGTGGATTTCGATGCCGGTCAGGAAGCGCGAGATGTGGGAAATGAAGCGCCCCAACCACTTGAGCCCGTGGTTCCAGCACCAGTGGGCGCGCCGGTGCAGAACCAGCGCATGCAGCCCCGGGTAACAGGTCAGCACCTCCCAGGTGCTGCGCGCGGCGGGGTCACGGTCGAGGATGCACTGGATATCGGAGCGGAGTCGGGAAAACATGGGGTGAGTCTAAACCTTGGCTGGTGGCGCGGAGCCGATAGGGTTTTCAGACCTTCGCCTG
The DNA here is from genome assembly GCF_032337135.1 of Curvibacter sp. APW13. NCBI lineage: Bacteria > Pseudomonadati > Pseudomonadota > Betaproteobacteria > Burkholderiales > Comamonadaceae > Curvibacter > Curvibacter sp. APW13. Next base: position 305,149 of record NZ_JAVXZZ010000002.1, on the reverse strand, counting down.
CAGCTTTTCCAAAGCCGCAGACTGCTGCAGCACGGCCTTGGCGATGCCGCGAAGGATGTGTATTTCCTCCTGCGTAACCTGTGCCCGGTTGAACAGGCCATTGAGCCGGGGCATGAGCTTCTTGGGTGCTGCAGGGTCCAGGAATTCCAATGCCACCAGCGCCTGTTCCAGATGACCCAGCATGCCCGCCACCTGGGCCGCGTCGGCCAAGACGGGCTCGGCGGCTGCGCTTTGGACACCAAAGCCGCCCAGCGCCAGGCGCCATTCATAGGCGATGACCTGCAACGCCGCACCGATATTGAGCGAACCGAACTGGGGGTTGCTCGGAATGCTTAAGGCAACATGGCAGCGGTACACGTCTTCGTTGCGCATGCCGAAACGTTCGGAGCCGAACAGGAAGGCCACCCCCTGCTGCCGGACGGCCGGTTCATTGGTCAAATTGGCATCCAGCCCGCATGCAGATTGCGCAGGTAGCTCCTGTTTTCGTAGCAACTCAAAATGCTCGCGCGGCGAGCGCGTGGGTGGCCCGAAGTCGCGCGGTGTCATGGCGGTGGCACACAGGTGGCTCATGCCGTCCAACGCTTCGTCGAGCGTGTCGACAATGCGGCACTTCTCCAGCACGTCGAGGGCGCCGCTGGCACGCTGGATGGTTTCCTCGCGGCGCAGCACATTGGCCCAGCGCGGCGCCACCAGCACCAGGTCGTCAAAGCCCATGGTCTTCATGGCGCGGGCAGCAGCGCCCACATTGCCGGCATGGCTGGTCTGGATCAGGATGAATCGGGTTTTCATGGACAGGGAGAGACAGGCCAAGGCCAGGGCGCGTAAAATAGCGCTATTGTCGCCTGCGGCATCGACCCGCTGGCATCACCGCTCATCCCGTGCCGCTGTCCGACGGACTGCAGCCCACTACAAGCTATCCATGACGACCAATCAGCACCCCATGCTCAATGTAGCTGTGAAAGCAGCCCGTACCGCCGGCTCCATCATCAACCGTGCAGCGCTCGACATCGAGTCGGTTCGCATTTCGCAGAAAAAGGCCAATGACTTCGTGACCGAAGTGGACCATGCCGCTGAACGGATCATCATCGATACGCTGCTGAGCGCCTACCCCGGACACGGCATCTGGGCCGAAGAATCCGGCCGCACCATGGGTGCCAAAGACTCCGATTTCGTCTGGATCATCGACCCGCTCGATGGCACCACCAACTTCATCCACGGCCTGCCGGTGTACTGCGTGAGCATTGCTCTGGCAGTCAAGGGCAAGATCGAACACGCCGTGGTGTACGACCCCACCCGCAACGACCTCTTCACGGCCACCCGTGGTCGCGGTGCATTCCTCAACGAGCGCCGTATCCGCGTCTCGCGTCGCACGCAGCTCAAGGAGTCTCTCATCTCCACCGGTTTCCCGTTCCGCCCCGGCGACGATTTCAACCGCTACCTAGCCATGATGGGCGAGGTGATGCAACGCACCGCCGGCCTGCGCCGCCCGGGCGCTGCCGCGCTGGATCTCGCTTACGTGGCTGCCGGCTACACCGAAGGCTTTTTCGAAACCGGCCTGCAACCCTGGGATGTGGCCGCGGGCTCCCTGTTGGTGAGCGAGGCCGGTGGCCTGGTGGGCAATTTCACCGGCGAGCCCGACTTCCTGGAACAGCACGAATGCCTGGCGGGCACCCCCAAGGTTTACGGCCAGCTCGTGGGTGTGCTGGGCAAGTACAGCAAGTTTGCCAGTGCTGGCGAGAAAGCCGCGGTGCGCCAGGCACCCGCTGCATCGGCCGAGTAAGCCGCCGCACCACCTAACGCAGGCCCCTCCGTGGGCCTTTTTTACAGCCCGACGAAGCGGCTCGACGCGGTATCACGCAAGTCAAGCATCTGCACCGGCACGGGACGGCCAAACAGATAGCCCTGGAATGAACGGCACCCGTTTTCCTTCAGGAAATCGCGCTGACCGGCAATCTCCACCCCTTCCGCGACCACGCCGAGGTCCAGGCTGGCCGCCAGGGTCAGAATGGTCCGGGCGATCGCCGCATCATTGGGATCGTGCAGCACCCCGCGCACGAAGGACTGGTCGATCTTGAGGTGGTCCAGGGGCAGTTGCTTGAGGTAGCTCAAGGACGAATAGCCGGTACCGAAGTCGTCCAGGGAGAAACTGACCCCGATGGAACGCAGCTCTGTCATCTTGAGCGTGACATCGGCAAAGTCGGTCAGCAGCAGGCTCTCGGTCAGCTCCAGCTTGAGCCGGTAGGGATTGGCTCCCGTCTGCCGCAGCACATCGAGCACTTGCGTCGTGAAGCCCGGATGACGGAATTGACGCGCACTGACATTGACGGAAATGCTCAGATCGCGGGTCAGCGCATTGCCACGCCACAGCACCAGTTGCTGGCAAGCCGCGCGCAGCACCCACAGGCCGAGATCCAGGATCAGCCCGGTCTGCTCCGCCACCGGAATGAAATCCCCGGGGCTGACCATGCCGCGGGTGGGGTGCACCCAGCGCACCAGCGCCTCCACACCCGTCGTACGTTCCTGTGCATCGACGACAGGCTGGTAGTACAGGACCAGCTGGTCGCGCTGCATGGCCTGTCGCAGTTCTGCCTCCACCGTAGCCCGCGCGGTCGCTGCGGCCTGCATCGTGGGGTCAAAGAAGCGCAAGGTGTTTCGTCCCGCCGCCTTGGCCTGGTACATGGCCAGGTCGGCCCGCTTGAGCAGTTCGTCCAGCGTCAGTCCCTCCCCCTGGAACATGGCGACCCCGATACTCGGCGTGCTGTGGTGCTCGGCACCGCTGAGCCGGTACGGCTCGTTGAGCGTCTGCAGGATCTTGCGTCCGACGGTTTCCACATCGGCCGCGGCCTCATCCGCTATGGGGCTGAGCTTCTGCAGCATCACCACGAATTCATCGCCTCCCAAACGGGCCACGGTATCGGCGTCACGCACGCATTCCCCAAGGCGGATCGCTACCTGCTTGAGCAGTTCGTCGCCCACATCGTGGCCACGGGTGTCGTTGAGGTCCTTGAAGTTGTCCAGATCGATGAACAGGATCGCGCCGGTGCTGCCGTCGCGCTCGCGCAGGGCCAAGGCACTGTGCAGGCGGTCCATCAGCAGGCGCCGGTTGGGCAGGCCGGTCAACGCATCGTAGAACGCCAGGCGCTCGATCCGGTCTTCGTCGCGCTTGCGCTCGGTAATGTCGCGTCCGATACCGCGGTAACCAATGAATTTGCCCTGCTTGTCGAAAATCGGCGCACCACTGATCGATGCCCACATGACGCTGCCATCGGACAGGCGTCGGGCCACCTGGAAATCGTGGAACGTTCGATGCGCGAACAGGTCGGCACGGTGCTTGGCCCATTCCGATGCGCTGACGCCCTCCACACCCGATTCCCAGCGGGTCTTGCCAATCAGCGAATCCGCTTCCAAGGACATGGCCCCGGTGGGACTGCCGTCAATCCGCACAAAGCGGTACTCGGCGTCCTGCTCCCAATACCAGTCGGACGACAGGTCCGTGAGGGCGCGAAACCGAGACTCGCTGGCGGCCAGGCGCTCCTGCGCATGACGACGGTCCGTGACATCGGTGAGGAAACCGCTCCACAGCGTGCTGCCATCGGGGGCCAGCTCGGGAATGGCATGGCCCAGGATCCAGCGCACTTCCCCGCCCGCAAGGCAGAGCCGGTACTCGTGCTGCCAAGGGGTGAGCATGCGCGCCGACAAGTCGATGGAGCGGCGAAACTCCGGCAGGTCATCGGGATGGTGCAGCGCCAGCGCGCACCGAGGGTCCTCCAGCACCTGCTCTGCCGTCAATCCCCGGTACATGTCGCGCAGCGGCTCGGCCAGGTACAGGAACCGGTACGCACCTTCCGGGCTGCGCAGCATCTGGAAAATGACCCCAGGCGCCCGCGAGGTCACCTTCTGGATGAACTGCAGCCGTTCCTGCAGCCGTGCATTGGTGGCCTTGAGCAACTGCTCGCTGGCCAGCAGGTTTGCCGCATTGGCCCGTTCCTGGGTCACGTCACGCACGTAGCTCAGCAGGTATTGGCCGTCTCCGATCTCGACCCGGTTCGCGCTGTGCTGCAGCACCACGCGCCGCCGGTCTGGCCGAACGAACGGCTTTTCCATGACGGGCAGGCTCGAACCCGCATCTCCCTGGGACTCAAGCCACTGGATACGCTCCTGGGAATCTCGCCAAAAGCCGATATCGGCCTCCGTTCGTCCCAACACATCCTGCAAGGAATAGCCCGTCACTTCGGTCCAACACGCATTCACGTCCACGAACGCCCCATCAGACAACCTGCTCAGCGAAATCGCCGTCGGACTGTGACCAAAAATGGCCGACATCTGCTGCTGCACGTGCATGCGCAGCGCAGAGCCGTCACTAGACTCACTGCGATCCCAGAATTTGACGACGACCTCGCCCTGCGCACACTGGTAGGCCATCATGAGATACGAGCGCCCGGACAGCAGGCCCTCTCCCGAAAACGGGGTCGGCGGCAGTGCCCCGCCGTCCTGGGCCAGTCGGCACAGTTGCCGATGGATCGGGCGAAGCTGCAGGCCAGGAAACACCTGAGCAAAAGTCTGCCCCACAGCACCGCCCAAGTCGCGCTGCATCAAGCCAGAACCGGCGGTGTTGCATGCCAGCAGCACCAATTCACCAGCGCTGTCGAGGCGCCACTTCAGCAAACCCAGGACATCGCCATTGGCCTCTTCCAATGCCTGCCAACGCCTCTGCTGCGATTGCAACTGGCTTTCCAAAGCGGCTACGCGCTGCTTCAATGTTTCAAGTGACAGGGCGACGGAGGAATCCATGGGAAATGAAAATTCCAAAACCAGGCATTGTGCCGCATTGGCGATGCGGCGCCTATGGCCGAGGCTGCGCGGCGATGGCCCGCATGTTCCGAAGTCAACTGGACGCCATCAAAATTTTTTCACGCTGACGACACCGCTCTTCACACCACCTTCCCTGACCCGGACGCTACCATGCAGGCCGACCAAGGAGACTGCCATGACGACCATCACCACCATCGAAGACCTGCGTGTTCTGGCCAAGAAACGCGTACCGCGCATGTTCTACGACTATGCCGACTCCGGCTCGTGGACCGAGAGCACCTACCGCGCCAATGAATCGGACTTCCAGTCCATCAAGCTGCGCCAACGCGTGGCGGTGAACATGGAGAACCGCACTACTGCCACCACGATGATTGGCCAAAAGGTGGCCATGCCGGTGGCGATTGCCCCCACGGGCCTGACCGGCATGCAGCATGCCGACGGCGAAATCCTCGCGGCCCGCGCAGCCCGCGCGTTCGGTATCCCGTTCACGCTGTCGACCATGAGCATTTGCTCGATCGAGGACGTGGCCCAGCACGCCGGTCCCGGTTTCTGGTTCCAGCTCTACGTCATGAAGGACCGCGGCTTCATTGAGCGCCTCATTGACCGCGCCAAGGCGGCGGGCTGTTCGGCCCTGGTACTTACGCTGGACCTGCAGATCCTGGGCCAGCGCCACAAGGACCTGAAGAATGGCCTCTCCGCGCCTCCGAAACCCACCTTGGCCAACATCATCAACCTGGCCACCAAGGTGCGCTGGGGACTGGGCATGCTGGGCACGCCGCGGCGCCAGTTCGGCAACATCGTGGGCCACGTACAGGGTGTGGACGATGTGTCGAACTTGGGGGCCTGGACCGCGCAGCAGTTCGACCCGGGGCTGAACTGGAACGATGTGGAGTGGATCAAGAAACGCTGGGGCGGCAAGCTGATCCTCAAGGGCATCCAGGACGTGGAGGACGCCCGCCTGGCGGTGCAGTCCGGCGCCGACGCCCTGATCGTTTCCAACCACGGCGGTCGCCAGCTCGACGGGGCCGAGAGCAGCATCCGCGCCCTGCCGCGCATCGTCGAAGCCGTGGGCAAGGACATCGAGGTGCACATGGATGGTGGCGTACGGATGGGTCAGGATGTGCTCAAGGCCCGCGCCCTCGGCGCCCAGGGCACCTACATCGGGCGGGCCTTCCTCTACGGCCTGGGGGCCATGGGCGAAGCCGGTGTGTCCAAGTGCCTGGAGATCATCCACAAGGAACTCGACCTGACGATGGCGTTCTGCGGCCACACCAACATCGAGACCGTGGACCGCAGCATCCTGCTGCCTGGCACCTTCCCTACGCCCTGACCCTCGGGCTTGCATGCCAATTCTGGCTGCAGCCCAGGTAAACATTGCGTAGACCGCTACAAATTACGTAGCAACCGCACCATCTACAACAGGTGCGTGACGAGCTTGAAGTCTGGGTCGTCGGCGTAGGTCTTGATGCTGAAGCCCAGGCTCTTCATGAGCTTGAGCATGTTGGCGTTGTTCGCCAGCACCAGGCCCTCGATCTCGGTCAGGCCTTTCTCGCGGGCAAAGTCCATGATCGAGAGCATCAGCCGCGAACCCAGCCCCTGGCCCTTGAAGTCGTCGGCCACCACCAGCGAGAACTCGCAGGTCGCGCGGTCGGGGTTGGTGATGTAGCGTGACACCCCCAGCACGCGCTGGGTTTCCACGGTTTCGCCATCAGCCCCCACCGTGCGCTCGCGGCACACCGCCACCAGCGCCATTTCGCGGTCGTAGTCGATCAGCGTGAAGCGCGACAGCATGGTCGGCGGCAGCTCCTGAATCGACGAGACAAATCGGAAGTAGCGGCTCTCGGGCGACAACTGGCGCACGAACTCCTGCAGCATCGAGGCATCGTCGGGATGGATGGGGCGCACCGTGTACTCGCCGCCTCCGCGCATCGGCCACTCCTGCTCATGCTGGGACGGATACGGCAGGATCGCCAGGTGGTTGTAGTGCCGCACCGAGGGTGGCGCGTTGTCCACCACGATGCGCGCATCCACCGCCACCGCGCCGCTCTCGTCGACGATGATGGGGTTGATGTCCATCTCGCGCAGCTGGGGCAGCTCACACACCATTTCGGACACCCGCAGCAGCACCTGCTCCAGCGCCGCCATGTCCACCGGGGGCGCACCGCGCCACTCGCCCAGTGTCTCTGCCACACGGGCGCGGTCGATGAGCCGGCGGGCCAGGAACTGGTTCAGCGGCGGCAACTCCATGGCGCGGTCGTTCATGAGCTCGATCATGGTTCCACCCGCACCGAACGCGATGACCGGCCCGAATGGCGCGTCGGTCACCAGCCCGATGTAGATCTCGCGCCCCCGCTTCTGCGACGACATGTTCTGGATCGTGACCCCGTTGATGCGCGCGCCCGGCTGCGCCTTGGCTACCGCTTCCACCATGTCGACGTAGGTATCGCGCACCGCCGTGGCGTTGAGCACGTTGAGCGCCACGCCGTGCACGTCGGACTTGTGGGCAATGTCGGGAGAGTCGATCTTGAGCGCCACCGGAAAGCCGAGCTGGGTGGCAATCATGATCGCTTCGTTGACATTGCGCGCCAGGATGGTCCGGGTCACGGGGATGTGGAAGGCCGCCAATAGCGCCTTGGACTCCATTTCCGTCAGCACCTTGCGTCGCTCGGCCAGCACGCTTTCCACCAGCATGCGCGCGCCATCCACATCGGGCTTGGCCAGGTCCGACAGGGGCGGCGGGGTCTGCTGCAGCAGCTGCTGGTTCTGGTAGAACGAGGCGATATTGGAGAAGGAGCCGACGGCGGCTTCGGGCGTGCGGAAGCTCGGAATGGCGGCATCGTTGAGGATGCGCCGCGCCTCACCCACCGTGGCATCACCCATCCAACAGGTCAGCAGTGGCTTGCCCAGGCGCCGGTTGGCCTGCGCCAGGGCGGTGGCAATGGCAGAGCCGTCCGAACCATGGGCCGGCGAATAGATGGCCAACACACCGTCCACCTCGCTGGCCTGGGCTACGGTATCCAGTGCCGCCGTGTAGTGTTCGGGACCCGCCTCCTCGGACAGGTCAATGAGGTCGACCAGGGACGCCAGCGGCGGCAGCTTGGGCTGCAGGGCCTGGGCGTGGGCATCGCTCAGGATGCCCAGATGCAGCTTGACTTCGTCGATCCAGTCTGCCGCCAGCACGCCGGGCCCGCCGCCATTGGTGATCACGGCCAGGCGCCGCCCCACAGGACGGTAGCGCGATGCCAATGACTTGGCGGCCGAGAACAGGGCCACGAAGGAGCGCACGCGCACCGCGCCGGCACGGCGCAAGGCCGCGTCGAACACGTCATCGCTGCCGACGATGGTGCCACTGTGGGTCAGGGCCGCACGATTGCCCTCGGCCTTGCGGCCGGCCTTGAGTACCACCACCGGCTTGGCATTGGCCGCCGCGCGCAGGGCGCTCATGAAGCGCCGTGCATTCTTGATGCCTTCGAGGTAGACCACGATGCTGTGGGTACGCGCGTCAGTGGCCAGGAAGTCGAGCACTTCGGCCATGTCGACCGCCGTGTTGGGTCCCAACGACACCACGGTCGAAAAGCCCACGCCGTTCTTCTGCGCCCAATCCAGGATCGAGGATGTCAGCGCACCGGACTGCGAGACCAGGGCCAAAGGGCCGCTGCTGGCCAAGGGACCAGCCACGCTGGCGTTGAGCTGCAAATGCGGGCGCTGGAACCCAAGGCAATTGGGGCCCAGCAGATGGATGCCGTCGCGGCGTGCCACCCGGTGCAGTTCCCCGGCCAGTGCGGCGTCCATGCCGCTCGAAATGACCACGGCGGCCTTGCATTTGATGCGACCGGCGATTTCCAGTGCGCCGAGCACCTCGTCCTTGGGCAGTGCAATCACGGCCAGGTCCGCCTGGGTGGTGGCCAGGTCGGCCAGGGTTCCGGCGAAGTCGGAATCGAGGAACACCAGCGAGCCTTCGAATCGCTGGGCCTTGAGCGCCTGGTGAAGCGCCTGGGCTTGGGGTGTCTGCGTCTGGGGGTCATCCGGCTTGCCCGCGAATACCGCGATGGATTGCGGGGCGAAAAGGGGAGACAGGTAGTGCTTGTCCATGGCCAGGGCCTTACTTGAATTGCTGCACAGCAGCATAACGCGAATATTAGGGTTTTTACTGAGTCAGCGACCTATTCGTACCAGAAACATCGGCTCAGAAGGGTGTCTTTTCCTGCGTCTGCAAACGGTAGGCGGATCCCAAGTGGTTGCGGAATATCGTCGCCAATTGGCCACTCTTCTGCAAGCGCTTGACGCCCGCGACCAGCTTCTCCGCGACCGCAGGGGCCAAGGTTGGGGAAAGCATCAACCATACCGGGCGGGCCCCCAGCTCCATGAGCTTGGCCGCGCGCAACTTGGCTTCCAGTCCCTGGTTGCGGATTTCCGCCCGTATGGCCTCTTCCGTGGAACAGAAGGCGTCGATGCGACCAAGGGCCAACATGCCCACAGCCGACGCCTGCGAATTGATCTCCTGGAATTTCACAGCGGCACCGGTTCGTTCGGCCAGTGCCTGGCACCCCCCATTGAGACGGCCGATGGTCAGGCCGTTCAGGCTCCGGTCCACGCCCAGTTGCAAACCGGGTCGCAACAGCAGGACCTGCCGCGTGTAGAACACGACCACCGCTTCGACCGCCTTGCCGTCACTGAATGCATTGGCCATCATGATGGTGGCATCCGCGCCGCCTTTGGCGACCTCGTTCGCAGCGCGTGCGAACGGCACCAGCTCCACCTGCACGTCCAGCCCGGTTGCCTGCTCCAGCGCCTGGGCAATGTCCGGGTACAAGCCGCTGGCACGTCCCTCACTGTCCAATGCACCATAAGGTGGTGCAGTGAGCAATGCCATCCGCACCACCTGGGCCGACGCTTCGCTCCACAGGCAAACGGCCGCAACGAAAACCAACAGCCAACGTGTCATGCAGCCCCTCCTTGGCACATGCTAACGTCGAAACGCAAACTCCGCACTACCCCAGGACCGTTGGCGTACTGGATGGGGCAATCAACTGTGCTTCCGTGCCGTATGCTTGGCCCATGACGAACCTGAAGTTGCTGCTGGGCACCGCCCGCCTGCCTTTTCTTGTGCTCACCCCGGCCTGCATCGTGCTGGGTTGGGCCTGTGCGTCGGCCACGACCGCGCCGTTCCCCTGGGTTGATGCGCTGCTGGTGCTGTTCGGTGCGCTGTTGGCCCATGTCAGCGTCAACGCCTTCAACGAATACCTGGATTTCCGCAGCGGACTGGACCTGGCAACCGAGCGCACACCGTTCAGCGGGGGCAGCGGCACCCTGCCCGCGCACCCGGAGCTGGCGCCTGCAGCACGGGCGCTGGCCGTGGCAACCCTGGGCATGTGCATGGCTGTCGGCGCATATTTCGTCTGGCTACGCGGCAGTGCACTGCTGCCGCTGGGGCTCGCTGGCGTCGTGCTGGTGGTGGCCTACACACGCTGGGTCACCCGTTCGGCCTGGCTATGCCTAGTGGCACCCGGACTCGGGTTCGGTCCGCTGATGGTGCTCGGCACCGACGTGGCTCTGACGGGCCATTACCACCTGAGCACCTGGGCGGCGAGCCTAACACCGTTCTTCCTCGTCAACAACCTGCTGCTTCTGAACCAGTTTCCGGATGTGGAGGCTGACCGCCAAGCCGGGCGTCGCCACCTCCTTGTGCAGCACGGCACAGGGCTGGCCAGTCGGCTGTTTGTCGCCATGACCATCGCGGCCTATGCCATTCCGGTGCTGGCCGTGGGCTGGGGGTGGCTGCCCTGGGGCGCCTTGCTGGGGCTGGGGGGCCTGATACTGGCCGTACCGGCCGCGCGCGATGTACTGCGGCACCACAACGATGTCCCCGCACTGCTGCCTGCCATGGGACGCAATGTCGGAGCCAATCTGCTGACCCCCGTGCTCATGGCCACTGGAATGACACTCCAACGTCTGCTCTGACCCCCCATGGCCCCGCAGGCACCATGCCGCCGCATTGCCCATCTCGACATGGATGCGTTCTACGCCTCCGTGGAACTGCTGCGCTACCCCCAGCTCAAGGGCTTGCCGGTGGTCATCGGTGGCGGACGCCGACCCGCTGACGAAGCGGTGCTCGAGGCCGCCCAGAGCATGTCGCTGGACCGCATTCTCCTGGATCGGTTTGCGCGCCTGGGCGATTACACCGGGCGTGGCGTCATCACCACCGCCACCTACGCCGCGCGCCAGTTCGGAGTCGGGTCCGCCATGGGGCTGATGAAAGCCGCCAAGCTCTGCCCGCAGGCCATCCTCCTGCCAGTGGATTTCGCCCAGTACCGCCGCTATTCGCGCCAGTTCAAGGACATCATCACCGAGATTGCCCCACGCATGGAAGACCGCGGGGTGGATGAGGTGTACATCGACTTCACCGAGGTTCCGGGCGGGCAACGCGAAGGCGGGCGCACGCTGGCGCGACTGATCCAGAAAGCCATCTTCGACGCCACCGGCCTGACCTGTTCGATCGGAGTCGCTCCCAACAAGCTGCTGGCCAAGATGGCCAGCGAGTTCAACAAGCCCAATGGCATTTCCATCGTGCGCGAGGAGGATCTGCAGTCCATGATCTGGCCCCTGGCATGCCGCAAGATCAATGGCGTAGGGCCCAAGCTCGACGAGAAGCTGCAGGCCCATGGCATCCGCACCATCGGTGAACTCGCGCAACGCGATGAGCAGTGGCTGATGGACAGCTTCGGCCAACGCACGGGACTCTGGCTGTATCGCAGCGCGCGGGGGCTGGACGACCGCGCCGTGGAACTGGAGAGCGAACCCGTGAGCATGAGCCGCGAGACCACCTTCGAGCGCGACATGCACGCGGTGCACGACAAGGCCGAGCTTGGCTCCATCTTCACAGCCTTGTGCGAGCAAGTGGCGCAGGACCTGCAGCGCAAGGGCTATGCGGGAAAGACCGTAGGCATCAAGCTGCGATACACCAACTTCAAGATTCTGACCCGCGACCTGACGCTGCCCGAGCCATTGCAGGATGCACAAGCGATCCGTAAGGCAGCGGGCCAGTGCCTCAAGCGCGCACCGCTGCAGCAGCGCTTTCGGCTGCTGGGCGTGCGCGTCGGCAACCTGCAGCGCGCCACGCAGCCGGGCGGTGTACCCACCGAAATCCCCGCCCCGCAGCCGGCAAGAGCCCACGCAGGCCCGACCACCGGCAATGCCGAGCTCTTCTGAGCCGAACGGCCAACACGCTGGCCTCCCGTACCCGCCCTGCCAGCGCCAAGGGTGATGCACACGGGCTTCGCCCATCGGGTACCTGGTACCCAGTCCGACTAGAATCCGTCATTAAGGAACCCGCATCTCCGTGCGGCGCTGCCCCAACGATGCCTGCGGACCAACTCCACCTCTCTCTGAGCCACCACCCGATTGCGTGCAAGGCGCTGCTCGACGCAATCCCGCTACCAGCCTATGTCCGCGACGCCCAGGGCCACTGGCTGGCGCTCAACCTGGCGGCCCAATCCGCATGGCAACTCGACCTGGCGCAATTGCAGTCGTCCGTGGACTGCCATCCATTCCCGGTGCCGCAATGGCAGGCGCTGCAGCAATGCGAACGCCAGGCACTGGACACCCAGGAGGTCGCCAGCCTGACACTGGAGGACGGGGGTAACGGGTTGCTGGCCCATTTCCACCCAGTGTGCGACGAACAGGGCAAGGCGAGCTTCGTCGTGGTCCTGCTGCAACCGGTGGCGCACGCGGGTGGAGCGGCCTCTGATCTGTACCGCTCCCTGGTGGAGTGGTCGCCCGACGCGGTGCTGGTGCTGCGCGGCGAACAGGTCCAGTATGCCAATCCGGCGGCCATCGCACTGCTGGGGGGACAGTCCGAGAACGACCTGCTCCTGTTGCCGGCCCTGCAACTGCTGGCACCCGAACTGCGTGAGGACCAACTGGCTCACTTGCGGCGTGTCGAAACGCGCAGCCTGGCTGCCTGGCGCATGGAGACCCGCTTCATCCGGCTCGATGGCGTGCCCATCGACGTGGAACTGCAGGCCGTGCGCATCCAGCTGGCCCAGGGCACTGCATTGCAGCTGCTGGTGCGCGAGATCTCGGACCGCATTGCAGCGCGGGAGCAGCGCAGGACCGACGAGCGCGCATTGCGCGATGCGGCCCGGCATACCCAGACCATTCTGGACAACATGGTCGATGGGGTGATCACCATCAATGCCCAGGGCTTGGTGGAGTCTTTCAACTATGCAGCCGGACGCATATTCGGCTACGAAGTCCACGAGGTGCTCGGGCGCAACGTGCACATTCTCATGCCTGAACCGCACCGCAGTCACCATGACGGCTACCTCGAAACCTACCTGCGCACGGGCGAAGGCCGGGTCATGGGCAAGCCGCGCGCGGTGCAGGGGATGCGCAAGGATGGCACGCTGTTTCCGATGACGCTGTCGGTCTCGCAGGTGGAGCGCGGAGGCCAGACCACCTTCGTCGGACTGGTGCGTGATGACACCGAGCAGCGTGCCCACGAGGAAGAGATCCGGCGCCTGGCGTTCTACGATCCCCTCACCCAACTGCCCAACCGTCGCCTCCTGCTCGACCGGCTCCAGCATGCATTGGCCATGGTGGAACGCAATCGGATCTACGGCGCGCTGATGTTCCTGGATCTGGACCACTTCAAGCAACTCAATGACACCATGGGGCACGACCTGGGCGACATCCTGCTGCAGCAGGTCGCGCAGCGGCTGCTGGGGTGCGTGCGCGAGGTCGACAGTGTGGCCCGTTTCGGCGGCGACGAGTTCGTCATCATGCTGGAGGGACTGGGCGCCAATCCCAAGGATGCGGGCACCCACGCGGAGACAGTCGCCCACAAGATCCTGCTGTCGCTGGGACAACCCTACTCCCTGCGCGACTACGTCCACGCCAGCACGCCCAGTGTGGGCATCGTGGTGTTCGGTCCCGGCGACACCTCGGTCGACGAGCTGCTGAAGAAGGCCGACGTTGCCATGTACGAGGCCAAGGCGGCCGGGCGCAACACCTCGCGTTTCTTTGACCCGAGCATGCAGGCCAGCGTCAGTGCCCAAGCCGCACTGGAACAGGAGCTGCGGCACGGCTTGACCCAAGGCCAGTTCCTGCTTCACTATCAGGTGCAGGTGGACGCAACAGGGACCACCACCGGCGTCGAAGCCCTGATTCGCTGGAACCATCCGCAGCGCGGCTTGGTCAGTCCAGGGGAGTTCATCCCGATTGCCGAGGAATGTGGCCTGATTCTCGCCCTGGGGCAGTGGGTGCTCGAAGCCGCCTGCCGACAACTGGTGGCCTGGGCCGAAGACCCCGTGCGCGCCAGCTGGACCATGGCAGTCAACGTCAGTGCGGTGCAATTCGCGCAGTCCGACTTCGTCGGCCAGGTGCAACGTGCCTTGCTTGCCACCGGCGCCCAGCCCCAGAAGCTCAAGCTGGAAATCACTGAAAGCATGCTGATGGCGAACGTCGAGGAAATCATTGTCAAGATGAATGCCGTCAAGGCCCACGGTGTGCGCATGTCCCTCGACGACTTCGGCACCGGCTACTCCTCCCTGTCCTACCTCAAGCGCCTGCCCCTGGACCAGCTGAAGATTGACCAGTCCTTTGTGCGGGACCTGCTGACGGACCCCAACGACGCCGTCATCGCCAAGACGGTGGTGGCCCTCGGACACAGCCTGGGACTGCGGGTCATTGCGGAAGGCGTGGAGTCCGCCCAACAGTGTGAGATGCTGCGGAACATGGGCTGTGACGCCTTTCAGGGCTACCATTTCGGGCACCCGGTTCCTGCGGCGTTGCTTTAGGGAAGACCAGAATAGTCTGGTGGACCGCTGGGCAGGGACAATCGCGAACCAACCCACCACCCAAGGCCATGTCCAGACTCTGGAAGGATTCCCTCACCACCGGTGTCCCACTGATGGACCAACAGCACATGGTTCTGATTGGCCGCATCGAAGTGTTCGACAGCCTGTGCGCCGCGGGCCAGACACACCGTGCGCTGGACGAGCTGCTGCCGCAGCTCAAGGAATACGTGCAGTTCCATTTCAGCGAGGAAGAGCAGCTGATGCACAAGCTCGGCCAGGACTACCGCGAGCTGGACGTCCACATGGCAGTGCATCGCAGTTTTTTCGACCGGGTGCAACAGATGGAAGCCCGGCGCTCCGAATGGGGTGACCTGCAGACCGCCATGCGCATGCGCACCTACCTGCACGACTGGCTGGTACAGCACATTGCAGGCACGGACCAGACCTTGGCCATGCAGCTGCTGGGGCAGCGCATCACCGGCCTGGGCTGAGCACACGCTCTAGAGCGAGCTCACAGCGCCTGCGGCTGCGATGTAGGCACAATGCAAGGCAGCGGCGCTACGCTGGCACCGCCATTCGCTCCACTTCCCTCCTGCCATGACCGAGCCCAGCAACGATCTCATCGAAAACGTCACCTTCGACGAACTCACCATCGGACAGAGTGCCCAGCTGGTCCGCACCCTCAGCATCGACGACATCCGCGCCTTTGCCGCGGTGTCGGGCGACACCAACCCGGCCCACCTCGACGCCCAGTACGCCGCCGAAACCCTGTTCCATGACGTCATTGCCCACGGCATGTGGGGCGGCTCGCTGATCTCTGCCCTGCTGGGCACCCAATTTCCGGGGCCCGGCACCATCTACCTGGACCAGAGCCTGCACTTCGCCAAGCCGGTGCGCGTGGGAGACACCCTCACGGTGAGCGTCACCGTCACCGCGAAGGATGCGGAACACAAGGCAGTGGAGCTGGATTGCCAGGTGCTCAACCAGAAGGGCGCCAAGGTTCTCAGCGGAGTGGCACGCGTCATGGCACCGACCAAGAAGGTGCGCCGCCCGCGCATCGAGGCGCCGCTGATCCGCCTGTTCGACCCCCACAGCCGCTTCGAGAGCCTGCTGGCCCAGGCACGGGGGCTGGAGGCCTTGCGTTGCGCCGTGGTGCACCCCTGCGATGCCGAGTCGCTGGGCGGTGCACTCGATGCGGCCGCGCGTGGCCTGATCGTTCCGGTACTGGTAGGCCCGCGTGTGCGCATCGAGCACCTGGCGCAGGGTGCCGGTCTGGCGCTCGACGGCATCGAGATCGTGGACACGGAACACAGCCAGGAATCCGCCGAGGCTGCAGCCGAGCTGGCGGCCAAGGGCAGCGTGGCGATGCTGATGAAGGGCAGCCTGCATACCGACGAACTGCTGCACGCGGTACTGGCCCAGCCGCGCCTGCGCACGGCGCGGCGCATGTCGCACGTGTTCCGCTTTGACGTACCGCTGTACCACAAGCCCCTGCTCATCACCGACGCGGCGCTCAACATTCACCCGACACTGGCCGAGAAGATGGACATCGTGCAGAACGCGGTCGACTTCGCCCGCATCCTGGGCATCTCCGCACCCAAGGTCGGCGTCCTGTCCGCGGTGGAGACGGTAAATCCCAGCATCCCTTCCACCATCGATGCCGCGGCCCTGTGCAAGATGGCCGACCGCGGGCAGATCCATGGCGCCATCCTCGACGGTCCCCTGGCCTTCGATAACGCCATCTCCAGCCACGCCGCCCAGATCAAGCACATTGCCTCGCAGGTGGCCGGCGATGCCGACATCCTGATGGTGCCCGACCTCGAATCGGGAAACATGCTGGCCAAGCAGCTGGAATACCTGGCAGGAGCCACCTGCGCCGGCATCGTGCTCGGCGCACGGGTTCCCATCGCGCTGACCAGCCGCGCTGACGGCCCGATGAACCGCGTGGCCTCAGCCGTGCTGGCGCTGCTGGTGGCGCACAACGCGCGGCGCGACCACCCGCGCCAGGCCTGGGCGCATTGACGTGGCCATCCTCACGGTCAACGCCGGTTCATCCTCCCTGAAGTGGGCCGTGTATCCGCTGGACCGCCAGGGCCAGCCACAAAACGCCACCTGGCACGGCATGGCGCAAGGACTGGAGCCCGGCGGACAGCCGCAGGTAGCGTTTGGCTTGGCCGGGCAGCCCTTGCGGCACGGCGCTAGCGCTCCTTGTGCGGCCCCGCACGAATGGGCGCTAGAGCAACTGCAGGCCGGTCTGCGGGCCAGCGGTGTGGAAGCCCCTGCAGCCATTGCCCACCGCATCGTCCATGGCGGCCCCGACCTGGCCGGCAGTACCTGGCTCGACGAGGCCACGCTGGCCTACCTGAAGACGCTGGAGCCCCTGGCGCCACTGCACCAGCCCCACAACCTGCGCGGCGTGGAACTGCTGCGCAGGGTCTGGCCCGGAGTGCCGCAGGTGGGCTGTTTCGACACCGCCTTTCACCGCAGCATTCCGGCACTGCACGCCCAGTGGGCGTTGCCGGCCGATGTGCGCGCCCTGGGCGTGCAGCGCTACGGCTTCCATGGCCTGTCGTACGACTTCGTGCTGCACCGGCTGAAGGCACACAGTGCACGCGGGAACCAGCGTGTGCTGATGGCCCATCTGGGCAATGGCGCCAGCCTCTGCGCCGCCCGCGATGGGCGCTCACTGGCCACCACCATGGGGTTTTCCACCCTGGACGGGTTGGTCATGGGTACACGCAGCGGTGCCCTTGACCCCGGTGTGCTGCTGTACCTGCTGCAGCAGGGTTGGACTGCGGACCAGCTGCAGGACTTGCTCTACCGGCGCAGCGGCCTCATGGGCGCCTCTGGCCTGAGCGCCGACATGCGCACCTTGCGCGCCAGTGCGGACCCAGCCGCCCGCAATGCGATTGCGCTGTTCACGCGCTCGGTGCTGCACGAGGCCGGAGGCCTGGTCGCAGCCCTGCAGGGGCTCGATGTGCTGAGCTTCAGTGGCGGCATCGGCGAGCACGACGCCGCCCTGCGCCAGGACGTGTGCCGCCAGCTGGCTTGGCTGGGCGTGCGGCTGGACGAAGAGCGCAACGCGCAGGCGGGTGGCACCGACATGGTGGCACTGCACCGCAGCGACAGCACCGTGGAGGTGTGGCTGGTACCCACCGATGAAGGCTGGGTTGCCGCCCGGGACGCCGCAGCCATCCTGGCCTCATTCAACAGGAAAAACGGCCTCCAGCCCGCATGAAAACTGCGCAAGCAGCTCTCAATAGAATAGCAACTCGGGACTACTGACGCGCCGTGCGGTGGTTGGCCGGCAATGCCTGCGGGTGGCTGGTTCGGAACGGATTGATGTCAAGCCCACCGCGGCGTGTGTAGCGCGCGTAGACCGTGAGCTTGAGCGGCTGGCAGCGCTTCCAGATGTCCGTGAAGATGCGCTCCACGCACTGTTCGTGGAACTCGTTGTGGTTGCGGAAACTCACCAGGTACTGCAGCAGACCTTCGTGGTCGATCTGCGCACCGGTGTAGCTGATCTGCACGCTGCCCCAGTCGGGTTGGCCCGTCACCAGGCAATTGCTCTTGAGCAGGTTGCTGGTCAGCACCTCCGACACGGGCGCCTCATCTTCCGAGGGCACCACGCGCAGCAGGTCTGGCGCGGGCTGGTAACGCGTGCACTCCACGTCCAGCCGATCCAGGCTCAGGCCATCGAGCTCGTACACGGGTTCGCGGTCGAACCAGTCGGCACCGATGATCTTCACCCCCAGGCTGCCACCCTGCGCTTGGGCCGCGCCACGCCACAGGGCCTCGCTCAGGTCAGTACGCAACTGGGCCTTCACGGCATCCGCATCGGCAAAGCGCGTGTTGTTGAAACTGTTGAGGTACAGCTTGAACGACTTGCTCTCGATGATGTTGGGTGTGTCGGCCGGAATGGTGAAGTGCGCCAGCGACACCTGGGGCTTGCCGCGCAGGTTCAGCCAGCTCAATTCGAACGCCGTCCACAGGTCGGCGCCCATGAAGGGCAAGGCCCCGGTGATGCCGATCTCCTCGCGCTTGGGTGTGCGCGAGATGGGAAACAGCAGGCTCGGATCGAGCTGGTCGATGTAGGCGGACTGGCGGCCCAGCTGCGATTGTTCGGGCGTGTTGGGGTTGCTCATGCATGCACCTTGCGCTGTGCCTGTTGCAAGTGGGGTACCAGGGCGTTCAGGATCTGGTTCACGGGCTCGGGCGGCAGGTCGTGGCCCATGCCCTCGATGGTGACCAGTCTCGCCCCGGGGATGCGGTTGGCCGTATCCACACCGTGCTCCGGAGGCACCAGCGGATCGGAATCGCCGTGGATCACCAGCGTGGGTGACTGGATGCGGGCCAGCGCCTCGGCACGGTCATGGTCGGCCACGACAGCCACCATCTGGCGCAGCATGCCCACGGGGTGGAAGCTGCGCGCCAAACCCGCCTGCACCCGTTCCATCAACTCCTCTTCCGGTGTGGGATAGGCCGGACTGCCGATGGCCTGGAACAGCTTGACGCTCTGGGCCGCAATGGCCTCCATGCCCGCGCCCGCAGGGCGGCGCGTGAGCAGCTTGACGATGGCCTTGTCGGGCTGGGGCAGCTTGCGCGCACCGCTGGAACTCATGATGCTGGTGAGACTGGTCACGCGGTGCGGTGCCGCAATCGCCACCCGCTGGGCGATCATGCCGCCCATGCTCACGCCCACGATGTGGGCGCGCTTGATGCCCAGGGTGTCGAGGATCCCCAAGGTGTCTGCCGCCATGTCGGCCAGGCTGTACGCCGAACGGTTGCGCAGGCCCAAGCGGTGCTTGAGCACCTCCCAGACGATGCGCGGGCGGCCCAGGTGGTCCAGGTGGCTGCTCAGGCCGATGTCGCGGTTATCGAAGCGGATGACACGGTAACCGGCATCGACCAGGTCGTCGACGAACTGCTGGGGCCAGGCAATGAGCTGCATGCCCAGGCCCATGATCAGCACCACCACCGGGCGCGCCTGCAGGTCTGCGTCCAGCGGGTTGATGCTGGCACTGTCCTCTACTTCGAACTCGAGTCCGTTCGCTACTACTTTCATAGCTATATACGCTTATCCCTTGCGGGCCGAAGCCCTGTTTTATCCAATTGACAGACTCAGTTGGCAGCCTTGCGCCGAAACACCAGTGTATCGCTGCTGCTGGCAGCCTTGTCCCAGCGGTAGCCATCAATATCAAAGGCACGGAGATCTTCAACTTGCGCTAGCCGATGCGTGATGGCATAGCGTGCCATGGCCCCCCGGGCGCGCTTGGCGTTGAAGCTGATGACCTTGTACTGACCGTTCTTGTAGTCCTGGAACTGGCATTCCACCACCCGCGCCTTCAGGGCTGGCGTGTTGGCGGCCTTGAAGTATTCCTGCGATGCCAGGTTCACCAGCACACCGCTGCCGTCTACCTTGAGGCGCTGGTTCAGATGCTTGGCCAAGGTATCGCCCCAGAACTTGTACAAGTTGCCGCCGTGGGCATTGGCCAAGGCCGTTCCCATCTCCAGGCGGTAGGGCTGCATCATGTCCAGCGGGCGCAGCACGCCATACAGGCCGCTGAGGATGCACAGGTGCTCCTGCGCCCACTGCAGCTCAATCACACCCAGGGAACGCGCAGCCAGACCGTCGTACACATCGCCGTCAAACGCAAACACGGCTGGTCGCGCGTTCTTGGCCGTAGCCCGGCTGGACCAGGCGGCATAGCGCGCCACATTGAGGGCCGCGAGCTTGTCGCTCAGGTCCATGAGCTCGGCCACCTGCTGAACGCTTAAAGCTCGCAGCAAGGCAATGAGTTCCTTGCTTTGGGCGTTGAACTGGGTGCTGGTGGGGGTGACCGCTGGAGCGGGGGCCTCGTAGTCGAGCGACTTGGCTGGCGAAAGAACAAAAAGCATTGCCGTATTATCGGAAAGTCCGGACTCCCGCGGCGGAGCCTGCCCCCTAATTTCCCCCGCCCATGGGCACGCATTCACACCCTTTAGAGTCGATCACCTTGCAGTACGACGCGCCGCCGCGTCTGTGGGCGGCGCTGGGCCGCGCCCTGCTGCGCAAGGCCCCGGCGCCAGGTGCCCCCTTGGTGGTACCGGCCATCACAGCGCAATGGCGTGGTGCGCGGGCACATGCGCCATCGCTTCGCAGCTACACCGAGCTGTGCGAGGACAACAATGCCGCAGCAGGCGTCTGCGTGCCCCCGGCCCCGGCCCCGTACTACACCTTCGTGCTGCCGCCGCTGTTCATCCATGCCATGGCGATGCCGCTGCACTTGGCCATCCTGACGCACCCCCGTTTTACGCTGCCGCTGATGGGACTGGTGCACCTGGCCAACCGCACCGAAATGCTGTGCCCCGTGCCACCGACCGAGGCACTGGACTTCACTTGCACATTGGAAGGGGTCGAGCCTGGACCCAAGGGCCCGCAGTTCACGCTGCACACCAGCGCCAGCGTGAACGGGAAGGTGGTGTGGCGTGAGCAGAGCACCTACGTCTATCCCCAGCAGACCGGTGCCACAGCACGGCGCAGGAAGTCCGCTGCGGCGTTCGAACCGGACCAGGAAGTCGCCCAATGGGACGTGGCCGCCGACGCGGGCCGCCGCTTTGCGCTGCCGGTACGTGATTTCAACCCCATCCACCTCAGCTCTTTTAGTGCCCGGCTGTTGGGGCAGCGCACGGCCATCGCCCACGGGCTGTTCAGCGCCGCGCGCTGCCTGGACGTGTTGCGCCAGCAGCAGCCGGTATCCACCCCCTATGTACTGGACGTGCAGTTCAAACGCCCCCTGCCCCTTCCCTCGCGCGTGGCCCTGTACGCCCAAGCGTACCGGCAGGGTCGCAAGTTTTCCCTGCAGATCCTCGACCCCCAACGCGGCACGGCCAGCCAGCCCCACCTGGAGGGGACCCTCCTGCCACTGTCAGACACCCATTGAGCGTTCGACGGGCCTAGGCGCGCGGCCCCAACGATGGGCACCGCCCAGCCCGTAAAATGGCGGGTTCCGTCCGCAGCCTGTGCCTGCCCATTTTTCCTTGGCGACGCCCACCATGACCGACACCAAAACCCCTGAACAACCCGGCCTGCAATCCCTGTCCAAATCGTTTGAACCGGCCGCCCTGGAAGCCCATTGGGGCCCCGAGTGGGAAAAGCGCGGCTATGGCGTGGCGGGTTTCCGCGGCACGCAGGCACCGCAAGCGGGCGCTCCTTCGTTTGCCATCCAGCTGCCCCCGCCCAATGTGACCGGCACGCTGCACATGGGCCACGCGTTCAACCAGACCATCATGGACAGCCTCACGCGCTACCACCGCATGGCCGGGTTCAACACGGCCTGGATTCCGGGCACCGACCACGCCGGCATTGCCACCCAGATCGTGGTGGAGCGCCAACTGCAGGAACAGAAGATCAGCCGCCACGACCTGGGCCGTGAAGCCTTCACCGCCAAGGTATGGGAGTGGAAGGAAAAGAGCGGCAACATCATCACCAGCCAGATGCGCCGCATGGGCGACAGCGTGGACTGGAGCCGCGAGTACTTCACCATGGACGACAAGCTGTCCAAGACGGTGACCGAAACCTTTGTGCAGCTCTATGAGCAGGGCCTGATCTACCGCGGCAAGCGTCTGGTGAACTGGGACCCGATCCTCATGAGCGCCGTGAGCGACCTCGAAGTGGAAAGCGAAGAGGAAGATGGCTCGCTGTGGCACATCCGCTACGACTTTGTGGATGGCCCTCAGACCGTCAATGGCGAAAGTGTGCAGGGCTTGGTGGTGGCAACAACACGTCCCGAAACCATGCTGGGCGACGTGGCCGTGATGGTGCATCCGGAAGACGAGCGCTACCAGCATTTGATTGGCAAGCATGTGAGGTTGCCCCTTTGCAACCGGAACATACCCATCATTGCTGACGAGTACGTGGACAAGGCCTTCGGCACCGGCGTGGTCAAGGTCACGCCTGCCCACGACCAGAACGACTACCAAGTCGGCCTGCGCCACCAGCTGCCCATGATCTGCGTGCTGACGCTGGACGCCAAGATCGTCCATAAAGACGCTGACTTGCAGTCCATCCATGAAAGCTTGCGTTCCACATTAGGTCGTGCTTATGACTTGCATGAAGCTCGCCAGTTCATTCCCGAGGATTTGCAAGGACTTGACCGCTTTGTGGCCCGCAAGAAGATCGTGGCCGACCTGGAAGCCGGAGGCTTCCTGGTGGAAGTGAAGAAACACAAGCTCATGGTGCCGCGCTGCGCCCGCACCGGCCAGGTGATCGAACCGATGCTCACCGACCAGTGGTTTGTTTCCATGACAAAACCCGCTCCGTCCGGCACCAGCATTGCGCAAGGCGCTATCGATGCCGTAGCAAGCGGCGACGTGAAGTTTGTGCCTGAGAACTGGGTCAACACCTACAACCAGTGGATGAACAACATCCAGGACTGGTGCATCAGCCGCCAGCTGTGGTGGGGCCACCAGATTCCGGCCTGGTACGACGAAGAGGGCAATGTCTACGTGGCCCGCAACGAAGCCGAGGCACAGGCCAAGGCCCCAGGCAAGACGCTCAAGCGCGACGAAGACGTGCTCGATACCTGGTACTCCAGCGCCTTGGTGCCTTTCAGCACCATGGGCTGGGGCAATGAGGGCGCAGGCACCGGCGCCACCGACGACTACAACCTGTACCTGCCCTCCTCCGTGCTGGTCACCGGCTACGACATCATCTTCTTCTGGGTCGCCCGGATGATCATGATGACCAAGCACTTCACGGGCCGCGTGCCGTTCAGGCACGTCTACATCCACGGTCTGGTGCGCGATGCCCAGGGCAAGAAGATGAGCAAGTCCGAAGGCAACGTGCTCGACCCGGTGGACCTGATCGATGGCATTGCCCTCGCCCCCCTGCTGGACAAACGCACCACCGGCCTGCGCAAGCCCGAAACCGCGCCTGCCGTGCGCAAGAACACCGAAAAGGAATTCCCCGAAGGCATTCCCGCCTATGGCGCCGACGCGCTGCGCTTCACCTTTGCCGCGCTGGCGTCCCTGGGCCGCTCCATCAACTTCGACAGCAAGCGCTGCGAGGGTTACCGCAACTTCTGCAACAAGCTGTGGAACGCCACGCGCTTTGTGCTGATGAACTGCGAAGGCCAAGACTGCGGGCTGGACGAACACGCCCCCGCAGCTTGCGATACCGGCTCCTACCTCGCCTTCAGCCAAGCCGACCGCTGGATCGTTTCGCTGCTGCAGAAGGTGGAAGCCGAAGTGGCCCAGGGCTTTGCCGACTACCGCCTGGACAACGTGGCCAACACCATCTACGACTTCGTGTGGAACGAGTTCTGCGACTGGTACCTGGAAATCGCCAAGGTGCAGATCAACACCGGCTCCAATGCACAGAAACGCGCCACCCGCCGCACCCTGATCCGCACGCTGGAAACCATCCTGCGCCTGCTGCACCCCATCACCCCGTTCATCACCGAAGAGCTGTGGCAGAAGGTGGCCCCCGTGGCCGGTCGCAGCGGCCCCTCGATCAGCATTGCGGCCTACCCCGTGAGCCAGCCCGAGCGCATCGACGAAGCAGCCATCGCCCACATCGCCAAGCTGAAGGGCTTGGTAGATGCCTGCCGTAATCTGCGCGGGGAGATGAACGTATCGCCCGCCACGCGTTTGCCACTCTATGTGGTCGCACAAACCGAAGCAGAAGGCTCGTTCCTCCAGTCGTCGGCCGCCGTGCTGCAGGCCCTGGCCAAGCTCTACGAAGTGAAGCTGTTCGACAACGAGGCCGCTTGGGCGGCCGCTGCCCAGTCCGCCCCCGTGGCGGTGGTGGGCGAAGCCCGCATCTGCCTGTTTGTGGAAGTGGACGTGGCCGCCGAGAAGCTGCGCCTGGGCAAGGAAGTGGCACGACTGGAAGAGCAGATCGCCAAGGCCAATGCCAAGCTGTGCAACGAAGCCTTTGTGGCCAAGGCACCGGCTGCGGTGCTGGAGCAGGAACGCAAGCGCGTGGCAGACTTCAGCGCCACCCTGGACAAGGTGCGCGAGCAGCTCAAGCGCTTGGGCTAAGGTTGCCGCTCCCCCATGCAAAAGGCCACCCCGCGGGTGGCCTTTGTTCATTGGCGCCGGATGGACGTCACCGGCGACGCAAGACGTGGATGATTTCTTCGCCCACCGTTTGCTGGTCCACCAGTTCATTGCCCGTTTGCTTGGCAAAGGCCTGGAAATCGCGCACCGAGCCGGGATCGGTGGCCACCACCTTGAGCAACTGGCCACTGAGCATCTCGGACAGCGCCTTCTTGGCCTTCAGGATGGGCAAGGGGCAGTTGAGCCCGCGGGTATCAATTTCTTTGTCGATGTTCATGCAATCGGCTTTCTAGCGCAGAGGGGCCATTTTAAGTCGCCAGCTTCTCGGCATCCGCACGCCACACGGGATCGATGAATACGGGCTCATGTCCGCGCGAACGCAGGAAATCCGCCAACGCGTAGCCCGTACCCGCAGGCCAGCACTTCACGTCCTCCATGTCATAAAGGCGGTAGTCCACCAGTTCGGGGCTGAGCTTCACCTCCCCTTCGCACACGGCATGAAAGGCGATGATGACCTGGTTCATGCGCTGGAAGTCGTAGACGCCCAGCAGGTTAAGCGCCGTGGTCGCAAGCGCAGTCTCTTCAGCAATCTCGCGCGCAATGCCCTCCTGCGCCGACTCGCCCGCTTCCATGAAGCCGGTGATGAGCGCATACATCTTGCCGGGCCAGGCCACGTTGCGCGCCAGCAGCACCTTGCCCTGGTACTCGATGACCGCAGCGAGCACGGGCGTCGGATTGTTCCAGTGTGTGAAGTTGCAGGCCGGGCAGCGCAAGCGCTCACGCGGCCCGCCGTCCTCCTGCTCCACCCGCATCTGCAAGGGCGTTGCGCACTGGGGGCAATACTGGAAATGGGCACTCATACCGACCAATTGCTCCTAAAAACGCAGCTACCTACGCAATACCCGCAAGGGCCACGGACCGATTTCATGCAGGAAACACGCCCGTGGACAGGTAGCGATCGCCGCGATCGCAGACCACAAAGGCAATCACGGCCTCGCGCTCGTGCTGGCTTATCTGCTGCGCCACCCAGCATGCACCCGCCGCCGAAATGCCCCCAAAGATGCCTTCTTCGCGCGCCAGGCGACGGCACATGTCCTCGGCATCCGACTGCGTCACCAACACCAGCTCGTCCACGCCGCTGGGGTCGTAGATCTTGGGCAGGTATTCCTGCGGCCACTTGCGGATGCCGGGAATGCGCGAACCTTCTGCTGGCTGTGCTCCGATCACGCGCACGGCGGGGTTCTTTTCCTTCAGGAAGCGGCTCACGCCGGTGATGGTGCCGGTGGTTCCCATGGCGCTCACGAAGTGCGTGATGCGCCCCTGCGTCTGCTCCCACAGTTCGGGGCCGGTGGTCTCGTAGTGGATGCGCGGGTTGTCCGGGTTGGCAAACTGGTCCAGCACCCGGCCCTTGCCTTCACGTTGCATCTTGTCGGCCAGATCGCGGGCGTATTCCATGCCACCGCTCTTGGGGGTGAGGATCAGTTCCGCACCAAACGCCTTCATGGTCTGTGCGCGCTCAATGGACAGGTCCTCCGGCATGATCAGCACCATGCGGTAGCCCTTGATGGCCGCAGCCATGGCCAAGGCGATGCCGGTGTTGCCCGACGTAGCCTCGATCAGCGTATCGCCGGGGCAAATGTCCCCTCGCTCCTGCGCGCGCTGGATCATCGACAAGGCCGGCCGGTCCTTGACCGATCCGGCAGGGTTGTTGCCCTCCAGTTTGGCCAGGACGACATTGCCACGGCTATCGTTGTCCAAGGCACCTACGCGCTGCAAGCGCACCAGCGGCGTCTTTCCGACCGCGTCTTCAATCGTTGGGAATTTCATGCCCTCAAATGTGCCATAATTCGCGCTTCACTGAATACCCGCCCAGGTGGTGAAATTGGTAGACACAGGAGACTCAAAATCTCCCGCCGCAAGGTGTGCCGGTTCGAGTCCGGCCCTGGGCACCAAGTCAAAAGGCCGAACCAACTGTTCGGCCTTTTTTGTTTTCAGTTTTCCCTCTTAAGCCGCCATGGCCTGCGCCCAGCTCATCCCCTGCTGGTCCTTGACCGACAGGGAGGGCGCCATGCCGACATCCGGCCAGGCAATGGCCAGGCTCGGGTCATTCCAGGCGATGCATCGTTCATGCGTCGGCGCGTAGTAATCGGTGGTCTTGTACAGGAAATCGGCCGAGTCGCTCAGCACCACGAAGCCATGGGCCAGCCCCGGTGGTATCCAGAGCTGGCGCTGGTTATCTGCGCTCAACTCCACCCCGACCCACTGCCCAAAGGTAGGTGATTCACGCCGGATGTCGACCGCCACATCCCACACGGCGCCAGCAGCCACCCGCACCAGTTTGCCTTGAGGCTGCTGCACCTGGTAGTGCAGGCCACGCAGCACACCCTTGCCACTGCGGCTGTGGTTGTCCTGCACGAACTGGAGCCGGGTGCCCGTGGCTTCGTCAAATCGTTGCTGGTTGAAGCTCTCGAAAAAGAAGCCGCGGGCGTCGCCGAACACCTTGGGCTCCAGGATCAGGACATCGGCGATGGCCGTAGGAATCACGTTCATACGCGTGAACCGTCATTGAGCAGAGACAGCAGGTATTGCCCATAGCCGTTCTTCTTCAGCGGTTGCGCCAGACGCTCCAACTGCGCCGCGTCAATCCATCCCTGGCGGTAGGCAATTTCCTCAGGACAGGCCACCTTGAGCCCTTGGCGGCGCTCCAGGGTTGCGATGAACTGGCTGGCGTCCAACAGGCTGTCGTGCGTGCCGGTGTCCAGCCACGCATAGCCCCGGCCCATGATCTCCACCTGCAAGTCCGCGTCATTCAGGTACAGGCGGTTGAGGTCGGTGATTTCGAGCTCCCCGCGTGGCGAGGGCTTCAGAGCCTTGGCCTTGGCGCACACGGTACGGTCATAGAAGTACAGGCCGGTGACGGCGTAGTTGCTCTTGGGACTGACGGGCTTCTCTTCAATGGAAAGCACCTTGCCCGCCTTGTCGAACTCCGCCACGCCGTAGCGTTCGGGGTCCGTCACGTGGTAGGCGAAGACAGTCGCCCCCTGCTCGCGCGCCATGGCGTTCTTTAGCAGCGGCTGGAAATCGTGTCCGTAGAAGATGTTATCGCCCAGCACCAATGCGCTGGGGTCATTGCCAATGAAGTGTTCGCCAATGAGAAAGGCCTGGGCCAGTCCGTCCGGGGAGGGCTGCACGGCGTACTGCAGGTTCACGCCCCACTGGCTGCCATCGCCCAGCAACTGGGTAAAGCGCGGCGTATCCTGGGGGGTGCTGATGATGAGGATGTCACGCATGCCCGCCAGCAGCAGGGTGCTGAGCGGGTAGTAGATCATGGGCTTGTCGTACACCGGCAGCAGCTGTTTGCTGATGGCCAGGGTGGCCGGGTGCAGCCGGGTGCCGGAGCCTCCGGCGAGGATGAGGCCTTTACGGTTCGTCATGGTCTTCTACTTCTGGGCGATTTCGGTGAGCATGCGGGCTACCCCCTGTTGCCAGGGGGGCAGCTGCAGGCCAAAGGCCTGTTGCAGCTTGGCGGTGGACATGCGCGAGTTGAGCGGACGGCGGGCTGGTGTGGGGTAGCTGCTGGTGGGCGTAGGTAGCACTGCTTCGGGAGTGGCCTTCAGGGGCAGGCCCAGGGCCTGCGCTTGGCTCAGCACAAAGCGGGCGTAGCCGTTCCAAGTGGTCTCCCCAGCTGCGACGCAGTGGTACAGGCCGGCCAGCCCTGGTCGGGTCTGCAGGGTGCGTATGGCATGGGCGGTGACATCGGCCAACAGTTCGGCCGAGGTCGGTGCCCCCCATTGGTCGTCGATGACGGTGAGCTGTTCGCGCTCGGTTGCAAGGCGCAGCATGGTCTTGGCAAAGTTGCCCCCGCGGGCAGCATAGACCCAGCTGGTGCGCAAGATGAGGTGCTTCGGGCTACTGGCCACGGCCTGCTCGCCTTCCAGCTTGGTTCGGCCGTACACGCTCAAGGGACACGTGGCATGTTCCTCGGTCCACGGTGCGCTGCCGCTGCCGTCAAAGACATAGTCGGTGCTGTAGTGCACCAGCCATGCTCCTGTTTTAATAGCTTTCTGCGCCAGCGCGGCAGGGGCCAGTGCGTTGATCAGCCGTGCAAGCTCGGGCTCGGACTCTGCCTTGTCCACCGCCGTGTGGGCGGCGGCGTTGACAATGACGTCCGGGCGCACGGCGTCCACGGTGGCTCGCAGGCCCTGCAGGTTGGTGAAGTCGCCACAGAGGCCGCCGGGGTTGGTGCTGGCGTCCGCGTCCAGCGCGACCACGTTTGCAAGGACGCTCAAGGCACGCTGGAGCTCCCAGCCGACCTGGCCACCACGGCCAAAGAGCAGTATCTTCATGCCTGTGCGCCGTACTGCTGGTTCACCCACTGGCGGTAACTGCCGCTTTGCACATTGGCGACCCACTGGGGGTTGTCCAGGTACCAGCGCACGGTCTTCGCGATGCCGGTGTCGAAGGTTTCGGCCGGCTTCCAGCCGAGTTCGCGCTCGATCTTGCGGGCATCAATGGCGTAGCGGCGGTCGTGGCCGGGGCGGTCTGCCACGTAGGTGATCTGTTCGGCGTAGCGCTTGCCATCAGCACGAGGCTGGAGTTCGTCGAGCAGTGTGCAGACGGTCTGGACGATGTCGATGTTGGCTTTCTCGTTCCAACCACCAACGTTGTACGTCTCCCCGACCCTGCCCGCTTCGAGCACGCGGCGGATGGCACTGCAGTGGTCCTTCACATAGAGCCAGTCGCGGATCTGCTGGCCATCTCCGTAAACGGGCAAGGGCTTGCCGGCCAGGGCGTTGACGATCATCAGCGGAATCAGCTTCTCGGGGAAATGGTAGGGACCGTAGTTGTTGGAGCAGTTGGTGGTGAGTACCGGCAGCCCATAGGTGTGGTGCCACGCGCGCACCAGATGGTCGCTGGCAGCCTTGCTGGCACTGTAGGGACTGTTGGGTTCGTGGGGGTTGCGTTCGGTGAAGGCCGGATCGTCCTTGGCGAGTGACCCATAGACTTCGTCGGTGCTGACGTGCAGGAAGCGAAAGCCGCTCTTGCCTTGCGCAGGGAGTTCGCTCCAGTACGCACGCACCGCTTCGAGCAGATGGAAGGTGCCGACGATGTTGTTCTGCACGAAGGCTTCAGGGCCGTGAATGGAGCGGTCAACGTGGCTCTCGGCAGCAAAGTTGACGACCGCACGCACGCCGTGGTCTCGCAGCAGTGGCCCCACCACGGCCGCATCACCAATGTCGCCTTGAACGAAGGTGTGGCGGGAATCTCCCTGCAGGGAGGCCAGGTTTTGCAGGTTGCCCGCATAGCTGAGCTTGTCCAGATTGATCACGGTTTCGTTCGACTGGGCCAGCCAGTCCAGCACAAAATTGCTGCCGATGAAGCCTGCGCCGCCGGTGACAAGAATGGTCATGGTTTGGGAATACTTCAGTGAATGTTGCTTTCAGGCGCGGGCATCGCTCCAGCGCAGATGGGTGCTGTCATCACCCCGGTAGGTCGTATGTCCCTGGCGGTCAACACAATAACGCGGTGACACCACCATGTCTGCCATCGCGACATCGGTACCGATGCGCGTGTACTCCATGAGCACGCAGCGGTCCAGCCTTGCCCCAGACCGCAGATGACTACCATGGCCAATCCATGCAGGGCCACGCACCGTGCAACCGGACTCGATGCGCACCGACGAGCCCAGGTACACGGGCCCCTGGATGTCGACCGTATCCCAATCGACCTGAACGCTGAGTCCGACAAACACACCGGGGCGGATCTCCCGTCCCGGCATGGTCACGTTGGCCAATTCACCAGCCAGTGCTCGCTGCAGGACCGACCAATAGTCCGTGACGCGACCGATATCGATCCACCGGAAGGGGCGGCTCTGGACGAAAAATGGCAGACCTTTCCCCACCAGTGAAGGAAACAGCTGTGACCCAATGTCGTAGCTTTGCTGTGCCGGAATGTGCTCCAGCACTGCGGGCTCAAACAGATAGATACCGGTGGAGGCCAAGGTGGACTGTGCTTGGGCTGGCGTGGGTTTCTCCTGGAAGGACTCGATCCTCCCCGCTGCATCGGCGACCACGATGCCGTAGTTGGCCACGTCGCTGCGCGGCACTTCCAGGGCCACCACACTGGCCAACGCCCCCTGGTCGCGGTGTTCGGCAACGGCTGCTGTCAAGTCCAAATCGACCAACGCATCACCACACGCCACCACGGTCGTTTCGTCGAAAAACCCAGAGCAATCCTGAATATGGCGCATGCCACCGGCAGACCCTTTGGGCCGCGGCACCACGTCGCCATGCTCCAAAGCGCCTTCGTAGGAGTAACCGATTTCGACCCCCCAGCGCCGGCCATCGCCAAAATACTCTTCGATCTTCCTGTGGTGCCAGGCCACATTGACCATGATTTCCCGGATACCGTGGGATGCCATGAGCTCAATCAAATACTCCATCACGGGCTT
Organism: Curvibacter sp. APW13; assembly: GCF_032337135.1. Lineage (NCBI taxonomy): Bacteria > Pseudomonadati > Pseudomonadota > Betaproteobacteria > Burkholderiales > Comamonadaceae > Curvibacter > Curvibacter sp. APW13. The sequence goes on along the minus strand of NZ_JAVXZZ010000002.1, from coordinate 274,048 downwards.
GCCCAGAATGGGAATCATGGGTTTGGGCACATCATTGGTCAGGGGACGAACGCGTGTTCCCTGGCCCGCCGCCAGAATCATGCCCTTGGTCATCGCTTGTCTCTCGCCGCCGCGTTCATCATGCAAGCGAGTGTAAACCCATGCAGACTCCTCACAGGCATGCCCTGCACTGATGCCGCAAACCCAGGGGGGGCCCGAAAATGCGCCCTATGTCGCGGCAGGTGGCTGCTGGGCCCGGGGTGTAGCCCGAATGCTGTCCAGACGCATGCCTTGCACCGTTGCAACCTCAAACTCCCATCCAGCGCATTGGACCCTCTCACCAACCGCCAGCAGGCGCCCACTGACTGCCATCAGCAATCCGGCGACCGTGCTGTAACGCTGCTCCAACGGCAACTCGACATCGATGTCCAGGCGATGCTTCATTTCCTCCACCGGCATGGCGCCATCCAGCAGCCATCCACCGTTGTCCTCCTTTTGTGCCCACGCGTCGGCAGCCACTGTCGGCTTGAGTTCTCCGGTAATCGCCTGCAACAGGTCAAATGGCGTCAGCAGCCCCTGCAAATCACCATATTCGTCCACTACGAACACCATGCGTGCGGCCTTGGCACGAAAGTGCTCGATCAACTCCATGCCATTGAGCGTTTCGGGAACGAAAACCGCCGGCTCAGCCCAATCCTCGATGCCCCCCTGGGCAGTGGTTCCCAATTCGAGCAGCCGAGCGACGCTGATCATGCCCACGACCTGCTCGAGGGACCCCCGGCATACCGGATACCAGGAGTGGTGCTCACGACCTTGGCCCAGAGACTCCAGGGTCTGCGCCACGGTGGCCGTCGCATCGACCCACTGAATTTCGGAACGCGGCTGCATCATTGACGTCAGGGTGCGGTCATCCAAGTGAAACACGTTGCGCACCATCTGGTGCTCGTGCTCTTCGATGATGCCGGCGTCCACCCCCTCCTCCAGGCTGGCCGAAATCTCCGCCTCGGTCACCCCGCGGCTGTCGGTCGTATCGATGCGCAACAGACGCAAGATGCCATGCGTCGAATACGACAGCAATCGCACGAATGGGCGGGCAAGGCGGGCAACCCAAGTCATCGGCCGCGCCAGCAGGCTGGCGACCTGCTCCGGATACAGCTGCCCAATGCGCTTCGGAACCAGCTCACCCAGAAGAATGGTCAAAAAGGTGATGCACGTCACGACCAAACCCGTAGCCGTGACTTCAGCCACCCGATCCGACAGGTGCACCGTACCCTTGAGCCACTGGGCCAATCCTTCGCTGAACGCAGCCTCGCCGACAATGGCATTGAGCATGCCAATCGAGGTGATACCTACCTGCACCACCGAAAGGAACTGGGTCGGATTGTCGAGCAGCACGAGGGCGGCCCGCGCGCCCTTGTCACCGGCGTCCTGCATGTTCTGCAGGTGGATGCGCTTGCTGGCCGTAAGCGCCAGCTCGCTCATGGCGAACAAGCCATTGAGCACGGTCAACACCAGTATCAGCAAGAAATCCATGGAAACTGCGGCGAAAATCGGAAGATGGCACTGTACCTGATTGGCGATATCCAAGGCTGCGACGACGCGCTGGCCCAGCTTCTGCATCATGTGGACTTCTCTCCCAGCCGAGACACCCTGTATGTGCTCGGCGATCTGGTCAACCGCGGCCCCGATTCGGTGGCGGTCGTGCGTCGACTGATGGCCTATGGAAGTAGCGCCCACTGCCTGCTGGGAAACCATGACCTGCACTTGCTGGCCGTGGCCCACGGCTGCCGACCTCCGAAACGCAAGGACACACTTACGCCGTTGCTGGAAGACCCGGGCCGCGATGCGATGGTGCACTGGTTGCGCCACCAAGGTTTGGCCCACCGTGAGGTAATCGGCACGAGAACCGTGCTGATGGTGCATGCGGGCGTATTGCCCCAATGGTCTGCCAATCAAGCTGTGTCGTTAGCGCGGGAAGTGGAAGCCGTACTTCAAAGTAACGCCGCGCGGGATTTCTTTGCCACCATGTATGGCGATGCACCATCCCGATGGCACGACGACCTGAAGGGGCACGACCGTATCCGCGTGATCGTCAATGCGCTGACACGCCTGCGCTTCTGCGATGCGCAGGGGACCATGGAGTTTTCCGCCAAGGGCCCCGCCGCATCGGCGCCGGACGGCTGCATGCCCTGGTTTGACGTCCCAGGGCGCCAAACCGCACGGGACATCGTGGCTTTCGGCCACTGGTCTACCTTGGGCTGGCTAGGCCGGGAGGACGTGTATGCCTTGGACCAGGGTTGCGTCTGGGGTGGTCAGCTTGCAGCGCTACGTGTTTCCGACCGACAGCACTGGAGTCCGGAGCTGATCACCGTGGACTGCCCCCAAATGCAAGCCCCGGGCACTTGAGTGCGTTGGAGGAAAAGGCTGCCGATCAAGAGGCCTTGAACAGCGCAGCCACCTTGCGCTTGGGACGAATATTGGCAGAAATGCTACGGGCTGCCGGTCGACTTCCTGCTTCCCACGCTGCAGGTGCAGCAGCGGCATCGGCCGCAGCCGGCTCGTAAGGCTTGTCAAAGAACGGATCGCGTGGTGTCTGTACCGGTCGGGCAAAGTCGCCGCGCGGTGTGCTGCGGTGGTGCTCGCCGTGGGACTGGTCCGAGTACATGCGACGTCCGGAGTTGATGCGCCCCTGGCGGTGAATGTCCGGCAGATCCGACGCAAACTCCAGGCCCTCCACCTCGATCTTCTTCTTGATCAGTTTCTCGATGTCGGAAGCCAGCCTGGCGTCATTGCCACCGCCTACGAAACTGAAGGCCAGGCCATTGGCGCCAGCGCGCCCAGTGCGGCCAATGCGGTGTACGTAGTCTTCGGCATTGAACGGCAGATCAAAGTTGAAGACTGCGGGGACATCCTTGATGTCCAAACCGCGCGCGGCCACATCGGTACACACCAACAGGTCGACTTCGCCTTTCTTGAAGGCATCCAAGGCTTTCAGTCGCTCATCCTGGCTCTTGTCACCATGCAGAGCGGCCGCCTTCAGGCCATCGCGCTCCAACGCGCGCGCCAGCCGTGCACACCCGAGCTTGCTATTGACAAAAACAAATGCCTGGCGGATTTCGCGCTGACGCAGAAGTTCATGCAATGCGCGACGCTTGTTGTCCTCTGGGACACCGAAGAAGCGCTGCTCCACTGTCGAAGCCGTGGCGTTCGGCCGTGCCACCTCGATCGTTACCGGGTTCTGCAGGTAGCTGCTCGCCAATCGCTTGATTTCAGGTGAAAACGTGGCCGAAAACAGCAAGGTGGTTCGCTGCTTGGGCAGATAGGAAAGAATGCGCTGCAGATCCGGCAAGAAGCCAATGTCGAGCATGCGGTCGGCCTCGTCGAGCACGACGTACTCCACCTGGTTCAGAACCGCACTCTTGGCCTCGATATGGTCAAGCAAACGACCAGGGGTAGCCACCAGCACTTCGACCCCGGCCTTCAGTTCGAGGGTCTGCGGCTTCATGTCGACCCCCCCAAACACCACTGCGCTACGCAGTTGTGTGTACTTGGCAAACAGTTTGATTTGCTGCGCTACCTGATCGGCCAATTCACGGGTGGGTAACAGAACCAAGGCACGGACGGGGTGACGTGCTGGCGACGTGGAGGCATTCTCGTGCTTCATCATGCGGTGCAGCAGAGGCAAGGAAAACGCCGCCGTTTTCCCCGTACCGGTCTGTGCTGCCCCCATGACATCACAACCCTGAATCACCACGGGAATCGCTTGCGCCTGAATCGGCGTCATGGACTGGTAGCCCATTTCAGCCACGGCCTTGCGCAGTGCCGGGGCCAATTCCAGGTTCGCAAACGACTGGGAAACAGGCTCGGCGGCCTTCGTGGATTCAGGGGCTTGTGTAACGGCGGTGTGTTCTGTCATGCAATGGAGATCGGTAGGCTGGGCGACGTTGCCCAACCACCCTCTGGGTCAGAGGGCAACCCGCATTATCCCCCATAGCCCGCAAATCCGGCAGGATTCCAACGCAGGCAACACCCGCAGCAGGTGCCGATCAGGCCTTGGGCAGCGTCACACCGTGCTGACCCTGGTACTTGCCACCACGATCCTTGTAGCTGGTTTCGCAGACTTCGTCACTCTCGAAAAAGAGCACTTGCGCACAACCTTCGCCGGCATAGATCTTGGCTGGCAGCGGTGTCGTATTGGAAAACTCCAGCGTGACATAGCCCTCCCACTCCGGCTCGAAGGGAGTCACGTTGACGATGATGCCGCAGCGCGCATACGTGCTTTTCCCCAGGCAGATGGTCAACACGTTGCGAGGAATGCGGAAATATTCGACGGTGCGGGCCAATGCGAAACTGTTGGGCGGGATGATGCAGACATCATCATGGAAGTCGACGAAACTCTTTTCGTCAAAATTCTTGGGATCAACCACAGTGCTGTGGATGTTGGTAAACACCTTGAACTCCGCCGCACAGCGAATGTCGTACCCATAGCTGCTGGTGCCATAGCTGATCAGGCGGTTGCCGTCGCGCTGTCGGATCTGCCCGGGCTCGAAGGGCTCGATCATGCCGTGCTGTTCGGCCATGCGCCGAATCCACTTGTCGCTCTTGATGCTCATGTTGCGCTCCAAAAGCACCATTCTAGTGGTGCTCCCGATGCATCCCCAGCGCCATCAGACCGACGCGAGATGGGTTCGCTCGATGACCCGGTCATCCCCCAGTACTATAAGAGAGAACAGCAGTTCATCCAGTGTCTGCGCCCCAGCCGTCTTGCGTGCCAACAAAGGCGTGGCCTGAGGATTAAGTACGACAAAATCAGCGTCGGCGCCTTCGACCAGGTTGCCGACCACTGCCTCCCCGTTGTCACCGCACAGTCCCATCGCTTGTCCGGCACCGGCGGTGTGCTGCCACCACAGATGCTGCGGAGACAGCGATAGCCCTTGCTTGGTCATTCCCTCACGCCCCACGTAATACGCCGCGAGCATGGTGTGGAAAGGACTGAACGATGTACCACCACCTACATCGCTGGCCAACCCGTAGTGGAAGCCCACACGGTCCGCCCCGACGAAATCAAAAAAACCGCTGCCCAAAAATAGATTGCTGGTGGGACTGACCGCCGCCCCGGCATGATGGTCACGCATCATCGCGCGATCGTAGTCGTCGAAGTGGATGCAATGGGCATACAGTGCACGCCTGCGCATCAAACCAAAGTGCTCATAGACCCCCAGGTAACTGTGCGCCTTCGGAAACAGCTCGCGTACCCAGGCAATCTCATCCCTGTTCTCCGACACGTGCGACTGGATCCAGACATCGGGGAATTGGGCCGCCAACTCCCCCGCACCGCGCAACTGCGCTTCCGAACTGGTCGGGGCAAACCGTGGCGTGATGGCGTAGCCAATGCGGCCCTTGCCATGCCATTGCTGAATCAGGGATTCCGTGTCGCGCAAACTCTGCTCGGTGGCCCCTACCGCCCCACTGGAGGGATTGAGCAGGTAGTCAGGCGCATTGCGATCCATCAGCACCAGCCCACTGACAAGCCGCAAGCCGCGTTCGAACGCCCGCGCATTCAAGGCCTGCACGGAATGCGGGTGCGAAGTGGCGAATGCAACGGCAGTCGTCACGCCATTGCGCACCAATTCATCGACGAAGGCCTCCGCAGCTCGCGTGCTGTAAGCCGGATCAGCATACCGTGACTCTTCTGGAAAGGTGTAATTCTCCAACCATGGCAGCAATCCATCGGCTGGCGAGCCAATGATGTTGGCCTGGGGAAAATGAATATGCAGATCGACAAATCCCGGAGCGATGATTCGTCCGGGCAAGTGCTCGGTCGGAACGTCAGCAAATTGGCCATGCAAAGCCTGCCACGCACCGACGGCCCGAACCACCCAATGGCCACAACCATGGCGCTCCAGCACCAACAGGCCGTCATCTTCAAGACAGGCCTGTGCCGCCCCATGGGGAAACCACAAAAGACGCGAACGAAATGCTTTCATCAGATGCACTGTAGCGGGCGGTCGCACGCGGCGTTATACAACTTCGCAAATATCCGCTATCAGATGCTCTCGATGTAGCGTGCCAATTGCACCACCAAGCGCTCGCTGGACGGAATGTCCAGCAGGAATGCAAGGTAGCCATTGACCTGTCTGGTTTCCAGTGCGAAATCAATGGTCAGTGCCAACACCGATGACGGGGCGCCGCCCGCTTTGCTCCGCCCCACGAGATCCGTGAATATGCCCTGTGCATCAATGATGCTGACATCCGGAAGCGAGCCGTCAAAAGACAGGTTCAAGGTATTGGAAATGCTGGAGATTACGGCATTGAGAATGATGTTGCCGATCTCGGCCATGGCATCACGCTCCATGTCCGCCAGCTGCTCCACCGGCACATCACTACCGACCATGGCACGCACCAACTCCAGGCTATTGTCTTCAGGAAACATCAAGATGGCGTCGGTGGTGACCTCACCGACGTAGGTCTGTCGTATGGCACATAAAGGGCGCTTGATGCGTTCCACGAAATACAGTCCAGCCTGATCGTGGCTAACGACTTCAACGATCGGCACCGACAATCGCACCGTCTCGTTGACCATCTGGCTCATCACGTCCGCAGCCAGACCCACACCAACATTGAAGATCTCGCCCAGAGCATCGATTTCCAGTTCGCTAAGCCTCATCATGGCGTCACCAGCATGAAGTTGAGCGCCTGCTGCAGGGATGCCTCCGTGACCGGTTTGGCAACGAAACTCAGCTGCAGATTGGCTGCCATCTGCTTGCTGCTCTCCTGGATATTGGCCGTCAGCATCACGACCCGTGCAAGCGGATTGATGGCCAGAATGCGTGGTGCCGCCTCAAAGCCACTGATGCCTGGCATATTGACATCCATGGTCACATAGTCAGGTACGAAGCTCGCACAAAGCTGCAATGCCTCATCACCACTCCCTGCTTCCTGGACGACCCAACTCGGACAATGATTGTCAAAGAACGCACGAATGCGCATGCGCGACACCTTGCTGTCGTCCACGATCAACAGTTTGCTGCCTTGTGTATTCATGTCCTGCGCCATGAAATCTCCTCTTGTGATGATCATTTATGGTGCCGATTATTGCGCACACCGCAGTGACGCATTCAAGGGCGATAGAAAGTTTCGAACACCTTGTCGAGCCTCTCGATGCACTGTTTGCGCTGGGCCTCTTCCATGAAGCTGGCCTGAAAGCTGTTGCGCGCGAGTTGGTAGGCATGGGTTGCGTTCAGGGGCAACGCGGCGAAGGTTTGGGTGTAGTTCTCGTTGATGTAGCCGCCAAAGTAGGCCGGATCGTCGGAGTTGACCGTGGCACAGACCCCGGCATCGAGCAAAGCCCCCAGGCAATGGTCCTGCAGCCGATGCACCACCTTGAGCTTGAGGTTGGAAATCGGGCACACCGTCAAGGGCACACTTTCCCGGGCCAGCCGGCGCACGAGTTCGGGGTCGCGTATGGCCTGCACGCCATGGTCGATTCGCTCGACGTGCAGGACGTCCAGTGCGCTGTAGATGTACTCCGGCCCTGCCTCCTCGCCTGCGTGGGCCACCAGCCGGAAACCGAGCTCCTTGGCGCGCGCAAAGACCCGCGCAAATTTCTCGGGCGGATGCCCCGCCTCACTGGAGGCCAGACCGATGCCTACGATCTTCTCCCGCATGGGCATCACCTCTTCCAGGCAGGCAAACGCCTCCTGCTCACTCAGATGACGCAGGAAGCACAGGATCAGGGAAGCCGTGACGCCATACTTGGCGGGCGCATCCTGACAGGCCCGGTACAAACCATCCACCACAACCTTCGCTGCCAATCCATGGCCGATGTGGGTCTGGGTATCAAAGAAGATTTCCGTGTGCAACACGTTGTCCGCCTTGGCGCGTTCAAGGTAGGCACAGGTCATGTCGTAGAAGTCCTGCTCGGTCTTGAGCACCAAGGTGCCCTCGTGGTAGATGTCCAGAAAGCTTTGCAGGTTGTCGAATTCGTAGGCACCGCGCAGCGCCTCTACCGAGGGGTATTTCATGGCCACGCCGTTGCGGCGCGCCAGCGCGAACATGAGCTCTGGCTCCAGTGAACCCTCGATGTGCATGTGCAATTCCGCCTTGGGCATCTTGCACAGCAGTTCGGGCAGTCTTTCGGGATCAATCGTTCGATACAGCATTGCGGCCTCTCCAGAAAAAAAGGCCGCTTTGCAGCGGCCTTGGTTGGTGCTACCGATATTACTTGGCGCCAGGGATCTTGCCTTCCACGCCCTTGACGTAGAAGTTCAGGCCACCCAGGAACTTGTCATCGGCCACTTCATCCTTCTTGAGCTGCTCCTTGCCGGTGTTGTCGACAATGGGGCCCTTCCAGATGGAGAAGGTGCCAGCCTTCAGGCCTGCCTTGACTTCTTCGACCTTGGCCTTGGTTTCGGCAGGCACGTCTTCCGCGATGGAAACGATGTCGATCGCGCCCTCTTTCACACCCCACCAGGACTGGGTCGACTCCTTCTTGCCGGCCAAGGCATCCTTGGTGGCTTGAATGTAGTAGGGACCCCAGTTGATGATGGCGGAAGCCAGGTGGGCCTTGGGACCGTAGGCGGTCATGTCAGAGTCCCAACCGAAGGCGCGCTTGCCCTTGTCCTGAGCGGTCTTGAGCACGGCAGGAGAATCGGTGTTCTGGAACAGGACGTCAGCACCGCCATTGATCAGGCTGGTGGCTGCTTCGGTTTCTTTCGGCGGATTGAACCATTCGTTCACCCACACCACCTTGGTCTTGACCTTTGGGTTGCTGCTCTGCGCGCCCAGGGTGAAGGAGTTGATGTTGCGGATCACCTCGGGAATTGGGATCGAAGCCACTACACCGAGGGTGTTGGACTTGGTCATCTTGCCGGCAATCACACCTGCCATGTACGCCCCCTCGTAGGTGCGGCTGTCGTAGGTGCTCATATTGGCAGCGGTCTTGTACCCAGTGGCATGCTGGAAGTTGACGCCAGGATGGTCAGCCGCCACCTTCAGCATGGGCTCCATGTAACCGAAGGTGGTACCGAAGATCAGCTTGTTGCCTTGGGCAGCCATGTCGCGAATGACACGCTCGGCGTCAGCGGACTCGGGAACGTTCTCCACAAAGGAAGTGACGACCTTGTCGCCGAATTCCTTTTCCACTGCCTTGCGACCGGTATCGTGGGCGAAAGTCCAACCGCCATCGCCAACAGGACCAACATAGGCAAACGCAATCTTGAGCGGCTCAGGCTTCGCGGGAGCCGAAGCAGCGGGTGCAGGTGCGGGGGCGGGAGCCGGCTCCTCCTTCTTGCCGCAGGCCACAAGGGCCGCACTGGCAGCAGCCGCCAGTGCGGCAACTTTCAAGAGGGAGCGTTTTTGCATGTCTGTCATGTCGAGTCCTCGTTGTGAAAAAAAGAAATAAGCTGGTTCAAGAACCGGGGTAAAAAGGCTTCCCGATCGAAGCTGGCATGTTAATACGAATCCAGCGGGGATTGCGCGAAATCAGCGCCAGCACCACGATCGTGGCCACGTACGGCAGCATGCTCAGGAACTGGCTGGGAATGTCCACGCCGGCGCCTTGCAGATGGAACTGCAGCATGGTCACACCACCGAACAGGTAGGCACCAAGCAATACCCGTGCCGGACGCCAGGTGGCAAACGTGGTCAGGGCCAGCGCGATCCACCCTTTTCCAGCCACGATACCTTCTACCCACAGGGGGGTGTAGATAACGGAGATGTATGCCCCGGCCAGTCCGCACAACGCGCCACCGACCATGACCGCGAGCAGGCGGATCTTGCGCACCGGGTAACCCAGGCCGTGGGCGGACTCCGGACTTTCCCCCACACTGCGCAGAATGAGCCCGGATCGTGTCTTGTACAGGAACCAGATGAGCGCCAACGCAAAGACGATGGTCAGGTACACCAGCGGGTGGTGCTTGAACAGCGCAGGGCCTACCAGAGGAATGTCGCTCAAGCCGGGAATGTCGAAGCTCTCACGCTCAGGTATCTTTTCCTGGACATAGGCTATGCCCGCAAATGCGGAAAAACCGGCACCGAAGAGGCTCAGCGCCAGGCCGGTCGCATACTGGTTGGTATTGAGCCAGATAACCAGCCCGCCAAAGATGGTGGCCATCAGGGCGCCGACGGCCATCCCGGCACCAAAACCGAGCAAGTCGCTGCCGGTATGCACCACAGTAGCAAACCCAGCGATGGCTGCGCACAACATCATGCCCTCCGCCCCCAAGTTCACGATACCCGCCTTTTCATTGATCAACAGCCCGAGGGCCGCAATCGCCAACACCGTACCGGCATTCAGCGTCGCTGCAATCAGCAGTGCGTACGATTCCATGTGCATCCTCTCCTTACGCGCGCTTGAAACGCAGACGGTAGTTCACCAGCGTGTCGCAGGCGAGCAGACTGAACAACAAAAGGCCCTGGAATACGCCCGTCAGTGATTTGGGCAGGCCCAAGCGAGACTGGGCCAGTTCACCACCAATGTAGAACATGCTCATGAGAATGGCGGAAAACACCATGCCCACGGGATGCAGCCGCCCCACGAAGGCCACGATGATGGCGGCGAACCCGTAGCCCACCGGCACATGGGGCGTCAGCTGGCCAATCGGTCCCGCGACCTCCAGCGCACCGGCCAGACCCGCCATTCCGCCCGAGACCAGCAGAGCGGTCCACATGGCCTTGCGGGAAGAGAAGCCCGCGTAACGCGCCGCGTGCGGGGCCAGGCCCCCAACTTGCAAGGCAAAGCCCGACCGCGTACGGAAGAGGAAAACCCAGAATCCGGCTACGCCCAACAACGCCAAGATGACGCCGATATTCAAGCGCGAACCCTCCATCAGCTTCGGGATGCGGGTGATGGCATCGAAGGTCTTGGTTTGCGGGAAGTTGTAGCCATGGGGGTCTTTCCAGGGCCCCAGCACCAGAAACTGCAGTACCTGGATGGCAACGTAGACCAGCATCAGACTCACCAGGATTTCATTGGCATTGAACTTGTCGCGCAGCAAGGCCGTAATGGCCGCCCACAGCATGCCACCCAGGATGCCCGCCAGCACGATGGCGACAACGATGCCGCCACCGGTACCCTTGTCCGCCAGCAAGGCCACACCACTGGCGCCAATCGCCCCCAGGATGTACTGGCCTTCCGCCCCGATGTTCCACACGTTGGATCGGAAACATACCGCCAGCCCCAGCGCGATGAGCAGCAAGGGCGTGGCTTTCACCACCAGTTCACTCAAGGCGTAGCTGGACTTGATCGGTTCCCAGAAAAACACCTGCAAGCCGCGCACCGGGTCCTTGCCGAGCGCACTGAAAAGAATGACACCGATGATTACCGTCACGACCAGTGCCAGCACCGGCGAGCCATAGCTCCAGAAACTGGACGGCTGGGGGCGGGTTTCGAGCTTAAGCATGCGCCACCTCCGCCTTGGCAGGTTTGGCTCCATCCCACAGGCCACTCATCCAGATACCGATTTTTTCCACCGTGGCTTCTCCTATGGGCATGGATGGCGACAGGCGCCCCCCTGCGATCACATGCAACCGATCGCTCACTTCAAACAACTCATCCAGTTCTTCGCTGACCACCAGCACCGCACACCCGGCATCGCGCAGGGCCAAGATCTCGCCACGAATCTGCGCTGCCGCACCTACGTCCACACCCCAGGTGGGCTGCGACACGATGAACAGGGTGGGCTTGGCGTCGATTTCGCGGCCGACAATGAACTTTTGCAGGTTGCCACCCGAGAGCGACTTGGCCGCCGAATGCGGGCCACCGGCCTTCACGTTGAATGCCTTGATCAAGCGCGCAGCGTGCTCGTCCAAGGAGCGCACCCGGATCCAACCCCCGGCGAATTTCGGTGCCGATATCGACTCGTTGCGCGTCAGGAGCAGGTTCTGCGCCAGACTGAGCGTCGGAACCGCGCCCCTACCCAAACGCTCTTCGGGAACGAAGTGCAGGCCCTTGGCGCGGCGCTGTGCAGGGTTCAGCTTGCTGGCGTCGGCACCGCCGATGTGAATGCTGTCGATGGGCGCGCGACAGTCTTCGCCGGACAAGGCATACAGCAGTTCCTTCTGGCCATTGCCGGATACCCCGGCGATACCCACGACTTCCCCGGAACGCACCTCGAACTGAATGCCCTGCAGGTTCACGCCAAACTGGTCTTCCTTCTCCAGCGACAGACCCTTGACGTTGAGAACCGCAGCACCTGGCGTCTGCGGACGGTGCACCAACTGCGGCGGTTCCGCACCGATCATCAGGCGCGACAGCGAGGCATTGCTTTCCTCCTGTGGGTTGCACACTCCGGTCACCTTGCCACCACGCAACACCGTGCAAGCGGTGCACAACTCGCGTATCTCGTCGAGCTTGTGGCTGATGTAGAGAATCGAGCACCCTTCGCTGGACAACTGCTTGAGCACCACGAAGAGTTTCTCTACGGCCTGCGGTGTCAACACCGAGGTGGGCTCGTCCAGGATCAGGAGCTCGGGCCGCGTGAGCAGTGCGCGGATGATTTCGACCCGCTGCATTTCGCCCACGCTCAACGTATGGACAGGACGGTTCGGGTCAATGTCCAGCCCGTATTCGTTGGCCTTGGCCAGGATGGCGGCGCTCACCTGCTCCAGACTGGTTCGCATCAGCCCCAGCCAGACGTTCTCGGCCACGGTCATGGTCTCGAACAGATTGAAGTGCTGGAACACCATGCTGATGCCATTGGCGCGCGCATCGTTGGGGTTGCGGATGACGATCGGCTGGCCGTTGATGCGCATCTCACCGGCGTCGGGTTTGACCGAGCCGTAGATGATCTTCATCAGGGTGGACTTACCCGCGCCGTTCTCACCCAGCACGGCATGGATTTCTCCCGCCTGCACGGTCAGGGACACATCGCTGTTGGCAACCACGCTCGGGTAGGCCTTGGTGATGCCGGTGAGCTGCAGTCTCGGATGAGGATGGGACATGGTCATGCCGTAGTTTTGGTTTTCAGGGTAGCGGCTACCGCCTTGACGCGATCGCGCAGCCAGCGGCTGGAGGCCGAGGTGTGTGCGCGTTCGTGCCAAAGCTGGTAGTACACCAGAGGCGGGAACTTTACCGGACACGGCAGGATACGCACCGGAAGCTCATCGACAAAGCGCTCGCAGTACTGCCGCCCTGTCGTCAACACAAGCAAGGTCGATGCCACCATGCCGGGGATGAGGCCGAAATGCGGGCAGCGCGCCACGATGTGGCGGCGCAAGCCCAGGTTGGCCAAATGCTCGTCGATGACGCCCCGGGCCCCCATGTGGGTTGCGGTAGGTGCAATGTGGTCCACCTCCAGCCAGGCCGCCTCGTCCCAGCCACGGCGCACTGCGGGGTGTTTTTCCGACACCAGACACACCACTTCGTCGGAAAACAGCTTGCCCATGTGCAAGTCCAGCGGTGGTGTGAGCCAGTTACCGATCACCACATCGACGTCGCCACGTGCCAACTGCTGTTGGTAATCCGTGGCGGCGGTCAGCGGGTGGATTTCGATCTCGGACAGGGGCGCGTTTTCCTTCACGTCCTTGACCAGGCGCGGAAGGAACTGGGGATCCAGGTAGTCACTGGCGGCAATGCGAAAGACCGCCCGGCTGGTAGCCGGCGCAAACTCGCGGGCGTCGGAGAACAGGCGCTGCGCATCACGCAGGATGTTGGCTGCCGGCTCGACCATGCGCAGGCCCGCTACCGTGGGCACCATACCGGAGCCGCTGCGCACCAAAAGCGGGTCTCCGGCGTAGTCCCGCAGACGCTTCAAGGCCGCACTCACCGCAGGCTGGTGCATCCCCAGGCGGATAGCTGCTCTCGAGACGCTGCGTTCAGTCAACACGGTGTGCAAGACCCTTATCAAGTGGAGGTCTATCTTGTCGAATTGGGTCAGGTCTGTCATACCGCGGTGGTGATTTATGCCATATGCTAAGGCGTATGTAGGGCAGGAGCATACCGACATACCCTAAGCAGAGAGGATGAAGCCATGAACCACCCACCCCTGCGAATTCTGCGTCGCGGCGAGACCATCACGCTGCACAACGTCCCCCCCGAGCGCACCCTGCTCGAAGTGCTGCGCGAGGATCTGCATAGCTGCGGCACCAAGGAAGGCTGCGGCGAAGGCGACTGCGGTGCCTGCACTGTGGTGCTCGGACAGGAAGAGAACGGCCAGCTGCGCACCCGGGCCGTGAACAGCTGCATCAAGCCCGCCCACGCCGCCAACGGCATGGCCTTGTGGACGGTGGAGGACCTGGTGCAGCCGGATGGCTCGCTGCACCCCACCCAGCAGGCCATGGCCCAATGCCACGCTTCGCAATGCGGCTTCTGCACCCCTGGCTTCGTGATGAGCCTCTTCAGCCTGTACCAGAACCATACGCTTCAGGGCGAGACCGTGTCGCGCGAGCAAGCCGCGCAAGCGCTTTCCGGCAACCTGTGCCGCTGCACCGGCTACCGCCCGATTCTCGATGCCGCGGAATCCATGCAGACGCTACCAAGGGTGGCCGTGGATGAAGTCGAGACGCTATCAAAACTGAAGCTGCTTGCGCAAGAATTACGAGGGCCAGAGCCTGATTCGACCTACATTTCCCCGACCACGCTGAAAGACCTGCTGCAGACGCGGGCCCGGCACCCGCAGGCACAGCTGGTGGCCGGTTGCACCGACGTCGGCCTGTGGATCACCAAGATGCACAAGGAGTTTGGCCGCATCATCGACCTCACCCGCGTGGCAGAACTTCAGCGGGTGGAAACCTATCCCCACCACATTGCCATCGGTGCGGCCGTCTCGCTGACCGACGCGTTTGCCGCCCTGGTAGCCGATCGCCCCCAACTGACCGACTTCGCCCACCGCTTTGCCGGCCAGCCGGTGCGCAACGCCGGCACGCTGGGTGGCAACGTGGCCAATGGCTCACCCATTGGCGACTCCATGCCGCTGCTCATCGCCTTGGGGGCCAACGTGGTCCTGATGCGCTGGGAGCAAGAAAAGAACGGCAAAGGCCAGATCCGCCACCGCGAGATGCCGCTGGAAAAGCTCTACACCGGCTACCGCCAGAACGTATTCCTGCCCAACGAGGTATTGGCCTGGATCAAGGTGCCGCGTCCCACTGCTAGCGAACTGACCCGGTCCTACAAGATCTCCAAGCGGTTCGAAGACGATATCTCGGCCGTGTGCCTCGTGCTGAGCCTGCACATCGTCGATGGCGTCGTGCATCAAGCCAGCATTGGCGCCGGTGGCGTGGCCGCCACGCCAGCCCGCGCTGCGCAAACCGAAGCGGCGTTGCGCGGCCAACCTTGGAACATGACCACGGTGCAACGCGCCCAGCAAGTTCTGCGTGCGGAATTCAGTCCGATTTCCGACATGCGGGCCTCCAGCGACTACCGCCGCACGGTGCTGGGCAACCTGTTGCAGCGCTTCTGGTTGGAATCGCAGGGCCAGGCCCTCGTCGAAGTGCGCCAGCTTCGCGCCGAAGGAGCCCACGCATGAGCCAAAAAGCCGCTTCCCATCTAACCACCCCGGCCGCTGGCAAGACCCTGGTGCACGAAAGCGCCCTGGCCCAGGTGGCCGGTGCCGTGCACTACATCGATGACCTGCCGGAGATCCGTGGCACCCTCTATGCCGCACCCATCCTGTCGAACGTGGCCCACGGGCGCCTGCGCGGCGTCGACGCCTGCGCGGCGCTGGCCATGCCAGGCGTGTGTGGCGTCGTGCTGTCCAAAGACATTCCGGGCGATCCGATGCTGGCCGCCTTTGCCGGGGATGAGCCGGTGTTTGCCATAGACACGGTGCAGCACATCGGCCAGGTGGTCGGCCTGGTGGTGGCACGCACGGTCATGCAGGCACGCAAGGCGGCCCGCAAGGTGCGGCTGGACATTGATCCCCTGCCTGCGGTGCTGACGGTGCAGGATGCGCTGGCGCAGAAGAACTACGTGCTGCCCCCCGTCACGGTGCGCCGAGGCGATGCCGCAGCCGCCCTGGCACGGGCCCCGCACCGCCTGAGTGGCACCCTCGAGGTGGGTGGCCAGGAGCATTTCTACCTGGAAGGCCAGATCGCCTACGCCGTGCCGCTGGAGCAGAACCAGTGGCAGATCTACAGCAGCACCCAGCACCCGGGCGAGGTGCAACACTGGGTTTCGCACGCCTTGGGGCTGGACAACCATGCGGTGCGCGTCGAATGCCGCCGCATGGGCGGTGGCTTTGGCGGCAAGGAAACGCAGGCTGGGCACCTGGCCGTGTGGTCGGCTGTGGCGGCGCAGAAGTTCAGGGCCCCGGTGAAGCTGCGCCTGGACCGGGACGACGACTTCATGATCACGGGCAAACGCCACCCGTTCTCCTACGAGTACACGGTAGGCTTTGACGACACCGGCCGACTGTGTGGCCTGCAGTTGCAGATGGCCGCGCACTGCGGCTTCAGTGCCGACCTCTCCGGCCCGGTGGCGGACCGCGCCATCTTCCACAGCGACAACGCCTACTACCTGCAGGACGTAGACATCACCAGCTACCGCCTCAAGCTCAACACCCAAAGCCACACGGCGTTCCGCGGCTTCGGTGGCCCGCAGGGCGTGATCGCGATCGAAACCATCCTGGGCGACATTGCCCGGCACCTGGGCAAGGACGCTCTGGACGTGCGCCTGCGCAACCTGTACAGCGACGAGGTGATTCCCGGCACGGCGTTGCAGCGCGACACCACCCACTACCAGATGAAGGTGGAGGACAACATCCTCCAGCCGTTGCTATCGAAATTGGAGCTTTCTGCGCAATACCGACGAGGGCGAGAGGCCGTTTTGGCATGGAACTCCAGCCACCCGACGCTCAAGAAGGGCCTAGCCATCACCCCGGTCAAGTTCGGCATCAGCTTCACCGCCACCCTGTTCAATCAGGCCGGTGCGCTGGTGCATGT
Organism: Curvibacter sp. APW13; assembly: GCF_032337135.1. Taxonomy (NCBI): domain Bacteria; kingdom Pseudomonadati; phylum Pseudomonadota; class Betaproteobacteria; order Burkholderiales; family Comamonadaceae; genus Curvibacter; species Curvibacter sp. APW13. The sequence goes on along the minus strand of NZ_JAVXZZ010000002.1, from coordinate 257,191 downwards.
CTACACCGACGGCAGCGTGCAGGTGAACCATGGCGGTACCGAAATGGGCCAGGGCCTCAACACCAAGGTGGCACAGATCGTGGCCGACGAGCTCGGCGTGCCCTACGAGCGCGTGCTGTGCACCGCCAGCGACACCAGCAAGGTACCCAACGCCTCGGCCACCGCCGCCAGCTCGGGAACCGACCTCAATGGCCGCGCCGCACAGTTTGCCGCACGCAATGTGCGCGACAACCTGGCTTCCTTCGTCTGCGGGCTGGACGGCTGCGGGGCGGGTGCCATTCGCTTTGAAGGCGGGAAAGTCCACTCACCCAAGACCACGCGTGACTTTGACGACGTGGTGAAGCAGGCCTACGCCAACCGCATCCAGCTCTGGAGCGACGGCTTCTACCGCACCCCCAAGATCCACTACGACAAGACCACGCTCAGCGGCCGCCCCTTCTACTACTTCGCCTATGGCGCGGCCTGCACCGAGGTCGTCATCGACACCCTCACGGGCGAAAGCAAGGTGCTCAAGGTCGACATCCTGCATGACGTGGGCCGCTCCATCAACCCGGGGCTGGACATCGGCCAGATCGAAGGCGCCTTCGTGCAGGGCATGGGCTGGCTCACCACCGAGCAGCTGGTGTGGAACGACAAGGGTCTGCTGACAACGCACGCCCCGAGCACCTACAAGATTCCCACCGCAGGCGACGTACCGGAACACTTCAAGGTGGAGCTCTGGCCCGAGGCCAACCGCGAAGACAACGTGTTCGGCAGCAAAGCAGTCGGCGAGCCACCGTTCATGCTGGGCATCAGCGTCTACGAGGCCTTGCGTGACGCCATTGCCCAGGCCCGTGGCGATGGGCAGCCGGTGCAACTCACGGCCCCAGCGACGGCGGAAAACGTTTTACGTGCCCTGGGACGCTTGGCGTGAGCGAACTGCTGCGCATCGGCGGCTTGTTCGCCCTCACCGCTGTGGCGGAAATCGTGGGCTGCTACCTGCCTTGGCTGGTGCTGCGGCAAGGCAAGAGCGCCTGGCTGCTCCTGCCTGCCGCCCTGTCGCTGGCCTTGTTTGCCTGGCTGCTGACCCTGCACCCCAGCGCTGCAGGCCGCACCTATGCGGCCTATGGCGGCATGTACATCGCCGTGGCCTTGTTGTGGCTGCATTGGGTCGACGGACTGTCCCTCTCGCGCTGGGACCTGCTAGGTGCCGGCTTGTCCCTGGCCGGCATGGCTGTCATCGCACTGCAACCGGACGCAGCCTGACGCCGAGAGCGTCTCCTTCCCCAGCCGAGCTCAATTGCGGCCGGGCAATCGCTTGAGCAAGGCGTCCAGTCGCTTGCTGCGCTGCAGTTCCGCATAGCCGGCGTCGAACTCATTGATGATGTCCCTCGCGCCCGGCACCTTCTTGGAAACCACGAGGAAGATCGGTACTACCCAGAACTCCTTCTTCTGCACCAGAAACCGGGAGCGGTCCTCCGCATTGAAGCGCGTCCCCAGCATGTAGTGCGCCACCGACTCCTCCAGGGGGAACAGGTCAACACGCCCCAACAACAGCTTGTTGAGCCCGTTGATGTCGTCGTTACCCACATCCACCTCCAGAACCTTCTGATCGACCAGATCAGCAAACGGCTGGGAATAGAAGTTGCCGCGCGTGACACCGATGCGTTGGCCCGCCAGGTCACTCAGCTGCGCCCAGGCACGTGGCTCCTGTGCACGCTGCACGAACACCATGCGGTAGGTATGGATAGGCTTGGCCGAAAAGTACAGCGCTTCATCGCGTTCGGCGCTGTGGGCCCACCCGAAGCTGGCATCGTAGTAGCCAGCCATGGTGCCAACAATGGCACGGTTGTTGGGCACCCACTCCAGCACCACATTGACATTGCGTGCCTTGAATGCCTCGACGACTACCTCCGTCAGCACCCCGCCACCGGGCACGGACTGCACCTTGAATGGCGGATATTCGCCGATCGCGACACGTACCTCCGCAGGCTGGGCACCTGCACCGACACAACAGGCGGCCACCATGGCCACCAGGGTTCGGCGCACCGCACACCACACCGCAGCAAAATCCAAAAAAGAGAGGCTCATGCGAGCGCATCGTATGCGCCAGCCGATGCGCCGGCAAGCCCTAATCCGCGCGGAAATGTCAGGCCCGCAACGGCATCGATACCGCTGGCTGCACCACCGCCTTCGGGGACGCCAGCCGCATCCCCGCGTAAATGACGGCGACGGTGGTGAGATAGAAAACCAGCTGCATGCCCGCCGGCTGCGGGTCGTAGCCCACCAGACCATGCAGGATGGACCCCAGCGCCGACCCCTGCTCCAGCACGGCCGAAGTGTCCCACAGCGGCATACCCCAGCTGGGCAGCACGTCGGCCTGGATCAGCAACCGGGCGATCTGTGAGGCCATGCTGGCCGCGAGCAGCAGCACCAACACGCCCGTGACGCCGAAGAACCAACGCAGCGGTACACGCAGGAGCCCTCCGTACAACAGGCCGCCGACCAGCGCCCCAGCCGCCAGACCCGCACCACCACCGAGCAGCGTGGCCTGCATGCCGCCCTCTTCCGAGGTTGCCATGCTGTACAGGAACAACACCGTCTCCGAACCCTCCCGAAGCACGGCCAAGGCAATCACCAGGAAGATGATGGATCGCTCGCGTGATCCATCCAGCACGGCACGCGCGGCACTGGCGGCCTGGGCCGCCATTTCACGCCCGTGGACAGCCATCCAGATGTTGTGCCAGGCGAGCATGCCCACGGCCAGCGTGAGGATGCCGATGTTGAACCACTCCTGACCCATGCCGCTGGCCCAGTCGGAGATGAACTCCATGCTCGACGCCACCACGGCGGCTCCCGCCAGCCCGGCCAGCAGTCCGCCCAGAATCCAGCGCGAACGCGCCGGAATGCCCCGGGTAGCGGCCGCCATGATGCTGATGATGAGGGCGGCTTCCAGGGATTCCCGGAACACGACGATGGCAGCGGCAAACATGGTGTGCGGTCCTTACTGAGCGATCAGAACACCTTGGGCGCCAGGCTCCTTCTCGTGGAACTCTTCCACGAAATCGTAGCGACCGGGTTTGAGCGGACCGAGGTTGATGGTGATCGACTTGCCACCGGGAATCAGCTTTTCGCGACCCAGCGGCTTGCTTTCGAATTCGGCCGTGGTCTTGTCTTCATTAACCACTACCAGCTTGAACTTCTGACCCGCTGGAACGGTGAGTTCCTTGGGCGAAAAAGTGTGGTTCTTGATGGTGAGGGTGAACTGGGCATCCTGGGCCATACCGGCTTGGGCCGTCAAGGCCAGCGCGGCACACAAGAGAAAGCGACGCATTGCAACTCCATACATGTTTTCGATACAGACAATGATAACAATTCTCATTTGATAAATCCAGCAAGGAATCACCAGCGATATTGGCTTGACGCGTCGTATGAAGGCATGAGGTGATCACATTATTCGAATAGCTGTACTGAAATCCTATAAAAAAGTGGAACCAATCCTGATTTGTGATCACAAATAGAATTTCATGCATCTGCACTACCGAGCATTCGCATGAACCAATCGATCGAACAATTCCTGGCCGATAACCGTATCCACGAGGTGGAATGCGTCATCCCCGACATGACGGGTATCGCCCGCGGCAAGATCCTGCCCAAGGATTTGTTCCTCAAGAGCGGCGAGATGCGTATCCCGAAGAGCGTGCTGCTCAACACCGTGAACGGCCAGCAGCCCGACAACGGCCCCTTCGTGGGCGACACCGACCCTGACATGGTCTGCAAGCCCGACGCCACCACCGCCCGCGTGGTGCCCTGGGCCGCCGAACCGGTTGCCGTCGTCATCCACGACTGCGAGGAGTGGGATGGCCGCCCGGTGCAGCTCTCGCCGCGCGCCGTGCTGCGCCGCGTGCTGGCCCTGTACGAACAACGCGGCTGGAAGCCCGTAGTTGCGCCCGAAATGGAGTTCTACCTGGTGGCTCGCCAACAGAACCCGCACGAACCCCTGCAGCCTCCGCTGGGCCGCACCGGCAAGCCTGAGGTGGGCCGCCAGAGCTACTCCATCGATGCCGTCAACGACTTCGACCCCTTCTTCATGGAGTTGTCGCACTTCTGCGAAGTACATGACCTGGGCGTGGAGACCCTGATCCACGAAGCCGGTCCCGGCCAGATGGAGATCAACTTCACCCACGGCGACCCGCTGGAACTGGCCGACCGCGTGTTCCTATTCAAGCGTACGGTGCGCGAAACCGCGCTGCGCCACGGTGTGTTCGCCACCTTCATGGCCAAGCCCATGGAAGGGGAGCCCGGTAGCGCCATGCACATCCACCAGAGCATTGTCGATGCCAACGGCAACAACATCTTCAGTCGCGAAGACGGCAACGCCAGCGAGCACTTCCACCACTTCATTGGCGGGCTGCAGACCTACATCCCGCAGATCATGCCGATGTTTGCCCCCTACGTGAACTCGTACCGCCGCCTGTCGCCCTTCATGTCGGCCCCCATCAATGTGCGCTGGGGCTATGACAACCGCACCTGCGGCATCCGCATTCCCAAATCCGGCCCCGAAGCGCGCCGTGTGGAAAACCGCGTGCCTGGCGTGGACGTGAACCCCTACCTCGCCATGGCTGCCACGCTGGCCTGCGGCTGGCTCGGCCTGCGCGACAAGGTGCAACCCACCGAACCCATGGTCGACAGTGCCTGGAACGTGGACCACGAACTGCCCCGCCACCTCGAGGATGCGATTGAAGCCATGCGGGCCTGCGAAGAGATGCGCGACGTACTGGGCGAGAACTTCGTCGACGCCTTCTGCGCCGTGAAGGAACTCGAATACGCCACCTACAACCGCGTCATCAGCTCCTGGGAGCGCGAGCACCTGCTGCTGCTGGTCTGAAAGACGAAACCCCGAAGAGACATTGCCATGACACACCACACCCGCCAAGGCCTGAACGAGGCCACGCTGCAAAACCTGGCTACCCAGGAGCGCCAGCGCTTCATCGAACGCAACCCCCAGTCCAAGCTGCTGGCCGACCGCTGCACACCGCACTGGTTGTTCGGCGTGCCGCTGCACTGGATGAACGACTGGTCCACGCCCTTTGCGCTGCACGTTTCGGCGGCCCAGGGCGCCCACGTGACCGACGTGGACGGCCACCAGCTCATCGACTTCTGCCTGGGCGACACCGGCTCCATGTTTGGCCATGCTCCGGCTGCGGTGGTCAAGGCCGTGCAAACGCAAGTGGCCAAGGGCTGCACCACCATGCTCGCCACCGAAGACGCGGCCTGGGTGGGTGAAGAACTGGCGCGCCGCTTTGGCCTGCCCGTGTGGCAAAGCGCCATGACCGCCAGCGATGCCAACCGCTTCCTGCTGCGCTGGGTGCGTGCCGCCACGGGCCGCCAGAAACTGCTGGTGTTCAACGGCTGCTACCACGGCACGGTGGACGACGTGTTTGTCGACCTGGTGAACGGCAAGCCGCAACAGCGCGACAGCCTGCTGGGCCAGGTACACAACCTGCTCGACACCACTGTGGTGGTGGAGTTCAACGACCTGCCTGCGCTGCAAGCGGCCCTGGACGCAGGTGACATTGCCTGCGTGCTGGCCGAGCCGGTCATGACCAACATCGGCATGGTGCTGCCTGAGCCCGGCTACTGGGAAGCCGCGCAGGCCATGATCCGATCAGCCGGGGCCATGCTGATCCTGGACGAGACCCACACCATCTCCAGCGGCACCGGCGGCTATGCCCGTACCGAGGGACTGCAACCCGACGCGCTGGTGTTCGGCAAGCCCATCGGCGGCGGCGTGCCCTGCGCGGTGTACGGCATGTCGGCCGAACTGGCACAGCGTGCCATGGACGCCAAACGCAATGCCGCGCCCGGCCACTCCGGCATCGGCACCACGCTCACCGCCAACATGCTGGCCATGGCCGCCATGCGCGCCACGCTGGGCGAAGTGGCTACCCAGTCCGCCTACGACCACATGCTGCCCCTGACGCGTACGCTGGCCGACGGCCTGCGTTCCGCCATCGCCAAGCACCAGTTGCCCTGGTGCGTTACCCAGGTGGGTGTGCGCTGCGAATTCCAGTTTGGCCCGACCCCACCGCGCAATGGCACCCAGGCCGATGCACTGCGCGACGGCGGTCTGGAGCAGCTGATCCACCTCATGCTGCTCAACCGTGGCTGCATGATCACGCCCTTCCACAACATGCTGCTCACCTGCCCGGCCACCACCGCGCAGGACATCGAGAAGCTGCTGGCGGCGTTTGACGAAGTGCTCACCGCACTCAAGGGATAAGCCACGATGAACGCGCACCCCCTGTTCAGCCTGCAGGGCCAAGTGGCACTGGTCACTGGCGCGGGCAGCGCCGAAGGCATCGGCTTTGCGACCGCGCAGCTGCTGGCCGAACTGGGCTGCAAGGTGGCCATTTGTGCCACTGGGCCGCGCATTGAGGAGCGTGCTGCGGAGCTTCGGGCACAAGGCTTCGAGGCCCGCGGCTACACCGCAGACCTGACCGATGGCGCAGCAACCGAAGCGCTGGTGGCCCGAGTGCTGGGCGACTTCGGGCACATCGACATCCTGGTCAACAACGCGGGCATGGTGCAGCAGGGGCAGGCGGAGAACTTTGCGCCGTTTCACGAACTCACAGCCGAGCAGTGGAGCGCCGACATTCGTCGCAACCTGGATACCTGCTTTCACACCACGCGCCATGTACTACCCGGCATGCGCGCGCGCCGCCAGGGGCGCATCATCAACGTGTCGTCGGTCACCGGCCCGGTGGTCGCCAACCCGGGTGAAGTGGCCTACAGCGCGGCCAAGGCCGCCATGGTCGGCATGAGCCGCGCGCTGGCGTTGGAGTGCGGCACCGAGGGCATCACGGTGAACTGCGTGGCACCAGGCTGGGTGGCCACGGGGTCGCAGACGGCCGAAGAAGCCGTGGCTTCCCGCCATACCCCCCTGGGTCGTGCTGGCACCCCGCGCGAGATGGCCGCCGCCATCGCCTTCCTGGCCATGCCGGGTGCGAGCTACATCCACGGCGAATTGCTGGTGGTGGACGGTGCCAACTGCCTGCAGGAGCGCAAGGGATGAACCCGTTCGCCCCCGGGCTCTTTGCCGACCGCGTGGTGCTTGTCACCGGCGCCGCCGGAGGTGTCGGCGGTGCACTGGCCGAGGTGCTGGCCCCGCTGGGTGCCCGCCTGGTGCTGACCGACCGCGATGTCCCTGCCCTGCACGAGCGCGCCAGTGCGCTGGGTGCCACGGCCTGTGCCGCTGACCTGAGCAAAGTGGCGCAGATCGAGCGCCTGATCGCCCACACCCTGCAGACGCATGGCCGCCTCGATGGCTTGGCCCACTGTGCGGGTATCTGGGTGGAAGGCCCCAGCGAAGAGGCCACCGAAGCCGACTGGCAGCGCTGCATGGACGTCAACCTCAAGGCCACCTTCTTTCTCAACAGTCGCGCCATCCCGGCCCTCAAGGCCACGCGCGGTGCCATCGTGAACATCAGCTCGGATGCCGGGGTGGTGGGCAACGCCGGTGCCGCCATCTACTGCGCCAGCAAGGGCGGCGTGGGGGTCATGACCAAGGCCCTGGCCCGCGAGCTGGCCGCGCACGGCGTGCGCGTCAATGCCCTGTGCCCGTCGGACATCTTCTCGCCCATGCTGCAGTTCCAGGCCGAGCGCTATGGCGCTGGCGACCCGCAAGCCTACTTCCAGCGCCTGCTGGAGCATTACCCGCAAGGCGCCCAGGCCCGCTTCCTGCGCCCCGAGGAGGTCGCCTGGCACGCCGCCTGGCTGCTGAGCCCGGCCTGCGAGGGCGTCACGGGTTCCAACGCCCTGCTCGACTTCGGCCTGACCGCTGGCTACTGAGCCGCTGGCTACACTTGCGCCATGACCGACACGTCCAGTTCCACCACGCTGCAGGACAACACCTACGCCACCTTGCGCCAGTGGGTGTCGGTGGGCAAGTTCCTGCCGGGCGAGCGGCTCAAGATCCGCAACGTGGCGCAAGCCCTGGGCGTGGGCGTGATGCCGGTGCGTGCGGCCTTGCTGCGCCTGGCCGCCGAAGGCGCGCTGACCCACAGTGCCAACAAGGGGGTGTCCGTTCCGTCGCTATCCAAGGCCGAGTTCGACGATGTATTGCAGAACCGCCTACTGCTGGAGGGCGAGGCGGCTGAACGCGGCGCGCTGCGCATGGGGGCCGACGGGCGCAAGCTGCTGGCGGACTTGGTTACCGCCATGGAACGCGCGCTGGCGGCCAACGATGCCAAGGCCTACCTCGATGCGAACGAGGAATTCCATGTGCGCCTGTACCGCGCCGCCGGTTCGCCCATGCTCATGACCTTGATCGAGACCGTGTGGCTCAAGGTTGGCCCCTTGTCGAACCAGCTGTTCGACGACAACCCGGACAGTGGCGTACTCAACGACGCCCACACCGACATGATGAAGGCGCTGGAAAACGGCGATGCAGCCGGCGTACGTCGCGCCGTGGAGCGCGACTTGTTCGTCGCAGGCCAGTTTCTGCGCAGCCGCTGCACGCAATGACACTGCGGGTGTTCAGACCCCCGCAAGCTGGTTCAGCGCAGGCAGATCCACCAACTCGACCACCTTGCCGGTGCCTGCAATCAGGCCCCGTTCGCGCAGCAGCTTGAAAATGCGCGAAAGCGTTTCGGGTGCGATACCCAGAATCTGTGCCACCTGGCGCTTGCGATCCTGGAACTCGACCACCACATGACCATCGGCTGCGCCCTTGGCATGCTGCAGCAGCCATTGGGCGCAACGCCCTTCCGCATCCTTGACCAGACGACCGACGGCCACCTCGGTCTGCTGCAGGTGCAGTCGCGCCATGTCACACACCATGCTGTGCACGCCGGGGCTGCAACCACCGAGCGCCTGGCGGAAATCTGCCAACGGAATGCGCCGCAGGAGGGTGGAGCTCTGGGCCATGGCATCCATCACCGGGGCCAGACCCAGAATGGCTGCACTGGGTTCCAGCCAGCAAGGCCCCTGGGCCAGGCCTAAGCAATGCTCCAGCTCCTGGGCACCGGCCACGCCAAGACCAACCACACCGCTGTCGACGAAGATGACTTCCTGCGCAAAGACGCCGCGCCGTTGCAGCACGGCACCAGGCCCGCAACACTCCTGCGGACGCCCTTTGAGCAACGATTCCTGGCCAAACATAGCCGAACTGTGCCGACTCCAAGGGATGCTGACCTTAATCAAAATCAAAAAGATCCCGTTGCATCTCTACGGGTAAACCCGAGAACCCATCCAATTCTCGGGCGTTGAGAGAAAATCCCACTCAGTACATCCTTCGTAGATGCACACTTCAGCACAGCCCGGTATGCTCGGCAATCGCGGTGCTCGCCTCGGTGGATTCATCCACTGTGGGATTCGGCCTCGACCTACCGCCATGGCGCATTGATCGCGCCATCCGATACGTTGAACACAGGAATCGCTGAATGGCCACCCTACTGATACGCAACGCACGCTGCATCGCCACCATGGACGATCGCGGACGCGAGTTCTCTAACGCCTCCATTGCCGTGCAGGATGGCACCATCGCCTGGCTGGGCCCCCACACCGAACTGCCACCGGTGTGGGAGCAAGCCGACCGGGTGATCAATGCCGCGGATCATCTGGTCACACCGGGGCTGGTCAACACCCATCACCACATGTACCAGAGCCTGACGCGGGCCATTCCCGGGGTGCAGAACGCCGAACTGTTCTCGTGGCTGAAGGGGCTCTACCCGATTTGGGCTGGACTCACGCCCGAGATGGTGCGCGTCAGTACCCAGGTGGCGATGGCAGAACTGCTGCTGTCGGGCTGCACCACCAGCAGCGACCACCTCTACATCTACCCCAACGGGGTACGAATGGATGACAGCATTGAGGCGGCGCAAGCCATCGGCATGCGCTTCGTCGCATGCCGCGGAAGCATGAGCGTAGGCCAAAGCCAAGGTGGCTTGCCCCCTGATGCCGTGGTCGAAAAGGAAGATGCAATCCTGAAGGAAACCCAGCGCCTGATCGAGACCTGGCATGACGCCAGCCACGGCAGCATGCTCAACGTGGCGGTGGCGCCCTGTTCTCCCTTCAGCGTCAGCCGCGACCTCATGCGCGAGTCGGCGGCTCTGGCGCGCCACTACGGAGTGCGCCTGCACACCCACCTGGCGGAAAACGACCACGACCTGGCCTACAGCCGCGAGAAATTCGGCTGCACCCCAGCCCAATACGCCCAGGAACTGGGCTGGCTGGGCCCCGATGTGTGGCACGCACACTGCGTCAAGCTCGATAGTGAAGGAATCAGCCTTTTTGCCGCCAGCCGTACCGGCGTGTCGCACTGCCCCTGCAGCAACATGCGTCTGGCCAGCGGCATCGCCCCGGTACGCAAGATGCTTGATGCCGGTGTACCCGTCGGCCTGGGCGTGGACGGATGTGCCAGCAATGACGGAGCGCAGATGGTTGCCGAAGCGCGTCAGGCACTGCTGCTGGCGCGGGTCGCACGCGCCATGCAGCCGGCTGAGAGTCGCCGGGTTGACGGTGCGCAGCGGAGCTTCTTCGGTTGCGACCTGGGGCCAGCGGAAATGACAGCGCGTGACGCCCTGCGTCTTGCGACCCGAGGCGGCGCGGAAGTGTTGGGACGAACCGACCTTGGCCAACTGGCAGTGGGCCAGTGCGCTGACATGGCGCTGTTCAACCTGCAGACCCTCGGCTTCGCTGGCGGTGCCGTGCACGACCCTGTAGCCAGTCTGCTGCTGTGTGCCAGCCCACAGGCTGCGTACACCATCGTCCACGGACGCATCGTCGTGTCCGAAGGTCGGCTCCAGACGCTGGATTGCGCGCTGCTGGTCGAACAGCACAACCGCATGGCAAGGCAGCTTTGTGCGGTCACGGGGTGATGTGTTGCATGCGCGGGAACGGTCCATAGCCTGCGTTTGGCAAGGCCTTGGTTGGCCATATTGACAAGCGAAGGGCATGCACCGACGATCGGGCCTTCGTCTGAATGCGCCGCCCCTTCGATCACTTCATGCGCCTGCCCAAGCAAAGCCAGATACTTGCTGTTGGACTGGTGCCCGCCCTGGTGGCCTTTTGCCTGCTGGTGCTGGTCGCTCGCCACACCTTGCAATCCTGGGTGCTGGAACGACGCTCCAACGACCACGAGGCTTTCGTGGCTTCGCTGGTCACCGATATCGAAAGCCGTATTGATCAAAGCAGCCAGGCGCTGCAGACCGCGGCGCTGTCGACCGACTTTGCAGCCTTGCCAGAGCGCCAGCACATCGATCGGCGCATCAACGGACTTCCGCCCCATTTGGAAGAACGCAAGCGCGCCATCATGGAATTCCTGCGCACGCAGGCGGGCTTTTCGGTCGTCTTTGTTCTTACTCCCGAAGGGGACCATTACCTGTCCCACCCCTTTGAAGTGCAGCGCAACCTGCAGCAGTTCAACCTTTCCAACCGACCCTACATCCAGAAAGCCCTGAAGACGCGGTCGCTGGCGATATCGGACCGCTTTGTCGGCGCAGATGGCCGTGCCGCAGTCGCGATGGACATCCCGGTCTTTGACGCCAACGGCCGGCTCCAGCTCCATCTGGGTGGGGTGGTACACCTTGACCAACTCGACCGCCTGGTCTCGCGGGAGCACATCGCGCCATTCGACCGCGCCCTTCTGGTTGACAGCGAAGGGCACCCGCTCGCCAGCAGCACACCCCTACTGGCAAGCAGTGGTCTGGATGAACCCTTTCGGTCCGCGATGGCTGCCAACCCACCGAGCCAACCGAAGGACGCAAGCCGCTCTGCCGTTGACAGCGTGCAGCGCAGCACCGTGACCGATGGGAATGGGGCCCGCTGGCTGACTTTCCAGGCCACTACCGTCCTGGGCTGGCACCTTTACCTGTTGCGCGACGAATCCAGCCTGCTGGCGGAGATCGAGCCTGCAATGAACCAACTCACCGTCACAGCGGCGATCACGCTGTTGATTCCAACCTTGTTGGGCCTGTGGATGGCAGTGCGATTCAGCCGGCGCTCGCACAAAGCCGACCGCGCTCTGGAGCAGGCCAACCGCGTGCTGGAGGAGCGCGTAGCCGAACGCACCGCAGAGCTGAATCGGTCGGAACTACGCCACCGCACCCTGTTCGAATCGGCGGTCGACGCAGTGCTGATCATGGAGGACAGCAGAATCATCGATTGCAACCCCGCCGCAGTCACCCTCTTCGGTGCGCGAGACCGTAGCGACCTGATCGGTTTGCTGCCAAGCGCTCTGTCGCCTCCCAACCAGTCCGACGGACTACCGTCGCAGCGCAAGGCGCTTGACATACAGGATGCGCTCCGATCTGCCACCACCGGACATGTCAGTTTCCAGTGGACGCACCAGAAACTGCATGGGGGACCCCAATTCATGGCCGAGGTGCGCCTGAACCGCATGCTGATTGATGGCACGCCGGTCACCCAGGCACACATACGCGACATCACCGATCAGTTGCAGGCACAGGACGCCCTGCGCATCGCTGCCACCGTGTTCGAGTCCCATGAAGGCATGACCGTCACCGACGCCAGCAACACCATTTTGCGGGTCAACTCAGCGTTCACGAGGATCACTGGGTACCGTGCCGATGAAGTCATCGGCAAGCGCCCCAGCATTCTCCAGTCGGGTCGCCACCAGGCCGACTTCTACCAGTCGATGCGCGACGCACTGATCGCGGACGGGGCTTGGCAAGGCGAGATATGGAACCGCCGCAAGAATGGGGAGATCTACCCGGAGTGGCTGACCATCAGTGCCGTCAAGGATGCGTCCGGAAGCATCACCCACTATGTCGGCATCTTCATGGACATCAGCTCCCGCAAGGCTGCAGAAAGCCAGATACAGCAGCTGGCTTTCTACGACCCGCTGACCAATCTTGCCAATCGACGCTTGCTGCAGGACCGCTTGAGTCTGGCCTTGAGTTCCAGCACTCGGCACACCCATCTCAGCGCATTGATCTACATCGATCTGGACGATTTCAAGTTGCTCAACGACAGCATGGGCCACGCCTTGGGCGACCGCACGCTCGAGCAGCTCGCAAAACGCCTGCGCCACTGCGTGCGCCAAGGTGATACGGTGGCTCGGCTCGCAGGGGATGAGTTCGTGGTCATGCTGGAAGACCTCAGCAGCAAGGATATGGAGGCAGCGAGCCAGGCCGAACTGACTGCCGAAAAGATACGCACAGCGATTGCAGCCCCCCTGGAACTGGACCGCCACACGGTTCATTGCAGTGCAAGCATCGGCGTCACCCTGTTCGGATCGACCTTTCACCTCAAGCCCGAAGACCCTTTGGTGCGCGCCGAGCTCGCGATGTTCCAGGCCAAGAGCAGCGGCCGCAATGCCGTTCGGTTCTTCGACCCGCGTATCCAGGAGGCCGTGAATGCCCGTGTGGCGCTCGAGGCTGCATTGCGCACAGCGCTGCAGGAGCGCCAGTTGTTGCTCTACTACCAGCCCCAGGTGGCGCGCGATGGTCGCCTTTTCGGAGTCGAGGCACTGGTACGGTGGTGCCATCCACAACGGGGCATGGTCTCTCCGGGTGAGTTCATTCCGCTGGCAGAAGAAACCGGCCTGATCCTTCCCATTGGTCAATGGGTACTGGAAAAAGCCTGCAGCCAATTGGCCAGCTGGTCTGCGGATGCCCAGACACGGGAACTCATCATTGCAGTCAACGTGAGCGCCCGCCAGTTTCACCATGTTGATTTTGACCGCATGGTGCAGCGAGTATTGGTCGATTCCGGCGCGAACCCGCAGCGACTGAAGCTGGAACTGACGGAAAGCATGCTGGCCACCGATCTGGACGACGTCATTGCCAAGATGTCACGCCTCAAAAACTTGGGGGTGAGTTTCTCGCTGGACGATTTCGGCACCGGATACTCTTCCCTGTCCTACCTCAAGCGACTGCCGCTGGACCAGCTCAAGATCGATCAGGGTTTTGTGCGCCACATCGAGACCGATGGCAACGATGCCGCCATCGCCAAGATGGTCGTTGCGTTGGCCGACAGCTTGGGACTGGCGGTCATTGCCGAAGGGGTGGAAACACCAGGCCAGCGCGACTTCCTGTCCGCACTGGGTTGCCATGCCTACCAGGGCTATCTTTTTGGCAGGCCGGGGCCGGTGGATAGTCTGGCAACCTGGTGGGACCGGAAGGCAAACGCGGATCGCGCGACGGGCCCGGCCACCGCTTAAGATTCCTGGTCGCCCCATTTGCACCCAACACCACCATGCTCAGCCTCGATACCACCCTGACCTTCTTCGCAGCCAGCGTATTGCTGGCACTGTCACCAGGACCGGACAACGTGTTCGTGCTCCTGCATTCCGCTGTTCACGGCCGCAAGGCCGGTCTGCTGGTGGTGCTGGGACTGTGCTCAGGTCTGCTGTTCCACACCGCGGCGGTGGCCTTGGGTCTGGCGGCGCTGCTGGCCGCGTCCAGCACCGCGTTTCTGGTCCTCAAGCTAGCTGGTGCCGCCTACCTTCTGTACCTGGCCTGGGGGGCCTGGAATGCACCGGCCGGACTCGGCGATGCGCCAGCCAGTACGGCCATGACGCCCAGGCAGACCTATCTGCGTGGCGTGGTGATGAATGTCACGAACCCCAAGGTGGCCATCTTCTTCCTGGCGTTTCTGCCGCAGTTTGCCAACCCGGAAATTGGCAGCGTGCCGCTGCAGATTGCCTTGCTCGGTGCCGTGTTCGGTCTGGCAGCGCTGCTGACGTTCGGCTGCATCGCTTGGTTTGCCGCAAGCTCCGGTGCGGCATTCAAGCGTTCAGCACGGGCCCAGAAGACCCTCAATCGAACTGCCGCGCTGGTATTCACCGCACTGGCGGCGCGCTTGGCACTCGCGCAGCGCTAGATCGTCAGGCTCCCGATGCAGGCAGCAGTGCCTACTCCACGATCTTGTACTTGGCCTTGAGCTTTCCGATCAGGTCTTTCTCCTTGGCCAGAAACTCATCGAGTTGCTTGATCACCTCGGGGTGCGACAAGGTGGACAGTGAAAAGTCATTGGTGGAATTGGGCAAAGCGGGGTCAAACACCAGCACCCCCGGCTGCTTGAGTGTTTCCGCCATGATGTAATTTGCGGCCAGGGTACCCAGATATACGCCGTCAACCCTGCCAGCCTCACCGAGCTTGATGGCTGCCTCGGCGGCGTTCACCTCGGTCACAGCCACTTTCTTGGACTTGATCTGATCCAGATAGGGAAAAGGCGTAAAGCCGCGCAACGTGGCGATCTTGCTGACACTGCTGAGCTTTCCCTTGTTGGTTGGCAGCACCAAGAGTCCCTCGGTGACTGCGACCACCCCCTTGCTGTAGGTGATGCTGAGCCCCTTTTTTGCATCACCTGCCCAGTACGGGTTGTCAGGGAACTTGAAGTCAAGCGACTTCTGAACCGCGAACTCGTCAAACAGGCGATTGACGGGATAGGGCTTGTAGCTGAATGTGTGGCCGTACTTGGCCGCAAAGGCATCAAGGACATCCCGCGCATAGCCGCTGTAATTTCCACCCTCTCCCTTGGAAATGGGCATGTAGTCATTGGCCTCCACGCCCACCGTAAAGCTAGCCGCATGCCCCGATGGGGCCGTAAGCGCTGCACACAAGGAAACAATGGTCAAAACACGTTTCATGGTTCTACACTCCTCTAGGCGTTGAAGGTTGCTCCATCGTAGTGACACTTGTCAGACACTGCAAGTGCGAGCGGCGCCTGCAGCAGGGAGGATAGTCAGCGTACGCTGGCCCCGCTTTCAAACCAGGTCTTGAGGATCTGGCGCTCCTCTTCGGTAATACCGGTCGCGTTGTTCAGGGGCATGGTACGGGCCACAACGGCTTGGGTATAGAGCGCCTGCGCATGCAACTCCACCGCCGGAGCTGAATCAAGACGAACATTTTTCATCTGCACCGTTTCACCATGGCATGCATAACAGCGTTGCGCCAAGATCGGCTCGATGCTTCTGTACCCCAAGTGGGCCACCGAAGCCGTGCCATCTGCCTTGACTGCTACGCCATTGACAGCAGATGCCATCGGGCGCATCCATACGATCAGCAACACGATCGTCGCTAGCCCGGCAAGTGCATAGCCCCAGGGGTTCGGGTTGCGGCCGAGCTTGTAGCCATGGCGCAGCACGAAGAACTGCCGGATGGCTGCGCCGGCAGCCATCATGCCAATCAACACCAGCCAGTTGTCCGGATGGTTGTAGGTGAAGCTGTAGTGGTTGCTCAGCATGGCGAACAGCACCGGCAGGGTGAAATAGGTGTTGTGCACGCTGCGCTGCTTGCCGCGCTTGCCATGGATCGGATCCACCGCGCGCCCGGCGGCAATGTCCGCCACCATGGTCTTCTGTCCAGGGATGATCCAGAAGAACACGTTCGCACTCATGCTGGTCGCAAGCATTGCCCCCATGAGCAGGAAGGCGGCGCGGCCGGCAAACCAGTGGCACGCCAGCCATGAGGCAATGCATACCAGCACAGCCACCAGCACACCCACGATGGTGTCGCCATTCTTGCGTTGGCCAAAAACACGGCAGATGCCGTCATAGGCCAGCCAGAACACCACCAGGAAGGCCAGTGCCACGGCCACGGCCGATGAAGGCCCCCAGTCCATGCGAGACTTGTCCACCAGATACATGCCCGCGTTGTAGAGGTAGGACACCGTGAACAAGGAAAAACCGGTCAACCAGGTGCTGTAACTTTCCCAGTAGAACCAGTGCAGGTGGGAAGGCAGCTTCGGCGGCGCCAAGGCAAACTTGACCGGGTGGTAGAAGCCCCCGCCATGGACCGCCCACAGCTCGCCGCTGACCCCCTGGCGCTTGAGGTCATCATCCTCGGGCGGAGTAAGGCTCGAATCCAGGAAGACAAAGTAGAACGACGACCCGATCCAGGCGATGGCAGTGATGACATGGGCCCACCGCAGCAGCAGGTTGACCCAATCCAGAACATAGCTTTCCATACGGATGTGCCTTGCAAGGAGTGTGCCCGGAATACCGGGGCATGTTGACGCTGCTCACCACCGCGGGCGCTCTGAGCAGTTCCATGGCCACGAACTCCCGCCTGCGACCCCGTACAGGCTGGCGCCTGCGCTGGCGGGAGAGGCTTCGGCTCCGCTGCGACCCGTGAAAAGTGTATACAGTTTTCACGGAACGTACCACCGCCAAGGTAAACAGAAGCCTCCATTTTCCGTCGGTGTTTTCCCTAGGATGCCATGCTTCCCAGGGTCTGCAGCAACTGGGCAGCGACTGCCACGGCGATCACCTCCGGGCGCTTGTCCGCGATGCCTGGGACCCCGATCGGACAGGTCACATGGGCGAGGTCCTGGTCTGTATATCCACGCTCGCGAAGACGCCCCTGGAACGACGCCCATTTGCTCTTGCTGCCGATCAGCCCGACAAAAGGGAGGTCGCCTCGCAAACGCTGGCGCTGCAGGCAGGCCGCGACCACATCGAGGTCTTCTGCGTGGCTGAAACTCATGACGAGAACCCGAGACCCGGGCTGCAGATCTGCCACAGCCGCTTGCACCGGCGCACTGTGCTCGCACTGCACGTTGCACGGGAGCTGCTGCGGAAAGATTTCGTCCCGGCTATCGACCCACTGCACCTGTACCGGCAGGCTGCCCAGCAGGTGTACGAGTGCGCGCCCCACATGCCCGCCCCCGAACAAGGCCACCGGCATGCATGCGACTTTCAGTTCAGAGAGCAGGGATTCGACGTCAGCCGCGCCGATGGCGCGAAAACCAAGGGTCATTTCGCCTCCACAGCATTGCCCCAGGCTGGGCCCCAGGGCATACCGCACGCTAACCGCTCCCTGTGCCCCACCGTCGAGCAACCGCCGTGCATGCTCCAGCGCATCCCATTCCAGGCGTCCGCCACCAATGGTGCCCATCTGCGACGTCTTGAAGACAGCCATCCAGGCCCCCACTTCGCGTGGCGCCGACCCGCGCACGCCCAATACCTGCACCAGGATCGCCGGCTCGGCCGTGAGTGTTTGTAATAGTTCGTCAAGAAGAGGCATGGTCGCAAT
The DNA here is from genome assembly GCF_032337135.1 of Curvibacter sp. APW13. Taxonomy (NCBI): domain Bacteria; kingdom Pseudomonadati; phylum Pseudomonadota; class Betaproteobacteria; order Burkholderiales; family Comamonadaceae; genus Curvibacter; species Curvibacter sp. APW13. Next base: position 239,210 of record NZ_JAVXZZ010000002.1, on the reverse strand, counting down.
GCTTGCTTACATAAAGAGTCCCCGCAACGCGCGGGGCGGTTACGCACTCTGGCACAGTATGCTCAGCCTTACATAAGAAATTTCGGAGAGATACCATGTTCGACGCCATACACCGCCAGCAGACGGCGCGCACGTCCTTGCGTTGGCTGGCGGTAGCGGTCGCCGCCGCGCTCGCTGCCTGTGCCAGCAAGCCGCCCCCCGCACCAGTCCCCACCCCACGACCCGCCCCGGCACCGCTGCCACCCCAACCGGCTCCACTCCCCCCACCGGAACCTGCGCCACAGCGCATATCCGTGGCCACCAACATCCAGGACTACCGCAAGGACGTGGCCACCCACCTCTATAGCTTGCATCGCGACGAAATCTACGCGGGCAAGCTACCCCCATTGCTTTACGCGGTGGGTGTGCTGCAAACCGACATCGACAAGCGTGGCTACGTCACCGGCGTGCGCTGGATGCGCGCGCCCAGCCATGCCCCCGAAGTCATGGCCCAGATCGAAGCCAAGGTACGCGCCGCAGCCCCCTATCCGGCACCTTGGAAGTTGGGCTCCGTGACCTACACCGAGACGTGGCTCTGGCACAAGAGCGGGCAGTGGCAACTGCACACCCTGTCGGAAGGCCAGTACTGAATCTCAGCGCTTGTGCTTGCGCGCCTTGACCGGGCGTTGGGCACGCTTCTTGGCTGCGGGTTTGCCGGCGTGACGCGTCGGCGCCGCCTTGGCGCTTGGGCGCGCAGCAACATGCGAGGTTCCCATGGCGCGCTGCGTGGATTTATGCCTGGCTGCTGCAGTGCCGGAGGGACGCACCCCTGCCTTGTGGGCGCCGGAACCGACACGCGTGGAAACAGCCGCATGGCGACGCGTTGTTCTTGCCTGTAGTCCGCGCTCGGCAGGCGCCTTGGCGCCATGGTGTTTCCCCGTCGACGTCTTGGCGTGGTGTGGCACCGACACAGTCTTTTTGCTGGCGGCTGCAGCACCCCAGGGCAGGTACAAGGCCCCCAGTGCCAGCACCAGAGCCAGTAAGCGTCCCATCATGGGCATAGCGATTCCCTTCCAAGCCGTTTCAAAGCACCCAGTCCATCGCCTGCATGTAGGCGGGCTGCACCATCAGGGTGTCCCAGTCCGGTGCAGGTGAAGTTGGCAGCAGTGCCCGACGACGCTGCTCGCTGGCTTCGCTGGCGTTCCAGCGGCCCTTGACCTGGGCTTCCGTGAGTCCGTCAATCAGTTCGTCCACCGGCTCGCCCTTACCGACCGACTGGTTGCACAGCAGCACCAGGTCGCAGCCGGCATTGAGCGCAGCCACGGCCGCATCGGTATAGCTCACCACCGCGCCGTCAATGCGCCGCGCACCTTCCATGGAAAGGTCGTCGCTGAAGATGGCGCCGGTGAACCCCAGCTGGCCGCGCAGGATGTCATTGAGCCAGCGGCTGGAGAAGCCCGCCGGGCGGCTGTCCACCTTGGGGTAGATCACATGGGCCGGCATGACGCTCGTGAGGCTGTGGCTGAGCCAGCGGTAAGGAGCCGCATCGTCAGCCAAAATGGCCGTCAGGCTACGCTTGTCCACGGGAACCTCGGTATGCGAGTCGGCCTTGACGAAGCCATGACCAGGAAAGTGCTTGCCGCAGTTGGCCATGCCGCTTTGCAGCAGCCCCTGCATCAGGCTCTTGGCCAGCAGGCTGGCAACGCGCGGGTCGCGGGCAAAGGCGCGGTCGCCGATAACGCCGCTTTCCCCATAGTCCAGGTCCAGCACCGGGGTGAAGCTCAAGTCCACGCCGCAGGCGCGCAACTCGGCACCGAGCACATAGCCACACGCCGTGGCGGCGTTGGTGGCGTCCATGGGCCCGGCTTTCTTGGCCGCGGTGGTGCCGGCCTGCGTGCCCATCCACATCTCGCCCAGGGCGCGCATGGGTGGCAGGTGGGTAAATCCGTCGGTCTTGAAGCGCTGCACACGCCCGCCTTCGTGGTCCACACAGATCAGCAGGTCCTTGCGCACGCGTCGGATGTCACGGCACAAGGCGGTGAGTTGTGCGCGATCGACCCAGTTGCGGGCGAACAGGATGAGACCGCCCACCAAGGGGGACTTGAGACGTTCGCGGTCCACCTTGCTCAGTGTGGTGCCAGCGATGTCGATGATCAGGGGTGCGTGAAAGGACATGGAGGTAATTGCTATCAAAGTGGGAGCTGTTTGCGCCCATTTTATGCGGGCAGGAGGCTAAAAAAGGCATATGCTTCGCGCTGTTGAGGAGAGCGACATGAGCACATCGAAAATCCGCCGCATTGCCATCAGCACCGGGGGGGGCGACGCCCCGGGCCTGAACGCCGTCATCCGCGCCGTCGTCATGGCAGCCACGAACCGCGGCTGGGAGTGCGTGGGCATCCGTGATGGCTTCAACGGCATACTGAACCCCGAGCGCTACCCGCAGGGCGGCACCCTGCCGCTCACGCCGGACACTGTGCGCGGAATTGCCCACCTGGGTGGCACCATCATCGGCACCACCAACAAGGGCAATCCCTTCCACTACCCGGTGGTCCAGGCCGACGGCAACGTGCAGGACACCGACCGCTCCGACGAGCTGCTGGACTGGTTCAAGGCCCGAGGCATCGACGCATTGGTATCGGTGGGGGGAGACGGCTCGCTCACCATCGCCGACGCCCTGCACAAGAAAGGCCTGCCCGTGGTGGGTGTGCCCAAGACCATCGACAACGACCTCGACAAGACCTTCACCACCTTCGGCTTCGACACCGCCGTGTCGTTTGCCACCGAGTGCCTGGACCGGCTGCACAGCACGGCCCAAAGTCACCAGCGCGTGATGGTGGTGGAAGTGATGGGACGCTACGCTGGCTGGATCGCGCTGCACGCAGGCATTGCCGGCGGCGCGCACGGCATCCTCATTCCCGAGATCGCCTTTGACATCGACAAGGTCGCGGCCAAGGTCAAGGAGCGGGACGCCATGGGCCGCCAGTATTCGCTCATTGTGGTGGCTGAAGGTGCCCAGCCGCGCGATGGCGAGCGGGCGGTGGCGGCAGCGGCTGAGATCGGCCACGCAGAGCGCCTGGGGGGTATCGGGGAGCGCGTCGCAGCCCAGCTGGCAGAACGCACCGGCAAGGACGCCCGCACCGTAGTGCTGGGCCACCTGCTGCGCGGTGGCAGCCCGACCTCATTCGACCGTCTGGCGTCCCTGCGTTTCGGCACCGCTGCGGTGCGGGCGCTGGAAGACGGCATGTCGGGGGTGATGGTGGCACTGGCCTTCCCCAACGTGAACTACGTGCGGCTGGATGAAGTGGCCGGACGCATGAAGGCCGTGCCCATGGACAGCGACACCCTGCAGACCGGGCGCGACCTCGGCATCACCTTCGGGGACTGATTGGCCCCGGGCTGGTGAGCTTCAGGCGGAGAGCTTGAAGGTGTTGACCACGCGCTCGAGGTTACCGGCCTGATCCTGCAACTGCTGCGCACCGGCCGCTGCCTGCTCCACCATGGCGGCGTTCTGCTGCGTGACGGAATTCATTTCGGAAATGGAAGTGTTGACTTGCTCAATACCGGCCGTCTGCTCCATGCTGGCGTTGGCGATCTCGCCCATGATGCCGGCCACGTGCCCGATGCTCTGCACGATCTCGTCCATGGTGGCGCCCGCCTGATTGACCTGCGCGCTGCCAGCCTCGACCTTGCTGACCGATTCGTCGATCAGCTTCTTCACCTCGCGTGCGGCAGCTGCGCTACGCCCAGCCAGCGCACGCACTTCCTGCGCCACCACGGCAAATCCGCGGCCCTGCTCACCGGCGCGCGCCGCTTCAACGGCGGCATTGAGCGCCAGGATGTTGGTCTGGAAGGCAATGCCGTCGATCACACCGATGATGTCCTCGATCCTGCGCGATGAGGCGTTGATGGATTCCATGGTCTCCACCACTTGCGCCACGGCCCCGCCACCGCGCACGGCGACCTCGGAGGCCGACGCCGCCAGCTGGTTGGCCTTGCGAGCGTTGTCGGCGTTCTGGTTCACGGTGGCGGTCAGTTGATGCATGGCTTCGGCCGTCTTTTCCAGCGTACCGGCCTGCAGTTCGGTGCGATGCGACAGGTCGGTGTTGCCAGCGGCAATCTCGCGGCTGGCAATGAAGATGGTGTCGGTTCCGGTACGCACCTGGGAGACGATGCGCGTCAGGCTGGCATTCATGTCCTTGAGCGCCTGCTGCAGTTCACCCACTTCGTTGTCCGAGGTAACAGCAATTTCCTGCGTGAGGTCGCCCGAAGCAATGCGCCGCGCTGCCTGGACGCCGCTGGACAGCGGCTGGGTCACAACCTTGCGGATGAAGGGATAGATCAGCATCAGCACCGGTATGCTGGTGAGAATGGCCGCCAGGATGGACTTCCAGCGCTGCGCTGCCAAACCGGCGTTGACGGACTCCAACGAAAGTCGCATGCTGACCGCTCCCAGAACGGTCGCCTCAGGCACTTGGTGGCAGCTGGTGCAATCCTTCCCCAGGTAATCGGAGTAAGCTAGCGTAGGACGCACGGCCCGCAGATACTCCACGCCGTCTTTCAATTCGACTCCGACAATGGGTTTACCCGTTTTCATGACCTCCGCCTCGACGGAATCGGGCACTGTGGTGTCTTTTGCCGTGCCTGGCCCAAAGAGTTTGCTTACCGCCTCTCCGCGAATCACCCTCACATCGCGGATGTAGCCCAACTGCTTGATCTGGTCCAGAAACACGTCACGCTGCGCCACCGTCCCAGTAACCATCATGCCGGTCAATCCCGCCATGGTGGCATCGTGCATGGACATGGAAAACTCTTCCGCCTGGGCAAGCGCAGCCTCGCGTGCCGTATAGGATTGCCAAATAATCACGCCGATCCAGACAACCGTAAGGGCCGCAGCAATCGTAGTGAGCAACTGCACCCAAATTCGGCGGGTTGTGGTTTGCGCCATGCTTGTCCTTCCCTGAAAGTCACTAGGGGGCAACCGCGTTTGCAGCACCCAAAGGCGGTCACTTTATCGGCACTTTGCTACAGAGTCTTGACCCAGGTCAAGCGAAGTCAGCGCATGATGTCCTGGATCGCGTCCACCACCATCATGGTCCCCACCGCCACCAGCAGGATGTCCCCAGCCACCCGAACGTACTTGTAGCCTGCCGGAGGCACACCCATGCGCACCACCAGTTCATTGGGCAGCGGGTAGTACTGCACGTCACGCGGCAGCACCTGACCCTTCTGCCACTTCTTGGCCTGGCCTGGAGGCAGGCAACCATTGTTCTTCTTGGCCAGCCCAGGTGGGCATTTCCCCGCGCGCGCCTGAGCACCGTAGTAGTCCTGGGCTGCACGCTGCTGCTGGCTGCCGAAACCGATGTTCACCGACAGGTTGATGCCCCCGCCCTGTTGCTGTGGCTGCTGCTGGTATTGCTCTTCCTGCTGGTGCTTGTTCTTGCCATGGCCTTGACCTGCCCATTCGGGCTTGCCGGCAACGCTGGACACCGAAAAAGCGACCATTGCGAGGCAAAGGGCGCCGCGTTGGGCTTGGATACGAAACGCAGTGGCGGTCATGGGATGGCTCCAATTAATGCAGGAATCCGGCAACTGTAACGCCAAGTCCCTGTCGCTGAGCCCTTGTTAGACTTGGTAACACTATGAGCGACACCGCCCTGCCACACACCCCCATGATGGCCCAGTACTGGGCGCTCAAGGCGGACTACCCCGACACCCTGCTGTTCTACCGCATGGGCGACTTCTACGAGCTGTTCTACGCCGATGCGGAGAAGGCGGCTCGGCTTATCAACATCACCCTCACCACGCGCGGCCAGACGGCCGGGCAACCGGTGGTCATGGCGGGCGTCCCGTTCCACTCGGTCGAGACCTACCTGGCACGGCTCATCAAGCTCGGTGAATCGGTGGCGATCTGCGAACAGGTGGGCGATGTCGCCACCAGCAAAGGCCCCGTAGAGCGCAAGGTGGTGCGTGTGGTCACGCCCGGCACGCTGACCGATCTGGAACTGCTCAGCGACAAGACCGAAGCCTTGCTGCTGGCCGTGCACCAGGGGACGCGCAATACCTGCGGCCTGGCCTGGATGAGCGTGACCCAAGGCGAAGTGCTGTTGGCCGAATGCGCCAGCGATGCCCTGCCCGAGTGGGTGGCCCGCATTGGCGCGGGTGAGGTGCTGCTCAGCGCCGGGGTTACCCCCACATTCGAGGCCCGCATGCGCGCCGTGCTGGCGACCACCAACGCAGCACTGGTGCTGCGCCCGGAATGGCAATTCGACAGCGCCCTGGGCCAGCGCACCCTGCTGGAACAGCTCAAGGCCGCCAGCCTGGCCCCTTGGCAGGCACAGGACCTGCCCCAGGCCCATGCAGCCGCCAGTGCGCTGCTGGCCTATGCCAGCCACACCCAGGGCCGGGCGCTGAGCCACGTGCACAGCGTGCGCGTGCAGCGTAGCGACGAACTCATCGACCTGCCGGCTACCACCCGGCGCAACCTGGAGCTGGTGCAGACCCTGCGCGGCGAGGACAGCCCCACCCTGTTTTCATTGCTGGACACCTGCTTGACAGGCATGGGCAGCCGCACCCTGAAAAGCTGGCTGCTAGAGCCGCGGCGCGACCGCGCCCAGGCGCAGCAGCGGCACGGGGCCATCGCAGCGCTCAGCCAAGGCCACGCCTGGGAAGACCTGCGCCTGCGCCTCAAAGGCAGTGCCGACGTGGAGCGCATCACCGCCCGCATCGCATTGCGCCAGGTGCGCCCGCGCGAACTCGTGGGCCTGATGCAGACGCTATCAAAAACAGAGCTGCCTGCGAACATTCCACGCGGGCTGGATGCCTATTTGGCACAAATTCACGGCGACCTGCAGCCCCCAAGTGGGTGTGCCGACCTGCTCTCGCGCGCCATCACCCCCGAGCCGTCGGTGCTGGTGCGTGACGGCGGCGTCATTGCCACCGGTTTCGATGCCGAGCTCGACGAGCTGCGCGCCATCTCGGAAAACTGCGACAGCTTCCTGCTCGACCTGGAACAGCGCGAGCGCGCCCGCAGCGGCATTGCCAACCTGAAGGTGCAGTTCAACAAGGTGCACGGCTTCTACATCGAAGTGACGCAGGGGCAACTGGACAAGGTGCCCGAGGACTACCGCCGCCGCCAGACGCTCAAGAATGCCGAGCGCTTCATCACGCCCGAACTGAAAGCCTTCGAGGACAAGGCACTCTCGGCCCAGGAACGCGCACTGGCGCGCGAGAAGTGGCTGTACGAGCAGATCGTGGACCAGCTTCAGCAGTTCGTACCGGCACTGACACGCTTTGCCCGCGCCCTTGCCACGCTGGACGCCCTGTGCGCACTGACCGAGCGTGCGCTGACGCTGAACTGGGTCGCACCGCAGTTCGTGAAGGAGCCGTGCATCGACATCACCCAAGGCAGACACCCGGTGGTGGAAGCCCGCCTGGCCCAGGCCAGCAGTGGAGGTTTCATTGCCAACGACACCCGCCTGTCTGCCAAGCAGCGCATGCAGGTCATCACCGGCCCCAACATGGGTGGTAAATCCACCTACATGCGCCAGATCGCCGTCATCGTGCTGCTGGCCAGCATGGGCTCCTTCGTGCCGGCCACGGCCTGCCGCCTGGGGCCCATCGACGCCATCCACACCCGCATCGGCGCCGCCGACGACCTGGCCAACGCGCAGTCCACGTTCATGCTCGAAATGCTGGAGGCGGCGCAGATACTGCACAGCGCCACGCCGCACAGCCTGGTGCTGATGGATGAGATCGGGCGCGGCACCAGTACCTTCGACGGCCTGGCGCTGGCCAGCGCCATCGCCACCCAGCTGCACGACAAGACCCAGGCCTTCACGCTGTTTGCCACGCACTACTTCGAGCTCACCGAGTTTCCGGCTGCGCACCACGGCGCCATCAACGTGCACGTGAGCGCCACCGAGAGCGGGCGCGACATCGTGTTCCTGCACGCCATCGAGCCAGGCCCGGCCAGCAAGAGCTACGGTATCCACGTGGCGCGCTTGGCCGGCATGCCAGCCGCCGTGGTGAACCATGCCCGCAACACGCTGCAGGCCCTGGAAGCCCAGGCCGACGCCAGCCGCGCGCAGGTCGACCTGTTCGCCGCGCCGCCGCAGGAAGTCAGTGCAGGCCCCAGCCCGATGGAAGCCGCACTGGCTGCCATCGACCCAGACGCGCTTTCGCCGCGCGAAGCGCTGGAAGCGCTGTACCGACTCAAGGGCCTGCAACGCGGCTGAGCCCGGCGCCGCCATTCGACGTACGGATTTCCGTTTCGCCACCCCCAATGGCGTCGGAAATCCGTTTGCCGTCAAGGGGGCAGCCGCCCGGAAATCCGTCAATAGAACGCCAATCGGGGGCCTGTCGGCCCGCTTTTTCAGGGTAAACCCTGCATGGCACAGGTATTGCGATTAGGCAGGCACTCAACCGCCCTGCCTCCATGCTGCGAAACCTCGTTCTGACCCTGATCCTGCCGCTGACGGCCCTGGCGCATGCCGAGCCTGTAGACAGCCCTACCCTGCAGAAGATCGCCCGCACCGGCACCATCAACCTGGGACACCGCGAGTCCTCGGTTCCGTTCTCCTATTACGACGCACGCAAGCAAGTGGTGGGCTATTCCCACGAGCTGATGCTGGCCGTCGTGGAGGATGTGCGCAAGGAACTGCGGCTGCCGGCATTGGCCATCCGTCTGGTACCCATCACCTCACAGAACCGCATTCCCCTGGTTCAGAACGGAAGCATTGACCTGGAGTGCGGCTCGACCACCCACAACCGCGAACGGGATCGCCAGGCAGGGTTCTCGGTATCGATCTTCCAGACCAGCGCACGCCTGCTGACCCGCACCACCTCCGGGGTGCGCGACGTTGAGGACCTGCGTGGACAAAAGGTCTTGGTGACGGCCGGCACTACCAGCGAACGCCAGCTCATGCTGTACCAGCAGACCCACGGTGGTCGCTTCAACATCATCGCAGCGGCGGACCACGGCGACGCGTTCACGCAACTGCAGAACGGTGCGGCCGCTGCGTTCCTGATGGACGATGCCGTGCTCTACGGCCTGCGCGCCAAGGCGGAACGGCCCAGCGACTGGACCGTGGTGGGCCAGCCGCTATCGATCGAGGTCTATGCCTGCATGTTCCGCAAGGGTGATACGGCATTCAAGGCCATTGTCGACCGCAGTCTGGTGCAACTCATGCGATCGGGCGAAGCACTCAAGATCTACCGCAAGTGGTTCCAGAGCCCGATTCCGCCCAAGGGCTTGAACCTGAACTGGCCTGCGCCCGAACACCTGCTGGAGTTGTACCGCAATCCCAGCGACGCCCCCCTGAACTGACACCGCCACTTCGACAAGGAGCAGCCATGCACACCTTTGCGGCACCACGAACCCGCCGATTCCTGACCCTGGCCCTGTGCCTGGCGGCCGGGTTCCTGCCCTGCCTTTCCTGGGCCGGACCGGTACTCGACCGCATCCGGGCCAATGGCGAGATCACGCTGGCGCACCGGGAGTCTTCGGTACCGTTTTCCTATGTCGACAAGGAATCCCTCAAGCCTGTGGGCTATGCGCTGGACATCTGCCGCCGCCTGGCCGAGGCGGTATCACGCCAGCTGGCATTGCCCAAACTCAATACCCGCTACCTGTTGGTCACGCCAGCGAACCGCATGGCAGTCATCGAAGAGGGCCAGGCCGATCTGGAGTGCGGATCCACCACCAACAATGCCGAGCGTCGGGAAAAGGTGGCGTTCACCATTCCGCACTACATCACCGGCGCACGCTTCCTGGTACAGGCCGACATGCCAGCCACCCAGATCAGCGACTTCCGCGGCAAGCGCGTGGTATCCACCAAGGGTACTACGCCCTTGAAGGCCATCATCCGCGCCAACACTGACCACCTGCTGGGCATGCAGATCCTGGAGGCACCCGATCACGCCAAGGCGGTGGAAATGGTGGAGCGCGGCGAAGCCGACGCCTTCGTCATGGACGACGTGCTGCTGTACGGACTGGCTTCTGCACGCCCCGATCCTTCCAAGCTCAAGGTCGTGGGCAAGTTCCTCACCATCGAGCCGCTGGCCATCGTGCTCAACAAGAACGATCCGGAATTCAAGCGCATCGTCGACAACGAGATGAAACGCCTGATCGTTTCGCGCGAAGCCCATGCGCTGTACGAGCGCTGGTTCATGCAGCCCATTCCACCCCACAGCAAACCGCTGAACCTTCCCATGAATTTCCTGCTGCGCGACTTCTGGAAGTACCCCACCGACCAGGTGCCGGGGTGATCGCGTCACACAGTACCCACGTTCCTTTTCCTACAACCATCCCCAAGAAAGGTGTCTTTATGAAGAAATCCCTGCTCGTGATTGCTGCCGCCCTGGCATGCGCTGGCGCATCGGCCCAGCAGACCGAAACACTGAAGAAGATCAAGGACAGCGCCTCCGTGACCATGGGCGTGCGTGACTCTTCGGGTTCACTTTCCTACACCCTGGGCGACGGCAAGTACGTCGGCTACCACGTTGAAATTTGCCAGAAAGTTCTTGCTGACATTCAAAAGCAATTGGCGCTGCCCAAGCTGGAAATCAAATACCAGCCGGTAACGTCGCAAAACCGCATTCCCCTGGTGCAGAACGGCACAGTCGACATCGAATGCGGCTCCACCACCAACAACGCGGTGCGCCAAAAAGACGTGGCCTTCGCGGTCACCACATTTGTCGAGGAAGTGCGCATTGCAGTGAAGGCCAACTCCGGCATCACCTCCATCAACCAGCTCAACGGCAAGACGGTGGCCACCACCACCGGAACGACCTCGGTGCAGACTCTGCGCAAGCACGAACGCGCCAACGGCGTGGACTTCCACGAAGTGTTCGGCAAAGACCATGCGGACAGCTTCCTGCTGCTCGAATCTGGCCGCGCCGACGCCTTCGTGATGGACGGCGCCATCCTGGCAGGCAACATCGCCAAGGCCAAGAATCCGACTGACTTCAAGATTGTCGGCGAAGTGCTCTCGACCGAGCCCATCGCCATCATGCTGCGCAAGGATGACCCTGCGTTCAAGACCGCGGTGGACAACTCCATCAAGGCCATGATGAAGTCCGGTGAAATTGCCAAGATCTGGGCCAAGTGGTTCGAGCAGCCGATCCCTCCCTCCAACACCAAGGTCGGCATGGCGCCCAACGAGAACACCAAGGCCGCATGGGCGCAACCCAATGACAAGCCTGCTGAGGATTACGCCAAGAAGTAAGCCTCTGGCCTGCATCGTTTGAACCCGCCGTCCGGCCCCCGGTTGGACGGCATCTCTTGACAAGGGGACTCGTTGTGAGTGCTTGGGATTGGCAGGTGTTCTGCAAGGACACCATTGAGCAGCAGGTGGTTGCCGGCTGCTTTGGCAAGGGTGGGGACATCACCTACCTCGATTGGCTGTTGTCGGCGTGGGGTTGGACCTTGACCGTATCCGCGCTGGCGCTGGCATTGGCATTGGTGGTCGGTGTCTGCGTGGGTGTCATTCGCACCTTGCCGCACCGGGGACTGGCATTGTTTGGCGAAGCCTGGACGGAGCTGTTTCGCAACATTCCCGTGCTGGTGCAGGTCTTTCTCTGGTATTTCGTAGTGCCTGAATTCATTCCCGTGATCAAGCAACTGCCGACCTATGTGCTGGTGGCCTGCGGACTCGGGTTCTTTACCTCAGGACGCATTTCAGAGCAGGTGCGGGCCGGCATTCAAAGCCTGCCGAAGGGTCAGCGTTACGCGGGTCTGGCCATGGGCCTGACGCTGGGTCAGACGTATCGCTACGTGCTGCTGCCGGTGGCGCTGCGGGTAGTGATTCCGCCCCTCACCAGTGAAGCCATGGGCATCATCAAGAACTCTGCGGTGGCGTTTGCCGTGTCCATCGCCGAAATGATCATGTTTGCACGCCAGGCGTCGGAAGAAACATCACGTGGCATTGAGATCTACCTGGCAGTCACGCTGCTGTATTTCATCTCTTCGCTGTTGGTGTTTGCGCTGGCGCGCTTCATTGAAGTCCAGGTGCGGGTACCGGGTTTTCTGGGAGCCAAGCAATGAATCTGGATTTCAGTTTTCTCACGGGTGAGCTGCTGGCCAGCTATGTCTGGGGTGGCCTCAAGTATTCGGTCGTACTCACCCTCGTGGCCATGGCGGGCGGCATTGTGCTGGGCACGCTGCTGGCACTGATGCGCCTGTCGGGCATCAAGGCGCTCGAACTGGTTGCTGCCTTCTACGTCAACACCATGCGCAGCATTCCGCTGGTGATGGTGATTTTGTGGTTCTTCCTGCTGGTGCCGTTCATGATTGGGCGACCTATCGGTGCGGAGGCCTCGGCCTTCCTGACCTTCACCCTGTTTGAAGCCGCCTACTACGCCGAAATCATGCGTGCTGGCATACAAAGTGTGCCCAAGGGCCAGACCTACGCCGGGTATGCGATGGGGCTGACCTACGGCCAGACCATGCAACTGGTAGTGCTGCCGCAGGCCTTCCGCAACATGCTTCCGGTACTGCTCACGCAGACCATCATCCTGTTCCAGGACACCTCGCTGGTGTATGCCATTGGCGCCTACGACCTGCTCAAGGGCTTTGAGGTGGTCGGCAAGAACTTCAACCGCCCGGTGGAAACCTACCTCCTGGCCGCCATTGTCTATTTCGTCATTTGCTTCTCGCTGTCGATGCTGGTGCGTCGCCTGCAGAAGAAGATCGCCATCATCCGCTGAAAGGCCCCTCTCCATGATCCAGATACAGAACGTCTCCAAGTGGTACGGCAGTTTCCAGGTACTGACCGACTGCACCACATCGATCCAGAAGGGCGAAGTGGTGGTGGTCTGCGGGCCGTCCGGCTCCGGCAAGTCCACGCTCATCAAGACCGTCAATGCGCTGGAGCCCATCCAGAAGGGCGACATCATCGTCAACGGCACCTCCATTGCTGATCCCAAGACCAACCTGCCCAAGCTGCGCAGTCACGTCGGCATGGTGTTCCAGCACTTCGAGCTGTTTCCCCACCTATCGGTCACGGACAACCTGACCTTGGCGCAAATCAAGGTGCTGGGACGCACACCGGATGACGCCAAGGCACGCGGCCTGAAGATGCTCGACCGCGTGGGGTTGATGGCGCACAAGGACAAGTTCCCAGGCCAGCTCTCGGGTGGCCAGCAGCAGCGCGTCGCCATCGCACGCGCGCTCTCCATGGACCCGATCGTGATGCTGTTCGACGAACCCACCTCCGCGCTGGACCCCGAGATGGTCGGTGAGGTGCTCGACGTGATGGTGCAGCTGGCCAACGAAGGCATGACCATGATGTGCGTCACCCACGAGATGGGCTTTGCCAAGCGCGTGAGCCACCGCGTGATCTTCATGGACAAGGGGCAGATCGTCGAGGACTGCAGCAAGGACGAGTTCTTCGGCAACCCCGAGGCCCGCTCGCCACGCGCCAAGGATTTCCTCGCCAAGATCTTGCAGCACTGAACTGCGACCACCAGGAGCGTCCCATGGTTCGTACCCGTTTGCTGGCGTCTATTTCCCGACGCCTGGCCGTTGGTTTCGGTGCGGTGTTGGTGCTGCTGGTGGCACTGGCCCTGCTGGGCCAGCACTCCTCGCGTTCCGTGGCAGCCAAGATGGCCGAAGTCACCGGGCTCAACGCCGACAAGACCCGACTGGCCAACGCCATGCTCGCCAGTGTGAGCGCGATGGGCATCTACAGTCGCTCGGTCGTGATGCTGGACCAGGTGGACGCGGCGCGCTCCAAGGAACAGAGCCAGAAGTTCCTGCAGACCCTGGCGCTGTACCAGAAACAGGAATCCGAACTGACTGCGCTGCTGCAAAGCGGTGAACCCGACCCAGCCGAGCAGCAATTGCTGCAACAGGTGATCGAAATCAGCAAAAAGACCGGTCCGGAGTTGAAGCAGGCAGTGGAACAGTCGCTTGACGGCGATTCCATCGCCGCCAACATGACCTTGATGGTGCGCGTCAATCCAGGCGAGCTGGCATGGAACCAGAAGCTCGCCGAACTGGTCGCACTGCAATACAGCCGCAATGAAACCGCGACCGCTGCGGCCGAAGCCGTGCAGACCCAGTCTCTCGCCACTGGTGCGGTCTTGGTGGTGCTGTCCCTGGCCCTGGGTGGCGTGATCGCCTGGCGCATCACCACCAGCATCGTGGTCCCCATCGGTCGCGCCGTGGTGGTGGCGGAACGCATTGCGGCTGGCGATCTGACGTCGGAAATCGAAGTACGGGTCCAGGACGAAACCGGGCGCCTGCTGGAAGCCATCGGCGCGATGCAGAACCGCTTGCGCGAACTGGTCGGTCATATCAAGCACAGCAGCCAGGTGATCGAGGTCTCGACAGAAGAGGTCGCCGGTGCCACCATGGACCTGAGCCGACGCACGGAAAATGCGTCGCAAAACCTGCAGTCTGCAGCTGCAAACCTGGAAGACCTGAACCGCGCCATTGAACACAGCGCGCAATCCGCGCACAACGCCAACCAGCTTGCGAGCGCGGCCTCTGAAGCAGCAACCCGCAGCGGCGACGTGGTGCAGCGCGTAGTGCAGCGCATGGACGACATCAGCACCAGCTCCCGGCGCATATCCGACATCATCAGCGTGATCGACGGCATTGCGTTCCAGACCAATATCCTGGCCCTCAATGCGGCGGTCGAGGCCGCGCGGGCCGGCGAACAGGGGCGTGGGTTCGCCGTGGTCGCCAGTGAAGTGCGCAACCTGGCCGGTCGTGCCGCCGCGTCTGCCAAGGAAATCAAGGGCCTGATCACCGCCAGCTCAGAGCATGTCGAAGCTGGTCATGCGCTGGTAGCGCAGGCAGGGCACATCATCTCGGACATGGTGCATTCGGTGCAGGAAGTATCGACCATCGTGGGCGAAATCGCCTCCACCATCGGCGAGCAGAGCGGGCGCATCGGCAGCATTGCCCACGCCGTCACCGACCTCGACAGCACGCTGCAGCAGAACGCGGCCATGGTGGAGGAGAGTGCCGCAACCTCCGAGCACCTGAAGGGCCAGGCACTGTCACTCGCCCACCAGGTGCGCAGCTTCTACCTGCGTCGTGACGAACCAGGCTACGTGAAATTGGGTGACGGTACACAAACCTCGCCAGCCACTGGAAACCTCCGATTGCCCTGACAGTGAAGCCACGACGCGCAGCCATTTCCCCTGCGAGCGGGTCGCGCTGTTCTGGTTAGACTCGCGCCAGAGCCACCATGGAGGCACCTACCCTTCCCCAACCCGCCAGCCGCACCGTGCCACCGGTGCGCTTGACCGGGCCTCGCCGTCTGCCGGGTTGGATCATCGTCGCCCTGGCCGTGGTGATGATGGCAATGATGGGCAGCCTGGTGTACCAACGCAGTTTCCAGCGCGGCACGCTGTCGCTGAAGGAAGCCTCCAACCGACGTCTCGACCTCTTCGCGTCGGTGGTCGAATCCCGAGTGCGCCGCCTGGAACCGGTTCCTGCCACGGTCGGGTTGCACCCCAGTGTGGTCAAGCTGCTGCGCGAGCCGCAAGCGCAGCATGCCGCCGCAGCCAATGACTACCTGACACGGCTCAACGCCCACCTGGGCAGCGAGGCGGTGTTCGTGCTCGATGTGCGCGGCGTGGTGCGTGCGTCGAGCAACCCAAACCTGGAGGACGACAGTCTGCTGGGCCACCGCATCGGCTACCGTTCCTATTTCCTCGAATCGCTGGCCGGGCGCTCCACCCGCCATTTCGCCATCGGTGCAGGCGGCCAGGCGGGCTATTTCGCCGCCCACCCAATCTACGATGGATCCAGTGTGGTCGGTGTCGCTGCCATCAAGATCGGCCTCGAAGCGCTGGAGCAGACCTGGGCCATGCTGGGTGTTCCCGCCCTGGTGACCGATGCCAACCATGTCGTGATCCTGTCGTCCGAGCCACCCTGGCGTTACACCGCCATGCAGGAACTCAGTGCGGAACAGCGTGTCGACCTGCAGCTTTCGCGCACCTATGGCACCGAGCACGTCACGGACTTCCCGCTGCAGGTGAACCTCACGCTGGACGACGAAAGCCAGGAAGTGCAGGGGCACATCACCCTGCGCCGGACCAGTGACCCTGCCAACACCGGACTTGTCCCCAGTGCCGCCGGCTACCTGGTGCTGGGGCGCACGCTGGATGGCATGGACTGGCGCGTGCTTACCTTCACTGACCTCTCGGCCGTGCGCCAGCAGGCCTTGTTCGACGCTGCCGCAAGCGCGATGGTGGTGCTGGTACTGGTACTGCTGGGCATGTACCTGCTGCAGCGGCGCCGCACCGAGCGTCAGAAGCAAGAGGCCAAGCGCCAGCTGGAGCAGATCAATGCCGATCTGGAACAGGAAGTGGCGCGACGCACCCAGGAACTGACCGATGCCATCGCACGGCTGCGTCGCGAAGTGGGTGAACGCCAGCAGACAGAGAAGAACCTGCGTGAAGCCCAGGACGAACTTGTCCATGCGGGGAAGATGGCGGTGCTGGGTCAGTTGGCCGCGAGCATCACGCACGAGCTCACCCAACCGCTGGGCGGCATCCGCACCCTCAGCGGCAACGCGGCCGAATTCCTGCGCCGCGGCAATGTCGATGCCGCACAGGAAAACCTCTCCATCGTAGCCCGCCTGGTCGGGCAGATGGCATCGATCATCGAACCCCTGAAGGGCTTCGCCCGCAAGTCCGAGGCCCGCCCAAGCGCAACCGATGTCGGGCATGTGGTGTCCCAGGCCCTGTTCCTGTTCCAGCTGCGCCTGCGCCACGAGAACGTGCAGGTCGACAACCAGTGCACGCCCGGTTCTTGGACCGCGTGGTGCGACGCCAACCGCCTCGAACAAGTCCTGGTCAACCTCGTGGCCAACGCGCTCGATGCCATGCGTGATGCATCCGAGCGACGACTGCAGATCACCGTGCGGCCCGCACAACTGCCGAACCGGGCCGCCCTGTCCATCGAGGTGCAGGACAGCGGAAAAGGCCTGAGCGACACCGACCTGAGCAACCTGTTCCAGCCGTTCTATACGACCAAACCCAGTGGTGCGGGACTCGGATTGGGCCTGGTGATCTGCCGTGACATTGCGGCAGAATCCGGTGGCACCTTGCAGGCCCGCAACGTCCCCGGTGCGGGCGCCTGCTTCACCCTGACCCTGCCCCTGCCCCCATGAACCAGGCACTGACCGTTTACCTTGTCGAAGACGATGCCGCCGTGCAGCTGGGCTGCGTGCAGGCACTGCAGCTGGCCGACCTGCCCGTGCGCGCCTTCGATACCGCCGAGGCGCTCCTGCCAACGGTGCGCGCTGGATTCGCCGGTGTGGTGGTCACGGACATGCGCCTGCCGGGCATCGATGGCATGCAGTTCATCGAACGGATCCAGACCATCGATCCGGACATTCCGGTGATCATGATCACGGGGCATGGCGACGTGAACCTGGCGGTGCAGGCCATGCGCGCCGGCGCCTACGACTTCATCCCCAAACCCTTTTCCTCCGACCACCTGGTCGAGGTCGTCCAGCGTGCACTGGAAAAGCGCCGCCTCACGCTGGAAGTGGCGCAACTGCGTCGCGCACTGTCGCTGCAGGAGGGGCTCGAAGGCAGGCTGGTCGGCAATTCGCCCGCCATCCAGCGCGTACGCAACCTGATCCTGGACGTGGCCAACTCCCCGGTCGACGTGCTGATCCGGGGCGAAACCGGTACCGGCAAGGAAGTCGTGGCGCGGGCGCTGCATGACCATTCGCCGCGCAACAAGGCACCCTACGTGGCACTCAACTGCGGCGGCTTGCCCGATACCCTGCTCGACAGCGAGCTGTTCGGCCACGAGCCTGGCGCCTTCACCGGGGCGCAGAAGCGGCGCATCGGGCGCATCGAACACGCCAACGGCGGCACCCTGTTCCTGGACGAGCTGGAGAGCATGCCCATGGGCGTGCAGATCAAGCTGCTGCGGGTGCTGCAGGAGCGCAGCCTGGAGCGTCTGGGCTCGAACCAGACCATCCCGGTGGACGTGCGCGTGGTGGCCGCCACCAAGGACGACCTGCTGGCACGCGCCCAGGCCGGCAGCTTCCGGGCCGACCTGGTGTACCGCCTCAACGTGGTCAACATCGAACTGCCAGCGCTACGCGAGCGGCGCGAGGACATTCCCGTGCTGCTGGAACACTTCATGCTGATGGCCTCCAGCCGCTACGGGCGGTCCATACCCAAGATCGCCCCCGCACAGATGCAGCAGCTGACCCAGCGCGACTGGCCCGGCAACGTGCGAGAGCTGCGCAACGTGGCCGACGCGCTGGTGCTCGGCGTGGGGCCGCAATGGGCAACTCCCAGCCCCCAGTTCGAGTCGATGGGCCTCACGGAATCGCTGAGCCTGGCCCAGCAGGTGGAGCAGTACGAGCGACAGCTCATCGAAGCTGCGCTGTCGCAGCACGACGGCAACATCTCCCTCACCGCCAAGTCGCTGCAGACCCCCAAGACCACGCTGGTCGACAAGCTCCGCAAGCACGGCCTGGGCAAACCGGCGGCCTGATTCCCTACAGACGCTGCGAGGCCGCCCTTGTGTCGGTATCGGCCGCGCTACCCGGTGCCAGGCGGTCCCCCATGTTGAGGCCCACGACCCCGAAGATGATCATGGCAATCGACAGGCCCTTGACCACCCCCATGCTCTCCGAGAACAGCCAGTAGCCGACCACGGCCATGGCCGCGGTACCCACACCGGACCAGATGGCGTACACCACCCCCAAGTCCATGCGCTTGAGCGACAGCGACAGCAGGTAGAACGAAACCCCATAACCCAGCACCGTGACGATGGCCGGAAGCGGTTTGGTGAAACCCTCGGACAGCTTGAGGGAGGTGGTAGCGAGAATTTCGGCGGCAATGGCGCCGAACAAGAAGAAACCGTGGTTCATGACCTGAACTCCTGGACAGATTGCGACAGACTAGACAGGGGGGGGCAGCCTTGGCGCTGCCCCGGGAAGTCGGGGCGGTGCGGCCCCTCAGCCCCAGCTGGCCAATGCGCAGTAGTACAGGTAGAACGTAGGTGAATAGGTCACACGGGCATTCTAGGCACTGCTCCCTGTCGCCCATGGAACCAGTTGCCGCGGCTGCAGCCGATACACTTGTCCGCAACCGACAACATCTGCCTGCCGCCGCTTTGGCCGCAGCGCGACCTGCCCGACATGATCGTTTTTTCCCACGGCAACAGTTTCCCTGCGGGCACCTACTCGGTGCTCATCGACTCCCTGCGCGAACGCGGTTTCGACGTTCGCTTCCTGGAGAAGTTCGGCCACAACCCGCGCTTTCCCGTCACCGACAACTGGCCCCACGTGGAAGAGGAGCTGTCCGAGTTCGTCGGCGCTCTGGTCGCTTCCCGCCAGGGCCATCCGGTCTGGCTGGTCGGGCACTCCCTCGGTGGGCTGGTAAGCCTGATGACGGCTGGCAAGCATCCGGACTGGGTCCGCGGGGTAGTACTGCTCGACTCGCCCGTGCTGGCAGGTTGGAAATCCGCAGCCCTGGGTGTGGCCAAGACCATTCCGCTGATGGGCAAGTTCTCGCCCGGCGCGGTAAGCCGCAAACGGCGCAACAGCTGGCCCGATGCGGACGCCGTCCTGGAACACTTCCGCCACAAGCGCGCCTTTGCCAAGTGGGACCCACAGGTGCTGCTGGACTATGTACGCTTCGGCACCCACGACGCGCAGGGCAAGCGGGTACTGACCTTCGACCGCGACATCGAGACCCGCTTCTACAACACGGTACCCGACCACCTGCCGCGCTACCTGCGCCAGCACCCGCTCAAATGCCCGGTCACATTCATCGGCGGCAGCCATTCGGTGGAACGCCGCCAGGTGGGCATGGATTTCGTCGAGCACATCACCAAGGGCCGCACCATGATGCTCGACGGCAGCCACCTTTTCCCGATGGAAAAACCGCTGGCTACCGCAGCCGCGGTGGAGGCAGCCCTGCGTAACATGGGTGCCTGAACCGACGTGCTGGAGCGCACGGGTTTCCCCCAATGGGGAGTGGGCACCTGGACCCCTAGGATGTAAACAACGTTTCATGCACCTAAGGTTTGACCATGCGCTTGCGTTTGCTCCGCCAAGTGTCCTTGCTGGGCCTGCTGCTGGCCGGTGCCGCCCAGGCTGCCACGGTGGTCATGGCCTTCGGCGAAAAGATCGCCCCCTACTGCCTTCCGGAAACCGATTCCGGCATCGAGCTCGAAGTCATCGGTGAAGCGCTGGCGGTGCGCGGCCATGTGCTCAAGCCTGTCTATGTGCCGCTGGCCCGTGTGCCGTTCGAATTCAAATACCGGAAGGTCGATGCCGCCATGACCGACCTGGGCGAGGACATGCGGCCCCATGGCGGTTTTTATGGCGACCCTGCTGTGGTGTACGACAACGTGCTCATCACGCTCAAGCACCGCAACCTGCACATCAGCAAGCCCGAAGATCTGCTTGGACTGACCGTGCTGTCGTTCCAGGGGGCCTCCAAGCGTTACCCCGAATGGCTGGCGGCGGTGGAACGGCGCGGCCAGTACTTTGAACAAGCCAACCAGGAACTGCAGGTAACGACGCTGGACCGGCAACGCTATGACGTAGTGCTCAGTGACCGCTACATCTACCATTACCACGCCAACCAGGTGGAGCGCGACACCGGCAAACCCTTGCTACCCGTCACCGAACACCGCTTTACCAAGATCAACCCCAACGACTACCGACCGGTCTTCCATGACAAGAAGATCCGCGACGACTTCAACCACGGACTGGCCCAGATCAAGAAGAACGGGCGCTTCAAGGCGATTTACGACAAGTACTTGCAGAAGTAGGTTTTTATTGGTTGTTCCAAGGGAAAACCATGGAGCATTGCCGACGTTCGTAGAGTTTGCCCTGGCAGGCGGCTTCGTCAATTTCCCCACTCACCCCCCGCCCTCTCGCCCAGCGGGGCGCGAGGGTTGGGGTGACTGGGGGTCATGAGCAAACCGCCTGCAAGACAAAGCTGCCGCCCCATACCCAAACTACGCGCAATCTCCCCTGTTCCCCCGCTACGATCACGCCATGGATCCGCATTCCTTCCTGTACTCCGCTGTCCTGCTGCTCGTCGTCGCCGCGGTCTCCGTCACGCTGTTCCGCCACTTCGGGCTGGGTACCATTCTGGGGCTGCTGGTCACAGGCATCATCGTCGGGCCGCACACCCCAGGCCCCTTTGTCACGACCGAAGTCGACAGCGTCCGCCAGTTCACCGAAATCGGTGTCGTCATGCTGTTGTTTCTCATCGGGCTGGAAATGAAGCCCAAGCGCCTGTGGAGCCTTCGGCGCATGCTCTTCGGGCTGGGCAGCATGCAGGTGTTGCTGTGCACTGTGGCCATCGCTGGGTACTTCCGCCTGTTCTACCCGCAATGGGAAACCCCCATCTTGCTGGGCGCGAGTTTTGCGTTGTCGTCCACCGCCATCGTGATCCAGATGCTGCGCGACAAGGGAGAAGTTGCATCCGAACACGGACAGGCGGCCTTTGCGGTACTACTTCTGCAGGACTTGGCCGTAGTGCCCCTGCTGGCCCTGATACCCGTGATTGCCGGCGTCCACTCTTCGGCGCCATCCGACAGTCTGGGGGTAAGGCTCGGAATGGCTGCGGTCATGGTGCTGCTGGTGCTGGCATGCGGCCACTACCTGGTACCCCGGGCACTGGATTACCTGGCGCGCCGCAAGCACCATGAAGCCTTCTTCCTGACGGCGCTGGCAGCCATGTTCGTGGCGGCACTGGCCATGGACAAGGCCGGCATGTCCATGGCGCTGGGCGCCTTTCTCATGGGCATGATGCTGTCCACCTCGCGCTACAGCCTGCAGATTGAAGCCAGCATGGAGCCGCACAAGGGATTGCTGATGAGCCTGTTCTTCGTCGCTGTCGGCATGTCGGTCGACCTGGCGGCCCTAGCACAACATCCGTTCGCCTTTGCGGGCCATGTCCTGGCCATCATTGTCATCAAGATCGTGATCCTGTTCGCCCTATGCCTGGCCTTCGGAATCGGCATAGCTTCCGCCACCAAGATTGCCTTCCTGCTGTCGCAAGGCGGCGAGTTTGGCTTCGTCGTTTTCGGTGCGGGCAAGGCGCTGGGGGTAGTGGACGACGCCAGCTTCGTCACGGCGATTGGCGTCATCTCCGTGACCATGCTTCTCACACCGATGCTGGCCAAGGTCGGTGTCTGGCTGGCAGCACGCCACCTGCGCAGCCGCGGACTGGGTTTGAACGACCCGCAGTGGACCAGCGAAATTGAACGCGCCGCACCGCGGGTGCTCATTGCCGGTTACGGGCGCGTTGGCCATACCGTGGGCACCATCCTGGGCAGCAGTGGGATTCCTTACGTCGCGTTTGACAACGAAGCGGCCTTGGTCGACCAATGGCGCACCGAAGGGCATCCGGTCTTCTATGGCGACATCTGCAACCGGGAGCTACTGCGCAGTGCCGCCATGCAAGCCGTGGAACTGGTCGTACTAACGATAGACGACGGCGCGTCGGCAGTGCGGGCAGCCACGCTCATACGCTCAGTTGCACCACAGGTCCAAATCGTGGCACGGGCCGGCAACCTGGCCACCTGCGATGCCTTGCGCCGGGCAGGTGTCAACCAAGCCTACCCCGAAGCGCTGGAAGCCAGCCTGCGGCTCGCTGCCCACAGCCTGGAAGCGCTGGGCATCGCCAATGACGACACCGAAATGCTGTTGCGCGGACTACGTACCAGTGACTACGGAATGGTCCGGGATGGGCCTGAAGCGCTCGACAAGCCCTGACATGCCGCTGCGATTGCGGCGCCCCATCAGTAGGACAGGGGTCGAAGCCTTGATGCGGAGCGTTCGCATTGGAAGGCTGCAGTCGTAACCAACGTGGAATGTGTACGGGCGGTGGGAAGGTGGACACTGGGCAGCAGCCAACGGCGTGACAAATGCTACTAAATTTGTAGCTAAACGCACACTACTTACCGCTGCTTGCCCGCGATCCGGCCTCCGAATCCGCTACTAGGAACTGGCAGGTCTGAGTAGGCGCAGCACCTGTGGCCAGGCTTCAACAATGAGGTCGGCTACGTGCTGCGCTGAACGGTATCGGTGATCGAGCTGCTTTTGCATCATTCCGTCCAGCAGCCACTGGAACTCTGCGTACTTGGGCTCGAAGCGCGGCGTAGCGGCATTCAGGTGCAGATTCAGGAGCCCCTCCATCGAATCCGCCGTGTACGGGCGCCTGCCGGTGACCATTTCGTAAAAGATCACACCAAGACAATAGATATCGCTGGATGGATGCACCGGGCGGCCCGCCGCTTGTTCGGGGCTCATGTAGTAGG
Source organism: Curvibacter sp. APW13 (assembly GCF_032337135.1). Lineage (NCBI taxonomy): Bacteria > Pseudomonadati > Pseudomonadota > Betaproteobacteria > Burkholderiales > Comamonadaceae > Curvibacter > Curvibacter sp. APW13. Next base: position 215,959 of record NZ_JAVXZZ010000002.1, on the reverse strand, counting down.
GTGAGCCAACGAGTTCGCCGTGGTGCGTGTGCTCCAACTCCTGGTGGGCATGCTTGGCGACCCCGAAGTCAATCAAAGCCACTCCGCCATCAGCGCGCAGCATGAGGTTGTCGGGCTTGACATCCCGGTGCACGATGCCCAACGCATGGATTTGCGAAAGGGCCTGAGCCACCTGCAGCGTGACGGTCAGTGCTTCAAATGGCGAGATTCCAGCAGCGATACGTTGGCGTATGTCGCCATGGGAGAAATACTCCATGGAAATGAACGCATGGGTGTCCGTGAAACCATGGCCGTAGATCCGGGCCACATTGGGGTGCTTGACCTGCTCCAGCAGTTCGCACTCCTGGATGAAACGGTCCAGCATGCGCGGATTCTGACTGGTGCGCGTGTCCAGCAGCTTCAGTGCCAGTACCAGGCCATCGCTCTCGCGCTCGGCCAAATAGACCTCCGACATGCCGCCGCCACCGAGTCGCCGCAGGATGCGGTAGCCCTTGACCTGGACACCCTCAGCCGGTACGTCCACCTGGGCACCCAGGGTCTGCGCTCCCTGAAACCTCCGCAGTCGGGCGTGTACTGCGTCAAGCACATCGTCCCGGGTAAAGGGTTTGTAGAGGTAATCGTCCGCCCCCAAATTCATGCCTTGGCGCCGATCCACGCGATCGGTCAGCGCAGTGATGAACACAAATGGAATCGAGGCCGTGGCCGAATGGGCGCGCAATGCCTCCAGGAACTGGTGCCCATTGAGTACCGGCATGACCACATCGGACAGGATCAGGTCCGGCAGTTCTTGCTCCGCCAGCGCCAGTCCAGCCTGACCATCGGCAGCCTCCACGACGTCAAACCCTTCAAGGCGAAGCAAGCGCGCCAGGTTCTGCCGCACGCTGGTCTCATCGTCTACCACCAGGATCTTCACACTGCGTTCCTTTTGCCGTCTACCGCTGGCGGAATATAGCGCGTTGGACGGCTGGGCGATATTCTCTTTGACGGCAGGAGCAACAAGGCACGCGCTGCCGGGCAGAAGACCAGGACAACGGCAACAGGTCTGTGCCGCAAGTGTTCCGTTACTTTCGCCTGCACAGGCCAACCTGAGAGCGCCGCAGAAACCATTGCGCAGCCCACGCCGGTGTTCGGAGCCCCCCTTGCCTTCGTTCTTCGCCCCCGTTGTCATCGCCCCCGGCTGACCGTGGCCCGCCCCACCTTACGCCCAGCCCGGCAAACGGCGTATCGACTGCCCCGCCACGGCGGCCAGCAAGTCAGCCGGCACCAGCGAGGGGGCCAGTTCGGCCAGCGGCAGCAGCACGAAGGCGCGCTCCCACATGCGCGGGTGCGGAACGATCAAGGTGGGGGACTGAATGTGCTCGTCGCCGTAGAGCAGCACATCCAGGTCCAGCGTGCGCGGGGCGTTGCGGTACGGGCGCTCGCGGCCTGCACCCTGTTCAATGGCCTGCAGTGCCCGCAACAGCTCTTCGGCTGCCAAGGGCGTATCCAGGCTGGCCACGGCGTTCAGGTAATCGGGTCCGCTGGAGTCGATGGGGGCGCTGGCGTACAGCGACGACAAGCTCAGACTCTCGCCGCCGGGCAAGGAGCGCAGCGCAGCGCAGGTCTGCTGCAGGGTTGCCTGGGCATCGCCCAGGTTGCCGCCCAGACCGATGTAGGCCGTGACCATGGCGGGGGTTATTCCGCCGCAGCGGCACTGCCTTCGCCACGCCCGCCACCGGGGCGGCGGCGACGGCGGCGGCGCTTGCGCGGCGCATCGGAGTCGCCGCTTTCGCCGCCCTGCTCCGAAGCCACGGCATCGGTGTCGCTGGATTCAGGCGCAGCGTTCGGTGTCGGGTTCACCGGGCGCGGCGCGCGCTGCATGCGCGGCTGGGGCTTGCGCTTTTGCTGCTCCTGGCGCACGGCGTCCATCAGGTCCTGGCGCACGGAGTCGCTCGCGGTGCTGAATTCCTGCCACCAGTCGGCCAGGAGTTCGTCCACTTCGCCGGCATCGGCGCGCAGGCGCATGAAGTCGAAGGCGGCGCGGAAGCGCGGTTGTTCCACCATGCCCCAGGGGCCGGAGCCCGCGCGCTTTTCGAAGCGCGGCTGCATGACCCAGATTTCGCGCATGTCGCCGCCAAGCTTGCCGCGGCCCGACACGTCGCCGATGCGGGCGTTGAACACGTCGTCAATGGCTTCCTGCAGGGCCGGGTGGCTGTGCTGGCCCTGGGCCACGCGCTGCTGCCAGCCCTTGTTCACGTCGTCCCACAGCACGCAGGCCAGCAGGAAGCTCGGGGCCACGGGCTTGCCTTCGCCCACGCGGCGGTCGGTGTCCTTGAGCGCTGCCTGCACCAGCGGGCTGGCGGCGCGTTCCACCACCAGGTCCAGCAAGGGGTAGATGCCTTTGGCCAGGCCCAGCTTGTTCAGGGTGTCGATGGAGGCCAGCGCGTGCCCGGTCTGCAGCAGTTTGAGCATTTCGTCGAACATGCGGCTTTGCGGCACGTCGTGCAGCAGGGACAGCGACTTTGGGATCGGCGCCGCGGTCTTGGACTCCATCTTGAAACCCAGGCCGCTGAGCTTGGCCGAGAAGCGCACAGCGCGGATGATGCGCACCGGGTCTTCGCGGAAGCGTGTGGCCGGGTCGCCGATCATGCGCAGCACGCGGCTCTGGGCGTCCTTGAAGCCCTTGTGGTAGTCCACCACGACCTGGGTTTCGGGGTCGTAGTACATGGCGTTGACGGTGAAGTCGCGCCGGGTGGCGTCTTCGTCCTGCGGGCCCCAGACGTTGTCGCGCAGCACGCGGCCGCTGGCGTCCACGGCGTGCTGCATGCCCGCCAGTTCGCTCTTGCTGGTGCGCTCGTTGCCACTTACCTGCTCGGCCGCGGCGTTGTCCATGTAGGCGCGGAAGGTCGAGACCTCAATGACTTCGTGCTCACGCCCACGGCCATACACCACGTGCACAATACGGAAACGCCGCCCGATGATGAAAGCGCGGCGGAACAGCCCCTTGACCTGCTCGGGCGTGGCGTTGGTGGCCACGTCGAAATCCTTGGGCGCCAGGCCCAACAGCAGGTCGCGCACGGCGCCGCCGACGATGTAGGCCTCAAAGCCGGCCTGGTGCAGGGTGCGCACCACATGGATGGCGCGCTCGTCCACCAGGGCGGGGTTGATGCGGTGGGTTTCGAACGGAATGTCGACCCGCTTGCCGAAGCGCGATGCCTTGCCCCGTCCGAGGGCGGCGCTCGATTTGTCCAGAAGCTTGTCGATGAATTTCTTGATCATGGAATGCAGTCAAACGCGGGCGCTCAGGCGCCCGTAAAGAGGTCGAGTATGCGCCATTGGCGCTCGAGGGCAATCTGGCGCAGGCGGGCATCGGGGTTGGTGGCCACGGGCACGTTGGCCTTTTCCAGCAGCGGCAAGTCGTTCATGGAGTCCGAATAGAAGGTGGTGTGCACATCCTCCCAAGCCCAGCCGCGCGCAGCCAGCCATTGGTTCACCCGCGTGACCTTGCCTTCGCGGAACGAGGGCGTACCGCGGATGGCGCCGGTGTACCAGGGCCGTCCGTCCGAACCCGGAGTCTGCTCCAGTTCCACGGCGATCAGTTCGTCCACGCCGAAGGCGCGGGCAATGGGGCGCGTGACGAATTCGTTGGTGGCGGTGACGATCACCACCACGTCGCCCGCCGCCTGGTGCGAACGCACCAGTTCCAGCGCCTGGGGTTGTATGTTCTTTTGGACCACATCCCGCATGAAGTCTTCGTGAGCAGCTTCCGAATTGATAGCACCCTGGGCGACAAAGGCTGCTGTGGCAAAGCGCACATACTCATGCACATCGAGCGTGCCGGCCTGGTAGGCGGCATAGAACTCGTCATTTCGACGCTTGAACTCGCCGGCGTCGGTCCAGCCGCGCGCGGTGGTGAACTGGCCCCAGGAATAGTCCGAATCGATCGGCAGCAGGGTGTGGTCGAGGTCGAACAGTGCAATGCGCGCCTTCGGCGCGGAGGGGTGGGTCATGCGTTTTCCATCATGGATTTGATCAGGGGAATGGTGATGGCACGCTGGGTCTGCAGGGCGTAGCCGTCGAGCAGGCCCAGCAGTTCCATGAGGCTGCCAAGGTCACGGCTGAAACGGTTGAGCATGTAGTCCATCACCTCGTCGCTCAGAAAGATGCCGCGCGCGTCCGCGGCCTGGCGCAGCACGGCGCGGCGCTCCGGCTCGCTGAGCAACTGCAGGCTGTAGATGTGGCCCCAGCCCAGGCGGGTACGCAAGTCGTCGCGCAATGCCAGGTCGGCCGGTGCCAGCTCGCCCGCGGCGAGCACCGGGCGCTGCAGGCTCTGGGCGTTGACGAACCAGTTGAAGGCCTGGTGCTGCTGGTCGGCGGTGTACAGGTGCACGTCGTCCATGAAGACCGCGGCCCAGCGCTCGTCGAACTCTTGGGCCGCGGCGCCCGCATCCATCCAGCCCACCAGCGCACCTTGGCTGCGCAGCGCATCGGCCGCGGCCTGCAGCAGGTGGCTCTTGCCACAGCCATGCGGTCCCCAGAGGTAGGTCGGCACCGGCGAGCGCGGGGCAGCGACAGCGCCCGACCCCACCCACAGTTCCAGATGCCGCAAGGCTTCGCCATTGGGACCGGCCCAGAAGTTCGCCAGCGTGGGCCCGCCGAACAGCCCGATATCAAGCGCCAGTTGTTGCATGGGCTATCCCTTGTACAACCCGCTAGCCAGGTAACCCTGCTGGATGCGGCGGATGGCCACCAGCAGCACGGCGCTGACCGGCAGCGCAATCAGCACCCCGACAAAACCCAGCACCTGGCCAAATGCGAGCAAGGCGAAGATAACCGCCAGCGGGTGCAGGCCGATGCGCTCACCCACGAGGCGCGGTGTCAGGAAGAAGCTTTCCAGCAGTTGGCCCAGACCATAGACCACTCCCACCATGGCAAAGGTGTAGCCCAGGCCCGACTGGGCCGAAAACTCCAGCAAACCCGCCAAGGTGGCCAGCACGAGGCCCACACCAAAGCCCAGGTAAGGCACAAACACGGCCAGACCGGTAAAGACCCCGATGGGCAGGGCCAGATCCAGCCCGAACAGGCCCAGTGCCACGCTGTAGTACACCGCCAGCAGGCCCATCACCAGTAGTTGGCCGCGCAGGTACTGGCCCAGCACCTCATCTGCTTCCTGGAAGAAACTGTCGCTACCTTCGCGCAGGCGTGGCGGCACCAGGGTGCGCAGTGCAGCCATGAAGTCGTCCCATTCCAGCAGCAGGTAGAACAGGGCCACGGGGATCAGGATGGCATTGCCGATCAGGGCAAAGGCCACGCTGCCGCCGAGTTGCAGGGACACGATCAGCGAGCTGAACACGTCCTCGAAATTGGCGTTGAGGTATTTCAGGACAAAGGCACGCAGGCTGGCGGCGTCAAACTGCACATGCACGCCAAACTGGGCCAACCAAGGCTTGAGGCTTTGATTCGCCGCATCCAGCAGGCCGGGCAACTGGTCGCGCATGAGCGGAAGCTCCTTGGCCAGGATCGGCACCACCAGCAGCAGCACACCAGTCACCGTCATGAAAAACAGCAGCTCCACCACCACTACCGCCAACAGGCGCGGAATGCGGCCGCGCCCCACGTCGTCGAGCCAGTTCACTACCGGGTTCAGGGCGTAGGCCATGACCCCCGCCACCACGAAGGGGGCCAGCACGGCCTTGAGCTGCCAGAAGACGATGCCGAACGCTAACGCGATCAGGGCCCAGGCAGCCAATCTTTTTTGGGTGGCGGTAAATTGCATACAAAGTGGGGCAGGCGCCCCTTTAAAATCAAGGGCAAATTCTATCGGCCCGAGGCTTGTCCCGATGGGGCCACCCTTCTACTCCTCTATCTCTCCCATGACCACTCCCCTGTCGTACAAAGATGCCGGCGTTGACATTGACGCGGGCGACGCCCTGGTTGAACGCATCAAGCCGCTGGCCAAGAAGACCATGCGCGAAGGCGTGCTGGCCGGCATCGGCGGCTTCGGCGCCCTGTTCGAGGTGCCCAAGCGCTACAAGGAGCCGGTGCTGGTCTCCGGTACCGACGGCGTGGGCACCAAGCTCAAGCTGGCCTTCGAGTGGAACATGCACGACACCGTAGGTATCGACCTGGTGGCCATGAGCGTGAACGACGTGCTGGTGCAGGGCGCCGAGCCGCTTTTCTTTCTCGACTACTTTGCCTGCGGCAAGCTCGACGTGGACACGGCTGCCGCCGTGGTCGGTGGCATTGCCAAAGGCTGCGAACTGTCCGGCTGCGCCCTGATCGGCGGCGAAACCGCCGAGATGCCCGGCATGTACCCCGCCGGTGAATACGACCTGGCCGGCTTTGCTGTCGGCGCGGTCGAAAAGTCCAAGATCCTGACCGGCGCCACCGTGCAACCCGGCGACGTGGTGCTGGGCCTGGCCAGCCACGGCGTGCACTCCAACGGTTTCAGCCTGGTACGCAAGTGCATCGAGCGCGCCAGCGCCAACCTGCCCGTCACCCTGGACGGCAAGCCTTTCAAGCAGGCCATCATGGAGCCCACCCGTCTGTACGTGAAGAACGTGCTGGCCGCCCTGGCCCAACACCCCATCAAGGCGCTGGCCCACATCACCGGTGGCGGCTTGCTGGAGAACATCCCACGCGTGCTGCCTGAAGGCACGGCCGCGCACCTGAAGAAGGGCAGCTGGCCCCAGACCGAACTGTTTGCCTGGCTGCAGAAGACTGCCGGCATTGACGACATCGAGATGAACCGCACCTTCAACAACGGCATAGGCATGGTCGTCGTCGTGGACGCCGCCAATGCCGAAGCCACCGCTGCCACCCTGCGCAGCCTGGGCGAGACGGTGTACACCATTGGCGCCATTGCTCCCAAGGGCGATGGCGCGGCCGTGACCGTCGCCTGACGATGCAATGACGCCCGCCGCCCCTGCGGGCCGATTGCCCGCCAGCATCTGGGCGCTGGGTTTTGTCAGCCTGCTGATGGATGTGTCGTCCGAACTCATCCACAGCCTGCTGCCGGTGTTCATGGTCAGCGTGCTGGGCGTGAGCATGCTCACCGTGGGCCTGCTCGAAGGGGCCGCCGAAGCGACAGCCTTGTTCGTGAAGGTGTTTTCCGGCACGCTCAGCGACTGGTGGGGCAAGCGCAAGCCCCTGGCCCTCCTGGGCTATGGATTGGGCGCCGCAACCAAGCCCCTGTTTGCCCTCGCCACCAGCGTGGACCCGGTCATTACGGCCCGGCTGCTGGACCGCGTGGGAAAAGGCTTGCGCGGCGCCCCGCGCGACGCCCTGATTGCCGACATCACCCCCGAAGCCCAGCGCGGCGCAGCCTTTGGGCTGCGACAGTCGCTCGACACCGTGGGCGCTTTCCTGGGCCCGATCCTAGCGATCGTCTTCATGCTCCTGTGGGCCAATGACATCCGTACCGTCTTCTGGGTAGCCGTCATTCCCGCGGTACTGTGTGTGGCACTGCTGGCCTTTGGCGTGAGCGAACCCGAGCGCCCCGCAGGGCAGCCACGCATCAACCCGCTGCGCCGCGACAACCTGCGCCGCCTGAAAGGGCCGTTCTGGAACGTGGCCGTGTTCGGAGGTTGCTTTACGCTGGCGCGTTTTTCCGAAGCCTTCCTGGTGCTGCGCGCCCAGGGCGGCGGGCTGCCCATGGCCTGGGTCCCCGCGGTGCTGATTGCGATGAACATGGTCTTCGCTGCTGCGGCCTACCCCCTGGGTAGCCTAGCCGATCGCGTCAGCCACCGCAGTCTGCTCTCGGCAGGAATGGTCCTGCTCATCCTGGCCGACCTGTGTCTGGCATACGCGGCCCATGGCCCCCTGTTCTGGCTTGGCATCGTGCTGTGGGGCCTGCACATGGCAGCCACCCAGGGTCTGTTGGCAGCCATGGTGGCCGATACCGCCCCGGCCGACCTTCGGGGAACCGCCTACGGGCTGTTCAACCTGGTCTGTGCCCTGGCGCTGCTGGTGGCCAGCGCCCTGGCGGGCTGGCTGTGGGACAGGTCGGGGCCTTCCGCCACCTTCGTCACCGGTGCCGCGCTGGCGATGGCCAGCCTGCTGTTGCTGTGGCTTACACCCCACAGACGCTAGCAAATCGGTAGCTGCCTACGCTTGTCCTGATTGGACATGCGGCCATTTTTGCCCCACACTGCGGCTCCTTAGCACGCATTGGAGGGCAGCCGCATGCCAGTCGTCGCCGTCGTGAACCGCAAGGGGGGCAGTGGAAAGAGCACCCTGGCTACGCATCTGGCCGCCTGGATGGCGCACCAGGGTTGCCGGGTAATGCTCGGCGATGTGGACCGCCAGCAATCGACCCGCACGTGGCTCAAGCGCCGGGTCGCCAGTGTTCCCTCCATCCTGCACTGGACCCTGGACCAGAAGAACATCCTGAAGCCACCGGCCGGGGTCACCCACGTGGTGCTCGACACACCGGGTGGCCTGCAGGGCTTCGACCTGTCGCGTCTGGTGATGCAGGCCGATGCGATCGTGATACCGGTATGCAACTCGCTGTTCGACCGCGACAGCGCGGCGGCCTGCCACGACGAGCTCATGGCCCACCCGCGCGTGGCCAGTGGGCGTTGCCAGTTGGGCGTGGTCGGCATGCGCATCGATGCCCGCACCCGCGGTGCCGAGGTACTGCAGCAGTGGGCGCACAGCCGCGCCATGCCGTTCTGGGGTGTACTGCGCGAGGCGCAGATCTATGTCAGAACGGTGGAAAACGGGCTCACGTTGTTTGACTTGCCCGCGGCAGCCCATGCGGCCGACCTGCAGCAATGGCAGGTCGTTCTGGCGCCATTGGCTTCCATCCTGCGCGTCGGTGCATCGGGCCTTCGTGTGCCGTGTGACGAAGGCGCCACCATCGAGCCGCCGGTCATGACCGAGCCCGCTCAGCCAGACACCCCATCACAAGCACCTGCTCCCATCCTGCCCGCGCGGGCTGCCGCCCTGATGCCGGCACAGGGCACTCTGGTACACGGGGACCGTTTCGCCGGTTCGCGCGCAAGCGGCTGATTCACCCCGGCCGCAATCAGGACTCAGCGCGTGTTGCGCAAGGCCTCCAGGCGTTCGGCTATGAGGTCGCTGTCGGCGAGATCGTCGCTGTGTACCAGGTAGCACTCCAGGTCGGCGACGGCCTGGTCACTGTGGCCCAAGGCCGCATGGGCCAGGCCGCGGTCGCGGTACTCGGCCCAGACTTCGGGCAACAGCACCACCAGGCGCTCCTGCACGGCCAGCATGCGTTCCCAGTCCCCTTCGGCCTGGAAGATGCCCTTGAGGTTGCGCAGCATGCGCACCAGGATGTCGCGTGGTGCTGCGCTGCGCAGGTAGGGGCTACCGGCCACATCCCAGGAACTCAGGGGCGCCTGATCCGGATGCACCTGGGACAGCATTTCCGACAACTGCTCGGCACTCAGTGACTTGCCGGTAGCCGGGTCGATGATGGCCTGACCGATGGGGAGGTTGACCTTGACCAGGAAGTGGCCGGGAAAACTGATGCCACGCACCGACAAGCCCATGCCAGAGGCAATCTCCAGCCACAGCACAGCCAGGGACACCGGAATGCCGCGGCGCGTGGCCAGCACCTGGTGGATATAGCTGTTATCGGCAGCGTAATAGTCATTGGCGTTGACGCCGAATCCGAGTTCACGGAAGAAGAACTGGTTGAGCACCTGCAGGCGCTGCAAGGAACCGGCATCAGCCGCCACGCGGCGGCGCACGCGGGCAGTGAGCGCGTCCACCTGATGGGTCACTTTCTGCAGGTCCAGATCAGGATACTCGTCCTGGGCCAGGCAGACCGCCGCCTCGAAAAGCGGGAAATCCGAGTCCCGTTCCACCAGAGAGGCGAAGTACTCCAGGGGTGTCGGTGCGTGCCAAGTGGGGTGCATGCCCTGATTGTGCTACCGGCGCAGGAACTGGCGCAAATTCAAACCACAAGCCCACACGCTGCCGAGGTACAGTACAGCGGCACCAGCCAGGATGGCCGCCATCAGCCCCATGCGCAGCAAGGCCTGCGAGCGCAAGCCAGTCCAGTCCCAGGCACCAGCAGCCCACAACAGGTACACCACCAGGATGGCACTCGAAGCGCCCACCTGCAGCGCCAGTCGCCCCCAGCCCGGCAAGGGCCGGTAGCTGCCGCGACGGATCAGGCCCACCAGCAGCCAGAGGGCATTGACCATGGCACCGAGCCCGATGGACAGCGACAGACCAGCGTGCTGCAGCTTGGGCACCAGCAGCAGATTGAGCAGCTGAGTCACTACCAGCACGGCCATGGCAATGCGCACCGGGGTCTTGATGTCCTGGCTGGCGTAAAAGCCCGGTGCCAGCACCTTGATGGCGACGATGCCCACCAGCCCGGCCCCCCAGCCCATCATGGCCAGGGCAGTCTGCTGCACATCATGGTCCGAGAACGCGCCGTAGTGGTACAGCACACTCACCAGAGGCTTGGAGAACACCAGCAATGCCACCGCGCAGGGTACGGCCAGCAGCAGCACCAGGCGCAGCCCCCAATCCAGCAGTTCGGAATACTTGTCACTCTCGCCCTTGGCGCGGGCCCCCGCCAACTGGGGCATCAGTACCACACCCAGTGCCACTCCCAGCATGGCGGTGGGGAACTCCATCAGCCGGTCCGCATACGACAGCCAGCTCACGCTGCCCGTGGCCAGGTGCGAGGCGATCTGGGTGTTGATGAGCAAGGAAATCTGGGCCACGCTCACACCCAGCAGGGCCGGCAACATGAGACGCAGGATCTGCTGCGTGCCACTGTCGCGCCAAGCCGCGCGCACGCCAGACCAGCGCAGGGAAATTTTCGGCAGCAGCCCCAGGCCGCGCAAGGCCGGAATCTGCAGGCCGAGTTGCAGCACACCACCGACCATGACCCCAACGGCCATGGCATAGATCGGGGGAATGCCCTGCTGCGCAAAGACGGGCGACAACAGCCAGGCGGCCAAGATGGTGGACACATTCAGCAGCACCGGGGTTGCGGCCGGCACGGCAAATCGCTTCCAGGTATTGAGCACCCCCGAGGCCAGCGCCACCATGGACATGAAGCCGATGTAGGGAAACATGAAGCGCGTCATCCAGACCGCTGCGTCGTACCCGGCGGGGTTCTTCTGCAGCCCGCTGGCCATGGCCCAGACCATCCAGGGCGCAGCCAGCACGCCCAGGATGCAGGTCAGCAGCAGGGCCCAGGCCAGCACGGTGGCCACGCGGTCGATCAGGGAGCGTGTCAGGTCTTCCCCATCACGCGCCTTGCTGGCGGCCAGCACGGGCACGAAAGCCTGGCTGAAAGCCCCTTCGGCAAACAGGCGCCGAAACAGGTTCGGTATGCGGAACGCGACGTTGAAGGCATCGGTCATGGCACTGGCACCGAACAGCGACGCCACGAGCAGTTCGCGGGCCAGCCCGGTGATGCGGGACAGCAGGGTCCAGAGGGAGACGGTGGAAGCGGATTTGAGAAGGCTCACACCCCGCAGTGTAGCGGCGCACAGCGCGGTCACTGCGGGGCTTGGCAAGGCCTGCCAGCCCTGCCTATACTGCCAGACCGGCACCCTCCTACCCTATGGACACATCTGCGCCTCCCGCACGTACCGCGGTCCTGATCGTGGAAGACCAGCGCGCACTCTCCGGCATGCTGGGCTCCATGTTGCGCAACCAGTGCGGGTGTGACAGCGTCATCGCAGCCAGCCTGGCCCAGGCCCAGTCTGCGCTGGAAGCGCAAGGCGATTCCTTCCTGGCCGCCGTCTGCGACGTCAATCTGCCCGATGCGCCCTATGGCGAGGCCATCTCCCTCGTGGAGCGCCACGGATTGCCCGTCATTGCACTGACCGGCAGCATCTCTCCCGAAGTCCGCGAGCTGATGCACCGGGGATCCATCGTTGATTACGTGCTGAAAAAAGGGGTGGTGTCCTACGAGTACGCCGTCCAGCTGGTGCGTCGGCTGCAGCGCAACCGCAGCCTCAAGGTGCTGGTGGCCGACGACTCGCCCTCTTCGCGCGAAGTGTTGCAGCGCATGCTGCAGATCCAGGGCCTGACCGTGCTGCTGGCCGAGAACGGGGCCGACGCGATCAGGCAACTGGAACAGCACCGCGACACCAAGCTGGTATTGGTCGACTACAACATGCCCAAGGTGGATGGCTTCGAGTTCGTACTGCAGGCACGGCGCATGATGGGCAAGGACAAGCTCGCCATCATTGGCATTTCGGGCGAAAACCGTCCCGATGTTTCGGCCCAGTTCCTGAAGCACGGAGCCAATGACTTCATCTCCAAGCCCTACTCCTACGAGGAGATGACCTGCCGCATCAACCAGAACCTGGAAATGCTGGAACTGGTCGAGTCGCTGCACCACCTGGCCACGCGCGACTCCCTGACGGGACTGAACAACCGGCGGACTTTCTTTGACCGGGGCGAGGCCCTGCTGCGCCAGGCACGGGCAGCCGGACACAGCGCTGGGGTGGCGATGATGGACATTGACTACTTCAAACGTATCAATGACGAACACGGCCACCACCAGGGCGATCTGGTTCTGCAGGCTGTGGCCCAGGAACTGGGCAGGCATTTCTCCGACGAACTGGTTGCGCGCCTGGGTGGCGAGGAATTCGTGGTGCTGTTCGGCCGCAACTTGAGCGAAAGCGCCATGCGACAGGGGCTCGAACGCTTCCGGGAGGCGCTGCCAGGCGCCGTGGCCCAGCAATGCCCTACCGTGGGCCCGGTCACCATCAGCATGGGCATCTGCTGTGCGGGAACCGCCTCGGACGCGAGCCTGTCCCATCTGCTGCACACCGCCGATGGGTGGCTGTACCAAGCCAAGACACAAGGACGCAACCGGCTGGTATAATCTTTGGCTTTGCTGGAAACATCCACAGACACTTAAGGAATCATCATGGCATCTGGAAAGCCCAAGAAAAAGAACCCGCGCCTGGCGTCGGGCCGTAAACGCGTCCGCCAGGACGTCAAGATCAACGCAGCCAACACCTCCCTGCGTTCCAAATACCGTACCGCCGTCAAGAACGTTGAAAAAGCCGTTCTGGCTGGCGACAAGACCAAGGCTGCTGAACTGTTTGCCAAGGCACAAGCCGTTGTGGATACCGTGGCCGACAAGGGCATCTTCCACAAGAACAAGGCTGCCCGCGACAAGAGCCGCCTCGCTGCCAAGGTCAAGGCCCTGGCCCTCGCCGCCTAATCAACCAGGCAATCGCACGGACCCTGCCCTGGGTCTGCCGTTTGTAACGGGTGCGCTTCCAGCAAAAGCAAAAAGCCGACGCAAGTCGGCTTTTTTGTTGTCCGCTTGACGACTGACAGCCGGGCTCGTTTGCAGGTACGATCTGCAGAAAGATCGGAACAAACTTGGGGGACTGGTGATACATCAGGAGTGGGATACCGGCACTGACGTCAAGAACTACCTGTTGCGCCTCATCGAGCGCGGGTATGTCGTGATCGCAGTGGTGGCCGCAGCGGCGTCGTCATCGCGGGCCTTCATCACCGGTTGGCAATCCCTCTATACCATCCACCTGCTTCTGGCTGGTATGGTGATTGCGCTGTACTACTGCCCACACCGCATCATCCCGGCATTACCACGCATTTATTTCGTGGTGCTGGTGCCCGGCATCATCGGCATCGCAGGGCTCTACACATTCGGGTTCTATAGCAATGGGCTGGCATGGACCATCGTTGCCTGTGCCATGGCGGCGGTATTCCTGCCACTGCGATCGCTGATCGCCTACCTGGCGGGCATGTGGCTGTCGATACTGAGCATAGGCTTGCTGTTCATACAGCATCGCCTGCAATTGCCTGTGAACGGGGGCACCTATATCCACCAACCCCTGGGTTGGATGCCGATTTTCGTCGGCAGCCTGGTCATCATGCTCATCGTCACCACGGTGGTCTTCGGTTACAAACGGGCGATCGAAACCCTGCTGCGAACCACGCTGGAACAGCGCGACATCATCCAGCACCGGGCCGCGCACGACCCACTGACGGCGCTTCCCAACAAGGGCGTAGCAGACGATCGTCTGGCGATGGCCTGTGAACGCGCCAAGCGCGAAGGCGAAAAAGCTGCCCTGCTCTTTCTCGACCTGGACGGATTCAAGCACATCAATGACACCCTCGGACACCAGGCTGGTGATCGCGTTCTGGCCACCGTCGCCCAGCGCCTGCAGGGCGGCATCCGCAAGGTCGACACGGCTGCCCGTCTGGGGGGCGACGAGTTTCTGGTCGTTCTGGACGGTCTCGGAAGCGCGGAGCATGCCAAAACGGTAGCCGCCAAGCTGATCGAATCAGTAGGTGCCCCGGTCGACATCGAGGGGAAGGCTTGCCACATCGGAGTCAGCATCGGCATCGCCCTGTACCCCGATGACTCGAAGCAACCCAGCGATCTGGTGCGTCTGGCGGATGCTGCCATGTACGCCGTCAAGCGTGCCGGCAAGAACGCCTGCATGACGGTATCGGAAGCCCGCAAGGCCGAGACTGCCGGCCCCCACATCTGACGAACTTCAGCGTGGCGGCGTGCCCGGGTGACCTTCGCTGGTCTGCAGGTCGTTGTCCTTGGCGAAGTTCATGCAGAAGTCCCAGGCCATCACGTTGTAGTCGCGCAGGTCGGGATGCACGATGACGCACTTGGTCTGCCCCACGGCACTGGGGACACACCATGGGGAATAGCTCAGGTGGCTTCCGCGCTGCTCGCCACCGGGACGAAACTGGCTCATCACCCCCGCCAGCCGCTCGGCCCAATCACTGGGACGAAAGGCTTTTCCCTGGCGGGTAACCCCCAGGATGTAGATTTCTTTGGACGTGGTGGAAGCCATTTGTTCTTGTGGGTGCGTGGCATGCTCCCGACGGCGGAAGGCTTGGTGCGCGGCCGCTGGATTTTACCCTGTCACCTTGCGCAGACTTGACACAATAACCCGAACGTCGATGGGTCCGCTGGGCCGTACTTGCGCCACCCGATCACGATACGCACAACGCCCTAAAATCACGTTTCAACGGCCCGACTTCCACGTTGGGCCATTTCGTTTGTTTGGAGCTACCCGGAGATCCCTGCATGACCGCCACCGCGCCCTCTTCGCCCCACGTGATGAACACCTATGGGCGCTTGCCCATCGCCCTGTCCCATGGACGAGGATGCCGTGTGTGGGACACCGCTGGCCGCGAGTACCTGGACGCCTTGGGCGGCATTGCCGTCAACACCGTGGGCCACAACCATCCCCAGTTGGTGGCTGCGCTGCAGGACCAGGTGACCAAGCTGATTCACACCTCCAACTACTACCACGTGCCGCTGCAGGAAGAGTTGGCCAAGCTGCTGGTAGAGCGCTCGGGCATGACCAACGTGTTCTTCTGCTCGACCGGGCTCGAAGCCAACGAAGCCGCGCTCAAGCTGGCGCGCAAGTTCGGCCACGACAAGGGCATAGAGCGCCCAGAGATCGTGGTGTACGAAAAGGCTTTCCATGGCCGCTCCATCGCCACCCTGAGCGCCACCGCCAACCCCAAGGTGCAGGCCGGCTTCGGCCCGCTGGTGGAGGGCTTCATCCGCGTGCCCATCAACAACATCGAGCAGCTGAAGGCCGCCACGGCCAACAACCCCAACGTGATTGCCGTGTTCTTCGAAGCCATCCAGGGCGAAGGCGGCGTCAACCCCATGCACATGGACTACCTGCGTGACGTGCGCAAGCTCTGCGATGAGCGCGACTGGCTCATGATGATCGACGAGGTGCAGTGTGGCATGGGCCGCACCGGCAAGTGGTTTGCCCACCAGTGGGCCGGCATCCAGCCCGACGTGATGCCGCTGGCCAAGGGCCTGGGCTCGGGCGTGCCGGTGGGTGCGGTCGTGACCGGCCCCAAGGCCGCCAACATCTTTGCCCCCGGCAACCATGGCAGCACCTTCGGTGGCAACCCGCTGGCCATGCGCGCCGGGGTCGAGACCATCCGCATCATGGAGACCGAAGGGCTGCTGGCCAATGCCGCCACCGTGGGGCAACACCTGAAAGACGCTCTGGCCAGGACGCTCGCGGTCGACATCGCCGCCGGTGGTGTGAAGGAAATCCGCGGCCAGGGCCTGATGCTCGGCATTGAACTGTCCAAGCCCTGCGGCGTGCTGGTGCAGCGCGCGCTGGACGCCGGCCTGCTCATCAGCGTGACCGCCGACACCGTGGTGCGCATGGTGCCATCGCTGACCCTGACCCGCGCCGAGGCCGACGAGATCGTCGCCAAGCTGTGCCCCCTAATTTCCCAGTTCCTGAAGGAAAACGCATGAGCCCCACCGCCCACCGCGACCCCATTAGCCAAGGCATTCCCAGCACCCTGCCCCAAGGTGCGCCACCCGTGCGCCATTACCTGCAGTTCAGCGACCTGAACCGCGATGAGTACGACTACCTGCTGGCACGCGTGGCCTTCATCAAGGCCAAGTTCAAGCGCTTCGAACGCCACCAGCCGCTGGTGGACCGGACCCTGGCCATGATCTTCGAGAAAGCCAGCACCCGCACCCGCGTGAGCTTCGAAGCCGGGATGTACCAGTTGGGCGGCAGCGTGGTGCATCTGACCACGGGCGACAGCCAGTTGGGTCGCGCCGAACCGATCGAAGACAGTGCCCGCGTCATCAGCCGCATGACCGACATCGTGATGATCCGCACCTTCGAGCAGACCAAGATCGAGCGCTTTGCGGCACACAGCCGGGTGCCCGTCATCAACGGCCTGACCAACGAGTTCCACCCCTGCCAGATCCTGGCTGACATCTTCACCTACATCGAGCACCGCGGCCCGATCCAGGGCAAGACCGTGGCCTGGGTGGGCGACGGCAACAACATGGCCAACACCTGGCTTCAAGCCGCGGCACTGCTGGGCTTCCACCTGCGCGTGAGCACCCCCAGCGGCTACGAAGTAAACGAGAAAACAGCCGCTGCCCCGCAAGGATCGGGCGCATACAGCTACAAAACCTATAGCGACCCGCTGGAAGCCTGCCGCGGCGCCGACCTCGTGACCACCGACGTCTGGACCAGCATGGGCTACGAGGCCGAAAACGAAGTGCGCCGCAAGGCCTTCGCAGCCTGGTGCGTGGACCGCAAGATGATGGCCGTCGCGGCCCCCGACGCCCTGTTCATGCACTGCCTGCCGGCCCACCGCGGCGAGGAAGTGGAAGCCGAAGTCATCGACGGCCCGCAGAGCGTGGTCTGGGACGAGGCGGAGAACCGGATGCATGTGCAAAAGGCACTCATGGAGTACCTGCTCCTCGGTCGCCAGGCCTGAGCCTTGCCGCGCCCATGAGTGCCTGCACCCAGTGCGGGGCCTGCTGCGCCTGCTTCCGCGTGGACTTTGCGGTCTACGAGCTCGACGACATGGGGGGCACCGTGCCGGCCCATCTGACAATGGAGATCAAGGGAGCGACAGCCCGCATGCGTGGCACCGACAGCGTGCCGATCCGCTGCATTGCCCTCGGCGGCACGGTGGGACAGGCGGTCGACTGCGCCATCTACACGCAGCGCCCCTCCCCTTGCCGCGAATTCACGGAAGGCAGCGAGGCCTGCGCGCGCGCCCGTGCGCACCATGGCATGCCACCCTTGCCAGCACAGGGCGCTTGAAAATGCCCGCAAAGCGTCGATAACTGAACTAACCCGAAGCGCAAGCCGCTTGAACCGACCTGCAACGATTGCCATGCCCGAAAAGAAAGACCCCCCCTGGTGGCTGACGCTGCTGAAACTGCTGATCGGCCTGATCGTGATCGTGTGGGGAACCGGCGCACTGCTGCAATGGGCCGCCCAGTTCGACAGCGAGCCGCCCAAGACCGGTACATCGGACTGGGGCATTGCCCGCGACAGCCCCATTCCATCGAAGCGCTGACGCATGCATACGCAGCGGTGCGATCGCGGAGGGCGCCGTTACACTGTGCGCACAACACTGCCAGGAACGTCGCCATGAACCTCACCACCGACTACGAAAGGCTGTTCGAGTCCGCCCCCATTTCACTCTGGCTCGAAGACTACAGCGCGCTCAAGGCCCTGTTCGATCGCTGGCGCGCCGAAGGTGTGACCGATCTGGGGCTGCTGCTGCAGGCCAATCCGCATTTGGCCGAAGAGTGCGCCCGCTGCTTCCATGTCATCAAGGTCAACCGGGAGACCCTGCGCGTGTTCGCCGCCGACAGCCAGGAACAGCTTCTGTCCCGACTGAACGAAGTGTTCCGGGGCGACATGTTCGAACGCATGGCATACGAGCTGACCCAGCTGTGGAACGGTGTGCTGGATGTGTCCGCGCTGACAGTGAACTACGCCCTGGACGGTCGGCGTATGGATGTGCGCATGCACCTGCGCGTGCTCGAAGGCTTCGAAGATAGCTGGGAGCGCGTCATGGTGTCGCTGCAGGATGTCACGCCCCAGGTGCAGGCCCGCCAGCAGCTGGAGTTCAGCGAACGCCACGCGCGCAACCTGTTCGCGTTCTCGCCGGTGTCGCTGTGGGTGGAAGACTTCAGCGGCGTCAAGGAGCTGATGGACGAGGTGCGCCACTCCGGCATCGACGACTTCCGCACCTTCCTCAACGTGCATTCGGAGTTTGTAGACCGGTGCATGGAGAAGATCGTGGTACGGGAGGTGAACCAGCAGACGCTGAGCATGTTCTCGGCCCAGAGCACGGACGAATTGCTGGGCAAGCTCGATGTGATCTTCCGCGGTGAAATGCACGACTCCTTTGCCGAACAGCTGATGGACCTGTGGGCCGGCAAGCTGCACCAGGTGCGAGAAGTGGTCAACTACTCACTCACTGGGGAGCGCATCAACATCCACCTGCAGTTCGCTGTCATGCCTGGGCACGAGGAACGCTGGGACATGGTGCTGGTGTCGCTGGTGGACATCACCGCGCGCAAGAAGGCCGAAGCCTACCTCGAATACCTGGGCAAGCACGACGCCCTGACCAAGCTGCGCAACCGCGCCTACTATGTCGAGGAACTCAACCGCATCAGCCGCAAGGGCCCGTGGCCATTGAGCGTGCTGGCCATGGACCTCAACGGCCTCAAGCTCGTGAACGACACCCAGGGCCATACGGCGGGCGACGCCCTGCTGCGCCGGGCCGGCGAAGTGCTGCAGAAGGCCGGCGCCGACTCGCCCGGCTGCATCGCACGCGTCGGTGGCGATGAATTCATCGCCCTGCTGCCCGGCTGCGACGAGCGCACGGCACAAGCCCTCAGGGATCGCATCGAATCCGTGCTGGATCTGAACAACCAGTTCTATCCGGGGCAGAAGCTCAGCCTGTCGATCGGCATGGCCACCTGCAGCCAGGCCAGCGACGTGGAGTCCTGCATCCAGCTGGCCGACCAGCACATGTACGTGCAGAAGAAGCGCTTCTACGAAGAGAGCAAGCTCGAACGGCGCAAGCTCTAGATTGCGCCAGGCGCGCCTGCCGTGACTCAGGTGCTGCGGTAGAGCCAGGGCACGTCCATCAGGCGTGGCGCAGCGACGCGCAGGGCGATGTCGCGCGCCATCTGAACCACGCCCTTGGCATGGTAGATCTCGCCATTGCGGATCGAGCGCGCCTGTACCCGGGCATTGCGTGGCCAGCGTTCCTTGGAGAATGCCGCGAGCGCCTGGTGCACATGGGCATGGCGCCGGTCGGACAGGTGGCGCGCAAGCGCATGGGCATCCTCGATGGCCATGCACGCCCCCTGGGCCAGGTAAGGCCGCATGGGGTGCGCGGCATCGCCCACCAGGACTACGCGTCCGAGGCCATGTTCCTCGGGTCCGCGCATCGGCGGCCGGTCGCACAGGGCCCACAGCCGCCACTGGGGAATGGCGTAGATCAGGTCGCGCAGCGCCGGGTGCGCCTGCCCCAGCATCAGCTGGAGATCGGTTGCATTGGCACTGTGGTCCCAATCGCTCAGCTCACCCGGGGGATCGCCGTGCACGATGGCGACCACATTGAGCCATTCGCCCGCACGTACGGGGTACTGCACCACATGGAAGTCCGGCCCCAGCCAGGCCGTGACGCCGTCCGGTCGCAGGTTCAACGGCAAGGAGTCCATGGGCACCATGGCCCGGTAGGCCAGATGCCCGGTCTGTCGCGGCCCGCCGCTGCGCATCACATTCGCCCGCACGCGGCTCCACACGCCATCGGCCCCCACCAGTACCTTGGTATCGACCATCTGGGTGTGGTCGGCATCGGGGTGGCGCACCTGCAAGTGCACTGCCCGCTCGTCCTGCGTGACCGAGGTCACCTCCTGCCCCAGACGCATTTCGGTGCTGCCAGCCTGCGATACCCCGGCCACCAGCAGGCCATGCATGTCGGCCCGCGCAATGGTGGCGTAGGGCGCGCCGTAGCGTCGCTCGGTATCACTCCCGAGTGGCTTCTCGCCCAGCACGGCACCTGACAAGGCATGGCGCGCGCGCAGCACTTGCGGAAAATGTGCGACCGCCTTGAGTCGCTCCATCAAGCCCCAGTCCCGCAGCAGCCGGACGACATTGGGCCCCAGTTGGATGCCAGCACCCACCTCCGAAAAGGCCGAAGCGCGCTCCAGCAGCAGCGACCGCTGACCTGCACGCGCCAGCGCCAGCGCTGTGGCCATGCCACCGATACCACCACCAACGATCGTGATCCTGTTTTGCATAGGGCGCTGATTGTCGCGCATGCGAAGGCGCATTTGCACCCGCTTGCCAGCAAATCGCAAGGCAGGGGAAAACCCCGACCCCGGCGTGTCACCCGCGTTATCGACAAGCCCCCACACCGGCGCTGTAATGGCGACACAACCACGATTCCGACGGAGACCCTGCCCCATGAGCGCCACCACCCACCACCGCATCTGCCCCCTGTGCGAAGCCTGCTGCGGGCTCGAAATCAAGGTCGATGGCGGCCAGGTCGTCAGCATCCGCGGGCACGAGGCCGACGTGCTGAGCCGCGGCTACATCTGCCCCAAGGGGGTGGCCCTGAAAGACCTGCACGAAGACCCGGACCGCCTGCGCAAGCCGCTCATCAAACGCAACGGCGTACACGTGGAAGCCAGCTGGGAAGAGGCCTTTGCCGAAGTGGAACGCCGCCTGCCGCCCCTGCTGGCCGCCCACGGGCGCGACAGCGTGGGCATCACCGTGGGCAACCCCTCGGCCCACAAGATCGGCCTGCTCACCTACTTCGGCAAGCTGGCGCGTGCACTGGGCAGCAAGAACGTGTTTTCCGCCTCCACGCTGGACCAGATGCCCAAGCAGCTCGCCAGCGGGCTGATGTTTGGCCACTGGCTCTCGGTGGCCCTGCCCGACATCGACCGCACCGACCTGCTGGTGGTGCTGGGTGCCAACCCGGTGGTGAGCAACGGCAGCATGTGGACCGTGCCCGACTTTCGCGGCAAGGCCAAGGCGCTGCGGGCACGCGGCGGTGAGCTCATCGTCATCGACCCGCGCCGCACCGAGACCGCCGCACTGGCCGACACACACCACTTCATCCGCCCCAACTCCGACGTGTTCCTGCTCGCCGCCATGGTGCACACCCTGTTTGCCGAGAACCTGGTGAAGCTCGGCAGCGTGGCGGAATGGGTAAACGGTGTGGACGAGGTACGCGCCGCCGTGCAGCCTTTCAGCCCCGAGCTGTGCGCCCCGCGCTGCGGGGTGGACGCCGACACCATCCGCACCCTGGCGCGCAAGCTGGCCGGAGCCGAGCGCGCGGCACTGTACGCACGCATCGGCACCTGCACGCAGGAGTACGGCACGCTGGCGAGCTGGCTGGTGGACGTCATCAACACGCTTACAGGCCACATGGACCAGGTGGGTGGCATGCTGTTTGCCAAGTCGGCAGCGTTTGCGAGCAACACCCAGGGCAAACCCGGCATCGGCAAAGGCGTCACCACCGGCCGCCACCACGCCCGCGTGAGCGGCGCGCCTGAGGTCTATGGCGAGCTGCCGCTGGGCTGCCTGGCGGAAGAGATTGAAACCCCCGGCGCCGGCCAGGTGCGTGCGCTCATCACCGTGGCCACCAACCCCGTGCTCTCCAGCCCCGACGGCCCACGCCTGGCCCAGGCGCTGGACTCGCTGGAGTTCATGCTGAGCCTGGACATCTACCTCAACGAAACCACGCGCCATGCCGACGTGATCCTGCCCGGCCTGTCGCCGCTGGAAGACTTCCACTACGACGTGGCCTTCCCCCAGCTCTCGTGGCGCAACCATGCGCGGGCTAGCCTCCCCATCTTCGACAAGCCGGCCGACCAGCCCTACGAGTGGCAAACGCTGCTCAAGCTGGCGGCCATCGTGCAAGGCAAGGGCGCACAGGCCGACCCGGACCTGCTGGACGACGAAGCCTTCGAGCAGGATGCCCAGCGCCTGGCCGGGCCGCAAGCCCCGGCCGTGGTGGCCGCCATGAAGGGCCTGCGCGGCCCGCAACGGGCACTGGACGCTGCCCTGCGCACCGGCCCCTACGGCGACATGTTCGGCCGACAGCCCGACGGCCTGAACCTGAAAAAAGTGCTTGCCGCTGCCCCCACCGGTGGTGTGGACCTGGGCGAACTGCAACCGCGCATTCCCGAAATGCTGCGTACCCCCAGCGGCAAGGTGGAACTGGCCGCGCCCCAGTTGCTACAATATTTGCAGCGGGCTGCGAAGGATATACGCGGGCTACAGCCAGATTTGGTCATCATCGGCCGCCGTGACGTGCGCACCAACAACAGCTGGATGCACAACCTGCCCACCCTGGCCAAGGGCCCCTACCGCTGCACCGCACTGGTCCACCCCGCCGATGCGAAGCGCCACGGCGTGACCGACGGTGCCACCGTGACCTTGCGCAACGGCGCTCGCAGCGTGCAGGCCCAAGTGCACATCAGCGACGAGATGATGCCCGGCGTGGTGAGCCTGCCGCACGGCTGGGGCCACGACGCATCCGGCGCCCGCCTGTCGGTGGCCGCCGAGCGCCCCGGCAGCAACATCAACGCCCTGCTCGACCCGGCGCTGCGCGACCCCTTGTCGGGCAATGCGGTGCTGGGTGGGGTGGCGGTGACCATGGAAATGGCAGGCTGAAAAGCGTTACGTGGGAAAAACGGGTTGCGCCGTGCCGGTAGCGCACAGCAACCGGTGCTGGGCCGATGCCTGAGCATCCAGACCCTGCGCAGGCAACAGCCTCAATGCCCAGCCAGATACGCTTCAAACTCCGCAATCGGCACGGGGCGGCTGTACAGGTAGCCTTGGAACAGGTGGCAACCGTGCCGTGCCAGAAAATCGCGCTGCTCCTCGGTTTCTACCCCTTCCGCAATGACCTCCAGCTCCAGGCTCAAGGCCATGTTGATCACCGTCTGCACCACGATGGCATCGCTGGGTCGCTCCCCCATCGATTGCACAAATGATTGATCGATCTTGAGCTGGGCAAGCGGCAGGCGCGTCAGACCCAGCAGGGACGAGTACCCGGTACCGAAGTCATCCATGGAAAAGCGCACCCCACGCGCACTGAGGGCACGAATCTTCTCGCTGGTGTCTTCCAGATCGAGCACCATGCTTTCGGTGATTTCCAGTTTGAGCAGGTGTGCGGCGACCCCGAAGCGTTCCACGACTTCAAGTACCCGATCCACGAACTCAGCCTCGGCAAACTGCCGCGGGCTGACGTTCACCGCCAACTGAAGCACAGCCGTAGCGGGCCGGCTTTGCCAACGCTGGAGTTGGGCGCAGGCGGCTTCCAATACCCATTGGCCGATGGGCAGGATGGCGGCGGTCTCTTCGGCCATGGGAATGAACTCGCCTGGCGGCACCATTCCCCGCTCCGGGTGCATCCAGCGCAACAAGGCCTCGGCCCCGATGACGCGACCCTGCGCATTCACCTGTGGCTGGAAATACAGCACAAACTGCTGCTTTTCGATGGCGCGACGCAGGTCCTGATCGAGTGCAACACGCGCCATCACCACGGACTGCATGGCCGGGTTGAAGAACCGCAGCGCATTGCGCCCGGCTTTCTTGGCCTGGTACATCGCCATATCGGCGTGCTGCAGCAACTCGCCCGCCACATCGCCTTCACCGAACATGCTCACACCAATACTGGCACTGCAGGCAAATTCAAAGTCACCGCAGAGGTAGGGGCGCGACAAAACCTCCAGAATGGTTTGGCCGACTTGGCTGGCGCGCGCGGCGGACACCTCATCCGAACGATCCAACCCGTCGAGCAGCACCACGAACTCATCGCCGCCGATGCGCGCCACGGTGTCGCACTCGCGCACGCTTGCACGCAGGCGCTGCGCCACGGCCAGCAGCACCAGGTCACCGGCCGCATGCCCACGGGTGTCGTTGATGGTCTTGAAGTTATCGATATCGATGTAGAGCAGCGCACCCTTGAGGCCGCTGCGCAACGCGAGTTGCAGGGCATGCGCCAAGCGGTCCTGCAGCAGGCGCCGATTGGGCAGTTGGGTCAGCGGGTCGTAGAAGGCCAAGTGGCTGACTTCGGCCTGGTCGGCCTTGCTGCGTGTGATGTCGAAGAAGCTGCCCACGTAATGCTGTGCAGCACCGTCCGCCCCCTTCACCGTCGAGATGCTGAGCCACTCGGCAATGACCTTGCCGTCCTTGCGCCGGTTGTAGATCTCACCTTGCCAGAAGCCTTTTTGGCTGATGCTGGCCCACATGTCGCGGTAGAAATCGGGCTCATGCTTTCCCGAATTGAGAATATGCATGTTCTTGCCGCGCACATCCTCGGGCAAGAAACCCGTTATTTCGGTAAAGGCCTTGTTCACCTGCAGCACCACGCCCTGGGCATCGGTCACACAAATTCCGGTCAGGGCATCAAACGCCAGGGCGGCCAGGCGAGACTGCTCGCGGGCACGCCGGGTTTCGGTCAAGTCAAACAGAATCGCCCGATGCTCTGCGGGTGCGCCTGCCGGGTCGACCAACCAGTTCGACGTCATCGCGATCGGCCGCACCTCGCCGTCCGCCCCCATGAGTTCGAGCTCCAGATCCACGAAGCCGCTGCGCCCACCGTTTTCCACATGGCGGCGCACCAGTTCCTGGCTTGCGGGCGTCAGGAAGTCGGTGGGTTTGTGCTTGCCAATGAGCTCATGGCGCTGGCGCCCCAGCCACGCGAGCTCCAGTGCATTGATGCGCGAATAGGTCCCGTCAGCGGCGACACAATGGGTGCCGAAGGGCACGCTCTCGTACAGGCGGTCGATCGCATCTTCCAGCGCAGCAATGCGGCTGGCGTACCCCGCCCCTTTTTCAGCCCTGTTGGTGGAAACAAGCAAAGCCGAAGGGTTCATGGCGGGTCCTACCGCTTGTTGATTCCAATGGCCACGCGCGCTGCCTCGGCGGACATCTGGGAGGCCTGGGCAGCCGCAGCCGTCGCACGCTCCGTTGCCCTGGCCGCCTCGGCGGCGGCCTGGGCCGCAGTTTCTTCGGCCTGCACCGCGGCCGCGGTGGCTGCGGCCGACGCAGCGGCTGACGCTGCGGCGGCGGCTTCCGCAGCGGCCAGTGCCGCGTGTCCGGCAGCCTCGGCCGCACTCTGGGTCGCTTCGACCACTTCCACGGCGGCGGCAGCAATGGCAGCAGCCGTGGCATTGCGGCAGGCCAAGGCAGATTTTTCAGCGGCAGTGGCGGCGCGCAGCGCCGCCTCCAGGCTACTCGCCGTCAATGACTTGATGGCATGCAAGGTCTGGGTGTAGCGCTTGTTCACGATCAGGTAGCCATCCCGCAAGCTGCCGACCTCCAATTCAAGCGCGTTCAGCTTGTCGTAAATTATTTTTTCGGAATCAGACAACATGTATAGGCGGGGCGCTTTCGGAAATGCAGGAGAACAATAGACCGCGCCCCAGTCTACGCGCCTTTCCTGGAACCGACCAGCGAATTCGTACAGCGCACCCTGGGCCGTGCCGTGAACCTCACCACGCCGCCGTACTGCGCCGTTGCGGCTCGACTTCGTGCAGGAACTTGGTATAGAGGTCGCGTGGCGGGGCCATGCCGATGCCCTTGAGCATCTGGCCCACATTGCCGCGGTGGTAGCTACCGTGGGTGATGACGTGCAGCAGCATCTCCTCGCGGCTCATGCAGCCGGCGTCGCCGTCGGTGAAGGTGAAGGCCAGCGAGTCGCCCAGCTGCCCTTCGCTGAGCTGCTGTGCATGGTCCAGGTACCAGGCATCGGTCTCGGCCACGTTGAACTGCAGTTCGTCCAGCGTGGGGGTGTCCTCGGTGTTGGTGCCGGTGTAGCCATGCGGCTCGCCCAGCAGGTGGGCGCGGAAGATGCGGTCCACCACGTAGATGTGGTTGAGCATGCGCACCATGGCGTGCAGGGCTTCGGCATGGGTGTCGGCATCCACCTCCTGCAGGCGGGCGAACAGGGCGCGGTTGGCCCAGGCCTTGAACTGAAACAGCGAATGCAGCGTACCCATGTGGCTTCCTTCGGTGGTAACTCGGCCCGCCATTTTGCACCGGGGGCGTATTGGCTACCATTGCCACTTCCCTGTTGGATGAAAGCCCATGAAAAAAGTGATCTACCTGCTCATCGCCCTCGTCCTTGCTGCCACTGGCGTCGGCGTCTACTGGCTCAAGGGCAACCTCGACGGCCTGGTGGCCCAGGCCATCCACGACTACGGCAGCGCCATGACGCAGGCCAGTGTGAAGGTGGACAGCGTCATGATCCAGACCACCGACGGGCGCGGTGAACTGCGCGGCCTGTTTGTAGGCAACCCCAAGGGATTCAAGACCGACCACGCGCTCAAGGCCGAAGTGGTTGAGCTTGAAGTGGACATCGCCTCGTTGGCCAAGGACGTCATCGTCATCAAGAAGATCGCCATCCTGGCCCCGGATGTGATCTACGAAAAGGGCGACGGCATGACCAACTTCGACGCCCTGCAGAAGAACGTCGCCCAGTACCTGGGGCCGCAGGAGAAACCCAAAGCGGGCGAGAAGGAAAAGAAGTTCATCATCAACGAGTTCATCATCAAGGACATCAAGACCCAGGCCAGCGCTGCCTTCATGGACGGCAAGACCATGGCCGTGTCGCTGCCCGACATTCACCTGCGCGACCTGGGCAAGGCCAAGGGCGGTGCCACCTCGGCCGAGTTGACGCAAGAGATCATCGCCGCCGTCAAGGGCAAGCTTACCGGCGCGGTGAGTTTTGACAAGCTGATGAAATCCACCGGCGAAGCGCTGGACAAGGCGGGCAAGGCCATCAAGGGCCTGTTCCAGTAGTGAGCCCCAGCCCCGCGCCGCTGGCCTGCCGCCCTGACTGCGGGGCCTGCTGCATCGCCCCCAGCATTTCCAGCCCCATTCCCGGCATGCCAAACGGCAAGCCCGCCGGGGTGCGCTGTGTGCAGCTCAGCGACGACCACCGCTGCAAAATCTTCGGCCAACCCGAGCGCCCGGCCGTGTGCGGCGGGCTGCTGCCTTCGCCCGAAATGTGTGGCGACAGCCGCGAACAGGCGCTGCGCTGGCTTGGGGTACTGGAACACTCGACGCGCCCCGATGCACAGCCAAAATAAGCCATAGCCCTCGTAGACATTGCGTAGACAGCTACGTTTTCAATAGCAACTCCCGATTGGCCTTCATGTCCTCCGCCCTCTACCACGCCCAAGCCCTGCAGGGCCGCAGCCCCGACGGACGGCCCCTGTTTGCCCTGCCTGCGCTGGAGCTGCCCCCCGGCGTCCACCTGGTACTGGGCGATGAGGGCACAGGCAAGACCACGCTGCTGCGGCTGCTGGCCGGAGAGTTTCCGGCGCACGTGGGCCAGGCCGTGCTCTGTGGCCACGACCTGCACCAGGCCCCAGCGGCCTACCGCCAGGATGTCGCCTGGTTCGACCCGGCCAATACGGCGTGGGAGCAGACGGTGGTGAATGACCTGTGGGCCGAACAATCCATACGCTTTGCGCGCTGGAACGCTGAGCTACTGGAAGACCTGGCGCAAGCGCTGGGCCTGCAGGAGCACCGGGCAAAGCCGATGTACATGCTCTCCACCGGCTCGCGGCGCAAAGCCCTGACGGCCGCGGCCCTGGCCAGCGGTGCGGCACTGACCCTGCTGGACATGCCCTTCGCCGCGCTCGACGCTGGGGCCTGCCGCGTGCTGCGTGAGGTGCTGGCCGACTGCGCCGACCACCCTACCCGCGCCTTTGTGGTGGCAGACTACGCGGCACCGACCGGGGTTGCGGTGCAACAGCGCATCGAACTCGGCAGCTGAGGGGCGACACGCCGGGCACGCTGCCGAGCGGGCAGCACACTGCCCAGACCACTGGTATTAAAGTGGTATTATTCAATGCATGCCACCCCCCTTGCAACCGCTGGAAGACGCCACGCCGCTGTACCAACAGCTGGCACGGCAGTTGGCGGCCGACATCCGCGCCGGCAACTACGCCAACGACCAGGCGCTCCCCTCGGAGCGGACCCTGAGCGAAGCGCTGGGGGTGTCGCGCGTGACAGCCCGCAAGGCCATTGACGCACTGGTGGACCAGGGTCTGGTGCTGCGCCGCCATGGTGCGGGTAACTTCGTCGCCCCGCGCCTGGAGCAGGCCAGCAGCAAACTGGCCAGCTTTTCCGAAGAGCTGCGCCAGCGCGGCTACACGCCGTCGAGCCGCTGGATCACCCGAACCATTGCCAATGCCTCCGCCACCGAGCGCGAGGCTCTGGGCCTGGGGCGTGGCGAGCGCGTGGCCCGGCTGGAGCGCCTGCGCCTGGCAGACGGCATTCCGATGGCGCTGGAGTACAGCGTGCTGCCGCTGGCACTGCTCGCACAGCCACAGTCACTCGAAGGCTCGCTCTACCGCCACCTCGCTGCCCACGGCAACACACCGGTGCGGGCCCGCCAGACGGTGCGCGCCATCAACGCCGACGACACGATGGCAAAGCAACTGGGCGTGGCGCCCGGCGCAGCCCTGCTGTGGGTGCAGCGCACCGCGCAGGACGCCCAGGGGCGCCCGATCGAATTCACCCAGTCGTACTGCCGCAGCGACTACTACCACTTCGTGGCCGAACTCCAGAGCACCCCATGACGCCCTTGCACGGAAACATTCTCACCCCCGCAGGTTTCATCCAAGGCAGCCTGCACTTCGGTGCCGACGGGCGCATTGCGGGCGTGACGGGCGCGCCGCTGTCAGCGCAGGCGGCGCGTGACAATGGCCAGCCCTTGCTGCTGCCCGGCTTCATCGACCTGCATGTGCACGGCGGCGCCGGGCACGACATCATGGAGGGCGGTGAAGCCGCCTGGCACGTGGCCCACCTGCATGCGAAGCACGGCACCACGTCCTTGCTGGCCACCACCATGACGGCGCCACAGGTCGACCTGGATGCCGCCTTTGCCGCCCTGGCCCCGCTGTGTGCGGCCCCCGCCCCCAACGCGGCCCGCGTGCTGGGCGTGCATCTGGAAGGCCCCTACATCAGCGAAGCACGGTTGGGCGCACAACCCCCGTTTGCCCGCCCCGCCAGCCTCGCTGAAATTCACCGCCTGAACGCCCTGGCACCGATCCGCCTCATCACCCTGGCGCCCGAAGTGGGTGGCAACGACGCACTGATTGCCGAACTGGTGCGGGAAGGCTTCAAGGTGCAACTCGGGCACACCACCGGCAGCTACGAGCAAGGCGTGGCCGCGCTGCGCTGCGGCGCCACGGGTTTCACCCACCTGTTCAACGCCATGTCGCCACTGCACCACCGCGAGCCCGGCATGGTGGGAGCGGCGCTGGCGCACGCTGAGTTTTCCGAATTGATTCCGGACCTGCTGCACGTGCACCCCGGCGCCATCCGCACCGCGCTGCGGGCTATCCCCAAGCTCTACTGCGTGACCGACTCCACCGCGGCTGCGGGCATGCCCGACGGTGACTACAAGCTGGGCCGCCACACCGTGACCAAATGCATGGGGGGCGTGCGCCTGGCCGACGGCACCCTGGCTGGTTCGGTGCTGAGCATGGACCAAGCCCTGCGCAACCTGGTGGACACCCTGGGTCTGGACCTGGCCGACGCCTCGCGGCGCGTTTCCACCTACGCCGCCGACCACCTGGGCCTTACCGACCGCGGCCGCCTGCAGGCCGGCGCCTGGGCCGACGTGGTGCAGCTCGATGCTGCCCTGCAGGTGCAGGGGGTGTGGGTGCAGGGCACGGCCGTCGCTATGTAATTCATAGCTGCTTACGCATATTCCACAAGGGCCAAGGCTCATTTTGGAACCCGGCGCCGGGCCGAACGGTCGCCGGAATCAGGCCAGCGGCTCGGGCAAGGCGGCCAGCAGCACTGTTACCACCAGCCCCCCTTCGGCATGGTTGTGCAGGCGGATCTCGCCGCCATGGGCCTGGATGATGTTGCGCGCAATGCCCAGCCCCAGGCCGGTGCCAGTGCGGTTCTTCTGCTGCCCATGCGCCAGGCGTACGTGCGGCTCGAACGCCGCCGACATGCTGGCTTGGGCAATGCCGGGGCCGAAGTCGCGCACTTCCACCATCGCGCGCGTGCCCTGGCGCGACAGGCGCACCTGCACGCGCTCGCCGTACAGCACGGCGTTGTCGAGCAGGTTGCTCAGGGCGCGCTCCAGCGCCAGGGGTTTGCCCAGCACGCTCAGAGGCTCGGTCTCGCAGGCAATGCTCGCGCTGGGGTAGATGGGGCGGCGTGCCAGCCGGTCCAGCAGGGTATCGAGCCGCACCGGGGTGAGGTTCTCGTGGATGTCGCTGTCCTTCACGCTCTGCAGCGCGGCCTTGACCATCACGTCCAGATCGTCCAGGTCTTCGTGGAACTCAGCGCGCAGGGTCTCGTCGTCCAGCAGCTCGGTGCGTAGCTTCAGGCGCATGATGGGGGTCTTGAGCCCGTGCGAGATGCCCATGAACAGGCGTTCGCGGTCCACCAGGTAGCCCTGGATGCGGGCCTGCATGTCGTTGAAGGCACGGGCGGTGCGGCGCAGCTCGGCGGTGCCGGTCTCAGGCACACGCTCGGGCGCGCTGTCGCTGCCAAAGGCATTGGCCGCCGAGGCAATGCGGTTGAGCGGTCGGATGAGCCCACGCACCAGCAGCACGCTGAGCACCAGCACCGTGACCAGCGTGACCAGCTGCATCACCACACGGTCGCCGGTGAGCGGGTTGGCGTTGTCCAGGAAGTACGGATCGGGCATGGTCGCGGCCAGGTAGAGCCAGCGCCCGGGTTCGAACTCGGCCTGGATCACCAGCACCGGCGCCGGGCGCGGACGCAGCAGCAGCGTGGCCTCGACCCAGGCGTCGGGCAGCTCGTGCACCTTGCGCCCGTCGTCCGACACCTGCAGCTCCTGCGGCCAGGCAAAGGCCACCGCCGGGGCCTGGGGCACGGCAAGATGGCGCGTCAGGTCGCTGCGCACCACGTCCACCACGGCGTCCACCAGTGCGTTGTCGCGCACCGGCTCCACGGGAACCTGGGCCCGGTTGACGTTGATGAAGAAGCGCGTGCCGCCCATGGTGCGCAGCTGCTCGATCAGCAGCGGACGAAACTGCGGCGGCAGGTCGCGGAAGAAGCGGATGGAGCCGGCCGCATTGAGCGCAATGGCCTGCGCCGCTGCCAGTGCCTCGGTGCGCGCACTTTCGCGCAGCTGGCGCGCCCACAGCAGGGTGCCCACCAGCTGGGCGCTCACCACCCCCAGCGCCATGACCACCACGATGCGCCCAAGCAGGCTGTCGGGCAGCACGCGGCGCAGCAGGCTGCGGCGTTCAGGCCTCGGCATGGGCACTGACTTCGGCCGAGAACACGTAGCCGCTACCGCGCACGGTCTTGATCAGCACCGGCTGCTTGCCATCGTCGCCCAGGCGCTGGCGCAGGCGACTCACCTGCACGTCCAGGGACCGGTCCAGCGGTCCCAGGTCGCGCCCGCGCGTCTGCTCCATGAGGCGGGCGCGGTCCAGCGTTTCACCGGCGTGCTCCACCATAAAGCGCAGCAGGTTGAAGTCCATGCTGGTCAGCACCACAGGCTGGCCCTGGGCGTCAAGCAACACCCGTTCGACCAGGTCCATGCTGAAACCCGCGAATTTCAGGAAACGGATGCTTGCGCCGGGTGCCGCCAGCTGCATGCGCCGGTGGATGGCCTTGATGCGCGCCAGCAGTTCGCGCGGGTTGTAGGGCTTGGCAATGTAGTCGTCAGCGCCCAGTTCCAGGCCCACGATGCGGTCGGTATCGTCGGCACTGGCCGTGAGCATGATGATGGGCACGGTGGACTGGCTGCGCACACTGCGGCACAGCGTGAAGCCGTCGGTGTCGGGCAGCATCACGTCCAGGATGACCAGGCTGAGCTCAGCCTGGAAGCGCTCGAACTCGGCGTGGAAGCTTGCGCCGTCGTGTGCCACGCGCACGTCGTACTGGTGCTTTTCGAGGTAGGTCTTGAGCAGGTTGCGGGTTTTCTGGTCGTCATCGACCACGAGAATGGTGCGGTTCATGGCGTGCGGTTCATGGCGTGCAGTTGGATTCAGCGTTCGGCCCCGGGGGCGCGGATCACGGCGGCCAGGCGGCGTTGGGCTTCGCCCGGTTCCATGCGGGCATCGGTCAGGTAGCGCCACAGCACCTGGGCCACGGCGTCCTTGATGGCTTCGTCGGCCGCCATGCGGTGGGCCAGGCTGGGTACGCGGGCGCTGCGGCTGCGGGCAAAGGTCTCCCAGGAATCGCGGGCACACGGGTCCAGGCTGCTCGGGTCCACGTCGTGGCGCACCGGCACCGAACCCTTGAGGCGGTTGTAGGCCAGCTGCGCCGGCAATGCGGTCACGACCTCGGCCATCTTTTCCTGCACCGCTTCCCGCGCACGCGGACTCACCAGCATGGCCAGGGTGTCCACGCTGTAGAGATGGGTGTGTTCGGTGCCAGGCACCACCACGCAGCCAAAGTCGCGCACCGGGCTGGCACCCCAGGCCATGAGCTCGCCCTTGGCCCAGTCGCCCATGATCATCATGCCTGCGCCTTCGGCCAGCAGTTCACGGGCACTGTCGGCCCAGACGCGTTCCACCGGCGCCTCGGTGGCCAGGGCACGCAGCCAGCGCAGGCGCTGCAGCGCGCGCTCCACCCGCGGGTCCAGCCAGGCACTGCCCTTGCGCTGCACCATGAGTTCGCGGTACAGCGGCGCACCGGCATCGCCCAGCAGCAGGGTTTCGAACACGGTGGCGATCTGCCAGGCCTCGTCGCTCCAGGCCAGCGCGCGAACGCCCTTGGCCTGCAACTGGCGCGCCACGAGTTCGAATTCGGCCCAGCTGCGCGGCGGCACCAGCCCCCAACGGGCAAACAGCTTGCGGTTGTACAGCAAGGTGTTGATGCGGTGGACGCCCAGAGGCGCAGCCACCACGTCGCCCTTGTAGGTGACCAGTTCGAGCACGGTGGGAAACAGCTGCTGCGACCAGCGCTGGCGCTGGGCCACGGCGTTGAGCGGCAGCACCAGGCCCACGTCGGCCCAATCAGTGAGCGTGGTGCCGATGAGCTGCGCCACGTCGGGCGGGTCGCCCATGAGCACGCGGCTCTTGAGCACCTTCACCGCAGCCATGCCACCACCGCCTGGGATAGCAGCGTCTTTCCACTGCACGCCAGCCTGGGCCAGGTGGCTGGCGAGCTGGTCGGCCGCCTTGCGCTCGCTGGCCGAGGTCCACCAGTGCAGCACATCCAGCGGCACGGCGGTGGCCTGGGCGAGTGCGCCCTGCGCGGCCACCAAGCCCAGCAGCAAGGCGCAGCAGCGTGCGGCGATACGGTGCAAACCTTTCATTTCCTGTCGATTTGTAATGTTGTGTATGACCTCAGCCCACCACCTCCCCACAAGCCCCCAGCGGGGCCGCATTCTGGGTAAGGAAACGTAAGAAGCGGACATCACAAAAAATTGGAAAAACCCAACAAATTCAAGCACTTAGCCATGCAACACCGCCTCGCAGCAGAAGTTTGAAATTACAGGGGTCACAGCATAACCTCCGCCCCGCTGAATGGCCAACGCAGCCTGCCGCAGCCAGCAGTTTCATCAACCAATGACCAGGAGATAACATGTCCCAACCCCTTCGCCTCGCCGCCATTGCCGCCGCGCTGGCCTGCGCCGGCCTGGCCCAGGCCGGTACCCTCACCATCGAAAGCTGGCGTGTCGACGACAAAGGCCTGTGGGAAGAGGTGCTGCTGCCTGCCTTCGCCAAGGCCCACCCCGGCATCACCGTGAAGTTCGCGCCAACCGCCCCCCCCGAATACAACTCGGCCCTGAATGCGCGCCTGACCGCGGGCACCGCCGGTGACCTGGTGACCTGCCGCCCCTTCGACGTGGCGCTGGACCTGTACAAGAAGGGGCACCTGGAAAAGCTCAACGGCAACCCGGCCCTGAAGAACTTCCCCGAGTCGGCCCAGGTAGCCTGGCAGACCGACGATGGCAAGGACACCTACTGCGTGCCCATGGCCTCCGTGATCCACGGCTTCTTCTACAACAAGAAGGTGTTTGCCGAACTGGGCCTGAGCGTGCCCAACACCGAAGCCGAGTTCTTCTCGGTGCTGGACAAGATCAAGGCAGCTGGCAAGGTGGCTCCGCTGGCCCTGGGTACCGCCGACCAGTGGGAAACCAACCAGATCGTCTACACCGGCATCGGCCCGAACTACTGGAAGGGTGAAGAGGGTCGCAAGGCCATCATCGCCGGCAAGAAGAAGTTCACCGACGCCGAGTTCGTGGCCCCGTTCGAAGCCATGGCCAAGTGGTCCGCCTACCTGCCCAAGGGTTACCAGGCCCAGACCTATGGCGACTCGCAGAACCTGTTCGGCAGCGGCCGCGCCGCCATCTACCCCGCGGGTTCCTGGGACATTTCCTACTTCGAAGGCAACAGCAAGATCGAGTTCGGCGCCTTCAAGCCGCCGGTGCAGAAGGCGGGCGACACCTGCTACATCTCGGACCACACCGACATTGCGATGGGCATCAACAGCAAGAGCAAGAACAAGGCCGACGCCCAGGTGTTCCTGAACTGGCTCGCCAGCAAGGAATTCGCCGACCTGTACACCAACAAGGTCACCGGCTTCTTCTCGCTGTCCAACCACACCATCGACGTGAAGAACCCGGTAGCCAAGGAAATGATCGGCTGGCGCAAGCAGTGCAAGAGCACCATCCGCCTCAATGCCCAGATCATGAGCCGTGGCACCCCCAGCATGGAGAACGAACTCTGGAACGTGAGCTCGCAGGTGCTCAACCAGAAGATGGCTCCCAAGGACGCCGCTGCGCAGATCCAGAACGGATTTGCCAAGTGGTACACGCCAGCCAAGTAAACCGCAGGCCGGCCTGAACTGCCCGCGCGCCGCCCTGGCCGCGGGCTGCCGCGGTGCCGCACACCGGCACCGCGGGTCTTCCTTCGACTCCCCGACCCCTGAAGGTCTTCCATGAAACTCGGCTTTTCCTGGCGCGTGCTGGTGTTCATCGCCCCTGCGCTGCTGATCTATGCCACGTTCAGCGCCCTGCCGCTGATCGACACCCTGCGCCTGGGGCTGTACACCGCCGACGACACCGGTGTGCGCAGCTTTGCGGGCCTGGCGAACTACCACACCATCCTGAGCGACCCGCAGTGGTCGGCAAGCTTCTGGAATGCGATGTCGAACAACGTGAAGTTCTTCGGCATCCACATGGCGGTGCAGAACCCGGTGGGCCTGCTGCTGGCGGCGTTGCTGTCGCTGCGCAACGTACGCTTTGCCGCCACCTACCGCACCGTGTTCTTCCTGCCTACGCTCCTGTCGGTGGTGATCATCGGCTTTGTCTGGCAGCTCATCCTGTCGCCCTTGTGGGGCGTGTCCGAGCGGCTGCTCACCTTGGTGGGGCTGGGCGACTGGTTCGCCCCGTGGCTGGGCCTGGAAAGCAGCGCGCTGGTCACCGTCTCGCTGATGTCGGTGTGGCAGTACATCGGCGTACCCATGATGCTGATCTACGCCGCGCTGATCGCCATCCCTGAGGACATCATCGAAGCGGCGGTGGTCGAGGGCGCTTCGCCCTGGCGCATCTTCTGGCAGATCCGCCTGCCACTGATCCTGCCCACGCTGGGCCTGGTGACCATCCTCACCTTCGTGGCCAACTTCAACGCCTTTGACCTGATCTACACCGTCAAGGGCGCGGTGGCCGGCCCGAACTACAGCACCGACATCCTGGGCACGCTGTTCTACCGCACCTTCTTCGGCTACCAGTCGCAGGTGGCCAGCCCGACCATGGGGGCCGCCGTGGCCACGCTCATGTTCCTGGTCATCCTGGCGGGTGTGGCCGTGTACTTTCTTGCGGTGCAGCGCCGGCTGCAGCGCTTTGCCATGTGAGGTCCGAAATGGCAAACCCATCCTCCTCCCATCCCCTGCCGCTGGCACCCAGCCGCGTCTTCGTGCATGCCACGCTCATCGCCTACCTGCTGCTGGCGCTCCTGCCAATCCTGCTGGTGTTCATGAACTCGTTCAAGAGCCGTGACGCCATCTTCAACGACCCGCTGGCCTGGCCCACTCCGGAGACCTTCTCGCTGATTGGCTACACCAAGGTGCTGGGCCGCTCCGATGTGCTGCTGTACTTCGGCAACAGCTTCATCGTCACGGTGGCCTCGCTGTTCTTCATCCTGTTGTTCGGGGCCATGGCGGCCTGGGGCCTGTCGGAATACCGCTTTCGCGGCAACCGCTGGCTCAAGTTCTTCTTTGCCTTCGGCATCATGGTGCCGATCCGCCTGGGCACGGTCTCCATCCTGCAACTCATGGTGGAGCTCAACCTGGTCAACACGCTCACGGCCCTGGTGCTGGTGTACGTGGCCCAGGGGCTACCGCTGGCCATCATGATCCTGTCCGAATTCATGGGGCAGGTGCCCGGTGAACTCAAGGACGCAGCGCGCTGCGATGGCGTGGACGAGTTCCGCATCTTCTTCCAGGTGATCGTGCCGCTGATCCGCCCGGCCATCGCCACCGTGGCGGTGTTCACCATGGTGCCGATC
The DNA here is from genome assembly GCF_032337135.1 of Curvibacter sp. APW13. Taxonomy (NCBI): domain Bacteria; kingdom Pseudomonadati; phylum Pseudomonadota; class Betaproteobacteria; order Burkholderiales; family Comamonadaceae; genus Curvibacter; species Curvibacter sp. APW13. Next base: position 179,217 of record NZ_JAVXZZ010000002.1, on the reverse strand, counting down.
TGGAACGACCTGTGGTTCCCGCTGATCCTGGCCCCGTCGGAAAAGACCCAGACCATCACGCTGGGCATCCAGCAGTTCGTGGGGCAGTACGCCACCGACTGGAATGCCGTGCTGGCCTCGCTCTCGCTGGCCATCGTGCCGGTGGTCACCCTCTACGCCCTGTTCTCCCGTCAACTGATCCGCGGCATCACCGCGGGCGCCGTCAAGTAAGGCCCCTCCCATGGCAAGCGTTTCCCTCCAGAACATCAGCAAGCGCTACGGCAACAACCCGCCGGTATTGCACAACATCAACCTCGACATCGAGCACGGCGAACTGGTCGTGCTGGTCGGCCCCAGCGGCTGCGGCAAGTCCACGCTCTTACGCGTACTGTGCGGGCTCGAAGACATCAGCAGTGGCGAGCTGCACATTGGCAACGACCTGGTCAATGACCTGCCGCCGGCCGAACGCGGCATCGCCATGGTGTTCCAGAGCTACGCCCTCTACCCGCACATGACGGTGTACCGCAACATGGCCTTTGGATTGAACATCTACGGTGCCAGCAAGGCCGATATCGACAAGCGTGTGCGCGACGCTGCCAAAGCGCTGCACATCGACCACCTGCTGGAGCGGCTGCCACGCGAACTCTCGGGCGGGCAACGCCAACGCGTGGCTATCGGCCGCGCCATCGTGCGCGAGCCGCGCCTGTTCCTGTTCGACGAGCCCCTGTCCAACCTGGACGCTGCGCTTCGCGCCAAGACCCGCATCGAGCTGGCCCGCCTGCACCGCGAACTGGGCGCGACCATGGTCTATGTGACCCACGACCAGGTGGAGGCCATGACCCTGGGCGACAAGATCGTGGTGCTCAATGAAGGCCATGTGCAGCAGGCTGGCACACCGCTCACGCTGTACCAGCAACCGGCCAACCGCTTCGTCGCCACCTTCATCGGCTCGCCCACCATCAACCTGCTGCCCGCCCGTGTGGTGGACGTACTGGATGGCGGCGCCCGACTTCTTCTGGGCAATGGCAGTACCGTGCTCGCCACGGTGGACTCCAGCACCCTGCAGCCCGGTGAAACGGTGGAGATCGGACTGCGCCCAGAACACTGCGAAGTGCTGGCTGCCGGGGTTGCACCGGGTGCCGACGACACCGCGCTGGACGCCGAGATCACGCTAGTGGAGCACCTGGGCGAGTCGAACCTGCTGTACCTCAAGATGGACGACGGGCAGGAGCTGATCGTGCGTGGCGACGGCAATGCCGAAGTGCATCTGGGCGACTCGGTGATCGTGCGCGCGGCACCGTCGGCGCTGTACCTGTTCAAGGCCGACGGACAGGCCTGCCGACGCCTGAACCCCGGCAACATGCGCAGCGCCCACGCACGATGAACCTCCGCTTCAACTTCGCTGCGCTGCCACCCCGCGTGCACTACGCCGTAGGGGTCGATGGCGGCGGCACCAGCACCCGCGCCCGCGTCCTGCACCGCAGCGGCGAAACGGTGGGTGAAGGGCGTGCCGGCGCTTCCGGGCTAGTGCAGGGCGTGGCCCAGGCCTGGCTGCACATCGGGCAAGCCATCGTGCAGGCCACCCAGGGGCGTCTGCAGCCCGGCTGGCAGCCCCCAACGCCCGAAAACACCGCGCTCGGCATCGGCTTGGCCGGGGCCAATGTGGCACCGTGGCGCACCCAGTTTCTGGAAGCCGACCCCGGCTATGCCCGTCTGGTGGTGGAGTCGGACGCCACCACCGCCCTGGTCGGGGCCCACGGTGGGCGCCCCGGTGCCTTGGTGATTCTGGGCACTGGGTCCATTGGCGTGGCTTGCGATGCGCGGGGCCACCACCGTACCGTGGGCGGCTGGGGCTTTCCCAGCGGCGACGAGGGCAGTGGTGCGTGGTTGGGGTTGCGCGCCATGGCCCGCACCCAATGGGCCGTGGATGGACGCAGCCCCCACAGCCCCCTCACCCGCGCCCTCTTCGCCCGCCTCGGCGCCACCCCTGACGCCTTGCTGGCTTGGTGTACCCAGGCCAACCAACACGCGTACGCCAGCCTGGCGCCGCTGGTGTTCGAACACGAAGGCGACGACCCACTGGCGCACGCGCTGCTGCAAGAGGCAGTACTCAGCCTGCAACAACTGGCCCATGCGCTCGATCCGGACCAGGCCCTCCCCTTGGCCCTGGGCGGAAGCATCGCGCAGCGTTTGGCGTCGCGTCTGCCGGCCCCGCTGGCCGCCCGGGTGGTCACGCCCGCAGGCGATGCCATGGACGGTGGCCTGGCCCTGTGTTTCACCCCCTGACTATCCAAAGGATTCCGATTTGTCTACCTTGATGCTGGAAGAAGCGCGAGCTGCTGCGCACTGTGTGGCGCAGCAGCTCGCCCACGACGAAGAACGCTATGCCGCTCTGGGTGCTGCCCTGCGCTCCCATGCCCCGCAAGGCACCGTGACGATTGCGCGAGGCAGCTCTGACCATGCAGCGGCCTACTTCGCCTACCTGGTGATGTCGCGCACCGGGCAGTTGGTGACCTCGTTGCCGATGTCGCTGCTGACGCTGTACCGTGCGCCCATGGCCCAGGCGCGGCTGCTGGCGGTGTCCATTTCCCAGTCAGGCCGCAGCCCGGACCTGGTGGAGTCGATGCGCGAGTTTCGCAACGCCCAGGCCACGACCGTGGCGCTGGTGAACGACGCGCAATCACCCTTGGCGGACGCCGTGGACTGGACCCTGCCACTGTGGGCGGGCCCGGAGAAGAGCGTCGCCGCCACCAAGAGCTTCATCTGCGCGCTGGTGGCCGGGGCGCGCCTGGCCGCCCACTGGGGCCAACAGCGCGACTTGCTGCAGGCCCTGACCACGCTGCCCGACGCCCTGCGTGCGGCCTGCACCCAGGACTGGAGCGCGGCCGTGCCCCTACTGCGCCCTGCCGAGCGGCTGATGGTCATTGGCCGCGGCCCTGGCCTGGCGCTGGCGCAGGAAGCGGCGCTGAAGTTTAAGGAAACCTGCACCATCCAGGCCGAGGCCTTCAGCGGCGCCGAAGTCAAGCACGGCCCCATGGCCCTGGTGGATGAGCGCTACCCGATGCTGGTGTTCGCGCTGCGCGGTCCTGCACAAGCCAGCCTGGTGGCACTGGCCGCCGAAATGCGCACCCGGGGTGCCCAGGTACTGCTGGCCGCACCCGACGATGTGGCCGAGCGCGACCTCACCCTGAGTACCACCGACCACGAGGACCTGGACGCGATCACCGCGATCCAGAGTTTCTACCTGCTGGCCGAAGCCGTGGCCCGGGCCCGGGGTCTGGACCCTGACCGGCCTCGCCACCTCTCCAAGGTCACCGCCACGCGCTGACTTTCTCCACCAAGCTTCGGCCACGATAGACACGGCGGCGGCCTAAGATCGCGGCATGGCACATTCCCCCATCGAACACTGCACCCTGCAAGGCGCTGCGTCCGTGCGCCTGCACGGACGCGACGGTGCCCACTGCACGGCATTGCTGTACGGCGGCCAGGTGGTTTCCTGGTGCGACGCCCACGGCCGCGAGCTGCTGTACCTGAGCCCACAGAGCCGCCTCGACGGCAGCGCCGCCGTACGCGGTGGCATTCCGGTGGTGTTTCCGCAGTTTGCCGCCCAGGGCCCCTTGCAGCGCCACGGCTTCGTACGCACGAAGCACTGGCAACTGGAGCCCAGCGACGGCCGCCAAAACGACCGCATCACGCTGGTCTGGCACCACACGCAAGCAGACCATGCAGAGTGGCCGCATGACTGTCGCGTGCAACTGCATGTGCAACTGCTGGACCAAGCGCTGCAGCTGGAACTCGACGTGAAAAACACCGGCACCAGCCCACTGCCCTTCTGTGCCGCACTGCACACCTACCTGGCCACCGCCGATGCGGCGAGCACGCTGTTGCACGGTTTGCGGACAGACGGACAGGCCCAGCACTTCGCGGAGCCGATCGACCACTTGCAATTCGACCAGACCCAGCCCATGCAATTGGTGACGCCACAGCACACCTTGCGCATCGCCCAGGAGGGATTTGCGGATGCGGTCGTGTGGAATCCGGGTGCTGGCCATGGCCTGGGTGACCTGCCGCCCGACGGGTACCGCCATTTCGTATGTGTGGAAGCGGCGCAGTTGCGACCGGTGGTATTGGCTGCAGGTGCCCGCTGGAGGGGTAGCCAGACCTTGCGGGCGCTGTCTCTGGCCTGAGACGCCCCGCCCAATCCGTCGGACAATGGCAGGTCACACCGTGAGCTGGACCATGAACCCCCTGCATACCGAACTCGTACGCCTGTATTTCGCCGACCCGCAGCACGCGCTGCTGCATGACGCCACGCGCTCGCCGCTGCTCGGGGCGGACGGCCATGTGCGTTGTGCCGTGCTGGAGCTTGCCCGTCCGGCCGACTGGAGCCTGCTCGGCGCGGTATGGCGTGGCGTGCAGACCGACTTGGACCTGCCGGCCCCGGCCATCGCCATCAACGGTGCCGACGGCTACCAGCTGTGGTTCGCCTGGCAACAGCCGCTGCCCGCCGCTGAGGTGACCGACTGGTTGCAGGCACTCTGCCGCAGGTATCTGGGTGCGGTGCCACCGGCGCGCCTGCATTGCTGGCCTGGCAAGGCTACCGCAGACGACGACCCGGCACCTCCGCTGCCACCCACATTGCACCCGCGCAGTGGCCAGTGGTCCGCCTTCATTGCGCCCGACCTGGCCGCCGTGTTTGCAGACGAGCCCTGGCTCGACCGCGACCCAGGGCTGGAAGCCCAGGCCCATTTGCTGGGTCGATTGGAAGGCATGAAGCCGCAGGACTTTGCCAAGTCCTGGCAGCTTTTGCAGCCGGTGCCTCTGGCACCCACACCAGGCGCGTCGCCCGCAGCACCACACTTCGCCGCGCCCCAGCCTTCGCGCGAGGGCTACCCGACCGATACACCCGCCGCATTTCTGCAGGCGGTGATGCAGGACGCCTCCGCCCCGCTGGGCTTGCGCGTGCAGGCCGCTGCGGCGCTGCTTGCAACGCGTTAGAAGCAACTACACCTTCTTCACGAACTCGGTCTTGAGCTGCATGGCGCCAAAGCCGTCAATCTTGCAGTCGATGTCGTGGTCGCCGTCGATGAGGCGGATGTTCTTGACCTTGGTGCCGACCTTGATGGCGCTGGACGAGCCCTTGACCTTGAGGTCCTTGACAAGCACCACGGTGTCACCATCCTGCAGCACGTTGCCATTGGCGTCCTTCCACACCCGCGCTGCGTCAAGCTCGGGCGCCGCGTCGCGGCTCCATTCATGGCCGCACTCGGGGCAGACCAGCATGGTGCCGTCTTCGTAGGTGTACGCGGATTTGCACTGGGGGCATGGAGGCAAGGCGCTCATGTCATTTCTTTCTGTGTTTTGGGCCCTGGCCCTCGTGAATACTGCGCAAGCAGCTATAAATTACGTAGCAACATCAATGCCGAACCGGCGCCTGCTTGAGCGCTTCCATCAGCATGTCGGGCGAGCCGCCCTCGGCAATGTGCTGCTTGTACCAGACGCTCAGGATGGTGCTGACCACCGGACCGGGGTTTTCCTGCACCTTGGCAAAGTCCCAGCCGTTGAGCTTGCAGATGCGCTCCACCAGGTCCATGTCGAGGTCGATGGCATCCTGCGCGCAGCGGCGCAGTTTCAGGTCTTCGAATACCGCCCCCTCGGGCAATTTCAGCTTGAGGGTCGTGTCGTTGGGTGGAGTGGTCATGGTGCTTATTCGACGCGGGTAATACGTTGGGGCTTGAATCCCAGATCGGCCACCTTGCCCTTGCGGCCGCGCACGGCACGGGCGTTGTTGAGGCTGCGGATTTCCAGCGTTTCCTCGCGCTCCTTGCCACCGCGACCCAAGCCTTCGATGCGGATGGAGCGGGTGTATGCAGCGGCGCCAGCCAGGGTGTCCTTGTCTTCCAGGTCCAGCAGCATCAGGCCGCGCCCGCCGTTGGCCATGGCCTTGAGTTCGGCAATCTCGAACGTGAGGATGCGACCCAGCGTGGAGGCGCAGGCCACATGGGTGGCAGGCGGTACCAATGCAGCGCCTGGCGTGGAATTGGCGGTGATGGGTGCTTCGCCTTCCTTCGGCTCCTTGGGCGGCAGGCGGAACAGGGCTCCCGCTACCAGCGAGGGCGCGCACAGGGTCTCACCGGCATTGCAGGTCACGAAGGCCTTGCCGGCTTTCTGGCGCGACACCATGTTTTCCACACTGGCAATGAAGCCGTAGCCTGCGCTGCTGGACAGCAGCAAGGTAGCCGCTGCAGGGCCCGCGAAGTAGTGGGCGATCTGGGTGCCGGCCTCCAGCTCGATCAGGGTGGTGATGGGCTGGCCGTCGCCACGCCCGCCCGGCAGCAGCGACACCGCCACCGAATACACGCGCCCGTTGTTGCCGAACACCAGCAGGGTGTCGACGGTGCGGCACTCGAAGGTGCCGTACAGGCCGTCTCCGGCCTTGAAGGCGAAGCTGCCGGCCTCGTGCCCGTGGCCGGTGCGGGCGCGCACCCAGCCTTTTTCGCTGACCACCACGGTCACCGGCTCGTCCAGCACCTTCACTTCGGCCACGACCTTCTTCTCGGCCTGGATCAGGGTGCGGCGGGCGTCGGCAAAGGTCTTGGCATCGGCCTCGATCTCCTTGACCATGACACGGCGCAAGGCAGCGGGGCTGCCGAGGATTTCTTCCAGCTTGGCCTGCTCGCCACGAAGCTCCGACAGCTCCTGTTCGATCTTGATGGCTTCCAGCCGCGCCAATTGGCGCAGGCGGATTTCGAGAATGTCTTCGGCCTGGCGTTCGCTGAGGCGGAAGCGCTCGATCAGCGCGGCCTTGGGCTCATCCGACTGGCGGATGATGGCAATCACCTCGTCGATGTTGAGCAGCACCAGCTGGCGCCCTTCGAGGATATGGATGCGGTCCATCACCTTGCCCAGGCGGTGGCGGCTGCGCCGCTCGATGGTGGTCTGGCGGAAGGCAATCCACTCAGTGAGCATCTGGCGCAGCGACTTCTGCACCGGCTTGCCGTCCAGCCCCACCATAGTGAGGTTGATGGGCGCCGAAGTTTCCAGGCTCGTGTGGCCTAAGAGCGCGGTAATCAGCTCCTGCTGCTCCACGCGGCTGCTCTTGGGTTCGAACACCAGGCGCACCGGCGCGTCCTTGCTCGACTCGTCGCGCACGCAGTCCAGCACGGCCAGCATGCTGGCCTTGAGCTGGGTTTGGTCTTGCGTTAGGGCCTTCTTGCCGGCCTTGACCTTGGGGTTGGTAATCTCTTCGATCTCTTCCAGCACGCGCTGGCTGCTCACGCCGGGCGGCAGCTCGTTCACCACCAGCTGCCACTGGCCACGCGCCAGGTCTTCGATCTTCCAGCGCGCACGCACCTTGAGGCTTCCACGGCCCGTGCGGTAGGCATCGGCAATGTCGCCGGCCGGGCTGATGATCTGGCCGCCGCCGGGGTAGTCGGGGCCGGGCACCAGTGTGAACAGCTCCTCGTCGGCCAATGCGGGCGTCTTGATGAGCGCCACGCAGGCGTCGGCAATCTCACGCAGGTTGTGGCTGGGGATCTCCGTCGCCAAACCCACCGCAATGCCGCTGGCACCGTTGAGCAGCGCAAACGGCAGGCGCGCGGGCAGCTGCTTGGGCTCTTCGGTGGAGCCGTCGTAGTTGGGGATGAAGTCCACCGTGCCCTGGTCGATTTCGTCGAGCAAGAGCGAGGTGATCTTGGACAGGCGTGCTTCGGTGTAGCGCATGGCGGCGGCACCGTCGCCGTCGCGCGAGCCGAAGTTGCCCTGGCCGTCGATCAGCGGGTAGCGCTGCGAAAAGTCCTGCGCCATGCGCACCAGCGCGTCGTAGGCGGCGGTATCGCCATGCGGGTGGTAGCGGCCCAGCACGTCGCCCACCACGCGGGCGCTCTTGACCGGCTTGGCCGGCGTGTTGTTGTTGGGGCCGCTGTAGCCCAGCCCCATGCGCTCCATGGCGTACAGGATGCGCCGCTGCACGGGCTTTTGGCCGTCCACCACATCGGGCAGCGCCCGGCCCTTCACCACAGAAAGCGCGTACTCCAGGTAAGCGCGCTGGGCGTAGTTCGCCAGGTTGAATTCGTCGTCCGCACCGCCGCTGGCGGTGGGCACTTCAATGATCGGTGTATCGCTCATGTTTGGGGTTCAATTCGGGCCCTAGCCCTCGTATTCATTGCGTAGGAAGCTACTGAAACAATAGCGACTAGATGTCGATCTCAACCGAATCGCCGTGCAGTTCCATGAGCTCGCGACGCGAGGCAGCCTCGCCCTTGCCCATGAGCTTGGTCATCAGGTTCTCGGTGGCACCGAAGTCGATGGAACCCAGGTGCACCGGCATGAGGCGGCGGGTATCGGGGTTGAGCGTGGTGTCCCACAGCTGCTCGGCATTCATCTCGCCCAGGCCCTTGAAGCGGCTGATCTGGCACTTCTCGCGCGCCACGCCTTCCTTGGCGCATTTGTCGAGGATGGCATGCAGTTCGCCGTCGTCCAGCGCGTAGGCCTTGGTCGCAGGCTTCTTGCCGCGCGCCGGCACGTCCACGCGGTACAGCGGCGGGCGCGCCACGTACACGTGCCCCGCTTCGATGAGCTTGGGGAAGTGGCGGAAGAACAGGGTGAGCAGCAGCACCTGGATGTGCGAGCCGTCCACGTCGGCGTCAGACAGGATGCAGACCTTGCCGTAGCGCAGGCCGCTCAAATCGGGCGTGTCATTGGGCCCGTGCGGGTCCACGCCAATGGCCACGGCAATGTCGTGCACTTCGGTGTTCTTGAACAGCAGGTCGCGGTCCACCTCCCAGGTGTTGAGCACCTTGCCGCGCAGCGGCAGGATGGCCTGGGTTTCCTTGTCGCGGCCCATCTTGGCGCTGCCGCCAGCCGAGTCGCCCTCCACGAGGAACATCTCGTTGTAGGCAATGTCGCGGCTTTCGCAGTCGGTCAGCTTGCCCGGCAACACGGCCACACCCGAGCTCTTGCGCTTTTCCACCTTCTGGCCGGCGCGCTGGCGCGCCTGCGCCGCCTTGATAACCAGTTCGGCCAGCTTCTTGCCCTGCTCCACATGCTGGTTCAGCCACAGCTCCAGCGCCGGGCGCACAAAGCTGCTCACCAGGCGCACGGCGTCGCGCGAATTGAGCCGCTCCTTGGTCTGGCCCTGGAACTGCGGGTCCAGCACCTTGGCGGACAGCACATAGCTGGCGCGCACGAACACGTCTTCGGGCATGAGCTTCACGCCCTTCGGCAGCAGCGAATGCAGCTCGATGAAGCTCTTCACCGCCTGAAACAGGCCGTCGCGCAGGCCGCTTTCGTGCGTGCCGCCGGCCACGGTGGGGATCAGGTTCACATAGCTTTCGCGCACGGGGCTGCCGTCTTCGGTGAAGGCCACGCACCAGCTGGCGCCCTCGCCTTCGGCAAAGCTGTCGTTGTTGCCATCGGCATAGCCTTCGCCATCAAACATGGGGATGAAGGGGTCGGCGGTGAGCGTCTGCGCCAGGTAGTCGGCCAGGCCGCCCTTGTACTGCCAGGTCTGGCTTTCCTTGTTCTTCTCCTGCACCAGCGTGACCGACACGCCGGGCATGAGCACGGCCTTGCTGCGCAGCAGGTGGGTCAGCTCACCCAAGGGCAGGTTGGCGGATTCGAAATACTTGGCATCGGGCCAGACCCGCACGGTGGTGCCGGACTTGCGATCCTTCTCGCCATCGGCACCCTCACCCGCCTTGCGTACCTGCAAGGCTTCGGTGACGTCACCGCCTTCGAACACGATGCGCGCCACCTGGCCCTCGCGGTAGCTGGTGGCTTCCAGGCGCTTGCCCAAGGCATTGGTCACGCTCACGCCCACGCCGTGCAGACCGCCCGAGAAGCTATAGGCGCCGCCCTTGCCCTTGTCAAACTTGCCGCCCGCGTGCAGGCGGGTGAACACCAGTTCAATGACCGGCGCCTTTTCCTCGGGGTGCATGCCGAACGGAATGCCACGGCCGTCGTCCTCGATGCTGACGGAGCCGTCGGTGTGCAGGGTGACCTTGATCTTCTTGCCGAATCCGGCCAGGGCCTCGTCGGCCGCGTTGTCCAGCACTTCCTGAATGATGTGCAGGGGGTTGTCGGTGCGGGTGTACATGCCCGGGCGCTGCTTGACGGGCTCCAGGCCCTTGAGCACACGGATCGAACCTTCGGAATAGTCGGAGGGGGATTTTTCAGCCATGGGGCGCGATTGTAGTGACCTGTAAATCAAGAAGCTGTATGAATATACAGTCTAACCTCGATCCAATATCCCAGCCGCGTGCTGCACTGCCGCATCCGCGCTACAGTTGCCGCATGCACCGCTCCACCCCCCATAGCCTCTCCACCACCCAGGTCCTGGCCTGCGGTGCCATCATCGTGACGCTTTCCATGGGCATCCGCCACGGCATTGGGCTGTGGCTGCTACCCATCACCCAGGCCCAGGGCTGGACGCGCGAGCATTTTGCGTTTGCCATCGCGATCCAGAACCTGGCCTGGGGTTTCTGCGGCATCTTTGCCGGCATGCTGGCCGACCGCTTCGGTGCCGCGCGGGTCATCATGGGTGGCTCGGTGCTGTACGCGCTGGGCCTGAGCGGCATGGCCACCAGCACCACGCCGGTGCTGTTTGCCCTGACAACCGGCGTGCTCATCGGCGCCGCACAGGCAGGCACCACCTACGCGGTGGTGTATGGGGTGATCGGCCGCAACGTCTCGGCGGAAAAGCGCTCGTGGGCCATGGGTGTGGCCGCGGCCGCCGGGTCCTTCGGCCAGTTCCTCATGGTGCCGACCGAAGGCTTTCTGATTTCCACCCTGGGATGGCAGGAAGCGCTGGTGGCCTTGTCCGCCGCCTGCTTGCTGATGATTCCCGTGGCACTGGGTCTGCGGGAGTCATCGCAGTCGCTGGCACGCAGCAACGCCCAGCAAAGCGTGTGGCAGGCACTCAAGGAAGCCTTCAAGTACCCCAGCTTCCAACTGCTCATGGCCGGCTACTTCGTGTGCGGCTTCCAGGTGGTGTTCATCGGCGTGCACATGCCCTCTTACCTCAAGGACAAGGGCCTGTCGCCGCAGGTAGCGAGCTATGCCCTGGCGCTGATCGGCCTGTTCAACGTCTTCGGCACCTATGCCGCGGGTGCCTTGGGGCAGAAACTGGCCAAACGCCACATTCTGGCCTTCATCTACTTCGGCCGCGCGGTCGCCATCAGCCTGTTCCTGCTGGCGCCGCTCAGCCCCACCAGCGTGTACCTCTTCGCGGCGGTAATGGGCGTACTGTGGCTTTCAACCATTCCGCCGACCAATGCGGTCATCGCCCAGATCTTTGGCGTGGCGCACCTCTCGATGCTGGGGGGCTTCGTATTCTTCAGCCACCAGATCGGTTCGTTCATGGGCGTCTGGCTTGGCGGCTACCTGTACGACCGCACCGGCAGCTACGACGTGGTCTGGTACATGGCCATCGCGCTGGGCGTCTTTGCCGCCTTGGTGAACCTGCCGGTTCGCGAAAGCGCCATCGCCCGCACGGCGCCGGCACATTGAAGGCCATGCAACGTCTGGTCTGGCCCCTGATCACGCTGGTGCTGCTGGCGGTATCGACCCTGTACCTGCAGCCGGACTTCATGGTGCAGATGGCCAACCAGATCTGGGCCTGCTTCTAAACCCATGACCACGCCCGCCCCGCACACTGCCATGGCGCCGCCCTCCGGTTGGGTGCAGCGCTGGTCGCACCTGGTGCGCTCCGGCGGTACGGTGCTGGACGTGGCCTGCGGCGGCGGCCGGCATCTGGCCTGGTTTGCCGCGCGCGGCCATGCGGTCACCGGTATCGACATTGACACCCAGGCTGCGAGTGGCCAGGTTCCGGCAGCCCGCCTGGTTCAGGCGGATATCGAACAGGGCCCGTGGCCGCTTGCCAAGGCAGCGGGCGTCCACGAGGAATTCGATGCCGTGGTGGTCACCAACTACCTCTGGCGGCCACTCTGGGGACACCTGCTGGCCAGTCTGGCGCCCGGTGGTGTGCTGCTGTATGAAACCTTTTCCACCGGCAACGAAACCGTGGGCCGCCCGTCGCGCCCCGACTTCCTGCTGCAACGGGCCGAATTGCTGCAGGTCTGCGCCGGATTGCGCATCGTCGCCTTCGAAGAGGGCACCCTGGAGCAACCGGCGCGCTTCGTGCAGCGGATCGCCGCCGTGCGCGAAGTCCAGAACGGTCAACCGCCAGCATTACCTCCCGTTTACCTTCTGTAGTTCCCGCCCCCTGGGGTACTGGGTAGAATGCACCTTTCCCGATAACACGCTGATATGACCGCTAACTTTCGCCCCATTCGTGGCAGCATCGTCGCCCTCGTCACCCCCATGCTCGATGACGGAGCCGTGGACTACCCCGCGCTGCGAAAGCTCATCGACTGGCACATTGCCGAAGGCACTGACTGCATCGGCGTGGTCGGCACCACGGGCGAATCGCCCACGGTGAGCGTGGAAGAACACTGCGAGATCATCCGCGTCGCCGTGGAACAGGCTGCTGGCCGCGTGCCGATCATGGCGGGCTGCGGCGCCAACTCGACCCGAGAAGCCATTGAACTGGCCCAGTTTGCTAAGAAAGTCGGTGCCGACTGCCAGCTACAGGTCGTGCCCTACTACAACAAGCCCACCCAGGAAGGCCAGTACCAGCACTTCAAGGCGATTGCCGAGGCCACGGGCGACCTGCCCGTCATCCTCTACAACGTGCCTGGCCGCTCCGTCGCCGACATGGCGCACGACACCGTGCTGCGCCTGGCGCAGGTGCCCGGCATCGTCGGCATCAAGGAAGCCACCGGCAATATCGAGCGCGCCCAGTGGCTGATCAAGGAAGCCCCCAAGTCCTTCTCCATCTACTCCGGTGACGACCCGACGGCCGTGGCCCTGATGCTGTGCGGTGGCCATGGCAATGTGAGCGTGACCGCCAACGTGGCACCGAAGCTGATGCACGAGCTGTGCATGGCGGCGATTGCCGGAAACGTCGCTCGTGCCATGGAAATCCAGATGCAGTTGCTGCCCCTGCACAAGGCGCTGTTCGTGGAGTCCAATCCCATCCCCGTGAAGTGGGCCGTGGCCCGCATGGGCCACTGCAAGGACGCCCTGCGCCTGCCGCTCACCCCACTGACTGCAGCGGGTCAACAGGCCTTGGGACCGGTGTTGAAGTCCTGCGGTCTGGTCTGAACGCTTCCTGCTTGATATTGAGGTTTTTGTGAAGCCCTATTCTTCGTTCGTCCTGATCGGCATCGCTGCCGCAGCCCTGTCCGGGTGTTCCGCCCTGGAGACCGACAAGGTCGATTACAAGAGTGCGCCCGCCAAAGCGCCTCCGCTGGTCGTGCCACCGGATCTGACCCAGTTGTCCAAGGACACGCGCTATGCGGTTGTCGACGGGGGCGTCTCGGCGTCCGGTACCACCACGGTGGCCAATGGGACCAACAAGGTACCTATAGCAGCCGTCAGCCTCGGCGACGTGCGCATCGAACGCTCGGGCAGTCAGCGCTGGCTGGTGGTCAACCGCCCGGCTGATGCCCTGTGGGAGCCTGTAAAGGATTTCTGGCAGGAAAACGGCTTCAACCTGGCCATGGACCAGGCCAACCTCGGCATCATGGAAACCGATTGGGCGGAAAACCGCGCCAAGCTGCCGATGGATTTCATCCGCAACTCGCTGGGTAAACTGATCGACGCCCTGTACTCGACCCCCGAGCGTGACAAGTTCCGCACGCGGCTGGAGCGCAACAGCGACGGTGCCACTGAGATCTACATCAGCCACCGCGGCATGATCGAGGTCTATACCAGCGAAGGCCGTGGTGCCACGGTGTGGCAGCCCCGCCCAGTAGACCCCGAACTGGAAGCCGAATTCCTGCGTCGGTTGATGGTGAAGCTCGGTGTAGCCCCTGAGCAGGCCAAGTCGACGGTGGCGGCGGCTGCGGCCAACAAGCCGGTTTCGTCGGTCGCCACGGTGGACGGCCAGGCGGCCATGACCATCAACGAAAACTTTGACCGCAGCTGGCGTCGCGTCGGGCTGGCGCTGGACCGCACAGGGTTCACGGTAGAGGACCGGGACCGCAAGCGCGGAATTTACTTTGTGCGCTACGTCCCGTTGACCCCAGAAGGCAGCGAACCGGGCTTCTTCTCCAAGCTTTTCTCCAGCTCCAAGGATGCCAAGGGGCCGGTCAAGTACCAGATTCAGGTCCAGGAGAAGTCAGGCGTATCTCTGGTGACGGTTCTCAATGAGAGCGGCGCTGCAGAAACTACAGAGAACGCCAAGCGCATCCTCTCGGTGCTCGCAGCCGACATCAAGTAATTGCCATGTGTCCGCCGCGCAGGCGGCGGCTAGCGACGAAAAAAAAGCCACCCGAGGGTGGCTTTTTGCGTCGCGGCAGAAATTACTGCTTGGGAGCTTCGGAAGCGGCAGCGGCGGGAGCAGCAGCAGGAGCGGAAGCGTCAGCAGCGGGAGCAGCAGCGGGAGCGGGAGCAGCAGCAGGAGCGGGAGCAGCAGCAGGAGCTTCTTCTTTCTTACCGCAAGCAGCCAGGGCAGCAGCAGCGATCACGGCTGCCAGAACGAGAGACTTGTTCATGTTTTAAATACCAAAGTGAGTTAACGAAACAATTTCCGGAAATTGTCGAGGTGGCAAGCCACCCAGACTCCAGCACAAAGCATTCGATCTCCTTGCACTGAAGCGCGGGATTATACAAAACTCATAGCACCCTCCTAGGGAAAACCCCCTAAGGGTTTCTACAGTCCCAAAGTCGTTGCGGGAAAGCCCACAGATCCGTGCTGGTAACACTCCTGCACTTCAGCACCGATCTGCACCAGCCGCTGGCGTTCACCTCCTCGCCAGCCAATGCTGCGTTCCAAGTCCATCCGCAGCACCGCATGGTCGGGAGCCCACAGCACACTGGGCAACTCCAGGCCCGGCACATGGCTGCACACTCGGCATTCGATCAGGTGATCCCACTGCTGCCGCCAAGTGACAAATCGAGGATGCAGACGCACCACATCATCGTAACGGCGTGCCAGCATGCGCAAGTGGCGACCCGCGTGAGCCCAGGCATTGAGCTGTTCCACCACCAAGCGCTCACCCAGGGGCCAATCGTGAAAATCCGGATCAGACCAGACCATCCAAGGCCAGCCCTGCGCAGCCGCCTGCGAAAGTGCATCACGCAGGCATTGTGCAAACTCGCTGGGCCCGGAAAACCGACCGCTTGCGAGCCCCTGCGGCGCCTGCAGTGGCGGAGATGATTCATTGGCCGATGGGGGTTCGGATGTCATGTGCATGCCCTTTCTGCCATGAATGGCACAAGCTGCGACAATTGTGCGATGGAAATCACACAACAATGCGTCGTTGCCCTGACCTGGACGCTGAAAGACACCTTGGGCGAAGTACTGGACGTGCTCGACGAACCGGTCGAATTCCTCATCGGTGGCAATGACCTCCTTCCCGTCATCGAAGAAGCGTTGCTGGGCCATACCCCAGGTGCCTCGGTTGAACTGCAGATCGAACCCGAACAGGCGTTCGGTGACTTCGATGACCAGCTCATCTTCCTGGAGCCGCGTGCCCTGTTCCCCAAGGAACTCGAAGAAGGCCAACTGTTCGAAGGCTCAGCGCTGCCCGCTGGCTGCAATCCCGACGCACCAAAGAATGCCCTTTTCTGTGTCACCGACATCTATCCGGAACATGTGGTGCTCGACGGCAACCATCCGTTGGCGGGCATTGCCATCCGCCTGCATGTCAAGGTGCAAGCGGTGCGTGAAGCAACCGAGGCCGAAATCGGCCAAGGCAGCACCGGCAGCGGATTCTTCCGCATCCAGGCGCCGCACAGCCACGCGCCCGGCAGCGGCTCGCTGCACTGAACCTTCTCAGTGCTTTCCGGTGGAACCGTAACCGCCCTCACCACGTTCCGATGCAGGGAAATCCTGTACCAGATTGAACTGGGCCTGCACCACCGGAACGATCATCAGTTGTGCAATGCGCTCCATGGGTTGGATGGTGAAGGCCACATCGCTGCGGTTCCAGGCACTGACCATGAGCTGCCCCTGGTAGTCACTGTCGATCAGCCCCACCAAATTGCCGAGCACGATGCCGTGCTTGTGCCCGAGCCCCGAGCGCGGCAGGATCAGCGCCGCGTAGCCGGGATCGGCCAGGTACATGGCCATGCCGGTGGGCACCAGCTGCCAGGCATTGGGCTCCAGCGTCAGCGGGGCATCCAGGCAGGCGCGCAGATCCAGCCCGGCACTCCCCGGGGTGGCATAGGTGGGCATATGTTCGGCGATGCGGGGATCCAGGATCTTGACGTCAACTTTCATGGGCTTCTCTCAACGGGTTGCAGCAGGCAAACGGCCTGCAATGGCGGCCACCAACTGGCGCGCCAGGGACAGTTTGGACGCACGAGGCAATTCAGTTGCGCCCTGTGCATCGACCAACAGCAGGGCATTGTCGTCCTGCCCGAAGGTGGCCGGGCCAATGTTGCCTACCAGCAGGGGAACGTTCTTGCGCGCACGTTTGGCGGTGGCATGGGCCAGCAGGTCGTGGCTCTCGGCGGCAAATCCCACGCAGTAGAGCGAGCCGCTGCGGGCACGGGCGCTGGCCGCCAGGGTGGCCAGGATGTCCGGGTTCTCGACAAAGTTCAGCGTCGGCGTTGCACCGCTGCCATCCTTCTTGATCTTCTGGTCACTGGCCTGCGCCACGCGCCAATCGGCCACCGCAGCAGTTGCTACGAAAACAGAAGCGCCTTGTGCATATTCTTCGCAGGCTGCAAGCATTTCTACTGCCGAGCGCACGTCGATGCGACGCACCCCACGGGGCGTAGCCAGTGCGACAGGGCCTGCCACCAGCGTCACGTCGGCCCCTGCCTCGCGGGCGGCCCGCGCGATGGCGAAGCCCATCTTGCCGCTGGACAGGTTGGTGATGCCGCGCACCGGGTCAATGGCTTCGAAGGTGGGGCCGGCAGACACCAGCACACTGCGACCTGCGAGCAGCTTGGGCTGGAAGAAGGCAATCAGGTCGTCCAACAGTTCAGACGGCTCCAACATGCGGCCGTCACCGGTTTCGCCACAGGCCTGCTCGCCGAACCCCACACCCAGCACGTGGGCGCCATCGGCTTGGAGTTGCGCAAAGTTGCGCTGGGTGGCTGGGTGCGTCCACATCTCGCGGTTCATGGCCGGGGCAAGGAGCAAGGGCACGGTGTCGCGCGGGCGTGCCAGGCACATCAGGCTCAGCACCTCGTCGGCCCGGCCAGTGGCCAGACGGGCCGCAAAATCCGCACTACAGGGGGCGATGACGATGGCGTCGGCCTCTCGCCCCAGGTTGATATGGGGCATGTTGTTGGGCGTGGCGGCATCCCACTGCGAAGTGCACACCACGCGACCACTGAGCGCCTGCATGGTGACTGGCGTGATGAACTCCGTGGCAGCTTCGGTCATCACCACCTGCACGGTCGCGCCGGCCTTGACCAGCAAGCGGCAGAACTCGGCCGATTTGTAGCAGGCCACCCCGCCACTGAGACCCAAGACAATGTGTTTTCCCGCCAGTTCCATGGCTGAAGCCCTGCTGTTGCAACAAAAGGCGCAATGTAGCAGAGCCAAACTGCGTGGTTCGAAGCGACCAATGAGCGCCGCCGGGCCGCCCCAAGGCGCGAAGGCCCCCATGGGGGGCAGCGACCCGCGTAGCGGCGGAGCGTGGGGGCCACGTATAATCTCGCTTTACCACCTCATCGAACGCAAGGCGTTCGCCCGGACATGACCAAATTTGTCTTCGTCACCGGCGGTGTGGTGTCTTCCCTGGGTAAGGGAATCGCCTCTGCCTCCCTCGCTGCGATCCTGGAATCGCGGGGCCTGACAGTCACCCTCATCAAGCTCGATCCCTACCTCAACGTCGACCCGGGGACGATGTCGCCCCTGCAGCACGGTGAAGTTTTCGTGACCGACGACGGTGCCGAAACCGACCTCGACCTCGGCCACTACGAGCGCTTCATCGAATCGAAGATGCGCAAGGCCAACAACTTCACCACCGGCCAGATCTACAAGAGCGTGCTCGACAAGGAACGCCGCGGTGACTACCTGGGCAAGACCGTGCAGGTCATTCCCCACGTCACCAACGAGATCCAGGAATTCGTCAAGCGCGGTGCCCGCATGGGCGAGGCCGACGCCGTGGACGTGGCCATCGTCGAGATTGGTGGTACCGTGGGCGACATCGAGTCCCTGCCGTTCCTGGAAGCTGTGCGCCAGCTGAGCCTGAAGCTGGGCCCCAACAACACCGCCTTCGTGCACTTGACTTACCTGCCCTGGATTGCCGCGGCCGGTGAACTCAAGACCAAGCCTACCCAACACACGGTGCAGAAGCTGCGCGAAATCGGTATCCAGCCCGACGCCCTGCTGTGCCGCGCCGACCGCTCCATTCCAGACGATGAGCGCGAGAAGATTTCGCTCTTCACCAACGTGGCGAGCTGGGGCGTCATCTCGATGCCCGACGTGAACACCATCTACAAGGTGCCGCGCGTGCTGCACGAGCAAGGGCTCGATGGCCTGATCTGCGACAAGCTGCGCCTCAACACTCCCCCGGCCAACCTCAAGCGATGGGATGACCTGGTCTACGAGACCGAGAACCCGCGCGGTGAAGTCACCATCGCCATGGTGGGCAAGTATGTGGACCTGACCGACAGCTACAAGTCGGTCAACGAGGCCCTGCGCCATGCCGGCATGAAGAACCATGTGCGCGTCAAGATCGAACACGTGGACTCCGAAACCATCGACTCCAACGCAGCGGAGCAACTTTCGAAGTACGACGCGATCCTGGTGCCCGGCGGCTTCGGCAAGCGTGGCGTGGAAGGCAAGATCAGCACCGCGCGCTTTGCCCGCGAGAGCAAGACTCCCTACCTGGGCATCTGCCTCGGCATGCAGGTGGCGACCATCGAATTCGCACGCAATGTGGCTGGCCTGAAGGAGGCCAACAGCACCGAGTTCGATCCCTCCTGTGCCAACCCCGTCATCGCCCTCATCACCGAGTGGAAAGATGCCGACGGCTCCATCCAGACCCGCAACGAGAACTCCGACCTGGGCGGCACCATGCGCCTGGGCGCGCAGAGCTCGGACGTGGCCCAGGGCACCATCGCCCACGCCATTTACGGTGACGTCGTCACGGAGCGCCACCGCCACCGCTACGAGGCCAACGTGAACTACCTGGACAAACTGCGAGAGGCCGGGCTGGTGATCTCGGCACTTACCCAGCGTGAGAAGCTCACGGAGATCGTGGAGCTCCCCAAGCCCGTTCACCCCTGGTATGTAGGTGTGCAGTTCCACCCCGAGTTCAAGTCCACCCCCTGGGATGGGCACCCGCTGTTCAACGCCTTCATCCGTGCCGCACTGGACCACCAGGCCCAGCGCGCCGCCTGAGGAACCACCATGGAACTGTGCGGATTCAAGGTCGGACTCGATCAACGCTTTTTCCTGATCGCAGGGACCTGCTCCATTGAGGGCCTTGAAATGTCGCTGGATGTGGCCGGACAACTCAAGGAAATCTGCACGGCGCTGAACATTCCGCTGATCTACAAGGGTTCGTTCGACAAGGCCAACCGCTCCTCGGGCGCCACCTTGCGGGGTGTCGGCATGGAGAAGGGGCTGAAGATTCTTGACGAGGTGCGCCGCCAGACCGGCCTGCCGGTGCTGACCGATGTGCACGATGAGACTCAGGTGGCCGAAGTGGCCAGCGTGGTGGATGTACTGCAGACACCTGCCTTCCTGTGCCGCCAGACCGATTTCATCCGCGCCGTGGCCAAGTCCGGCAAGCCAGTGAACATCAAGAAGGGCCAGTTCCTCGCGCCCTGGGACATGAAGAACGTCATCGACAAGGCCCGCGCTGCCGCCGAGGAATCCGGTCTGTCACCAGACCGCTTTCTGGCCTGCGAGCGCGGTGTGAGCTTTGGCTACAACAACCTCGTGGCCGACATGGTGAGCCTGGCGGAAATGCGCAAATCGGGTGCGCCGGTGGTGTTCGACGTGACCCACGCGGTGCAGAAGCCCGGCGGCCAGGGCACCAGCAGCGGCGGTGCCCGCGACATGGTGCCGGTCCTAGCGCGCGCCGGTGCCGCGGCGGGTGTGGCGGGTTTCTTCATGGAAACCCACCCGAAACCTGCGGAGGCCTGGTCCGACGGCCCCAACGCCGTGCCACTCAAGCACATGAAGGCGCTGCTGCAAACCCTGGTGCAGCTGGACGATGTGGCCAAGCGCAACCCGTTCCTCGAAGACGTTTTCAACACCTGAAGGAACACGATCCATGGCTTATGGCTACGTCATCGTCGACATGAACATCAGCGACATGGACGCGTACAAGCAGTACATGGCGGCCGCACCGGCCTCGATCCAGGCCGCTGGCGGCGAGTACCTGGTGCGCGGCGGCCAGCTGCAAGCCATGGAAGGTGAGTGGCAGCCGGCGCGCATGGCCGTGCTGCGCTTTCCGAGCTTCGCCCAGGCCAAAGCCTGGTACGAGGGTGAGATGTACCAGCAGGCCCGTCAGAAGCGGCTCGGCGCCACCAGCCATTTCAACCTGGTGCTGGTCGAAGGCGTGGACGCCCCGGTTTTTTGAGTTTTGACTTTTTGATTCGTAAAGGAAGATAAATGAGCGCAATCGTTGACATCGTAGGTCGCGAAGTCCTGGACTCCCGCGGCAACCCCACCGTGGAATGTGATGTGTTGCTGGAATCCGGCACCATGGGCCGTGCGGCTGTGCCCTCGGGCGCCTCCACCGGCTCGCGCGAAGCCATTGAACTGCGTGACGGCGACAAGAGCCGCTACCTGGGCAAGGGCGTGCTGAAGGCCGTCGAGCACATCAACACCGAAATTTCCGAAGCGGTGCTGGGCCTGGACGCCTCCGAGCAAGCCTTCCTGGACAAGACCCTCATTGACCTCGACGGCACCGACAACAAGAGCCGCCTGGGCGCCAACGCCATGCTGGCCGTGTCCATGGCCGTCGCCCGCGCTGCTGCGGAAGAAGCCGGCCTGCCCCTGTACCGCTATTTCGGTGGTATGGCCGCTGTGCAGCTGCCCGTGCCCATGATGAACGTCATGAACGGCGGCGCCCACGCCAACAACAACCTCGACCTGCAAGAGTTGATGATCATCCCCGTGGGTGCACCGACTTTCCGCGAAGCCGTGCGCTGGGGTGCCGAAACCTTCCACGCCCTGAAGAAGATCATCCACGACAAGGGGATGAGCGTGGCCGTGGGCGACGAAGGTGGCTTTGCCCCCAACGTGGCCAGCCACGAAGCAGCGATCCAGATGATTCTGGAAGCGATTGACAAGGCCGGCTATGTGGCCGGTGAGCAGATCGCCCTGGGCCTGGACTGCGCCGCTTCCGAGTTCTACAAGGACGGCAAGTACCACCTCGAAGGCGAAGGCCTGGTGCTCTCCAGCCAGGAATGGACCGACATCCTGGCCACCTGGTGCGACAAGTACCCCATCGTCTCCATCGAAGACGGCATGGCCGAAGGCGACTGGGACGGATGGAAGATCCTGACCGACCGCCTGGGCAAGCAGGTGCAGATCGTCGGTGACGACCTGTTCGTGACCAACACCAAGATCCTGAAGGAAGGCATCGACAAGGGCATCGCCAACTCGATCCTCATCAAGATCAACCAGATCGGCACCCTGACCGAGACCTTCGCCGCCATCGAGATGGCCAAGCGTGCCGGCTACACCGCCGTCATCAGCCACCGCTCGGGCGAAACCGAAGACTCCACCATTTCCGACATCGCCGTGGGCACCAACGCCGGCCAGATCAAGACTGGCTCGATGAGCCGCTCCGACCGCATGGCCAAGTACAACCAGCTGCTGCGCATCGAGGAAGACCTGGGCGACGTGGCCGTGTACCCCGGCCGTAGCGCGTTCTACAACCTGCGCTGATAATCGGCCCTCGCCTGAATCACAGACCTACCATGTCACAACGCTTAGTCCCAGCCGTCCTGATCGCGCTGTTGCTCGTTGTGCATGGCCAGTTGTGGTTCGGGCGCGGCAGCCTCCCCAGTGTGTCCAAACTGCGCCAGCAGCTCAAGGAGCAGCAGGCGCAGAACCAGTTGGCATCACTGGCCAATGACCGGTTGGCGGCGGAGATCCTGGACCTGCAGGAGGGTCTGGAAATGATCGAAGAAAAAGCGCGGATGGAGTTGGGCATGGTCAAGCCCAACGAAATCTTTGTCCAGCTCACCAAGTGAGCCTCCTGCCCCCGGCATCGGCACCACGTGCCATTGCCATCCTCGGTGCCGAATGCACCGGCAAATCCAGCCTTGCTTCCCAGTTGACCCAGGCATTGCTTGCCCGCGGCCAGTCCTCCACGACCGTGGACGAGCAGCTGCGGATCTGGTGCGAACGAAACGGACGCATCCCTCGCGCCGATGAACAGCGAGGCATTGCCTGTGCTCAGCAGCAGGCCATGGAGACAGCCTTGGCAAGCCACGCGTGGGTCGTATGCGATACCACACCCCTGGTCACCGCGGTCTACAGCGAACTGGTCTACGACGACACCAGCCTGTACCCCGAGGCGCTGGCCTGGCAGAAGCAATATGCACTGACGCTGTTGACGGGTTGCGACCTGCCCTGGGTGGCCGACGGTTTCCTGCGCGATGGTGAAGGGGCACGCCAGCGTTTTGACCAACGCATGCGCGACGTGCTGGTGCAGTCCGGCACCGCGTTTTCCTTGGTACTGGGACAAGGCAGCGCGCGCCTGGAAGCTGCCCTACGCATCATTGATCGGCAGTTGCTGAGGAGCCCCAGTGACGCCACTGCAGCGCACACGCCCTGGAAGTGGATGTGCGAGCGCTGCTCCGACGCGCAGTGCGAGCACCGGCTGTTTCGCGGACTGACCAACGAAACAGCCTGAGTTCAGCCCTCAGTGGGCCTGGGTGCCGCCGCTGCCCAAACGGGCCGCTTCGGTGAATACCTCGCCGGTATCCACGGCATCGAACCGGTACTGCTTGCCGCAGAACTCGCAGCCCACTTCAATATGGCCTCGCTCGGCAGCCAGCGCCTCGGCATCTTCCTGTCCCAAACCGAGGATCATCTTTCCCACGCGCTCACGGCTGCAACTGCAGGCAAAGCGCGGGCCGCTGTCGCCCACCAGGGGCTCGAAGCGGTTGAGCGTCTCTTCCCAGAACAGGCGCCGCAGCACGGTGTCCGCATCCAGCGTGAGCAGTTCCTCGCGCTTGAGGCTGGACGCCAGGGTAGCAATGCGGTTGTAGTGCTCCTCCATGGCGGCTGCGTCTGCCTGCTGGGTTCCTTCCAGGTTGCCGGCACCCTGCACCGGCAGGCGCTGGATCAGCAGCCCGGCAGCAATGTGGTCGTCGGCCGCCAGCACCAACGTAGTCTGCAGTTGTTCGCTGCGCAGCATGTACTGCTGCAACACCGCTGCAAAGTCGGGCAAGGCGCGGCCGTCGTCATCGGTCAGCGGTACCACGCCCTGGTAGGGCTGTTGACCGGGCAGGCGCTGGCGCGGGTCCAGCGTGATGGCGCAGCGGCCGCTGCCATGCTGGTTCACCATCTCGCCCAGCGTGGCTAATGGAGGCACTTCACCCGCCAGGGTGGCCGTTGAACGGAAGCTGAAGTCCGGCTGCACCTCGACCACGGCCACCTTGACCGGCCCGTCGCCGGCCACCTGCAGCACCAGCGCGCCGTCGAACTTGATGTTGGACTGCATGAGCACCGCCGCGGCGGACATCTCGCCCAGCACGGTACGCACAGGCTCCGGGTAGGGCCCGGTCTGCGTATTGGCTGCACGGCGCTGCAGCACTTCCTGCCAGGCACCGGTCAGGCGCACCAGGGCACCGCGCACCGGCAAGCCTTCAAAAATGAACTTGTGCAATTCGGACATGTGCGTCCTCCCTATGGTTGGAACCGCCCCTGCGGGGCCCGGTTCAATCGATCTTCTTGAGTCCGGCCTTGAAGCGCTGGGCGTTGTGGACGTAGTGCGCCGCGCTCATCTTTAGCCCCTGCTGCTGCTCCGCGCTGAGCTGCCGCACCGCCTTGGCCGGGCTACCGAGGATCATGCTGCCGTCCTCGAACACCTTGCCCTCGGTGACCAATGCGCCAGCACCGACGATGCAGCCCTTGCCGATGACGGCGCCATTGAGCACCACCGCGCCGATGCCGATGAGCGAGCCGTCGCCGATGGTGCAACCGTGCAGCATCACCTGGTGGCCGACGGTCACGTCGTCGCCGATGACCAGCGGCTTGCCGTGGTCGGCATGCAGCACGCTGGCATCCTGGATGTTGGTGCGCTCGCCGATGCGGATGCTCTCGGTGTCGCCACGTACCACGGCACCGAACCAGACGCTACTGTCGGCCGCCAGCTCCACCTTTCCCATGACCTGCGCACTGTCTGCCACCCAGGCCGACTCGGCCACCTGCGGGGCTACGCCATCGAGCGAATACAAGGCCATGTCCAAACTCCAGAAGCTGCAAAGGGGCTGATTGTAGGTTTTCATGCCCCACTACAATGGCCCGCAGTCTTTTCGACGCACGCTATGAACCCAGTCTCTCCCACACAGGCAGCAGCTGCCGCCACCGCCGGCACCATGGCCATTGCCCACCAGGCCATCGTCAACGCCCAGCGCAAGGTGTTCGGATACGAGCTGTTCGACCGCTCCGTGGCCGCAGACGCCCATACTGCCCATACCGACGCCCAGATGCTGTTCAATGCGCTGTCGACGGCGTCCGAGAGCACGATGGGAACCCGCGCGGTGTACTTCGTGAATTGCACCCACGACAGCCTCGCAGGTGGTCACCTTGACCTCGTGGCTCCGCAGAAGGTGGTGCTGGAAATCCCACCGCTGCCGATCTCCCAGGTGGACCAGATCCCGACCCGGCTGCCGGTACTGCAGCAGATGCACCAGCGCGGTTTTCGTCTCGCCATGGACTACTCGGTATTGACCAAGGCCTACGAGGCCTGGCTGCCACTGGCCTCCTTCATCAAGTTCGACCTCAGCATCCTCAAGCGCGAGGCGCTGGCTTCCTTCATCAAACTGGCACAGGCCAAGAGCCAGGCCATGCTGGTGGCGGAAAAAGTGGAGACCGCCGAGCAGTTCGACGCCCTGCAGTCGCTGGGCGTGGGCCTGTTCCAAGGCTACTGGTTTGCCAAGCCAATGCTACTGGATGGTCACACCATCCGTCCCGGCCAGGCCCATATCCTGCACCTCATCAACCTGGTGCGCCGACAGGCCAGCACCGACGAGATCGAGGAAGTGTTCAAGCACGACCCCACCCTGTCCTTCAACCTGCTGCGCTTCATCAATTCGGCCGGCTTTGGCCTGCGCAACGAAATCACCTCGTTCCGCCACGCAGTCATGCTGCTGGGGTTGAACCGCCTCTTCAAGTGGGCGGCACTGCTGCTCACCACCTCGGCCGGCGGCAACACACCCGCCGCCGTGGGCTCCACCGCCGTGCTGCGTGGTCGCCTCATGGAATTGTTGGCCCAGCAATCCCTGCCCGCCGAGGAAAGCGACAACGCCTTCGTGGTCGGGGTCTTTTCCCTGCTCGACACCATGCTGGGCGTACCCATGGAAACGGCCCTGGGTACGCTCAATTTGCCGACCTCGGTGACCGACGCCCTGCTGCACCGCCGCGGGGTCCTGGCCGACTACCTGGAACTGACGCTGGCCTGCGAGAACAACGACGATGCTGCGTTCGCGCGCACCAGCACGGCGCTGGGCCTGACCGGGGTGCAGGTGAACATGGCGCACCTCGAGGCCCTGGCCTGGGCGGAATCACTGGCCGCTTGACTTGCTACAGTTCTTGTAGCTGCCTACGCAATATTCACCTGGGCCAGAGCCCAATTTCACTGAAAATTCCGGCATCAGCCGCGCGGGTGGTGCTGCGCATGCAGCTGTGCCAGCCGTTCGCGGGCCACATGGGTGTAGATGGTGGTGGTGGAAATGTCGGCGTGGCCCAGCAGCATCTGCACCGCGCGCAGGTCGGCGCCGTGGTTCAGCAGGTGGGTTGCAAAGGCGTGGCGCAGCGTGTGCGGCGACAGGGGTGCGCGGATGCCCGCCTGCAACGCGTAGCGCTTCACGATCATCCAGAACATCACCCGCGACATGGCGCTGCCCGCATGCTGCCCGCGCGACGTCACGAACAGGTCATCACTCTGCTGCCCGGCCAGCAGCTCCTTGCGCGCCTCGGCCAGGTAGCGTGCGAGCCACTGCCCTGCGATCTGGCCATAGGGCACCAATCGCTCCTTGCTGCCCTTGCCGGTGACCTTGAGCACATGGTCGCTCAAGCCCAACTGGAACACCCGCAACCCCACCAGCTCGCTCACGCGCAGGCCGCTGGCGTACATCAGCTCCAGCATGGTGCGGTCGCGCACCCCCAGGGCCGTGCTGGTGTCCGGCGCATTGAGCAGGGCTTCGACTTGGGCTTCAGTGAGCGTCTTGGGTACACGCAAAGGCTGCTTGGCCGCCCGCATCTTCAGCGTAGGGTCGGTGGCCGCCAGCTTTTCGCGCAGTGCCCACAGGAAAAAGCGCTTGAACACCGTGAGGCGCCGGTTGGCCGTCGTCGCCTTGGTGGTCGCGTGGCGATGGGCAAAGTAGGCGTGCAGGTCGGTTTCCTGCACCTGCGCCAATGAACGCTCCCCCAGCCATTGCGCAAAAAGGTTCAGGTCGCGCCGGTAGGCGTCCAAGGTGTTGCGTGCCAAGCCATCTTCGAGCCACAAGGCATCAATGAACTGATCGACCCACTGCTGGTTGTCGGCACGGATCATGTCGTTTCACCCGCCTGCGCCAACGCCCAACGCACGTGCTCCTGCACCACGGGGTCGTCCACATGCTCCCGAGCGCGCAGGGCCTGCACCATGGCCGCTTTCTGCACCCCATCCACCTGCGGCGAACGCAGGGCATTGCCCAGGGCCACCGCCACGTTGCGCAGCCAGCGGGCGTGACCGATGCGCCGGATCGGGCTGCCCTCGGTGCGGGCCAGAAACGCGGCCTCGTCCCAGGCCCAGAACTGCAACAGGGCTTGTGGCGCCAGGTCGGCGCGGGCATCGAAATCAGGCAATGTACTGATCTGGGCGTACTTGTTCCAAGGACACACCAGCTGGCAATCGTCACAGCCGTAGATACGGTTGCCCAGCAGAGGTCGCAGGACTTCCGGGATAGGCCCCGCATGCTCGATGGTCAGGTAGGAAATGCAGCGGCGCGCGTCGAGCTTGCCCGGAGCCACGATGGCCCCGGTGGGGCAAGCGGCGATGCAGGCGGTGCATTGCCCGCAGTGGCTGCTGGTGGGCTCCGAGGGCGGCAATGCAATGTCGAGGTAGATCTCGCCCAGGAAGAACATGGAGCCGCCTTCACGGCTGAGCAGCAGGGTGTGCTTGCCGCGCCAGCCTTGTCCGCTGCGGGCCGCGAGTTCCGCTTCCAGCACGGGCGCCGAATCGGTGAACACCCGGTGGCCCAGCGGCCCCACCTCGGCCGCAATGCGCTCGGCCAGCTTCTGCAGGCGGCTGCGCAACACCTTGTGGTAGTCGCGCCCCCGGGCATACACCGACACCACGCCCTGCGCGGGCTGCTGCAGCCGCGCCCCTTCGGTGGCGGCCCAATCGGGAGGGGTGTCGCGCGGCAGATAATCCATGCGCGCCGTGAGCACGCACACCGTGCCCGGCACCAGCTCGGCGGGACGGGCGCGCTTGAGGCCATGGGCCGCCATGTACTGCATGTCGCCATGAAAACCTTGCGCCAGCCACGCCAGCAATCCGGGCTCGCTGGAAGAAAGATCGACACCGGCCACGCCGATTTGGGAGAATCCGAGCTCACGAGCCCAGGCGCGTATGCGCGCAAGAAGTTCGTGGCCGTCAAATGGAGAGCTATGGAGCGTCACCGTCCTATTGTAGAAAGCAGCACCCTGCCCGCCGTCGCCAGCCTGGTATGGCGCGACGAACTCGCCACCGAGGTGGCGGCAGGTGCCTTGGCCGCGCAAGCGGCACTGCGCGACTGCTTCATCGCCTTGCATGGGGACCTGGGCGCTGGCAAGACCACCCTGGTGCGCCACCTGTTGCGCGCATTGGGGGTGCAGGGCCGCATCAAGAGCCCGACCTACGCCGTGGTCGAACCCTATGAACTGCCTGGGTTCAATGCCTGGCACTTCGACTTCTACCGCTTTGCCGACCCGCGCGAGTGGGAGGATGCAGGCTTTCGCGACATCTTTGCCAGCCACGGACTGAAGCTGGCGGAATGGCCGGAAAAGGCCGCAAGCATGCTGCCCACCCCCGACCTCGACATCCGGCTGCAGACCGATGCGCAGGAACAGCGCCTGGTCACACTCACCGCCCACAATGCCACCGGCCACGCACTGCTTCTGGCGCTGCAGGCTGCCACAGCAGCGACAGCGGAAGGACGCGATTGAACATGCTGCGCCGACGCACCCTCCTGCAAAGTGGCAGCATCGTGCTGGCGCTGGGCGCGCGCCAGCTGGCCTGGGGCGCCGGCATCGTCAATGTGCGCGTCTGGCCGGCACCGGAGTATTCGCGCGTCACCATCGAGTCAGACACGGCGCTGGTCGCCAAGCAGACCTTCGTGCCCAACCCGCCACGCCTGGCGGTGGACATCGAAGGTCTGGTGCTGAACCCGGCACTCAAGGAACTGGTGGCCAAGGTCAAGCCCGACGACCCCAACATTGCCGGCATCCGTGTGGGGCAGTTCCAGCCCACGGTGGTGCGCTTGGTCATCGACCTCAAGCACCCGGCGCGCCCGCAGGTGTTCACGCTGGCCCCGGTGGCGGCCTACCAGCACCGGCTGGTGTTCGACCTCTACCCCGAAGCCGAGGTGGATCCGCTGGAGGCCCTGATCGCCGACCAGCTGCGCGAGCGCAAGCAGACCGCGCCGCCCCCACCCAAGGCCCCAGCCAACGATCCCCTAGGCGAATTCATCGCCCAGACCACACAGCCCAAGCCAGCCCCCGGCGCTATTGTTCCAGGAGCTGCCAACGCAGATCCTGCAAGGGCTACAGCCCAAAATGAACCCAAAAAGGACGGGGGCGGCAGCGACAGCGGCACCGACCGCCTGATCATCATTGCGCTCGACCCCGGCCACGGCGGGGAGGACCCGGGGGCCATTGGCCCGGCCGGCACCCGTGAAAAGGAGGTGGTGCTGCAGCTGGCCCACCGCCTGCGCGAACGCATCAACGCCACCACCGTGGGGGGCAACCCCATGCGCGCCTACCTGACGCGCGATGCCGACTACTTCGTGCCGCTGCACGTGCGGGTGCAGAAGGCCCGCCGCGTGCAGGCCGACCTGTTCATCAGCCTGCACGCCGACGCCTTCTTTACCCCCGAACCCCAGGGCGCCAGCGTGTTCGCGCTGAGCCAGGGCGGTGCGTCCAGCAGCGCCGCGCGCTGGATGGCGGCCAAGGAAAACAAGGCCGACCTCATCGGCGGCCTGAACGTGAAGGCCAAGGACGCCACCGTGCAACGCGCCCTGCTCGACATGAGCACCACGGCCCAGATCAACGACAGCCTCAAGCTGGGCAAGCAGTTGCTCGGGGAGATCGGCCGCGTCGGCAAGCTGCACAAGGCCAAGGTGGAACAGGCCGGGTTTGCCGTGCTCAAGGCACCCGACATTCCCAGCGTGCTGGTGGAGGCGGCCTTCATCAGCAACCCGACGGAAGAGACCAAGCTCAACAGCGAGGCCTACCAGGAAGCCCTGGCCGATGCGCTGATGCGCGGCATCACCGCGTACTTCAGCAAGAACCCGCCGCTGGCACGCAACCGCTCGGTCTGAGGGCGCGCAGATTCAGCGAACCGGGCGGCCTTCTTCAAATTCGACCGAGGCCTGCAGTTGGATTTCCAGTGGCACTGGCGAGGTTTCGCCCCCACTGATCCATTGGCGCGCCGCCTCGGTGTCGCCGAACAGGCGCACGATGTATGGAGAGTCCTTGGCGAACTGGCGCACCAGTTGGCGCGTCTGCTCCGACGTGGCCACGGCAGCTACCCGGATATGGGGGTTGGAATAGGCCGCACCGATCGCATGGGCCACGATCAGGTCGACTTCGGATTCGCTGATTGCAAGGCTGTCCACCGCGCTGAAATCCTCGATCAGGTAGCGCAGTCGGTCGAACCGTGGGTCATTCTGCAACTGGGCAATGGCATCGACGATGCCATCGATATGGATCGTACCGTTGTAGATTCGCACCGCACCGTGCGGTTCCCATTCCAGACTGATCGCCATCGTTCACCTCCCCTGCTTGAACACTGTTTCTTGTTGTGGGGCAGATGCTAACCGCTGGCGCCGCCCGCATCAAGGCCGTCCGGCGTGTGGTGGGGCCAGCCAGTCCCTTACCTCGTCGATGCCGGGCGGCTGGCAGCCTTGCCGCTGCACATTGATGCTGGCGCTGGCCACCGCATGCGCCAGCAAGGCGTGGGCGTGCGCCGCATCGGTCGCAGCACGCCCCCAGTCCTGCGGCAGGGCCAGTTCGAGCCAGCGCACGATCAGGCCAGCGAGAAAGCAGTCGCCTGCCCCCACCGTGTCGACCACCTGCAAGGGGCGGGACTCCCTGTGGTGGTAGCTGTCGCCATGGCGCGTGATGAGGGAGGCCCCATCGGCACCGCGGGTCAGCGCCAACCAGTTGGCCCCCGTCATGGTCAGGAGCGATCGCGCCTGGTCGATCGGGTCTGCCCCGGCAATGCCCAAGTGTTGCAGGTCTTCATCACTGGCCTTGATGACGTGCGCGTGCTGGATGGTTGCCAGGACATGGCTTCGATAGGCATCCGGATCGCCCATCACCGACGGTCGCATGTTGACGTCCACCACCACCATGCGACCGGCAAGGCGCTGGGCTACCAGCCAAGGCAGGTATGCCCGGGCGTCGCGCGGGTCCAGCGCCAGCGCTCCAGTGCAGACAATCTCCGGTGCATGCCGCGCACAGTCCTGCGTCATCTGCTGCGCGGTCACGGCACGGTCCGCTACCCCCTCCCGGTAGAACGCATAGTCTGGCTGCCCTGCCGCATCCACCGCCACCATGGCCAATGCGGTCGGCTCGGCGACCGGCTCGGGCTGCGCCAGCCGCACCGCGGCTGCCTCCAGCCCGGCAGCCAGTAGGCGCCCCAGGCGGTCGCGCGACAAGGGGTTGAGGTAGAGGGTCTCAACCCCCTGCAACGCCAGCGCGCGTGTCAGGTTGTACACCGCGCCACCCAGGCAGGGCTGGTAACAGCCATCTTCGCGGAGCACCATATCAATGAGGGCTTCGCCCGCGGTGGCGACTCGACAGTACTTCAGGTCTTGCATGGTTCGACTATTAGGGTTTTCGATAACTAAAACAACTTGATTTAGTAAAATGCCGCCACTATAGTTCAGCCACGCTACAAGGTAAAGCGTTAAATCCCCGGGAGAAACCCGGGGCCGGTTCCCCCCTTACACCACCCACAGGAGACCCCATGAAACTCGCAAGCACCCTGGCCCTGAGCGCCATTGCCCTGGCTACCACCACCGCCTTTGCCGCCAACGAGCCCGTCATCGGCCTGATCACCAAGACCGAGACCAACCCCTTCTTCGTGAAGATGAAAGAAGGTGCCCAGGCCGAAGCCAAGAAGCTCGGCGCCAAGCTGATGACCGCCGCCGGCAAGAAGGACGGCGACACCGCGGCACAGATCACCGCCATCGAAAACATGGTCACCGCCGGTGCCAAGACCATCCTGATCACCTCCTCGGGCGATGCCATCATCCCCGCCGTGAAGAAGGCCCAGGCCAAGGGCGTTCAGGTGATTGCCCTGGACAGCCCTTTCGACGGCGCCGACGCCCTGTTCGCCACCGACAACTACAAGGCCGGCATCCTGATCGGCCAGTACGCCAAGGCTGCACTGGGCAACAAGCCGGCCAAGATCGCCATGCTGGACCTGTTCCCCGGCCACCCCGTCGGTGCCCAGCGCCACAACGGTTTCATGACCGGTTTCGGTCTGAAGGCCAATGACGCCAAGTCCAACGAACTCTCCTCCACTGCAGAAACCGTCTGCGCCGCCGACACCGACGGCAACCAGGCCAAGGGCCAGACCGCGATGGAAAACTGCCTGCAGAAGGACCCGGCCATCAACGTGGTCTACACCATCAACGAACCCGCGGCCGCCGGTGCCTACAACGCGCTGAAGAAGGCTGGCAAGGACAAGGACGTGATCATCGTGTCCGTCGACGGTGGCTGCGCCGGCGTGGCCGACGTGGGCAAGGGCGTGATCGCTGCCACCTCGCAGCAGTACCCCCTGAAGATGGCCGCCATGGGCGTGGCCGCCGGTGTGGACTATGCCAAGGGTGGCAAGAAAGCTTCGGGCTATGTCGACACCGGTGTGACCCTGATCGCAGCGAAGGCCGTGGCCGGTGTCGACAGCAAGGACGTGAAGGTCGGTACCGACCTGTGCTGGGGCGACAAGAAGTAAGCCCTTTTCCGGTTGACTTCCCAGGCGCCGCGGGCGCCCCTCTGAACCGGGGAGCACAATCCCTGGGCGGCCGAGGGCGCCCGCTTTTCTTTTTTCTTTTTCTGGAGCTGTGCAGTGAGTACTTTCAAGGACAGGCTGCCGCCGATCAGCCAGCTGGGGCCTTTCATTGCCCTGGCCATTGCCTGTGCGGTCTTCGGCCTGACCACCGACAACTTTTTCACCGGCGCGAACTTCGCGCTGATCCTCCAGCAGGTCATGGTGGTGGGCGTGATCGCCATCGGCCAGACGCTGGTTATCCTCACCGCGGGTATCGACCTGTCCTGCGGCATGGTCATGGCGCTGGGCAGCATCGTGATGACCAAGTTCGCGGTCGAACTGGGCATGCCCGCCCCGCTGGCCATCCTCTGCGGCATCGGTGTGACCGCCGCCTTCGGGCTCATCAACGGCCTGCTGGTCACGCGCATCAAGCTGCCGCCGTTCATCGTGACCCTGGGCACCATGAACATCGCCTTCGCCATTACCCAACTGTATTCCAACGCGCAGACGGTCTCCAACCTGCCCCCCTTCATGATCGCCCTGGGCGACACCTTCAGCATCGCCGGCACGCCAGTGTCCTTCGGCACCGTGCTGATGGTGCTGCTGTACCTGGCGGCCTGGTTCTGGCTGCGCGAAACTGCGTCGGGCCGCCATGTCTATGCCGTGGGCAACAACCCCGAGGCGACGCGCTTGGTGGGCATCCCGACCGACCGCGTGCTGCTGGGCGTGTATGTGCTGGCCGGCATCTTCTACGGCATTGCCTCGCTGCTGCTGGTAGCGCGTACCGAGGTGGGTGACCCCAATGCGGGCCAGACCGAGAACCTGGATGCCATCACCGCCGTGGTGCTGGGCGGCACCAGCCTGTTTGGCGGCCGTGGCATGGTGCTGGGCACGCTGGTCGGCGCCATCGTCGTGGGTGTATTGCGCAACGGGCTCACGCTCATGGGCGTGTCCTCGGTGTACCAAGTGCTGATCACCGGCATCCTCGTCATCATCGCGGTGACCGTGGACCAACTTTCCCGCAAAGGAGGACGTTGATCATGAATGCGTCTCCCAAACTCGTATTGCAGGCCAAGGGCCTGGTCAAGCGCTACGGCCAGGTCACGGCCCTGGATGGCACCGACTTCGAACTGCGCGCCGGCGAAATCCTGGCGGTGATCGGTGACAACGGAGCCGGCAAGTCCAGCCTGATCAAGGCGCTGTCCGGTGCCACCATCCCCGACGAAGGCGAACTCTTGCTGGATGGCCAAAAGATCCGTTTCAACTCTCCCATCGAAGCGCGCCGCGCCGGCATCGAGTGCTGCTACCAGGACCTGGCAGTCGCCCCGGCGATGACGATTGCGGAGAACCTGTTTCTCGGCCGCGAAATGCGCCGCGAAGGCTTCCTGGGCAGCGCGCTGCGCATGCTGGACAAGAAGAAGATGCTCGACATCGCCGTGCAGCGCATGGCCGACCTGAAAGTGGGCATCCGCTCCATGACGCAGGCGGTGGAAACGCTCTCGGGCGGCCAGCGCCAGTGCGTGGCCGTGGCCCGCGCTGCGGCTTTCGCCCAGCACGTGGTCATCCTCGACGAGCCCACCGCCGCGCTCGGCGTGAAGGAAGGCAACATGGTGCTGGAACTGATCCGGCGCGTACGCGACAAGGGCCTGCCGGTGATCCTCATCAGCCACAACATGCCCCACGTGTTCGAGATCGCCGACCGCATCCACATCCAGCGCCTGGGCAAGCGTGCCGCCGTGGTCAACCCCAAGGCCATCAGCATGAGCGACACCGTGGCCGTGATGACCGGTGCCAAGACGGTGGACGAACTGCCGGAGGAAGCCCATGCTTAAAGGCATTTCCCCCCTGCTCACGCCCGAGCTGCTGAAAACGCTGATGGAAATGGGCCACGACGACGCCCTGGTGCTGGCCGATGCCAATTTCACCGCCGTGCGCATTGCCGCCGGCAAGCCGGTGCTGCGCCTGCCGGGCAGCAGCATGGCCGATGTGGTGAAAGCCATCACCGACCTGCTGCCGCTGGCCGCCGACGTGCAGCACCCCGTGGCCTACATGCAGGTCAGCGACAAGCCCGACGACTACCAGTCGGGCCTGCAGCGCGAGGTGCTGGCCCAGGTGAACCCGCTGCTGCAGGGTGGGCAAAGCGCCGAAGGGCTGGAGCGGTTTGCGTTCTACGACCGGGCACGTGAGGCATTCGCCGTGGTCCTCACGGGGGAAACACAACCCTTTGGCAACTTCATCCTGCGCAAGGGTGTCATAGCGGACAATCTGCGCCCATGACGCCTGCACAGCCCACGCTTGAGACCTCGCCCGCAGCCCCGGCCCCGCTGCGTCCGCGGGGCTCCAACCACGTGGGCATGCGGGCTTTCAACGAGCGGGTGGTGCTGCAGGCCATCCGCCTCAACGGTGCCCTGCCCAAGGCGGAGGTCGCCCGGCTCACTGGCCTGACCGCCCAGACCATCGGGCTGATCACGACCCGGCTGGAGGAAGACGGATTGCTGCTGCGCCAGGAACGCGTGCGAGGACGCATTGGCCAGCCTTCGGTGCCCCTGGCACTGAACCCCGATGGCGCGTTCTCGCTGGGCCTGAAGATCGGTCGGCGCAGCGCCGACTGGCTGCTGGTGGACTTCACCGGCGCCGTGCGCGAGCGCCGCAGCATGGACTATGCGTTTCCCGACTTGGAACAGCTGCTGCCCGCCATTCAAAGCAACATTGCCACGCTCACCGCGCCACTGGGGCCCTTGGCCGAACGTGTGGTGGGCATCGGCGTGGCGGCACCGTTCCAGCTTGGTGGCTGGCACCGCATGCTGGGGCTGTCGGAAAGCGCCTCGCAACAGTGGAACACCATCGACCTGCGCGCCGAGGTACAGCGCATGACCGATGTGCCGGTGATCTTTGCCAAAGACACCGCGGCGGCCTGCGTGGCCGAGCTGGTGGGCGGACGCGGGCGCGACATCAAGAGCTTTTTGTACCTGTTTGTCGACACCTTTGTCGGCGGCGGGTTGGTCATCAATTCGCACCTGCACACAGGCAAGCACGGCAATGCGGGCGCCGTGGCGTCCCTGCCCATGGGCCTGGGCGGCGCCGTGCACACTGCCGAGCAGTTGGTCACCCGAGCCTCGCTGTGGGAGCTGGAGCAACGCTACCAGGCCCTGCGGCTGGATCCCAGTGCCGCCTACGACGAGCGGGCGCTGAGTGATCCGTACCGGGTGGAGACGCTGGCCTGGATCGCGAAGGCCGCGAATGCTCTGGCGCACAGTATTGTGAGTGGCACCGCATTCCTCGACGTGGATGCCGTGGTCATCGACGGCTCGTTTTCGCGCACCGTGCTCGACAGGGTCATCGCCCAGACCACTGCAGCCCTGGCGCACTACAACTGGGAAGGCCTGTGGCCCACCTCCATCGTGGCAGGCACCACCGGGCCCGATGCCCGCGCACTGGGCGGCGCGCTGCTGCCCTTGCACGCCAACTTTGCCCCTGACCAGGACTTGTTCCTGAAGGTCGGCTAGCTCGACCGAACCTTGCCTCAGGCCGTTGCTGCCTTGCGCCGCGCCTTCCAGGCACCGAACAGCACGATCAGGCCCGGTATGAGGATCATGGCCCAGATCACCTTCTCCATGTGGTCCTTCACCAGCGGGATGTTGCCGAACAGGTAACCGATGGTGACGATGCCGCATACCCACAAGGCCGCACCCACCACGTTGTAGAGCGTGAACTTGGCGCGGTTCATGGCGGCCACCCCGCCCACGAACGGGGCAAAGGTGCGCAGGAAGGGCATGAAGCGGGCAGCGATGATGGTGAAGCCCCCATAGCGCTCATAGAAATCGTGGGCAGCGTCGAATGCCGCACGGTTGAAGAAGCGCGAGTTCTCCCACTGGAACACCTTGGGGCCGAAGTAACGGCCAATCGAATAATTGAGCTGATCGCCCAGCACCGCAGCCACAAACAGCAAAGCCACCACCAGCGGAAAGCTCATGAATCCCGCACCGGCCAAGGCACCGACCACGAACAGCAGCGAGTCACCTGGCAGGAACGGCATGACCACCAGCCCGGTTTCGACAAAGATGATGAGAAACAGCAAGGCGTAGACCCACGCTCCGTAGGTCTGCACAAACACCTCCAGATGCTTGTCCACGTGCAGGATGAAGTCGATCAGAAATGCAATAAGTTCCATGGCGGAGGATTATCCCAGCAGGGCATCGCCCTAAAATCCTGCGGGTGAACGCACCCACCCTCCACTCCGCTACCCAGCCCCCTCGCCGCCCCATCCGCGAACTGCCCGACGAGCTCATCAGCCAGATCGCCGCCGGCGAAGTGGTGGAGCGCCCCGCCTCGGTGGTACGCGAGCTGGTGGACAACGCGCTGGACGCCGGAGCCACCCAGATCACCGTGCGGCTGCTGGCCGGCGGCGTGCGCCTCATCAGCGTGGAAGACGACGGTGCCGGCATATTGCGCGACGAACTGCCCATCGCGTTCAAGCGCCACGCCACCAGCAAGATCGCCAACCTTTCCGAACTGGAGTCGGTGGCCACCATGGGTTTTCGCGGCGAGGCCCTGGCCGCTATCAACTCCATAGCTGATTGCGCAATACTTTCGCGGGCCAGCGGCCTGAATGATGCCTATTTGCTGGACGGCCGCACGGGCGAGCTGCGCCCCGTGGCGCGCGCCACCGGTACCACGGTGGAGGTGAAGGAGCTGTTCTTCAGCACCCCGGCGCGGCGCAAGTTCCTGAAGACCGACGCCACCGAACTGGCCCACTGCGTGGAGGCCGTGCGCCGCCACGCCCTGGCTAGAGCGGATGTGGGCTTTGCCATCTGGAGCGAAGGAAAGCTGGTTGAACAGTGGCGCCGCACCACCGCCCCCGACCCCATGACGGCCCTGGCCCAGCGCCTGCGCGACGTGCTGGGTGTGGAATTCCTGGAGCAGTCGGTGGAAGTGGACTTCCAGACCAGCGGCGCCAACGGCATTCCGGTGCGCGTGTGGGGCCGTGCCGGCATTCCCGACGCCGCCCGCTCGCGTGCCGACCAGCAGTTCTGCTACGTCAACGGCCGCTTTGTGCGCGACAAGGTGCTGACCCACGCCGCCCGCAGCGCCTATGAAGACGTGCTGCACGGCCACAAGCAGCCGGTCTACGCCCTGTATGTGGAGATGGACCCGACGCGCGTGGACGTGAACGTGCACCCCACCAAGATCGAGGTGCGCTTCCGCGACAGCCGCGAGGTGCACCAGGCCGTGCGCCACGCGGTGGAAAACGCGCTGGCGGCGCCGCGCTCGGCGCTGGCGGGTACGGCTGCGCTCCAGGTGGCCGCAGCGCCATCCAACTTAGACCCTGCTGCATTTCCAGAGCCAAATCGGCCCCTAGCCCCCGAATACCGTGCGCAGACAGCTATGAATTTCGTAGCAACTGACAACGACTACCAACCCAGCATGGTGCAGCACCGGGTGGAGGATGTAGGTGCGCTATGGCGCCCCAACCCCAGTGCAACCGACGCCACCAGCGGCTGGGCGGGGCAGGGATTTGCGCAGGTAAAGGAAGAGCCCGCAACGCGGGCGGGGGACACGGAGCAAATTCCTGTCTCGCCCAGCCGCACCACAGGCCATGACGAACCCGAGCCCATCTGGCCCCTGGGCCGCGCAATCGCCCAGCTCCACGGCGTCTACATCCTGGCCGAAAACGCCCAGGGCCTGGTGCTGGTGGACATGCATGCCGCGCACGAACGCATCGTCTACGAGCGGCTCAAGCAGCAGCTCGGCACCGACGGCAGCCAGCGCACCTTGCCCAGCCAGCCCCTGCTGGTGCCCGCCACCTTTGCCGCCACCCCTGAAGAAGTGGCCACCGCCGAAGCCCAGCAGGACGCGCTGCTACAACTCGGCCTGGAAATCTCGCCTTTCTCGGCCAAGACCCTGGCCGTACGCGCCGTGCCCACCACCTTGGCCCAGGGCAATGCGGTCGAGCTGGCGCGCAGCGTGCTGGCCGAACTCGCGGCGCACGACGCCAGCACCGTGGTGCAGCGCGCCCACAACGAATTGCTCGCCACCATGGCCTGCCACGGCGCCGTGCGCGCGAACCGGCGCCTCACCATCGAAGAGATGAACGCCCTGCTGCGCCAGATGGAAGAAACCGAGCGCTCCGACCAGTGCAACCACGGCCGCCCCACCTGGCGGCAGCTCAGCATGAAGGAACTCGACGCCCTGTTTCTGCGGGGCCGCTGAAAGGTTTCAAAGCACCAGCGATGCAGAGAGAAGAAATGTCATTCACAGCAAAAATGGGGAAGTACACCGCCGCCCTTGGTTTCGCGTTTTTCTCGACCTCCACGTTCGCGCAGCAAGACATGGGCATCGAGAGAGCATGGCCACCGGTCAGCTGTCACATGGATTTGGATTGGGGTGTAGGTGTTACTGCTTCACCCTTATTCAAGGGGGCGATGCTCAGCGGCATCACACTGGCGTTTGCTCACGACCCCGAAAAGGAGCTGCGTCTACGTTCTAAGCGCATCGCGTTCTTCGCACTACCGGAAGGTAAGCCCATCCAGCCCACAGCCGAACGTAAGCTCGCACCGGTTTCCCTTAGGTCCGACCGCGTTACCGAGGCCGTGGAATTCGACTTTCCAACCACGCGTTCGACTAAGAACATCGCAATTGCCTTCGGTGAATCTTCTATCAGCCTGCGGTTTGGAGATCGCAAAGAGTCAATCGATACGCGTTCGAGATCATCGCGATTGATGGATGTCGCCAGCCAGATCAATGCACCGCGTGTTGAGTCATCGAGCTTTCCCTGTCCAGAGGGAATCTCAGGCTGGAAAGCCAAGGAACCATTGGAGAAGCGAATCGGCAGTCAAGATCCGGCTGTTGGACTTGAAGCCGCAGAGGAAGTAGTAGCCAATTCTGCGACCATGCCCTCGCGTTACTTGCTGTATGCCGCCTACCATTTGTGGAAGGATGGACGCGCGGAAGAGGCTGCTCGCTGGTTGGCTGCCGGCGTCTACCGGGAGGGCTATTCCGGCAGCTCTGGCGTCGCCTATGGATTTCTAATGGCGGCGACACAACCTATCGTGGACTATGCCCGTGGTCGATCGCCACTGTGGGCAGAGTCACTGCGGCAAGCCGTCAAATGGGATGACTTGGCGTACCAGCAGTGGGAAGATGAACAGGATGAAATCTCGAAGAACCGCCCCACGTGGTTGAAAAAGCGCGCCTACCAGCGCGAAGACACGCTGGCCTACGCCCAACAACTGACGGCGGACCCGAAGGCTCCACCGTTGAACCCCATTTGCCCGATCTGCCCGGCCAATCCGCTACGCCAAGCGCTTGAAGAGGGAAAAACGGAAGATGCATTGAAGATCCTTCGCGACCAAAAAATCGATCTCAACCGCAAGTACCCCTATGAAAGCAGCTACCTGCATTTGGCTTCCTCTAGGGGGCATCTGGAATTGATCGGCACACTGATTGACCGTGGAGCGAACCGCGAGGCAACCGACGAACTGGGCAGTACCCCCCTTGGCTG
Source organism: Curvibacter sp. APW13 (assembly GCF_032337135.1). Taxonomy (NCBI): domain Bacteria; kingdom Pseudomonadati; phylum Pseudomonadota; class Betaproteobacteria; order Burkholderiales; family Comamonadaceae; genus Curvibacter; species Curvibacter sp. APW13. The sequence goes on along the minus strand of NZ_JAVXZZ010000002.1, from coordinate 139,332 downwards.
GGCCCGAGACGTCAAGACCATACAGGCCTTGCTGGACAGAGGTGCCAACGTCAACGCGCTTCAGGGACTCGACCGACAAACGCTGTTGATGCGCCTTATCTCAAACGGCACTCAGCAAGGTCTGATGAAGGATGAACGGGCAGAAGCCAACGCCCGCATCGCCTTGCTGCTTAAAGCAGGGGCCGACACCAACCTGGGGGACTCCTATGGACGCACTCCATTGCATGTAGCGGCGGCACGTGGTGATGAAGCGCTCATGGAGCTGCTTCTGGAGCACGGCGCGGACATCAACGCTGCAACTACCACCGGGCGCGATCGCGAACTTGCCAATACGCCACTTGCATTGGCAAAAGACCTCGCCACGGCAAGGTACCTCATCAAAAAAGGTGCCTCGCTGAAGCCCTCGCGTGGGGATGCTCCCTTGCTCTATGCCGTAAAGGGTGGAACTGTCGAGGTGGTAAAGCTGCTGCTCGAAATCGGCAGCGATCCCAACAGTATTGGCGGCGAGTCAAAATTCAACGCGCTGTACTACGCCATTGCAAGGCGAGACGCCGTTGGTGTCAGCATGGCCGAATTGCTCATCAAAAATGGGGCCGCCCCGGATGCCATCGTCAACGGAAACTCACTTGTAGGGTGGTCGAAGCGCTATGGCAATGAACCCGTGGTGAAACTACTGTTGCAGGCCGGGGCGAAATAAGTGATAGAGCGCTCCGACCAGTGCAACCAGGGCCGCCCCACCTGGCGACAACTGAATTTGAAGGAACTCGACGCCCTGTTCCTGCGGTGGCGCTGAGTCAATCCCCCACGCCCGCGACGAGGCCAGTGCCTGATGGCCCCACCATAGAATGCATTCCTTACAAAATGGGTTGGAACCATGACCACAGAACACCCCCAGCGAGCGTCGGTTGATACACCGCCAAACGCACAACCCGCGGGGCCTGTCGGCGTGGACGTGACGCTGGATTTCGACTTGGCTGGTGACAACGCTGCCGGCCATCCCATTGCCCTTCCGCCCGCCTACGCACTGCTGGAGTACAGCATTGAATCGGTACTCGGCACCGGGGGCTTTGGCATCACCTACCTGGCATACGACCAGCACCTGCAATGCCGAGTCGCCATCAAGGAATACCTGCCAGGCGAATGGGCTACCCGTGCTGCTGCGTTTGCAGTCGTGCCCCGCAGCGCTGAACACGCGGCAGACTACCGCGATGGTTTGGCGCGCTTCCTGTCCGAAGCGCGGGTGCTGGCGAGCTTTCGGCATCCGCACATCGTGCGCGTGAACCGGTTTTTCGAGGCCAGTGGCACGGCCTACATGGTGATGGACTACGAGCAGGGGCAATCCCTGCGGCAATGGGTCAAGACCCATGGCGCAGCGGACGAAACGCAGTTGCGCCGCATGTTTGCCGGTCTGCTCGACGGATTGGAAAAAGTGCACGGCGTGGGCATGGTGCACCGCGATATCAAGCCCAGCAACATTTACGTGCGCGACAGCGATACCAGCCTGGTGCTGCTGGACTTCGGCGCGGCTCGACAGGCCACCAGCAAGGCCTCGGAAGGTGTGACGAGCATGGTCTCGCCGGGCTTCGCACCGTTCGAGCAATACCACGCCCGCGGCCAGCAAGGCCCCTGGAGTGACCTGTATGCCCTGGGTGGCGTGCTGTACTGGCTGGTGACCGGCCACAAGCCCGTGGAGGCCCCGTCGCGCATCAAGGACGACTGCCTGCCAGCCGCAGCCGATGTCGCCGCTGGACGTTACTCCGAGGCTTTCCTGCGCACCATCGACTGGGCCATGGAAGTCGACGAGCGCGACCGCCCGCAGAGTGTGGCAGCCTTTCGCCCGGTGTTCCTGGGCGAGCAGAGCCCTCCTGCCGACATGCGCAAACCGCGGGTACACGAGGGCGGCCGCGACGGCGACACCGTGCGCCTGCATGAGCGGCCCGGTGTGGACGCAACGCCCGCAGCGGCATCCCCCGCTGCGCCCAAGGGTCCGGCATGGCGCTGGCCGCTGGCTCTGGTGGTCCTCGCCCTGCTCGTGGCATTGGTGTACACGACCTGGGGGCGGGCCTCGAAACCGGTGTCGGAGTCCGCGCGTACCAGCCAGCCTGTGCCGCCGCCGTTGGCAGCAACACCCGCCAAACCCAAGGCAACGCCACCGTCTGACAGTGGCAAATCCGTCGACAAGGGCAAGCACGAAGCGCCTGCTCCTACGGAAAACCCTCGCACCTTCGCCTGCAGCGACCTGCCTTTCGCCTTGCGCGTTACCTGCACCATCGAAGGCAAGGACGTGATCCGCAAGTGCGCGCCCGACCTCAAGACCTGGCGCAATGACCTTCCCGGCTGCCAGCGCCAGCAACAGGGCACCACCAGCCCGTTCTGACCGCGATCAGCGCATTCAGTAGGGCGTGCCGTCCTTGTGCGCGAACACCCATGCGCCGGCGACAAATCGGGCTTCCAGGTCATCGTCCGGGTAGCGCACCACATCGCCGGGGCTGCGGTCACCGACTTCCAGGTACACCACCTCGGTGTCGCTGTCGTTGACCAGGCGGTGGGCGTCGCCGCTACCGGCGCGAAACCCCGCGCACATGCCCGGCTGCAGCAGGGTCGCACCGGCATCGGTATGCAAGGTGGGCGTTCCACTCAGGATGTAGATGAACTCGTCCTGGCAGGCATGGCTGTGGCGCAGTGCCGACGAGGCACCCGGGGCCAGCACGGTGTGGTTGACGCCGAAGTTCTGCAGCCCGAAGGCATCGCCGAGGCGGCGCTTGGTGCGACCAGCCATGCGCGAAGCAAAGGGCTCGGGGTAGAGGCTGCGGCGCGCGAAGGGAGCTACCGACTCGGCCTGCAGGGCCACGGGGGTTTCGGAACCGGTAGGCGACTTGTCCATGGTGCAGCACCTTTTTGGGCAGTGGGCAAAAAGTTCATGGTACCCCAGTGGCAGACGCGATGCAGGCCACCCCGCGCTACTAGGGGTTGCACGCAGGGCAACTGGCAGCCGGGGCACTTGGCCGCTCGCCGTGAGGTCGCTGCTCCTCGTGGCCGCACGCGCTGCAGCCCCACACCTTCAGGCGCGGCAGGTGCGTGGGCGTGCCGCAAGCCTCGCAGGGTAGCCCCCCGCTGTGGCGCACCGGCCAAAACCCTGGTGCCGCGCACTGCGGACACGCGGAGGCCAGTTTCTGTGCCAGCTGTTTTGCGGCGTTGGCGATGACCGCTTGCCGCGTCGGGTTGCAGAAGGCACGCAAATCATGCTCGACAAACACCCCCTGCCCGCCTTGCCGGGCACGCCAGAATGCATCGAGCAGTGCCTCGTCGGTGTGGAGACCCTTGGCCACTACCGGGCCGTTTTCATCGCCTTGCCGCACTACCAGGTGGTGGTGGGGAAACCCGGCCTCCTGGGCAAATGCACGCAACGCGTCCTCGCTGCCCACCCGAGAATGGGCAGCCAGCGCCGGCCCTTGGGCATGTGCAGCCACTTCGCGCCCAGTGCGCCGGTCCAGCAACACCAAGACCTCGACATTCCAGGGCATGAGCCCGGCATAGGGGTCGACGCCGAATGCACCTTCACTGGCCAGAGCCAGCGGCCAGTCGCCAGTCTCAAAGGCGGCCTGTGCCTTGCGCCGGGCGGCCTCCAGCTGCGTGCCGCTGCGTGGGATGTCGCGGGTAAAGGTACCGAAACGGTCGGTGTCGATCCCGTCCACGCGCTCCACCACACAACCCAGCAGTGGCTCCAAATGGGGCGCGACGAGCGACTCCTTGCCGTGCTGGGTGACAAAGCCCACCCGCAAACCTTGGAAAGGCAAGGCGGCGTTCACCATGCGCTGGTAGCCACGTGGGTGTAGAGCGGGATGCCCAGCAGGATGTTGAGCGGGAACGTGATACCCAGCGACATGGCGAAATACAGCGAAGGCTTGGCTTCGGGGATGGCGAACCGCAGCACGGCGGGCACCGCAATGTAGGAGGCACTGGCCGCCAGCACCATCAGCAGCGCCGTTTCGCCCGGCGGTATGCCCACCAAGCGGCTCAGCACCCAGGCCAGCGTAGCGTGGCACAGTGGTGCCAGCACCGCGTAAGCCAGCATCCAGGGCGACTGGCCGCGCAGCTGGGGCAGGTTGCGGGCGGTCATCAGACCCATGTCGAGCAGGAAGAAGGCCAGCATGCCCTTGAACAGATCACCCGAGAACGGTTGCATGGCGGCCTTGCCGCTATCACCGGTTAGCACACCGATGACCATGGCACCAAGCAGCAGCAGCTGTGCGCCGTCGGTGAAGCTTTCGTGCAGCACCTTGCCCAGCCCGCCCTGCCCTTGCGTCTGGCCCTGCTGGCTGCGCAGATGATTGGCAAACAGCACGGCAATGATGATGGCCGGTGACTCCATCAGGGCCATGGCAGCAGCCATGTGGCCACCGAAGGCGATGCCCTGGCGCTCCAGCGCCTGGGTGGCAGTGATGAACGTGACCGCACTGACCGAACCATAGGTGGCGGCAATGGCAGCCGCGTCATAGGCGGCAATGCGCCGGCGCAGGATCTGGTACGAGATGAGCGGAATGACGATGGCCAGCATCACCGCCAAGCCCAGGCTCTTGAGCACCTCGGGCGTCAACCCGCTCTTGGCCAGGGCGAACCCGCCCTTGAGACCCAGCGCCATGAGCAGGTACAGCGATAGGAACTTGGAGATGGCCGGGGGGATTTCCAGGTTGGAGCGGGCCGTTCCCGCGAGGACTCCGAAGACAAAGAACAGGATGGCCGGATCAAGAAAACTGTGCATGCATACTCCTTTCCCACCGATGCTAGGGGTTCTGATCCACTATGTAAAATCGATATTTATGTGCTTTTACATAGACTTTCATCTATGAATATCACCTTCCGGCAGTTGCGCCTGTTCCTGGCCCTGGCCGACACCGGCTCCGTGAGCCAGGCCGCGCGCGCCATGCACGTGACCCAGCCCACGGCCTCGATGCAACTGCGTGAGGTCACGCAGGCACTGGGCATGCCGCTGTACGAGGTCATCGGCCGCAAGGTCTACCTCACGCAGGCCGGGTTGGAACTGGCGCGTACTGCCCGCACCATGGTCGACGAATGGGAGCGACTGGAGCAGACCGTCGGCTTGCTCCATGGCTTGCAGAAAGGACGCCTGCAGGTGTCCGTGGTGAGCACGGCCAAGTATTTCATTCCGCGCCTCATCGGCCAGTTCTGCCGCGAACACCCGCACATCGACGTTGCCATCGAGGTTCTCAACCGCGACGGCGTGGTGCAACGACTGCGCGACAACCGCGACGACCTCTATGTCATGTCACAGCCGCCGGCCGACATGGACCTGCAGGACCAGGTATTCATGTCCAACCCGCTGGTGCTCATTGGACCGCATGCACGGCGCGGCGCAAGCCTGCAGCTCCCGCGAACACTGAGCGACCTGAAGAGCGAACGCCTGATCCTGCGCGAAGCGGGGTCCGGCACCCGCATGGCGGTGAACGCAAGCTTTGCAGCACGGCGGTTTCGGCCCGGACTGCTGATGGAACTCGGCAGCAACGAGGCCATCAAGGAAGCCGTGGCTGCTGGCCTGGGCTACGGCATTGTCTCGCGCCATGCCCTGGGCAAGACGCCATCATCGCAGGGGGTACGCGTGCTGGAGCTGCCGGGCTTCCCCATCGCCTCGGCATGGCACGTGGTCTACCCGCGTCGCAAGAGCCTGTCGCCGCTGGCGCAGAAGTTCCTGCAACGGCTGACCCAGCTTGGGGACGCCAAAGCCTAGCCGCCGGCGCCCAATTGCGCTGCCACCACAGGCGCCATGGCCTCGCCCAGACGCAGGTGCTGATCGGCATCGAGGTGCACGCCATCCACCACACTGGCAGTGGCGACAGTCCCGGCGTCGAAGAAGGCACAACCGAGCTCGGTGCACACGGCCTGCAAGGCCGCGGACAGACCCACGCACTTGGCTTCGCCCCCTGCAAACTTCGGGGCCAAGGGACCGGCCGGTGTGCGGATCGGTGGCGGCGCCACCACAAGAATCGGCGGCACCGGCATACCGGGCTCGATGGGCGCGTTGCGGATAGCGTTGACGAGCGTGGCCACGCCTTGCGACGCATGCCAGGCCTTGTGCGGGTGCATGGACTGGAAATCGTTGGTACCCAGCATGAGCACCACCAGGGCCAGCGGCGACTGGCATTCGATCCGCTGGGCCAAGCCCTGCAAGCCGTTTCGCCCGGGTTTGAACGGGTCGTCCCATACCGTGCGCCGGCCATTGAGGCAATCCTCCACCACGCGCACACGGCGCCCTTGGGCCGTCAGGAGGTTTTCCATGACACCGGGCCAGCGGGCATCAAACGGTAGGCGCTGGCGTGTACCGGGAATGATGCCCCAGGAGAGGGAATCGGCGTAGACGAGGATGTGCTGCATGGGTGGCTCCGGGTCAGAGGTTCAGGCGGCCACTGTACAACGCAGGCCGCAGCTGCGGTACAACCGGACCATGACACATACCGCCCCGCAGGCCCTGCACGCCCTCAGTGCCCAGCGCGACCCCGCCAAGGCCGCGTTCTTCCAGCGCTTCTTCAAATGTGGCCCCGGCCAATACGGAGAGGGCGACCAGTTCCTCGGCCTGCCGGTGCCCCAGGTGCGCAGCGTACTGCCTGCCTTTCGCAACCTGCCCGTAGTGGAGTGCGTCGCCCTGCTGCAGTCGCCCTACAACGAAGCGCGCTTGCTGGCATTGCTGGTGCTGGTGGCGCAGTACCAGCGCAAGCGGGCGCCGGACGCCGAGCGACAAGCGGTGTTCGATGCCTACCTGGCCCACCGGGACCGTGTGAACAACTGGAATTTGGTCGACGCCTCAGCCCCGGCGATCGTGGGAGGGCACCTGCTGCCGCGCGACCGCACCCTGCTCTACACGCTGGCGCAGTCACCCGTGCTGTGGGACCGCCGCATTGCCGTGTTGGCAAGCTTCGCTTTCATCCGAGCCGGCGAGCACGCCGACACGCTGCGCCTGTGCGAGCAGCTGCTGGGTGACCGGGAGGACCTGATGCACAAGGCCTGCGGCTGGATGCTGCGCGAGGTGGGCAAGCGCGACCCCGCCGCGCTGCGTGGCTTTCTCGATGCCCACGCCCACCACATGCCGCGCACCATGCTGCGCTACGCGCTGGAGAAGCTGGCACCCGAAGTTCGCGCCGCATACATGGCACGCTGACCCCTACAGGATAATGAAGGGGGTTAAATTGGGCCCTAGCCCGCACAGATACTGCGCAGGGTGCTACAAAATGAATAGCGTATGAAACCAGCCTGCGTCAGGCAGGCAGCGCCGCTTCCTCGCGCGGTGTCAGGTAGCGCGCCACGAAGGCGCCCACTGCGGTTTCGGGCAAGGGAATCCACATGGTGTGACCACTGCCCGGTGCCACCTGCACCTCTGCGGCATCGGCGTTCTCCATGCGGGTGAGCTGCACGTCAAAGTTGCCACTCGGATGCAGTATCTCCAGCCAGTCGCCCACGCCAAACTTGTTGCGCACATTGACCTTGGCCAGGCCACGTGCGGCGTCGTACTCCAGCACATCGCCCACGTACTGGCTGCGCCCGCTCTCGGAGAAGCCGCGCAGGTAGTTCTGGGTCGCTTCCGGGGTGTGGCGCTGGAAGAAGCCGCTGGTGTAACCCCGGTTGGCCAGGCCTTCGAGCTGGCCCAGCAACGCCGGGTTGAGTTCACGGCCAGCCACGGCGTCGTCGATGGCGGCGCGGTAGCTCTGGCAGGTGCGTGCCACGTAGTAGGGGCTCTTGGTGCGGCCTTCAATCTTGAGGCTGTCCACACCGATCTCCACCAGGCGCTGGATGTGCTCGATGGCGCGCAGGTCCTTGGAGTTCATGATGTAGGTACCGTGCTCGTCCTCCTCGATGGGCATGAACTCGCCGGGGCGGTTGCTTTCTTCGAGCAGGTAGGAAATGGAGTTGCGGGCTTCCTCGGGCAGCGTTTGTCCGCTACCGTGGTTAGCGCAGCCGGCGCCGGATTTTCCGGGGGGATTGAGCACGTCACCGCTGGCATCCACCTCGGCAGTGTGGGTCTTGTAGTCCCAGCGGCAGGCGTTGGTGCAGGTGCCCTGGTTGGCATCGCGGTGGTTGAAGTAGCCCGAGAGCAGGCAGCGCCCCGAGTAGGCGATGCACAGCGCACCGTGCACGAACACTTCGAGCTCCATGTCCGGGCATTCCTGGCGGATCTGTGCCACCTGGTCCAGGGACAACTCACGCGAGAGGATGACACGCGATATGCCCACTTTCTGCCAGAACTTCACCGCTGCGGAGTTGACGGTGTTGGCCTGCACCGAGAGGTGGATCTCCATGTCGGGCCAGGCCTCGCGCGCCATCATGATGAGGCCGGGGTCGGACATGATCATGGCGTCGGGCTTGAGCGCGATGACGGGTTCCATGTTGGCCACGTAGTGCTTGAGCTTGCCGTCGTGCGGGATCAGGTTGGAGACCAGGAAGAACTTGCCGCCTTTTTCGTGGGCGTGGTCGATGCCGGCCTTCAGGACGTCGAGGCTGCCGAAGGAGTTGTTGCGCACGCGCAAGGAGTAGCGGGGTTGGCCCGCATACACGGCGGTGGCGCCAAAGGCAAATGCCGTTTTCAGCATATCCAGCGAGCCCGCCGGTGCCAGGAGTTCAGGGGTACGGAGTGTCATCCCACGATTATCCCAGCCACCCCGGCCAAGCGCCACCAGGGCAGGCCTTGTCCCTGCGCTCCGCAGGTGCTCCGCAAAGACCTTTCGCGCCAATTTGGTGCACTGCGTACCGCACAATAGGGGCACCTTGAAACCTCTCCATTTCCTGCAATTGGTGGCCCTCTCTGCACTGTGGGGCGCCTCTTTTCTCTTCATCCGCATCGCGAGCCCGGTGCTGGGCCCCAGCGTGCTGGCCGTACTGCGCATTGGCCTGGCCACGATCACGCTGGCATTGTTGCTGCGCCTGCTGCACCAGCGCTGGCCGTTGGCGCACTGGCGCGAACTGGCCGTGCTGGGCCTGCTCTCGGTGGCTGTACCGTTCATGCTCTACGCCTGGGCCGGGCTGCACCTGCCCTCGGGCTACAGTGCGCTGCTCAATTCCACGGCCGTGATCTTCGGTCTGTTCAGTTCTTCCTGGCTTGGGGAAGACCACCTGACGCTGCGCAAGGTGCTGGGCTGCCTGAGCGGCTTCGCCGGGGTCGGGCTCATCGTTGGGCTGGGGCCGGTGCAGATCACCACGGAAGTGCTGCTGGCCGCAGGCGCCTGCGTGCTGGCATCGGCCTGCTACGGCATTTCGGCGCCCCTCATGAAGCGTGCCATCACACGCATGCAACCGATCCAGATCGCGGCAGGCCTGCACGCGCTGGCCCTGCTGATGCTGCTGCCGGGTGCGGCCTGGAGTTGGCCGCAGGCCGTATTCACCCCCCACGCACTGGCTGCCGTGGTGGTGATGGGCGTGCTGACCTCGGGCCTGGCCTACTGGCTGCACCTGCGCATCATGGTGCATGTGACACCGGTGGCCGCCATGAGTCCCATCTTCATGATCCCGGTGTTCGGGGTTGTGTGGGGACATCTTTTCCTTGGTGAATCGCTGGGGACCGGCATGTTCGCGGGCGGCTTTCTGGTGCTGGTGGCCTGTGCCCTGATCACCGGATTCGACCCCTGGCAAGAACCCCTGGAGGCGGTGGACGTCACCCCCTGAGTCTCCGTCCGTACAGCAGCATGCCCGAACAATTCTTCCCCCACCCCGGAGTCCGCCGCCGCCAGCAAGTCTGGGGCGAATTGCGGGCGCTATGGCACCTGGCCTGGCCCATCCTCATCGGCCAGTTGGCCACTGTGGGCATGGCCGTGGCCGATGTCGCCATGACTGGACACTACAGCGCAGCCGACTTGGCCGGGGTATCGCTGGGTGTATCGGTGTGGAACATGGTCATCATCACCATCATGGGCATCATGATGGCCGTGAACCCCATGGTGGCCCACCATGTGGGCGCACGGGAATTCGACGCCGTTCCCCATGTGGTCCGTCAGGCCCTTTGGAAGGCGCTGGGGGTCGGGGTCGTCGCCATGGCCGCGGCCAACCTGGCCGCCCTGGTATTCCAGACCATGGACATCACCCCGCATATCCGCGATCTGGCCACGCGCTTCGTGCACATCTCCAGCTGGGCCCTGCCCGCATTCGCCTGCTACCGTGTGCTCTATGGCTACAGCGCCAGCATCAACCAGACCAAACCGCTCATGGTCATCGCGCTGCTCGCGCTGGTACTCAACACCGCCATCAACTGGCTGCTGATCTACGGCCGCGCTGGCCTGCCGGAACTGGGGGGCCTGGGCTGCGCCTGGTCCACCATGCTGTGCGTGTGGTTCAACCTGCTGGCCCTGTTGTGGTGGATGCACCGCGCCGACGCGTACCGCGCCACCTGGCCCTTCGCTGCCTGGGAGCCCCCCGAGTGGCCCACCATCGCCCACCTGCTGCGCCTGGGCCTGCCCATCGGCCTGACCTATTTCGCCGAAACCAGTGCCTTCGGCCTGATCGCCCTGCTGATCGCCAAGTTCGGCAGCACCCAGGCAGCCGCGCACCAGATTGCACTCAACTTCGCCTCGCTGGTATTCATGGTGCCGCTGAGCTTGGGGCTGGGACTGCTGACCCGGGTGGGCCAGGGCTTGGGGGCGGGGCTGTACCGCGAAGCGCGCTTTCGTGCCTGGACCGGCGTGGGCGCTGGCATGGTGTTCGCGGTACTGTCGGCGTCCGGCATGGCCTTGTTCAACCACCAGATTGCTGCGATGTACACCACAGACGCGGCCGTCATCGCGTTGACGGCCGAGCTGCTGTTCCTGGCCGCGCTGTTCCAGTTGTCCGACACGGCCCAGGTGGTGATCAGCTGCGCCATCCGCGGCTACAAGGTCACACGCGCACCCATGGCCATCCACCTCACCGCCTTCTGGGTGTTTTCGCTTCCGCTGGGCATGGTGCTGGGTTTGGCCCCCGACTGGGCCCCCTGGCACCCAGCCGAGCCCATGGCGGCGCAAGGGTTCTGGAGTGCCCTGGTGGTGGGCCTGACCGTCGCCGCCACCGGCCTGGTGTGGCTGCTGCGCCGCGTGGCACGTGACGCGATTGCGGCAAACTGACACAATCAGTCCCATACTCTGTGAAGCCATGAGCCCTGAACTGTCCCAAAAACTGACTGCGGCGGTGGACGCCATGCCGGCGTTCCCGAAAAGCGTGCAACGCATTCTGGAACTCACGCGCGACGTGAATGCCAACCCCAAGGATCTGGTCGACGTGATCGACAAGGACCCGGTGGTGACGGTCAAGGTGCTCAAGGTGGTGAATTCGGCCTACTACAGCCTGCCCAAACAGGTCACCTCCATTGGCCATGCCGTCGTCTACCTCGGCTTCAACACCATCAAGAACCTGGCGCTCTCGATCGCCGCGATCGGCATGCTGCCCAAGCAGAATGAAGCGGGTTTCGATGCCAACCAGTACCTGCTGCATTCGCTGGCCACTGCCGCACTGTCGAAGCAGATCGCGGCCAAATACGCTGACGACGCCGACCCCATGGACTGCTTCATTGCCGGCCTGCTGCACGACTTCGGCAAGGTGGTTTTTGCGCAATTCATGCCCAAGGAGTTCGGTCGCGCCCTCACGGTTAGCCGGGAGCACCAGGTGTCCCTGCACGACGTGCTGCAGCAGACCATCGGTGCCGACCACGCCGTGGTGGGGGCCATGCTGGCAGAGAAATGGCGCTTCGCGCCGCATCTGGTGGAGGCCATCCGCTACCAGCACGGCGAGCACACCCATGACTCCGACACCATTGCCTGCGTCTTCGCGGCCAACCAGATCAGCAAGAAGCTGAACTTCGGGTTCGGCGGCAATGTCATCGTGCACCCGTTCCCGGCCGCGGTACAGAAGCGCCTTGGCTACGACCTCGATGGCCTGATTGCCCATATGGGTGACCTTCAGCCCCTGTTCGAAGAAGCACAGGTGTTTGCCAAACTCTAGTCACCGCGCACGAAGGGAGCTGCCATGAAAGTTCGTTTTTGGGGAGTCCGCGGCTCCATCGCTTCCCCGGGGCCGAAGACCGTGCGCTACGGTGGCAACACGACCTGCATCGAGGTCCGCACAGACGACAACGAACTGTTCATCCTCGACGCCGGAACCGGCATCTTTCCGCTGTCGCAGACACTGCTGGCCGAGCTGCCCGTCCAGGCCAACATACTCATCACCCACTCCCACTGGGACCACATCCAGGGCCTGCCCTTCTTCATTCCCAACTTCATTCCCGGCAACACCGTCCGCTTGCACGGCGGCTTTGACCCCGTCACCGGGCAAGGCGTGGAACAGGTCATGTCCGTTCAGCTGCAGTACAGCTACTTTCCGGTGCGCGAAGCGGAAATGAAGGCGCGCTTCGAGTACGTCACGCTGATGCCGGGACAGCCTGTCACCATCGGCAGCGCCACCATCACGCCCTGCCTGCTAAGCCACCCCGTGGTGAACCTGGGATACCGCATCGATTCCAAAGGCAAGTCCGTGTTCTTCACCGGTGACCACGAGCCTCCCTACAACATCTACGAACCTGGCGACGAGGGCTACGCCGAGTACCAGGGCTTTGTCGACGAGAAGAACCAGATCATCGACGATGCCGTGCGCGGGGTCGATGTGCTCATTGCCGACACGTCCTACACCGACGCGGAGTACCCCTCCAAGAAGGGCTGGGGACACGGCACCTTCTCCACCAGCATTTCCATGGCCCAACGCGCCGGTGCAAAGACCGTGTTCTGCACCCACCACGAGCCCACCCGCAGCGACGACGCACTGGAGGCAGTGTTTGCCGAGGCGCTAGCCCAGCACCCCACGCCGCTGAACGGGCTGGATGTGCGCCTGGCCCGCGAAGGAGAGGTTTTTGAGTTCTGAGTGCATTGTTGCGGCGGACCGGATCGCCACCACCGCAGCCTTGCCGTTGTACAGCGTGGCCCAGTTGCGCGCCCTGGAAGCGCAAGCCGCTGGCGCGCTACCACCCCATACCCTGATGCAGCGTGCCGGACTGGCGTTGGCGCGCCTGACGCAGGCCCTGGCACCCCATGCCCGCACAGTCTGGATCGCCTGCGGCCCGGGCAACAACGGCGGCGATGGCTTCGAGGCCGCCGTGCACCTGCAGGCTTGGGGCAAGAGAGTGCACATCAGCCACCACGCCCTCACCCACTATGCGCAGGATGCTGCTCTTTCGATAGCAAAAGCGAGGGATTCCGGGGTATCCATCGGCACCGACGTGCCGCAGACCTTCGACGTCTGCATCGATGCACTGTTCGGCATCGGTCTGGTACGGGTGCTGGGCACGGAGCACGCGCACTGGGTGCATGCCATGCACGCCAGTGGCACGCCCATCATCGCCGTCGATTGCCCCAGCGGGCTCGACACCGATACCGGCAGCGCCCAACCGGGCACGGTACACGCCCACGCCACCTTGACGTTTCTCGGACTCAAGCCCGGCCTGTTCACGAACCAGGGACGCGACACGTGCGGCGACCTATGGCTCGACACGCTGGGGGTGGCACCCATCGCATCCCCGATGGCGCAGTTGAATCCACGACCAGCGCCCAGGCCGCGGGCACATGCCAGCCACAAGGGCAGCTTCGGCGATGTCGCGGTGGTCGGTGGTGATGAAGGCATGTTGGGCGCCGTACTGTTGTCGGCACGTGCTGCCCTGCTCAGCGGTGCCGGCCGCGTGTATGTCGCTGCCCTCGATCCGAAGGCGCCCCGCTTCGATGACCAGCAGCCCGAACTGATGTTTCGTTCGCCGCACAAGCTCCACTGGCAGCAGCTCACCGTAGTGGCGGGATGCGGCGGCGGCGGTCGGTTGGTAGAGTGGCTGCCCGCCCTGCTGCAGGACAGCGCGCGCCTGGTGCTCGACGCAGATGCCCTCAATGCGGTAGCGGAAACACCGACGCTGGAGCCCCTGCTGCGATCACGCTCCATGGCGAAGCCTACCGTGCTCACGCCCCACCCCCTGGAAGCGGCACGTCTGCTGGGCACCACTGCGGCCGCCGTACAAGGCGATCGCCTGCATGCGGCGCAGGCTTTGGCCGACAAATTCCAGGCCTGCGTCGTGCTCAAGGGTTCTGGTACCGTGCTGGCCGCCCCAGACAGCACGCCCACAATCAACCCCACGGGCAATGCTCGGTTGGCGACTGCGGGCAGCGGTGATGTACTTGCCGGCATGGTTGGCGCCGGTCTGGCGGCCGGGCAGTCCGCGTGGGATGCAGCGGCCTGCGCGGTCTATCAGCACGGATTGGCCGGCCAGGATGAGGGGTTCACGGCACCCGTGCGCCCCGCCTCCGGCCTCTTGAACCGGCACTGAGCGCGGCGCTCTTCCCGAAAAGGGGAAGTCGCGCCGAATGGCCTATTTGCGCTTGCGGCTGTTGCGCTTGCCGTGCTCTGGTCGTGGCTTGGCGGAACGTACGTCGCGGCCATGGCGCCTGGCAGGTTGCTGTGCGGCTTTCGCCTCGGGCGCACTGCCCTTGAACACCCTGCGCTCGCGCTGTCGTTCGTCACCACCAGACTTGTCCGCAACCGGCCGTGCGCCCTGCCCGAAGTCGTCATTGACCAGACGGAAGTCAATGCGTCGGCCATCCAGGTCGACCCGGCTGACCTGCACGTTGACACGGGTGCCAATCGCATAACGCATGCCGGAGCGCTCACCGCGCAGTTCCTGGCGTGCCTCGTCAAAGCGGTAGTACTCGCCACCGAGTTCGGTGATGTGCACCAGGCCTTCGACGAACAAGGCGTCGAGCGTGACGAACAAACCAAAGCTGGTGACAGAGCTGACCACGCCCGAGAACTCTTCGCCCAAATGCTGGTGCATGTACTTGCACTTGAGCCAGGCCTCCACATCGCGGCTGGCCTCGTCCGCCCGGCGCTCGTTGGCGCTGCAATGCAGGCCGGCTGCCTGCCAGCCCATCATCTCGCCACTGCTCTTCTTGGGTTTGCTTGCAGCCTCACCCTTGGCCGCATTGGATTTTTCCAGGCGCCGCGCCAACTTGGCGTGGGCCTCGCCAGGGATCGGCAGCGTCGGCAGGTGGTACTTGGTCCCGTTCAGGATCGCCTTGATGACCCGGTGCACCAGCAGGTCCGGGTACCGACGGATAGGGCTGGTGAAGTGGGTATAGCCTTCAAAAGCCAGCCCAAAGTGACCACTGTTGATGGGGGTGTAGATCGCCTGCTGCATAGAGCGCAGCAGCATGGAATGGATCTGCTGCGCATCCGGCCGTTCCTTGGTGGCGTTGGCAATGGCCTGGAACTCACCCGGGCTGGGTTCGTCGCTGATCGTCATGCCCACGCCCGTGGCACGCAGGTAGTTGCGCAGCACTTCGATCTTCTCTGGGGTAGGACCTTCGTGCACACGGTACAGGCCGAACTGCTTGCCCGCAGCGATGAAGTCGGCACTGCACACATTGGCAGCCAGCATGGCTTCCTCAATGACGCGGTGTGCCACATTGCGGGTGCGCGGAATGATCTTCTCGATGCGGCCGTTGTCGTCGCAAACGATCTGTGTCTCGGTGGTCTCGAAATCCACCGCGCCACGCTGTGCGCGAGCCTGGGCCAGCGACTCGTAGACACCCAACAGGTTCAGCAGGTTGTCCACCCTGTCCTTGCCGCGCTTGAGCGCCTCAGGCCCCTTGGTGTTGGCCAGGATCGCAGCCACCTCGTTGTAGGTGAAGCGGGCATGGCTCCACATCACGGCGGGGTAGAACTGGTAGGCCAGCACTTCTCCGGCCTGGCTCACGAACATGTCGCATACCATGCACAGGCGCTCGACTTCCGGATTGAGCGAACACAGTCCGTTCGACAGCTTCTCCGGCAGCATGGGAATCACGCGGCGCGGGAAGTACACGCTGGTGGCACGGTCGTACGCATCAATGTCGATGGCGGAGCCATTCTGGACATAGTGGCTGACATCGGCAATCGCCACGAGCAAACGCCATCCCTTGACGGCAGACCTACCACGCCCCCGCGTTGCGGGCTCGCAATACACGGCGTCGTCGAAGTCGCGGGCGTCTTCACCGTCGATCGTGACCAGCGGCACATCACGCAGGTCGATGCGGCCCTGCATGTCGCTTTCCGTCACCGCGTCGGGCAGTGTGCGGGCCAATGCCAGACAGGGCTGCGAGAACTCGTGCGGCACGCTGTACTTGCGCACCGCAATTTCAATTTCCATGCCCGGGTCGTCAACCTCACCCAGCACTTCCTTGATGCGGCCCACCGGCTGGGTGTACAGCGCGGGCGGCCCCACCAGTTCGACCACCACCACCTGGCCACTTTTTGCAATCTGCGCCGCCCCCTTGGGGATCAGCACATCCTGACCATAGCGCTTGTCTTCGGGTGCCACGATCCAGACACCACTCTCCTGCAACAGACGGCCGATGATGGGCTGCTGCGAACGCTCGACGATCTCCACGACACGGCCCTCGGGGCGGCCCCGGCGGTCGCTGCGCACGATGCGCACCTTGACCCGGTCCTTGTGCAGCACCGCACGCATCTCGTTGGGGGGCAGGTAAATGTCGGCAGAGCCGTCGTCGGGGGAGACGAAACCGTGTCCGTCACGATGTCCCTGCACGGTTCCTTCGAGTTCTTCCAGCAACGCGCTGGTTTGGCTATTTTTTTTGATACAATGCTCTCTTTCCTGAAATGCCCAGGTGGCGGAATTGGTAGACGCACTAGTTTCAGGTACTAGCGCTGCGAGGCGTGGGGGTTCGAGTCCCTTCCTGGGCACCACTGATAATACAGTGGAATCATTTCAAGTGGCCGCATGACAGCGGCCTTTTGTTTGGCTGGAAAATGGCCCAGGTGGCGGAATTGGTAGACGCACTAGTTTCAGGTACTAGCGAGTAATGTCGTGGGGGTTCGAGTCCCTTCCTGGGCACCATGGATAGTTTAAAAAGCCGCTGCTTCAGCGGCTTTTTTGCTTTTGGCTGCCGCCTGATCAAATCGGTTGCGCGACCAGATCGTGGCCTTGTGCCGCCACGATGCATGCCTTGGTGAATTCACCGACCTTGAGCGTCTTGCTGATCTTCTCGGGCGGCAACAGGCGAACCACGCCATCGATCTCGGGTGCATCGGCATAACTGCGCCCCACGCCACCTTTCTTGCCCAGGCCCGGCGCCGAATCCACCAGCACTTGCATGGTGGCTCCCACGCGCCGCGCCAACTTGGTGGCCGACACTTCTTCGGCCACGGCCATGAAACGCGCGCGGCGTTCCTCGCGCACTTCGGCGGGCAACTGCCCGTCCAACGCATTGGCCGTAGCACCTTCGACAGGGCTATAGGCAAAGCAGCCCGCACGATCGATTTCGGCCTCACGCATGAACTGCAGCAGGTGCTCGAATTCTTCCTCGGTCTCGCCCGGGAATCCGGCAATGAAGGTACTGCGGATCACCAGATCGGGACAGGCTGCACGCCAAGCCTGGATGCGCTCCAGATTCTTCTCGCCGCTGGCGGGACGCTTCATGCGGCGCAGCACATCCGGATGGCTGTGCTGCAAAGGCACATCCAAGTAAGGCAATACATGACCACTGGCCATCAGCGGAATGATCTCATCCACTGCCGGATAGGGGTAAACATAGTGGAAGCGCACCCAGGCGCCGTACTGCGCAGCGATGTCACCCAGCTTCTGCGCCAGATCGAGCAGACGGGTCTTGACCGGCTTGCCGTCCCAGAACCCGGTGCGGTACTTCACATCGACACCGTAGGCCGAGGTGTCCTGGCTGATGACCAGCAATTCCTTCACGCCACCGGCGAACAGCGCGTGTGCTTCCGACAACACATCACCGACCGGGCGCGACACCAGGTCACCACGCATGGAAGGAATAATGCAGAAGGTACAACGGTGGTTGCAGCCTTCGCTGATCTTCAGGTAGGCGTAATGCTTGGGCGTGAGCTTCAGGCCCGCAACCCCAAAGGCATTGGGCACCAGGTCCATGAACGGGTCATGCGGTTTGGGCAGGTTGCGGTGCACCGCATCCATAACCTCTTGCGTGGCATGCGGTCCCGTCACTGCGAGCACGCGGGGATGCACTTGCTGCACCAGGTTGCCACCATCGTGCCCGGACTTGGCGCCCAGACAACCGGTTACGATGACCTTGCCGTTTTCGGCCAGCGCCTCTCCGATCGTGTCCAGGCTTTCCTTGACCGCATCGTCAATGAAACCGCAGGTATTCACGATGACCAGATCCGCACCCTGGAAGGTCTTGGAAGTCTGGTAGCCCTCGGCACTCAGTTGGGTGAGGATTAGTTCGGAATCGGTCAGCGCCTTGGGGCAACCCAGGCTGACGAAGCCCACTTTGGGCGCGGCGGTGGTCGATGCGGTGGTCGTGCTTTCTGCGTTCATACATCACGGTTCGGGAACCGCACCCCCGCGCCAATTCAGCGCTTGATGCCGAAGTTCCCGAAGAATTGTTCGGTTTGTTTCTGAAACTGTTCCTGCACCTGCTGGAACGGGTTGTTGTTGACCATGCCGGACATCATGGGCGCCTGCAGATCCATCAGGGCCTGCATGTTCTTTTCCAGATATCCACCCATGAACCCCTGCATGGCATGACCGTAGAAACGGATGATATTGGCCAGCACCGGCGCGGTGAACATGGGCGAGCCACCAGCCTCCTCTTCCAGAATGATCTGCAGCAGGATGCTGCGCGTCAGGTCCTCGTTGGTCTTGGCATCACGCACCAGAAAAGGTTCGTTATCCATGACCAGTCGCTTGATGTCCCCCAGCGTCACGTAGCTCGACGTGTCGGTGTCATACAGACGCCGATTGGGGTATTTCTTGATGACGCGAACGTCCGAGGGCTTCTGTGTGGATCTGCTTTGCATGGATGGGGCCGACGCGCTGGGCGGACTACGTGTATTGCACTGCAACACATTGTAGGTTGCCCCCTGCTGCAACACCCCTAGGTTTACCCTAGCGCGCTGCAGCAAACAGCAGGAATTTGGTAGGCACAATTGGACTCGAACCAACGACCCCCACCATGTCAAGGTGGTGCTCTAACCAGCTGAGCTATGTGCCTGAGTCGAAGCTGGAATTATAGCGTGTTTTTTTGCCACCTCCCAAAGCTTCTTCACGAAAGTGTTCTGGGCCATAATTGACGTTTACGTAAACGTAAAGCAAAAATCTCATCAACTGGAGCACACCATGGACATCGCAGGAAAAGTATTCATCGTCACCGGCGGCGCATCGGGCCTGGGCGAAGGCACGGCACGCATGCTGGCTGCCAAGGGCGGCAAGGTCGTCGTGGCCGACATGCAGGTGGAAAAAGGCGAAGCCGTCGCCAAGGACATCGGTGGTGCGTTCGTGAAATGTGACGTGAGCAGTGAGGCCGATGGCCAAGCCGTCGTCGCTCAGGCCGTGTCCATGGGCAAGCTCATGGGCTTGGTGAACTGCGCGGGCATCGCCCCAGCCGAAAAAACCGTAGGCAAGAACGGCGCCCATGCCCTGGCCACGTTCAGCAAGTGCATCAACGTGAATCTGGTGGGCAGCTTCAACATGATCCGCCTGGCAGCGGACGCCATGTGCAAGAACGAACCCGAAGCCACCGGCGAACGTGGCGTGATGATCTCCACCGCCTCGGTGGCCGCCTACGACGGACAGATCGGCCAAGCTGCCTACTCGGCCTCCAAGGGTGGCATTGTCGGCATGACCCTGCCGATTGCACGGGACCTCTCTCGCAACGGTATTCGCAACATGACCATCGCTCCCGGCATCTTCGGCACGCCCATGCTGTTCGGCATGCCCAAGGAAGTGCAGGATGCGCTGGCCGCCGGTGTGCCCTTCCCTTCGCGCCTGGGTACGCCACAGGACTACGCCAAGCTGGCGGTGCACATTTTCGAGAATGACATGCTCAATGGCGAAGTGATCCGACTGGACGGCGCCATCCGCCTCGCGCCACGCTGATTGACGCTATGAAAAAGAAAGCTGCCTGCGCTTGAAATACAAAGGCAGGTAGCTTTTTTTGTGCAAAAGACTAATCGTTCAGACGCCAAATCCGTCGTCGGCGGCAATCACCGCGCCATTGACGAAATGGCTTTGGTCCGAACACAGGGTGACCAGCATGGCATCCAGGTCGGACGGGTGCCCGACCCGCTTGCGCGGCAACATCTGCACCAGCTTCTGTCCGGCTTCTGTCTGCCAGTGGTGGTGGTTGATTTCGGTGTCGATATAGCCCGGGCACAAGGCATTGACGTTGATGCCGAACTTGCCCCACTCGAGCGCCATGGCCTTGGTCATCTGGATGACCGCTGCCTTGCTCATGCAGTACACGCCGATTTGCGGCAACACACGCAGACCCGCCATCGACGCAATGTTGATGATGCGCCCGCCGGTGTAGCTGCCCGGTGCCGCCCCCTTGGCGCGGGCCAGCATGCGCTTACCCACCTCTTGCGCCACAAAGAAGGCGCCCTTGACGTTGGTGTTGAAGATGAAGTCGTAGTCGTCTTCCTGCACATCCTGCAGGCGCTGCGTGGTGCTGACACCCGAGTTGTTGACCAAGATATCGATCGAGCCGACTTCGGTTTCCGCATGGGCCACCGCCGCCTTGATCGAGTCATGGTTGGTGACGTCCATCTCCACCACATGGGCGTCGCCGCCCTCACCGTCGATAATGGCGCGCAGCTCCTTGAGCTTGTCCACCCGGCGACTCGCCAGCACCACGGCGGCACCCGCCTGCGACAGTGTCCGTGCAAACTGGGCACCCAGCCCACCCGAGGCGCCGGTAATGAAGGCCACGCGGCCCGAAAGATCGATGCTGTACGCCATTTAGAGAGACTCCACTTAATAAAAACGAACGACCGTTCTTTTTTACAAAAACCGCCATTAGAATCCTGCGCAGCCGCCGTGCGCCGTGCGCAACCTGACTTGGCGACTACCAGGCCCCATTATCAAGTGAGACACACATGACCAACCAAGAAATTCTGGATCAGTTCGGCCCCCGTGAATCCATGGAATACGACGTCGTTGTCGTTGGCGGCGGCCCCGGCGGCCTGTCCACCGCCATCCGCATCAAGCAGCTGGCAGCGGAAAAGGGAACCGATGTCTCGGTAGTCGTACTCGAAAAAGGCTCGGAGCCTGGCGCACACATCCTGTCCGGCGCCATCATGGACCCAAGGGCATTGACCGAACTGTTCCCCGACTGGAAGGAACAAGGCGCCCCGCTCAAGCAGCCGGTCACGGACGATGCCTACGTGTTCCTGTCGGAAAAGGATGGCTACCGCGTTCCCAACTTCATGCTGCCGCCCTTTGCCCACAACCACGGCAACTACATCATCAGCCTCGGTGAAGTGACCCGCTGGCTGGCCACGCAGGCCGAAAGCCTGGGCGTGGAAATCTTCCCTGGCTTCACCGCCGCCGAAGTGCTGTACAACGAAGATGGCTCCGTCAAGGGCGTAGCCACCGGCAACATGGGCATCGGCAAGGATGGCCAGCCCACCGAGAACTTCCAGCTCGGTATGGAGTTGCTGGGCAAGTACACCGTGTTTGCCGAAGGCGCCCGTGGCCACTTGGGCAAGCAATTGATTGCCAAGTACCAGCTCGACGCCGGCAAGGACCCGCAGAGCTTCGGTATCGGCATCAAGGAAGTGTGGGAGATCGACCCCAAGAAGCACAAGCCCGGTTTCGTGATGCACACCGCCGGTTGGCCCATGGAGAACGACACCTACGGCGGCGCCTTCCTGTACCACCTGGACGGCAACAAGGTGGCCATGGGCTTCGTCACCGGTCTGGGTTACGCCAACCCCTACCTGAGCCCGTTCGAGGAGTTCCAGCGCTGGAAGACCCATCCCCGCGTTCGCTGGTACTTCGAGAACGACAAGGGCGAAGTGACCGCCAAGCGCCTGTCCTATGGCGCCCGCGCCATCAACGCCAGCGGCATCAATTCGCTGCCCAAGTTCGTGTTCCCCGGTGGTGCACTGGTGGGCTGCAACGCGGGCTTCCTGAACGTGAGCCGCATCAAGGGCAGCCATGCCGCCATCAAGACCGGCATGCTGGCCGGTGAAGCAGCGTACGAGGCGGTGACTGCAGGCCGTCAGCACGACGAACTCACGGCCTACGTCGATGCCTTCGATGCCAGCTGGTTGCACACCGAGCTGAACAAGGACCGCAACTTCAAGAACTGGTTCAAGCACGGCCTCGTCGTGGCCACGCTGATGAACGGCTTCGAGCAGCTGGTATTGCGCGGTGCCATGCCCTGGACCCTGCGCCGCACCAAGGCCGACCACGAGTACCTGAAGCCCGCATCGGAGTGCCAGCCCATCGTCTACCCCAAACCCGATGGCAAACTGACCTTCGACCGCCTCTCCAGCGTGTTCATCAGCAACACCAACCACGAGGAAAACCAGCCCGCGCACCTGACGCTCAAGGACGCTCAAGTGCCCGTGGCGGTGAACCTGAAGAAGTACGCCGGCCCCGAAGCGCGCTACTGCCCCGCAGGTGTGTACGAATACGTGAAGAACGATGACGGCAGCGACCGCCTGCAGATCAACGCGCAGAACTGCCTGCACTGCAAGACCTGCGACATCAAGGACCCGACCCAGAACATCGTCTGGGTCACGCCCGAGGGCAGTGGTGGCCCGAACTACGGCGCGATGTAAGACGCGATCCGCGCAATCCACGGGGCCCTGCGGGGCCCTTTTTCATGCCGCCTCAGGCCGCACTGTCGAGTTCCGCCACACGCGCGTCGAGTTCTGCAATGCACTGCTGCATCTGGGCGTGGCACCGGTCCATCAGGGCCGGCATGTCATCCAGGGACATGCCGGTGGTGGGAATGGGCGGCAGCGAGCGCACGATGATGTGCCCGGCACGCCAGCGGTTCAGGCACATGCTGCGCTTGTAGGTGCTGGCGCAGACCGGCACGATGGGCACGCCGGCACTGATGGCCATCTGGAAGGCGCCCTTCTTGAACGGCTTGAGACCCTTTCCATGGTTGCGCGTGCCCTCGGCAAACACCCAGATCGATGTCTTCTGCTGCTGCATCACCTCGGTAGTCTGCAGCATGGACTGCTTGGCACTCGACGCGTTTCCCCGATCGATCAGCACACTGCCGGCCAACCAATAGATCTGCCCAAACAGCGGCATCCACTTGAGACTGGTCTTGCCGATCGATACGGTGGCCCGGGGCACCACGGTGCCGTGCAGGAACAGGTCATGGTTGGACTGGTGGTTGGCCACGATCACATAGGGGTGCGGAGTCGCCTCCAGGGTCTCCAGTTCGCGGTGCACGGTCAGGCCGAACAGGCGCAACACCGGGCGGCCATAGACGTTGCCACACCAGCGGCTGTTGTCGGTATTGAAGGGCCGCAGGAAGACAATCAACAGGTTCAGCAGCGACGCCGGTACGAAATACAGGGCCATCGCGGCCAAGCGTAAGGCAGATAACATGGACGGAAGAGAACTGACGTGGATTTTTCGAAATCGGGCAGTGTATCGGCTTGGCGCCTGAATTAGAATGTCGGCTTCGTCAGGAGAGAGCCCCGCCATGGGGCCGCCGAAGGCGCAGGAAGGCTGATTGCAGCCCTCTGAACGCTCAGGCAAAAGGACTGACTACCGTAGGCGAAGCAAAGCGCCTGCGTCACCCACTGGAGAGAGGTTGCACCCACCGTCATGGACGCCGTGTGACCCACCGAAGGAGCAAGCCGCAGTCTGCGCACCCCAGGTGCACGCAGGCCCGGTGAATCTCTCAGGTACCAAGGACAGGGGGCAGCCTCCCGGCACCGCAAGGCGCCGTGAGTTTCAGGTTGCCCTGCATGCCAATGTGTATGCACTTTTCGGAGAAAAGCCCATGTCCGCTGACCAAACCCTGTTGACCACGCCGCTCAACGCCCTGCACATCGAGCTTGGCGCGCGCATGGTGCCTTTTGCCGGCTACTCCATGCCGGTGCAGTACCCCGCTGGCCTGATGGCCGAGCACCACCATACCCGCAATGCGGCCGGTCTGTTCGACGTGTCGCACATGGGCCAGTTGCGCCTGGTGGGCCCGGACGCCGCCGCCGCCTTCGAAACCCTGATGCCGGTGGACGTGATCGACCTGCCCGTGGGCAAGCAGCGCTACGGCCTGCTGACCACCGAGGAAGGCACCATCATTGACGACCTGATGTTCTTCAACAAGGGCAACAACGAGATCTTCGTCATCGTCAACGGTGCCTGCAAGGCGGGCGACATCGCCCACATCCAGGCCAAGATCGGCGCACGCTGCCAGGTCATACCCATGCCCGAGATGGCCCTGCTGGCGTTGCAGGGCCCGCAGGCCGTCACCGCCCTGTCGCGCCTGGCGCCCGGCGTGGAAAAGCTGGTGTTCATGACCGGTGGCAACTTCACCGTGGACACTGGTGCCCAGAAGATCGACGTGTTCCTGACCCGCAGCGGCTACACCGGCGAAGACGGTTTCGAGATCTCCGTGCACGAATCGCAAGCCGAAGTGCTGGCCCGCGCCCTGCTGGCCCAGCCCGAAGTCAAACCCATCGGCCTGGGTGCACGCAACTCGCTGCGCCTGGAAGCCGGCCTTTGCCTCTACGGCAACGACATCGACACCACCACCACCCCGGTGGAGGCGAGCCTGCTGTGGGCCATGCAAAAGGTCCGCCGTCCCGGTGGTGCACGCGAAGGCGGCTTCCCTGGCGCTACAAAAATACTAGCTGCTCTCGCAGATTCCACGGGGGCCGGAACCCGGAAACGCGTAGGACTGGTGGCCCAGGAACGCATTCCCGTGCGCGAACACACCGAACTGCAAGACGGCGCCGGCAACAAGATCGGCGAAGTCACCAGCGGCCTGCTCGGCCCCACCATCAACCAATGCGTGGCCATGGGCTACGTGGACAGCGCCTTCAGCGCGCTGGGCAGCAAGGTCGTGGCCATCGTGCGCGGCAAACCGGTGCCCATGGTGGTCTCCAGCATGCCGTTTGTGCCCAACCGCTACTACCGCGGCTAACCACCGGAGCACGCCGACTGCGGCTACAGTTGCCGTCGGCGGAAATTCACCACAGGATTCATTTTTCAAACTTTTTCCAGGAGTACTCCATGAACATCAAATTCACCCCCGACCACGAATGGCTTGTCATTGAAGGCGACACCGCCACCGTCGGCATCACCCAGCACGCCCAGGACGCCCTGGGCGACGTGGTGTTCGTGGACCTGCCCGAAGTCGGCAAGACCCTGGCAGCCAAGGACGTGGCCGGTGTGGTCGAGTCCGTGAAGGCCGCTGCCGACGTGTACATGCCCGTCACTGGTGAAGTGCTGGCCGTGAACGAAGACCTGCGTGCCGACCCCTCGCTGGCCAACAGCGACCCCATGGGTTCGGGCTGGTTCTTCAAGATCAAGCTGTCCAACCCCGCTGAACTGGACGGCCTGATGGACGAGACCAGCTACAAGACCTACGAGCAGAACGCCTAACCTTCTGCCTGATTGGCCGCAGCACCGGCAAACCGGGCTGCGGCTCCCAGAACCTTTGCGCCCGCCGGCCCCCTTCCTGTTTTTCGAGTTCCACCATGTCCGCCAACGCCACACCTTCCGCCAGCCTCGCCAGCCTGGAAAACCCCAGCGAATTCATTGCCCGCCACATCGGCTTTGACGCCGACGAGGAAAAGACCATGCTCGCCGCCGTGGGCTGCAGCACCCGTGCCGAACTGGTGGACAGCGTGGTGCCACGTTCCATCGCCCGCGCCGACCGCATGGCCATTCCGGCGGCCATCAGCGAAGCGGCGGCTTTGGCCGAACTGAAGGCTCTGGCGGCCAAGAACAAGGTGCTCAAGAGCTTCATCGGCCAGGGCTACTACGGCACCCACACGCCCGGCGTGATCCTGCGCAACATCCTGGAAAACCCCGCCTGGTACACCGCCTACACGCCCTACCAGGCCGAAATCTCCCAGGGCCGCATGGAAGCCCTGGTGAACTTCCAGACCATGGTGTGCGACCTGACCGCCATGCCCATGGCCAACGCCTCCATGCTCGACGAAGCCACCGCCGCGGCCGAAGCCATGACCCTGGCCAAGCGCTCGGTCAAGGCCAAAGGCAACACCTTCATCGTCAGCGGTGACTGCCACCCCCAGACCATCGAAGTCATCCAGACCCGCGCCGCGCCCCTGGGCTACACGGTGAAGGTGGTGCGTTCTACCGACGAATGGCAGGCCGCCATCGCGGGTGACGACTACTTTGCCGCCATCAACCAGTACCCCGGATCGAGTGGCTGGCTGGCCGACTGGCAGCTCAGCGCCGACACCATCCACAGCAAGGGCGCGGCCCTGATCCTCGCCTGCGACCTGCTGGCCCTGACCGTGCTCAAGGCCCCGGGCGAAATGGGCGCCGACATTGCGGTGGGGTCGACCCAGCGCTTTGGCATGCCCTTCGGTGCCGGCGGCCCGCACGCGGCCTTCATGGCCTGCCGCGACGAGTACAAGCGCTCCCTGCCCGGCCGCCTGGTCGGCGTGAGCGTGGACAGCCACGGCAACCCCGCCTACCGCCTCGCGCTGCAGACCCGCGAGCAGCACATCCGCCGCGAGAAGGCCACCTCCAACATCTGTACCGCGCAGGTGCTGCCGGCTGTGATTGCCAGCATGTACGCTGTGTACCACGGCCCCGCCGGACTGAAGCGGATTGCCCAGCGCGTGGCCACCTACACCGCCATCCTGGCCCAGGGCCTGCGCCAGCTGGGCTTTGCCCCGCTGCACGGCACGGCGTTTGACACCCTCACGGTGGATCTGGGTAGTGCCGCTGCCGCCCAGGCCGTGGTGCAGCGCGCCTTGCAGGCAGGTGCCAACCTGCGCAGCCTGCGCGGCCAATGCGTGGCCATGTCGCTGGACGAAACCACCAGCCGCGACGACCTGGCCCTGCTGTGGCGCGCCTTTGCGCCCGACGCGGCCCTGCCCGACGTGGAGGCCCTGGCCGCCGCCGCTCCGGCGCTGATTCCGGCCAGCCTGCAGCGCACCAGCAGCTACCTGACCCACCCGGTGTTCAACACCCACCACTCCGAGACCGGCATGCTGCGCTACATCCGCGCACTTTCCGACAAGGACCTGGCGCTGGACCGCAGCATGATTCCGCTGGGCAGTTGCACTATGAAGCTCAACGCCACCAGCGAGATGATTCCGATCACCTGGCCCGAGTTTGCGAACATCCACCCCTTCTGCCCCGCGGACCAGCGCCAGGGCTACGCCGAACTGGACCAGCAACTGCGCGACTGGCTCTGCGCTGCCACCGGCTACAAGGGCATCAGCCTGCAGCCCAATGCGGGCAGCCAGGGCGAGTACGCGGGCCTGCTGGCCATCAAGGGCTGGCACGAAAGCCGTGGCGAAGGCCACCGCAACATCTGCCTGATCCCCAGCAGCGCGCACGGCACCAACCCCGCCAGCGCCCAGATGGTGGGCATGCAGGTGGTGGTGACCAAGTGCGACGCCAACGGCAACGTGGACATGGACGACCTGAAGGCCGCCTGCGAGAAGCACAGCGCCAACCTGGCCGCCATCATGATCACCTACCCCAGCACGCACGGCGTGTTCGAAACCACCGTGAAGGAACTGTGCGCCCTGGTGCACAGCCACGGTGGCCGTGTCTACGTGGATGGTGCCAACATGAACGCCCTGGTGGGTGTTGCCGCCCCCGGCGAATTCGGCGGTGACGTGAGCCACCTGAACCTGCACAAGACCTTCTGCATCCCCCACGGCGGTGGCGGCCCCGGTGTCGGCCCTGTGTGCGTGGTCGAAGACCTGGTGCCCTTCCTGCCGGGCCATGCCGCAGGCGGCATTGCTAGCAAAACAGGAGCTGTTTCTGCAGCCCCGCTGGGCAACGCAGCCGTATTGCCCATTAGCTGGATGTACTGCCGCATGATGGGTGCCGAAGGCCTCAAGCAGGCCACCGAGTCGGCCATCCTGGCCGCCAACTACATCAGCACGCGTCTCGCGCCCCACTTCCCCACGCTCTACGCCAGCGAGAACGGGCACGTGGCGCACGAGTGCATCCTGGACCTGCGCCACTTCAAGGAAAGCTGCGGTGTCATGGCCGAGGACGTGGCCAAGCGCCTCATGGACTACGGTTTCCACGCACCCACGCTGTCGTTCCCGGTGCCCAACACCCTGATGGTGGAGCCCACCGAGAGCGAAACCCTGGCCGAGCTGGACCGCTTCATCGACGCCATGATCGCCATCCGTGGCGAGATTGCCGAGGTGGAAGCAGGCACGCTGCCGCAGGACAACAACATGCTCAAGAACGCCCCGCACACCGCCGCCAGTGTGGTGGCCGGTGCCTGGGACCACCCCTACAGCCGCGAGCAGGCCGCCTTCCCCGTGGCCAGCCTCAAGGCCGGAAAATACTGGCCCAGCGTGGGCCGCGTCGACAACGTCTATGGCGACCGCAACCTGTTCTGCAGCTGCGTGCCCGTGGGCGAATACGCCAACAGCTAAAGCGAAGAAGAACCATGACCACCACCAACCGCCAGCAATTCGCCAGTGACAACTACGCGGGTACCTGCCCGCAGGCCATGCACTGGTTCATGGAGGCCAATGCCAGTGGTCATGAGCCCGCCTACGGTGAGGACCGCTGGACGCAGAAGTCCACCGACATGCTGCGCCAGCTGTTCGACATCGACTGCGACGTGTACTACGTGTTCAACGGCACGGCGGCCAACTCGCTGGCCCTGGCCTCGCTGTGCCAGAGCTACCACTCGGTGATCTGCTCGCCGGTGGCGCACATCGAGACCGACGAATGCGGCGGGCCCGAGTTCTTCTCCAACGGCTCCAAGCTGCTGGTGGCCGAAGCGCAGTCCGACGCGGCCAAGCTGGGCAAGCTCACCCCCGAGGCCATCAACGCCCTGGTGACCAAGCGCAGCGACATCCATTACCCGCGCCCCAAGGTGGTGTCCATCACCCAGGCCACGGAAATGGGCACGGTCTACAGCGTGGACGAGGTTCGCGCGATTTCCTGGATGGCCAAGAAGCACCACCTGCGCCTGCACATGGATGGTGCCCGCTTTGCCAACGCCGTGGCCCACCTGGGTTGCAGCCCGGCCGACATCACCTGGAAAGCCGGGGTCGACGTGCTCTGCTTCGGCGGCACCAAGAACGGCCTGCCCGTGGGCGAAGCCGTGGTGTTCTTCGACAAGACCATGAGCGAGGACTTTGCCTACCGCGTGAAGCAGGCCGGCCAGCTGGCCAGCAAGATGCGCTTCATCTCGGCGCCCTGGGTAGGACTGCTTGAAAACGACGTGTGGCTGCACAACGCCGCCCATGCCAATGCC
This sequence comes from Curvibacter sp. APW13, assembly GCF_032337135.1. Classification (NCBI taxonomy): domain Bacteria; kingdom Pseudomonadati; phylum Pseudomonadota; class Betaproteobacteria; order Burkholderiales; family Comamonadaceae; genus Curvibacter; species Curvibacter sp. APW13. The sequence goes on along the minus strand of NZ_JAVXZZ010000002.1, from coordinate 110,104 downwards.
ATGGCCCAGCGGCTGTACAGCGGTCTGCAGTGCATTGCCGGTGTGCAGGTGTTGCATGCGCCGCAAGCCAATGGCGTGTTCGCGCAACTGCCCCCGGCAGTGGTGCAGGCGCTGTATGCCAAGGGATGGAAGTTCTACCAGTTCATCGCCGGCGGTGGCTGCCGTTTCATGTGTGCCTGGGACACCCAGCCCGAGTCCGTGGACGCGTTGCTGAACGACTTGAAGGCGGAACTCAAGTAGGGGACAATGTGCCCCTGAACCGGTCACGAACACTTGCAAGCCGTGACCGGAATCACAACGGGAGAGACTGAAGCCCACGTGGCATCAGCGCCGAAGGAGCAACCGCCCCGGAAACTCTCAGGCAAAAGGACCGTTGTGAACATTGCACTCTGAAGAGCGGCCGGGATTTGTCCCCCGGCTCACCGCAGGAGCAAGCGCCCACCACAAGGCAGGCGTGAATCTCTCAGGTCTCAAAACAGAGGGGGTCATTGCCAGTGCATGGTGCATTGGCAGTGACATCCTTGTTTTGACAGATCGTTACGAGAGTGCACCATGCAACACATCGCCGTCATCGGCGCCGGCATCACCGGCGTCACCACCGCCTACGCCCTGGCCCAGCAGGGTTTCCAGGTCACCCTGATCGAGAAGAACCGCTATGCCGGGATGGAAACGTCCTACGCCAATGGCGGGCAGCTCTCGGCCTCGAACGCCGAAGTGTGGAACCACCCCAGCACGCTCATCAAGGGCCTCAAATGGATGTTCACACCCGACGCCCCGCTCTTGATGAACCCGCTTCCCACCTGGCACAAGCTGAGCTGGATGACCGAGTTCGTAGCCGCTTTGCCCCGCTACCGCGACAACACCATCGCCACCACGAAGTTGGCCATTGAAGCGCGCAAGCACCTGTTCGCCTGGGCGCAGGCTGAAGGCATCGATTTCAAGCACGAGAAGCGCGGCATCCTGCACATCTACCGCGATCAGAAGGGCTTCGACCACGCGGCCAACGTAACGAAGCTGCTGGCCCAGGGCGGGCTGGAGCGTCGCGCCGTCACGCCTGACGAGATGCGCTCCATCGAGCCCACGCTGGCCGGGCAGTACTACGGCGGCTTCTATACCGAGAGCGACTCCACTGGCGACATCCACCTGTTTACCCATGGCCTGTCGCAAGCCTGCGAGCGCCTGGGCGTGCACTTCCTGCGCGGCACCCGGGTAGTGCAGGCCAAGGCCGATGGCCACACCAGCACGCTGCTGCTGCAAGGCGAGAAAGGCGCGCCGCTACCCGCACAGTTTGACGGCGTGGTGGTGTGTGCCGGCGTCTGGGGCCGCGACCTGGCCGCGCAATTGGGCGACCGGCTCAACATCTACCCGGTCAAGGGCTATTCCATCACCGTGCACCTGCAGGACGAGGAAAGCCAGCGCGCGGCACCCTGGGTCAGCCTGCTCGATGACGAGACCAAGCTGGTGACGAGCCGCCTGGGGGCCGACCGTTTCCGCGTGGCCGGCACCGCCGAGTTCAATGGCATGAACCAGAACATCCGCGCCGACCGCATCCGGCCTTTGGTGGATTGGGTGAACCAGTGCTTCCCCGGCGTATCCACCCGCCGCGTGGAACCTTGGGCCGGCCTGCGCCCCATGCTGCCGACCATGATGCCGCGCGTGGGCCAGGGCCGCTGTGCCAACGTGTTCTACAACACTGGCCACGGCCACCTGGGCTGGACGCTGTCGGCCGTCACGGCGCACCAGATTGCAGGCCAGGTGCAGCAGCACTTTGCACAGCGGGTGCCTGCGGTCACGCTGGCGCTGCAGGGCTGAGCCGCCATACCAGCCGCGGCGCGCGACCTCGACCTACGCTTCCGATTTCCAACCTGGATTTGCGTTGGCTGGTTCCTGCGTCATGGCGGGCAGATGGGAATGCCTTCCACCGCAGCTTGGACGCTGCGGGGTATCACCGACGCGAGGCGCGGCTGGACCGGGTGGAGGGCGCCGCCCATGCGGGGTACAAGGGAAGGCTGTTGACGTATTGACGAGGATGGTGAGCTGAGCAAACCAACTGGAAGTCAGAGGCTCGTTCCAGCAGTTTCCAGCATGGAGCCTACAAAGCCAAGTAACGTGGCCACTACGAAGACGTAGATCAGCTCGCGCTTTTCACCAGTGGTTAACCTACCCCAGCGAAACACGGATCCCCTGAAGGGAAACGATTCGTCCTCGCCCAAGCGACGGTGATACCGAGCCTTGACCTTCAGCCCGCCAACAAGCCAGACAAGGATGCTGACCACATAGATGCCTTAGGAAATCCCTTTCATTTCATCACTCCACAAATAACCACTTACTGAAACGGTATGGGAAAGAATGGCAAGTCACTTCCACTCCGAGACAGAAACCGCTCCGAGGATAAAGGCGTTGTGAAAACCCATCTCAGCCCGAATAAAGTCCATCGCTTTACGATTTATTGGATGCGCGCCTTCATCGGGATTCGGAGGGTACCCGGCGTCCCAGATGCAATCCAATCGAGCCTCAAATCTGTCGGCCGTGTTGATACCGCCTTCGACACGCGTAATTACTAGTCCGCGATCTGCCGCACGCCTACACACTTCTACTGCCGCATCCGGCGTCAGCTTCATGATTGAACTTCCATCAAGAGTGAAGAAGTCATCTGCAAAGTCATAAAGCTTGGTTCGATCCACGTTTCCCCCTCAGATCGAGTTTTTAGAGATAACGGCTGCGGAGGAGTTAGGTTAGTGCACCACACCACCTGTGGTTAACACCTTCGCCACCGCTACCGCCGTCCGATCAGCCGCCCCACGATGCGCCATGGCGAGCCCTAGGGCGGCTTGGCGGGCCGTTGCCAATGCGGTGGCATCGTCCACCAGGGTCAGGGCGCGCTGCACACCCGCAGCCATGTCGGCGACGGTGAAGGCTGCCCCCGCCTCCAGCGCCAGTTCGGACGCCTGGGCGAAGTTGAAGACGTGCGGGCCCATGACCACGGGGCATTCGCAGGCGGCGGCTTCGATGAGGTTCTGGCCGCCCAGCGGGGCGAAGCTGCCCCCCAGCAGCACCACGTCCGAGAGGCCGTAGTACAGCGCCATTTCGCCCAGCGAGTCGCCCAGCCACACATCGGCCTGCGGCAGCGGCGCGCCGGGTACTGTGGGCCACTGGCTGCGCCGGGCCACGCTCAAGCCGGCCTTGCGCAGCAGCGCTTCTACCTCGTCAAAGCGCTGGGGGTGGCGCGGCACGATCAGCCACTGCACTGCAGGTGCTATGGTTTTGCTAGCTGGTTGCGCAGTGAGTACGAGGGCTTGGGCCTCTTTTCGCGTCAATAGGTCAGCCAGCATGGCCTCTTCACCTTCGCGTGCACTGGCCAGCATGACGACCGGCTTGCCCAGCACGTGGCGCCAGGCGCGTCCCTGGCCGAGCTGGATCGCGGAGGGCTGCAGGTCGAACTTGAAGTTGCCCATCACCCCAGCCACCGGGGCACCGAGCTGGCGCAGGCGCTGGGCGTCCGCCTCGCTTTGCGCCCACACGGCCGCCAGGCTGCTGTAGGCCTGGCGCGCCAGCGGCCCCAGACGCTTGGCCTGGCGCAGCGACTTGTCGCTCAAGCGCGCATTGACCAGGCACAGCGGCACGCCCTGCTTTTTGCACTCGGCCGTGAGCAGCGGCCAGACCTCGGTTTCCACCAGCAATCCGATGCGTGGGCGGAACTGCTCCACGAAGCGATGCACGGCCAGCGGGCAGTCCCAGGGCTGCCACACCTGCACGTCACCGGTCTGCAGCAAGGCCTTGCCGGCTTCGCGTCCGGTGGCCGTGCCGTGGGTCAGCAGCAGGCGCATGGCAGGAATCTCGCGGCGCAGGGCCTGCACCAGGGCGGCGACGGCGCGGGTTTCGCCCAGGCTCACCGCATGCACCCACACCACCTTGCCACCCACCAGCGGCGCCATGGTGTAGCCGCCAAAACGCTCTTCCACCGCTTCGCCATAGCCGGGCTCGGCCAGGGCGCGGCGCGCCAGCTTGCGCCGCAGCAAGGGAATCAGGAGGGTCATGACCCAGCCGTAAATGCGCAGCAGCATCAGTGTGAGCCTCCGTTCACGCCCAGCCAGGCGTTCCACACCGCATCGACGCTGGGCTGCGGCTGGGCATACACCGCCACCTGTCGCGCACCCGGGTGCACGGCCGGGCCGGTGCGCCAGGCGGTGTCGAAGTTGTAGATCTGCACATGGGGCAGGTCCAGCGCCGTGGCAATGTGGCTCAGGCCACTGTCCACGCCGATGCAGCCCACGCAGCGCCCCAGCGCGTCGGTCACCTGGGCCAGGTCCATGGTGGGCCAGACGGCGGCACCGGCGCCCAGCTGCGCCGCAATGGCCTCACTGGTGGCGCGCTCCTTGGCGCTGCCATGGGCCAGCACCACAGCGTGACCCTGTGCGAGCAGCCGCTGGCCCAAGGCCACCCAATGGCCCAGTGGCCATTCCTTGTCGGCGCGCGAAGTGCCGTGCACCAGGGCGACTGGGGGCGAGTCATTCGCTATGTTTTTCGTAGCTTCTTGCGCAATTTCCACGCGGGCTAGCAGCCCAAAATGCTCTGCGTCCGGCACGGTGTAGCCCAGCGCTTGCGCGCTGAGGATGCGCGAGCGCTGCACGGCGTGCACATGGGGCTCCATGCTGACGGCCACATCGGCGACCCAACGCGTGGGCGCCTCAAAACCCGAACCGTCGGTGCGGTGGGCCAGGGCGACTTTCTTGCCGCCGGGTACGGTGCGCGCCAGCCACGCCACCAGGGCGGATTTGGTCAGGCCTTGCAGGTCCAGCACCCAGTCGTAGGCCAGCGCTTGCAGCTCCTGCTTGAACGTGGCCCATTCGGCGCGTGTCTGCGCCGCGAATGGACTCTTGCGCCAGCGCCGCAGGTCGCAGGGGATGACCCGCTCCACGCCCTCGCAGCGCTGCACCAGCGGCGCAAAGCCGCGCTCCACCACCCAGTCGATACGGGCGTCAGGAAATGCGCGGCGGATGTCCTGCACGACGGGCATGGCGTGCACCACATCGCCCAGCGAAGACAGTTTGACGATGAGGATGCGAATAGAGCCCCCACGCTCCCCCACTGCGTGTGGGTCGCTGCCCCCCGCGGGGGCCTTCGCGCCTTGGGACGGCCCGGCGGCACTCATCTTCAATGCGCCGCCGCTTCAAAACGCGCGTCGGGCTTGACGCTGTGCAGCAGGGCCACCATGGCGTGCTCGATGCGCTCCAGCGCGGCCTGGGTGTGGCCTTCGAAGCGCAGCACCAGAACCGGCGTGGTGTTTGAGGCGCGCACCAGGCCAAAGCCATCCGGCCAGTCCACGCGCAAGCCGTCAATCGTGTTCACTACGGCTGGACTTTCAAAGGTGGCCGCCTCCACCAGCGCCTGCACCACGCGGTGCGGCTCGCCCTCGGCGCAGGGCACGTTGAGTTCGGGGGTGGAAAAGCTCGTGGGCAGGGCGTTGAGCACGGCATTGGCATCCGGCGACTTGCTCACAATCTCCAGCAACCTTGCCCCGGCGTAGGTGCCGTCATCAAACCCGTACCAGCGCTCCTTGAAGAAGATGTGGCCGCTCATCTCGCCACCCAGCGGCGAGTCGATCTCCTTCATCTTGGCCTTGATGAGCGAGTGCCCGGTCTTGTACATCAGCGCCACACCACCGGCGGCCTCGATGGCCGGGGCCAGGCGCTGCGAGCACTTCACGTCGAACAGGATGGTGCCGCCGGGCACGCGTGAGAGAACATCCTGCGCAAACAGCATCATCTGGCGGTCGGGGTAGATGTTGGTGCCGTCCTTGGTGACGATGCCGAGGCGGTCGCCGTCACCGTCAAAGGCCAGGCCCAGCTCGGCGTCGCTCATGCGCAGCGCTTCGATCAGGTCGCGCAGGTTCTCGGGCTTGCTCGGGTCCGGGTGGTGGTTGGGGAAGTTGCCGTCGACCTCGCTGTAGAGCTCGATCACCTCGCAGCCAACGGCGCGCAGGATGGCCGGGGCCGAGGCACCGGCAATGCCGTTGCCCGAGTCCACCACCACCTTGATCGGGCGCGCCAGCTTTATGTCACCCGCGATGCGCGCCGTGTAGGCGGCCTGCACGTCGGTCTGCTCCACGCTGCCGCCTTCGCGCAGGGTCCAGCTGCCGTCCGTCATGATGCGGCGCAGGGCCTGGATCTCGTCGCCGTAGATGGCGCGGCCGCCCATCACCATCTTGAAGCCGTTGTAGTCCTTGGGGTTGTGGCTGCCCGTGACCTGGATGCCGCTGCGGCACAGGGTATTGGCGGCGAAATACAGCATCGGCGTGGTCACCATGCCGACGTCGATGACCCGCACACCCGCCTCCTGCAAGCCGCGGATCAGTGCGGCGCTCATGGCGGGGCCGCTCAGGCGGCCATCGCGGCCCACGGCCACGGTGGTTTCGCCCTCAGCCACGGCCACGGTGCCGAAGGCGCGACCCAGCCGCAGGGCCACTTCTTCGTTCAGGGTACTGGGCACGACGCCCCGGATGTCGTAGGCTTTGAAAATGCTGGCGGAAAGTTGCATTGGCTTATTCGTCATCGCGGCGTAACCGCACGGGTAGCAAGAGCGGGCATTGTAGGTGCTGGACTTGGTCGAAAGCGCCACAGGAACATGTCCGAAAACTGCCAGTGCCCGACACGGCAGCGGCCTATCATTGGCCCATGCCCCAGACCGCCGCCGCCCCGCTGACACCCTCCGCTTCCGTGCTGGAAGACGAAGGCTGCTACCGCGCGCTGCAGGCCCGCGATGCGCGTTTCGACGGCCGCTTCTTCACGGCCGTCACCAGCACCGGTGTGTACTGCCGCCCGGTGTGCAAGGTGCGTACGCCCAAACGGGACAACTGCCGCTTCTTTGCCCTGGCCGCGCAGGCCGAGGCGGCGGGATTTCGCCCCTGCCTGCGCTGCCGCCCCGAGCTGGCCCCCGCTTCGCGCAGCGAGCCGGTCTGGTCTACCCAGGACGCCTCCCACATCCTGGCCCAGGAAGCGGCGCGCTGGCTGTCGCGCCCGGTGGTCGAGGGCGACGCACCGTCCATGGCCACGGTGGCCGCGCGCCTGGGGGTGAGCGAGCGCCACCTGCGGCGCATCTTCCAGGCCGCTTTTGGCGTGTCGCCCCAAAATTTCCAGCGCACGCACCAGCTGCTGTGCGCCAAGCAGCTGCTTACCGACACCACGCTGCCCATGGCCGACGTAGCCGCCCTGAGTGGCTTTGCCAGCCTGCGCACCTTCAACGCGGCGCTGCAGGCCCACTACCGCCTGACGCCCAGCCAGGTGCGCGCCACGGGCAACGCAGCGCAGGCCACACTGTCGCTGCGCCTGTACTACCGCCCGCCCTACGACGTGGAGCGCGTACTGGCCTTCCTGGCCCAGCGCGCCATTCCCGGGGTGGAGGTGGTGGACACCACGGCGCGCACGGTGACCCGCACGCTGCGGCTGGTCCACGGGACCACGGGGCTTTCGGGCTGGATCGCCTGCCGTTTCGATACCACCGAGCCCTGCGTGCAGCTGCAGGTCGCGCCCGCCCTGGTGGCTGCCCTGCCCCAGGTGCTGGCCCTGGTGCGCGCCTGGCTCGACCTGGACGCCGACCCGCAGGCCATTGGTACCGCGCTGGCCGCCACCTGGCCCGATGCCGCCGGGGTGCGCATACCCGGCGCGATGGACGGCTTCGAGCTGGCCGTGCGCGCCGTGCTGGGCCAGCAGATCACCGTGGCCGCAGCGCACACCTTGGCCAAGCGCCTGGTGCTGGCCTGCGGCGGGCCCGTGGACACGCCCCATGCGGCGCTCACGCACCGCTTTCCCACACCGACCGAACTACTGGCCCTGAGCGACGACGCGCTCGGCGCGCTGGGCATCGTGCGCCAGCGACAGAAGGCCCTGCGTGCACTGGCCCAGGCCTGCGCCGACGGGAGCCTGCCGCTGCACCCGGGCGCACCGGTGGCGTCCACCATGGCGGCACTGCAGGCGCTGCCCGGCATCGGGCCCTGGACCGCGAACTACATCGCCATGCGTGCATTGCGCTGGCCCGATGCCTTCGTGGCCGGTGACGTGGCGCTGCACAACGCGCTGGGCCTGCGCCAGCACACCCACCCCGCCCAAGCCGCTGAAGCAGTGGCCGAGCAGTGGCGCCCCTGGCGCAGCTACGGCGTCGTGCGCGCCTGGCAGTCGCTAGCAAAACAATAGCTACCTACGCAATATCTACCGGGGCTAGAGGCCAAAATGACCAGAAAAACCTTCGAACACCTCCTCCTGAAGCAGCACCCCACCCGCATGGGCGCCATGGTGCTGGCGCGCACGCCCCAGGGCCTGTACGGCGTCTGGTTTGTGGGCCAGAAGCATTTCCCCACTGCACTGGGCGGCACCGAAGCGCCGAACGATGCGCTGCTGTGTGAGGCCGCGGCGCAAATCGACACCTACCTGGCAGGCACACGCCGTGCCTTCGACCTGCCGCTGGACCTGACCCGCGGCACGGCGTTTCAGCGAGCGGTGTGGCAGGCGCTGCAGTCCATCGCCTGCGGCCAGACCCTGAGCTATGGCGCGCTGGCGGTACAGCTGGGCCAGCCCCAAGCCGTGCGTGCCGTAGCCGCCGCCGTAGGCCGCAACCCCCTGAGCCTGGTGGTGCCCTGCCACCGGGTGCTCGGCGTCGACGGCAGCCTGACCGGTTACGCTGGCGGCCTGGAGCGCAAGCGCGCGCTGCTGCAACTGGAACAACACCATGACTGACTCGAAAGCGTCCTCGCCCCGCACCTGGGCGGTGGACTTTGTGCTGCTGGCTGCCATCTGGGGCGCGTCCTTCCTGTTCATGCGCACGGCCACGCGCGAGTTCGGGGTATTCGCTACCGCAGGCCTGCGCACACTCATTGCCGCGGCCTTCCTGCTGCCGCTGGTGGCGCTGCGCGGCCAAGTCGCGGCCATGCGCCAGTTCGGCGTGCGCACCATGGCCATCGGGGTCATGAACTCGGCCATTCCATTTGCCTGCTTCAGCTTTGCGCTGCTGTCCATCAGCACCGGGCTGTCAGCCATTCTCAATGCCACGGTACCGCTCTTTGGCGCCCTGGTGGCCTGGGCCTGGTTGGGCGACAAGCCTTCGCGCACGCGTCTGGCGGGTCTGGCTATTGGCTTTGCCGGGGTGTGCGCCCTGGCCTGGAAGAAGGCCAGCTTCACGCCGGACGCCTCGGGCCTGTCCAGCGGCTGGGCCGTGCTGGCCTGCCTGACGGCCACGCTGTGCTACGGCATCTCGGGTAGCCTGGCCAAGAAAAATCTGGGCGGCGTGCCCTCGCTGGTGTCCTCGGCCGGCAGCCAACTGGGGGCCACGCTGGCGCTGGCCCCGCTGCTGGTCTGGTACTGGCCAACCACCACGCCCGGTCTGCAGGCCTGGGCCGCCATTGCTGCACTGGGCCTGCTGTGCACGGGCCTGGCCTACGTGCTGTATTTCCGCCTCATCGAGCGCGCGGGCCCGGCGCGGGCCTTGTCGGTGACCTTCGCCATTCCGGTGTTTGCGGTGGCCTACGGCGTGGTGTTGCTGGGCGAGACGGTCACGCTGTGGATGCTGGGCTGCGCCGCCGTCATCGTGCTGGGTACGGCGCTGTCGTCGGGCCTGATCGGGAGCCCGCGCCGCTGAAAACCCGGGCTGCCCAGTGCCCAAACTGGTGCATCTGTCGTATAGTGGTTCCGAAAAAAACCGGGGCACCGCCACCGTAGACATGAAGCCCAAGATAAGACTGTTGGTTCAAAGCGCGCTGTGCGCAGTGCTTGCCACTGCCCTCGGGTCCGCTTTCGCCGACAGCGCAGCGATACAGCGCTGGCTCGACACGGAATTCAAGCTCTCCAGCCTCAACCGCGCACAGCAGCTGGAGGAAATGCGCTGGTTTGAGCGCACCGCCGAAACGCTGCGGCAGCGCGGTGTCACCAGGATCCGGGTCGTGTCGGAACGCATCGACACCCACGAATACGAGTCCAAGGTACTGGCGCGTGCCTTCGAGGACATCACCGGCATTGCGGTGGAGCACACCATCACGACCGAAGGCGATCTGGTGGACCGTCTCTACACCGCCATGAAGACCGGCGCCCACAGCTTCGATGGCTGGATTTCGGACTCGGACCTGATCGGCACCCACTACCGCTATGGCGCCGTGGTGCCGCTCACCGACTACATGAATGGTGCCGGGCGCGAGTACACCAACCCGAACCTGGACCTGAAGGACTTCATCGGGTTGCAGTTCACCACCGCGCCCGACGGCAAGCTCTACCAGCTGCCCGACCAGCAGTTTGCCAACCTGTACTGGTTCCGTGCCGACTGGTTTGCCCGCAAGGACCTGCAGGAGCAGTTCTTGGCGCGCTACAAGTACCCATTGGGCGTACCGCTGAACTGGACCGCCTACGAAGACATCGCCGACTTCTTCACCAACCACGTGAAGGAGATCGACGGCGTGCGCGTGTACGGTCACATGGACTACGGCAAGCGCGACCCCTCGCTGGGCTGGCGCTTCACCGACGCCTGGCTGTCCATGGCAGGCGCGGCCGACAAGGGGATACCCAACGGCTTGCCGGTGGATGAATGGGGCATTCGCGTGGCTCCGGACCAATGCACCCCTGTCGGGGCCTCGGTGGCGCGCGGCGGTGCCACGAACTCGCCCGCGGCTGTTTTCGCCCTGACCAAGTTCGTGGACTGGCTCAAGGCCTATGCCCCGCCGCAGGCCATGGGCATGACGTTCTCGGACGCAGGCCCCGTGCCGGGCCAGGGGCAGATCGCGCAGCAGATCTTCTGGTACACCGCCTTTACCGCTCCCCTGACCCAGCCCGGCATTGCCGCCGTGAACAAGGACGGTAGCCCCAAGTGGCGCATGGCGCCCTCGCCCCACGGCCCCTACTGGAAGACCGGCATGCAGAACGGCTACCAGGACGTGGGCTCCTGGACCTTCCTGCGCTCCACGCCCCCGGACCAGACGGCCGCGGCCTGGCTCTACGCCCAATTCGTGACATCCAAGACGGTGTCGCTGCGCAAGTCCATCGTGGGCCTGACCTTCATCCGCGAGTCCGACATCAAGCACCCGTACTTCACCAAGAACGCATCCCGCTATGGCGGCCTGATCGAGTTCTACCGCAGCCCGGCCCGGGTGGCCTGGACCCCCACGGGCACCAACGTGCCCGACTACCCGCGCATGGCGCCGCTGTGGTGGCGCAACGTGGCCACGGCCCTGTCGGGCGAGAAGACACCGCAGCAGGCCATGGACACCCTGGCCCGCGAGATGGATGAGGTGCTGGCCAGCCTGCAGCGCAGCGGCATGCAGCGCTGCACACCACGCCTGAACGCATCGTTGCCGCCACAGGACCGACTCAGCGACCGTGGCGCCCCCTGGAAGAAGCTGGAGTGGGAAACCCCGCACGGCGAGACCATTCCCTACGAGCGCCTGCTGCAGGCCTGGAAGGAAGGGCGCGTGCAATGATCACCCCAGCACACCACGGGCTGGCGAGCCGCCATCTGGTCGTGCTGGCCGTGGCCATGGTGCTGGTGGCGATCCTGGTCCAGACCTGGTGGGCCGTGGACCAGGACTACCGCCAGACCATGGCGGCCGAAACCACCAACGGACTCATTGCGGTGCGGCTGCTCGACGAAAACGCCCACCAGACCCTCAAGGATGCCGTGCACACCTTGGACCAGGTGGTGCACAAGGTACAGCAGCTCAACCGCGAGCGTGCCTTGTCTGCCGAACAGATCCGCAAGCTGGTGGCCGAGTACGACCTGTCGTACAGCCGCCACCTCAAGGCCCTGCAGTACGTCACGCCCGAAGGGCAGAGTTGGATCAGCTCGCCGGACTACCCCACCCACGCCCTGTCGGTGGCCTACCGCAACGACGTGTTCTACCTGCTCAGCCACCCCTCCTACCGCGAAGCAGTGGTCGGTCGCCCCTACGCCAGCAACTACGACAGCCAATGGGTGCTGCCGATCAGCCGCACGCTGGTGGACCACAACGACCGCGTCATTGGCGTCATTGCCGTGGACGTTCGGCTGTCCTACTTCAGCCAGCTCTATGCGCGTGTCGCGGCGGAAAACCAGGCTGCCGTCTCGCTGGTGGCCGACGACGGCCACGTGATCCTGCGCTCCCCCTTCGAGGCGCGCTTCATGAACCGCAACCTCAACGAGGACCCGCAGTTTGCGCATCTGCAGCAGCATGAGCGTGAGGGCTCCTTTGAGGCGGCGCTCTTTCTGGACGATGACCCCGGAACCAACCTCTACACCTACCGCCACAACCACGACTTCGCCATCACGGCCGTCTATGCGCGCCCACTGGAGCAGGTCACGGTCGCCTGGCGCGAGCGCACCCGCGGGCGCCTGGCACTGGCCTTTGCCATCGCCGCCCTGGCGGTGCTGCTGGGGCGCGTGCTGCTGAACTTCATGGACCGGTTGCAGGCATCGCAGGACTCGCTGCGCCAGAGTGAGCAGCGCTTCATCATCCTGTTCCGGCAGTCACCCGTCAGCGCCATCCTGGGGCGCCCTTCCGATGGCACCTTCCTCGACGCCAACGACGCCTGGATCGAGAAATTCGGATACAGCCTGCAGGAGTTGCAGGGACACACCGGCACGCAGATGGGGCTGTGGGCCGAACCCGCACAACGGCGCGCCTTCTTTGGGCGCATGACCGAGGGCGAAGCGCTGGACAACTACCCGCTCGATTTCCGCACCCGCGACGGCCGCACGGTGCGTGGCCTGACGTCCACCCGCTTCGTCATGGTAGGAGCGGAACGCATCCTGCTGCTGACGTTCATCGACATCACGGAGTTGCGCAATGCCCAGGACGAGATCCAGCGCATGAACCTCGAACTTGAGGCGCGCGTGGAAAACCGCACCAAGGTGCTGGAACAGGCCAACGCTGAGCTTGCGCAGGCCCTGGTATCGGTCAAGGCCATGCAGGCCGAACTGGTGCGGTCGGAGAAGATGGCCGCGCTGGGGTCCCTGGTAGCGGGGGTAGCGCATGAACTCAATACCCCCATCGGCAACAGTGTCACCGTGGCCAGCACCCTGCAGCACCAGGTCGAGGTCCTGGCGCAGGAGATGCGAAGCAACACCATGCGCCGATCCAGCCTGCAAAGCTTCGTCGAGGCGGCCAGCAACGGTACCGACATCCTGATGCGTTCGCTGCAGCGGGCCGACCACCTGATCGGCAGCTTCAAGCGTGTGGCGGTGGACCAGTCCAGCGACCTGCGGCGCAACTTTGACCTGGCTACCGTGATGGAAGAGGTGTGCACCACATTGGCACCGATGTACCGCAAGGCGCAGCACGACCTGGTCGTGGAGGTGCCCGCCGGCATCGAGATGGACAGTTTCCCGGGCGCACTGGGCCAGTGCGTGACCAATTTCGTCAGCAACTCGCTGCAGCATGCCTTCGAGGGCCGCAGCGCGGGGGCCATGCGGCTGCAGGCTACGCTGACCGATGCCGGGCACGTGCGCATCGTCTACAGCGACAACGGCATCGGCATGTCCGAGAACACCCGCAAGCGCGTGTTCGACCCCTTCTTCACCACCAAGCTCGGCCAGGGTGGCTCCGGCCTGGGCATGAACATCGTCTACAACATCGTGCACGAGGTGCTGGGCGGCAGCATCGTGGTGGAAAGCACCCTGGGCGAAGGCACACGCATCACGCTGGACCTGCCGCTGCGTGCGCCCAGCGCGGCCACAGAATCCCCGCTGGTCTGATGCCGCCGGGGCGGCAGCGACTATCTCGGATAATGCGCCCCATGACCCAGACCGCTGCCCGTCCCATCCGCTCCCAGTACGAAGACTTCATGCGCCACGTGTACACCACGGGTGTCACCAAGGGCGACCGCACCGGCACCGGCACGCGCAGCGTGTTCGGCTACCAGATGCGCTTTGACCTCAACGAAGGCTTCCCGCTGGTCACCACCAAGAAGGTGCACTTGCGTTCCATCATCCAGGAACTGCTGTGGTTCCTGACCGGGTCCAGCAACAACAACTGGCTCAAGGAGCGCAACGTCACCATCTGGGACGAGTGGGCCGACCCCGAAACCGGCGACCTGGGCCCGGTGTATGGCGTGCAATGGCGCTCCTGGCCCACACCCGATGGTGGCCACATTGACCAGATCGCCGAGGTGATCCAGACCCTGAAGACCAACCCCGACAGCCGCCGCATCATTGTGAGCGCGTGGAACGTGGCCGAGCTGAACAAGATGGCACTCATGCCTTGCCACGCCTTCTTCCAGTTCTACGTGGCCCCCGCGGAAACCGAGGGTGGCAAGGGCAAACTGAGCTGCCAGCTGTACCAGCGCAGTGCCGACATCTTCCTGGGCGTACCGTTCAACATTGCGTCCTACGCGCTGCTCACGCACATGGTGGCCCAGCAGTGCGACCTGGATGTGGGTGACTTCATCTGGACCGGTGGCGACTGCCATATCTACAGCAACCATTTCGAGCAGGTGCAGACGCAACTGGCGCGCACGCCCTTTGCCTACCCCACGCTGCACATCAAGCGCCGCCCCGACAGCATCTTCGACTACCAGTACGAAGACTTCGAGGTGCAGGGCTACGAAAGCCACGCGGCCATCAAGGCCCCGGTCGCCGTTTGATGCTGCCCGCTGCCCCGCAAGCGCCGCGGGTACCCGGCCGATGATCAACAGGAAGCAAGCCTGGGCGCTGGTGGCGCTGACGCTCCTGTGGGGCGTGAACTGGCCCATGATGAAGTTGTCGCTCTCGGGCATGACGCCGCTGTATTTCCGCGCCAGCACCATGTCGCTCGGTGCGGCCTGGCTGTTCGCCTATGTGGCGTGGCGCGGCGAGCGCATGTGGCCGCGGGGCAGCGAGTGGGCATCGATCGCGCTGCTGGGCCTGCCCAACGTGCTCGGTTGGCACACGCTGTCGATCTTCGGTGTGCAGGCACTGGCTTCGGGCCGGGCCGCCATCCTGGGCTTCACCATGCCCATCTTCACGGTGCTCATCGGTGCGCTGTTCTTCGGTGAACGCATCACGCCGCGCGTGCGGCTTGCCGTGCTGTGTTCCGCTGCGGCCATCGGCCTCTTGCTGTGGCACGAACTGGAACGCCTGAGCGGTCGCCCCACGGGGATCGCGTGGATGCTCGGTGCCGCCATTTGCTGGGCCCTGGGCACGGTGATGATCCGCCGCGCCCACCTGACCTTGTCGCCCATGGTGGTGACGGTGTGGATGCTGGTGCTGGGGGCAGCGGTGCTGTGGGTGCTAGCCCTCGCACTCGAGACACCCGTGCCGATGTCCAGTTTTTCCACGCCCATGTGGGTGAGCCTGGCCTACGGCGTGCTCATCAACTATGGTGTGGCGCAACTGCTCTGGTTCGGCATGGCGCGCGACCTGCCCCCAGCCACCAGCGCCATGAGCATCATGGCCATTCCCCTGGTGGGTACGCTGAGCGCCACCTTCATCATCGGCGAAGTGCCGCACTGGCAGGACTGGCTCGCCATGGTGTTCGTGATGGCCGCCATTGCCAGCGTGCTGTGGCCTGCCAAGGCAACCGCCAGCGCCAGCCCAAGACAGGCCTGAAGCGCCGCACAGGCAGAACGTGCCGGTAAACTTGCCCGCAAAAGCCCACACCCGGCAAGTGTGCTGTTCCCTGTGGGCAACACAACCCTGACGAGCACCCTGTGTCCAACCTTCTGAATCGCCGACGCTTGCTCGTGTGGACTGCCCTGGCAACAGGCCCGGGGCTCAGCCACGCGCAGGATCGCACGATCCGCATCAGCAATGGCGATTGGGCGCCGTTCATGGGCGAAACCCTGCCGCACTTCGGTTTCGTCTCGCGCATCGTGACCGAGGCCTTCCGGCTCGAAGGTGTAGCCGTGCACTACGAGTTCTACCCCTGGGCGCGCGCCTACCATGTGGCGCGCAATGGCGGGGTCGACGCCTCGATCGGCTGGTACCGCACGGAGGAGCGGGAACAGGAGTTCCTGTTCAGCGAACCGGTGTTTGTGGAGTCACAGGTTCTCTTTTTCCTGAAGGACAAGCCGCTGCGCTGGACCAGTCTGAACGACCTGCGCGGCCTGTCGATCGGTGCCACCCTGGGCTACACCTACGACGAGAAATTCAGGGAACTGGAGGAGAGCAAGGCGCTGGACGTGCAGCGCACCGGCTCCGATGAACAGAACCTGCGCAAGCTGCTGGCCGGCCGCGTCCAGGGCGTCGTGCTGTCGCGCGCCGTGGGCACCCGACTGCTTCAGTCCCTGGGGAGTGAAGTCAGCCAGCGCATCACCTACGATCCACGTCCGGTCAACAGCGGCCCCTTGCATGTGATCTTCCCGAAGTCGTCGGCGCACAGCGCCGCTTGGCTCGCCCAGTTCAACCGCGGCCTGCGCGCGCTCAAGGCCTCGGGTGCCGCCGAACGCTTTTCGCTGGAGAACTGACCCACACGGGGGGCTGGCCCGGGGCGGCGATAATCGCCACCCCATGCACCACCCCACCACCCTGCCCCGCCTGCACCTCATCTACGCCCGCGCCGCCAATGGCGTCATCGGCACCAACGGCACCCTGCCCTGGCACCTGCCCGAAGACCTGGCGCACTTCAAGCGCACCACCCTGGGCTGCCCGGTCATCATGGGCCGCAAGACTTGGGATTCCTTGCCACCGCGCTTCCGCCCCCTGCCTGGGCGCAGCAACATCGTCGTCACCCGGCAAGCGAATTGGAGTGAAAACGGTGCTTTGCCCGCGCAGGATTTGCGCAAGGCGCTACAACTTTGCGAGCAAGCCCCGGACGTGTGGGTGATCGGCGGCGCCCAGCTCTACGCCCTGGCCGAGCCGCTGGCCAGCACCGCCGTGGTGACCGAGATCGAAAAGGCATTTGAAGGGGACGCTTTCGCCCCCACCTTAGGGCCAGCCTGGACCGAAGTCGCACGTGAACGTCACGTGAATGACACCGGGCTGGCCTACAGTTTTGTTACCTACCAACGCAACACAGGAGTTTGATCCCCCATGTCTGGACACGGTTTTCACGTACACGGCCCGCACGACCACGAACTGGAGCACGCCCAGCAAGGCGGCCACGGCCATGGCGACCACGGCGGCGACGAGCACAAGGGCATGACCAACCAGATCGCCCTGTTCACCGCCATCATTGCCACCGTGGGTGCCCTGTTCGGCTACATGGGTGGCGCCACCCAGGCCAATGCCGGCCTGTACAAGAACAACGCCGCCATCAAGAAGACCGAGGCGTCGAACCAGTGGAACTACTTCCAGGCCAAGAGCACCAAGCAGGCGCTGGCCGAAATGAGCCGCGACCTGGCCAGCAAGGAAGACGACAAGGCCAAGTACCAGGCCAAGGTCGACCGCTACGAGAAGGAAAAGGGCGAAATCAAGGAAAAGGCCGATGGCCTGGAAGCCGAGGCCACCGAGTGGGACCACAAGAGCGACGAGCAGATGCACCTGCACCACCGCTGGGCCCAGGCCACCACCGTGCTGCAGATTTCCATCGCCCTGGCCGCCATTGCCCTGCTGACCAAGAAGAAGTGGCTCGAATGGGGCATGTTCCTGGCCGGCGGCAGCGGCGTGGCCATTGGCGTGCTGGCCCTGATGCACATCTGAGGCCCCAGCCGCTACGAAATCGGTAGCGGCTCACGCAATGAAAAAGCGGGCTTCAGCCCGCTTTTTCATTTCTTCTGGCGCTTGGGCCGGGGCTCGGCGGAGGCCGCTGCAGCCGCCTTGGTCACCGCGCCCTTGGCGGCCCCTGCCGCCTTCGTTCGGGCCGGGGTCTTGGGGGCATCGGCCACCGTGGCGGCTGGCTGTACAGGTGCCGGAGCCTTCTTTGCCGCGGGCTTGCGCGCTGCCTTGAGCTGGACCACGTTGCTGCGGGTCTTTCCCTTCGGCAACACCGCCTCTTCGAGTTCGCGCAAGGCCTCGCCGGTGTAGACCGCCAGCTTCTGGATCCCCGGTACCGAGGAGTGGCAGCCGGTGTAGCCGAAATTCATGTAGCCCGCGTAGCTCTGGCAAGTGATGTTGACGGCCTGGCCATGGGTGACGATGGAGGCCGGGTAGGTTGCCAGCAGTTCGGCGCCGCGGAAGTACAGCGGCTTGTCCGGCCCGGGCACGTTGGAGATGGTGATGTTGAACATCGGCCGCATGCGCCCGCCGATGCCCGTGAGCAGGGTCAGGATGGTGGGCGCCATCAGCAGCACGGTGTACTGCATCATGGCCTGGCGCGGCAGGCTCTGCACATGCTCCTTGGCGTGCCCCACCGACTTGCGGATCGCCTCCAGGCGCTTGACCGGGTCGGCGATGTCAGTCCCCAGTGTGGAGATGATGAAGCTGATGGCGTTGCCCTGGCCCTCGTCATCCTTGGGCCGCACCGACATCGGTATGCCGGCCGTGAGCGGCTTGTGCGGCAGCGCATTGCGCTCGCTCAGGAAGCGGCGCAGCGCGCCACCGCAGATCGCCAGCACCACGTCGTTCAGGGTGCAGTCGGCGGCCTGGGCCACGGCACGCAGGCGCTCCATCTCGAAGCGCTGGGTGGCAAAACGGCGCTTTTCGCGCACGCGCCCATTGAGCACGGACTGCGGGGCATCGAAGGGCACCATCATGGTGTCGCCACCTTCCATGGCGCTCTTGGCCATCTTGCTGAAGGCGGCCACCAGCTGCGGCGCGGTCTTGGCCTGCATGGTGATTTCCTCGAAGGCACCTGTCACCGCATGGGCAAAGGTGGGCAGCAGGGCCTCATGGGCCTGGGCATGTTGATGTGCCTTGTTGCTGGGCTTGCCGGAAGCCCAGAACGGCGGCAGATCCAGACTGTCCTTGGCCGTGAAGGCCATCGAGCGCTGCAGCAGCTTGACCCCGGAAACACCATCGATGAGCGAGTGGTGCATCTTGATGAACAGCGCAAAGCGCCCGCCTTCCAGGCCTTCGATGATGGTGCACTCCCATGGGGGACGACTCAGGTCGAGGGGCGTGCTCTGCAGGCGCCCAACGAGTTCACCGAGCTCGCGCTCACCACCGGGCCAGGGCAGCGCCGCATGGCGCACGTGGTACTCAAGGTCAATGTGGCGGTCTTCCACCCACTCGGCCACCGGGTTGAAGTTGAAGGCGTACTTGAGCTTGCGGTTCCACGGCGCCGTGAACTTACGGTGGCTGCGGAACTCGGCCATGAGCTGGCGCATGAAGTCCTGCGGTGCATTGGGCGGCAGCTTGAACTGCAGCAGCCCCCCCACGTGGTTCGGGGTGGCGCGCGACTCGGTGAAGATCCAGGCGGCGTCCAGGGGGTTGAGGCGGGTAGAAGACATGGATTCGGTACCTTCCTAGGAACAATGCATACCAACAGGCTAGCCAGGGTCAAATGTACCCTCCCGGCAGCGCATCGGTGTGGCATGGGCAGCCGCCAGCGCCTAGGGTTTGCACCAAGCCGGACCGATACGGATGATCCGACGCAGCAGTTGGCCCTGGAGCGCTCGACGCTTCAGCCCTTCTCCCCAAGCAGGGCGGGCTTCATGTTGGCCTGGGCGGGTGCGTCACCCAGCCAGATGCGCAGCACGGCGTTGTGGAAGGCAATGTCGGGCAGCGGCTCGCCGATGGGCTTGCCGTTGAGGCTGGCCACCGTGCCTTTGCCCGGCACCCAGTCCAGCGTCATCACGTCACCCTTCTTCAGGGTTCCGAGGTTGGCGAAGATCTCGCCGAAGGCGGTGGTCTGGGCAACGACCTTGCCCTTCTCCTCCTTGCTGTTGTTCTTGTTCATGGCCGTCACGAAGGCCTGGCCCAGCTCATCACTGCTGGTCTCGCGCTGCAGGTGGATCTGCACCCGACGCGGGCCGGTGGCCGCCAGGATGTCGGCCGCGTTTGTGGATTTCTTCTCCACATACAGGCCGATGGCGAAGAACTTGATCACCAGGATCTGGCGCATGGCCGCGCCATTGAGCTGCAGGGTCTTGCCAGCCACGGTCTGCACGTCGTCGAAGCGCACACCACCGACCTCCAACGCGGTAGCCGGCAGGGCCAACGCCACGGCGCTGGCAAAGGCAATGAACGGGCGAAATATGCGTGCTGTCATGGGAATACCTCTTCGTATTGATGGATTGGCGGTGTCTACCGGACCCCCAACAGGGTGTCCTTGAGACGGAAATCGACCGGCACGGGCCCGAGCCAGATGGACAGGATGGCGCGGAACAGCGTGGGCTCCCTGAAAGGCTCGCCGGCCTGCACGCCGTTGATGGTGATGACCGTGCCGGTGCCGGGTACGAAGTCGATGAGGACCTTGCTGCCCGATGCCAGCGACTTGTACTCGTTGAAGAGCTCGCCCATGCGCACCAGTGCCGGTACCAGCGGGGCCAGGTCACCCTTGGCCACGTTGTCCTCGATGCCGCGCGTGAGTGACTTGCCCAGGAAGTTGGACGAAACCTCCTGCTGCAAGGTCATCGCAATGCGCTTGGGGCCGTCCTGGCGGGCGAGTTCGTCCAGGCTGGCAAAGCGGTCCTGCGCATACAGCTCGATCAGGTTGACCTTGAACGGTCCCTTGTAGCGGTAACCGCTGGCCACCAGACGCAGCGTCTTTCCCACCACCACCGCGACGGCAGGCGCCGGTTCAGCCGCCCACGCGGTCTGTGCCAAAAACGTGGCGCAGGCCATCCCCAGCGCCTGGCGGCGCCGAATGCAAATCGACATATTGGGTCCTAAGGAGAGGCAGACGCGGGCCGGGGCGGCGCCCCAGCCCGGCGGGTCAGCAGATCAGCGCGTCACGATGGGGAAGTTGGCCTGCGGCTTGTCGATCAGGCCGAAGAAACGCACCAGGTCGATCTTGCTGCCGGTGACCTTGAGGTCGTCACTCATGATGGTGTCCTTGACACCGGCAACCCCGGCAATCATCTTGACCAGGATGCTGCGCGTCAGGCTCAACGTGGCATTGGCATCGGCAGCCGGTGACCCTTTCCTGAAGTGCAGCACGGCGTTCTCGATCCACAGCACGTACTGCTCCTGGGTGTCGGTGAGCACCAGGTTGATCTTGAAGTCCTTGCCCACGGCGTCCTCGGCCTTGAGTCCGGCGGCCATCGCTTCGAGGAAGCGCTCGGTAGGCACACGCAACAGCATGTCCAACAGGATGGACTTGTCGACGCCCTTCTTGGGCGGGCCGGCACGCAGCTCCTGCGCACCGGTGAGGTAGGCGTTGCGCCAGGTGGCGGCCTCGGCCATGTAGCCCATCTGCTCATAGGTCTTGGCCAGCAGCTCCTTGGCCGCATTGTTGCCACTGTCGGCCATGACCACGTGGTTCAGCAACTCGGCGGCCCAGCGGAAGTCACCCTTGTCGAAGGCGGTCTGCGCGGCGCTCACGGCCTTGTCGGCACCGATGAGTTCCATGTAGCGCTTGCCGGACTCCGTCGGGGGCAGCGGGTTCAGGTTGGCGGGGTTGCCGTCGTAGAAGCCCAGGTAGAACTGGTACACCGCCTTCACGTTGTGGCGCAGGTCGCCATAGTAGCCACGGGCCCCGAGGTGCTTGGACAGCGACTCGGGCAACTGGATCCTGTCGGCAATCTCGCGCGGGGTCAGTCCGTTGTTCATCAGGCGCACAGTCTGGTCGTGGGTGTACTTGTACACGTCGCGCTGCACGGTGATGAACTCGCGGATGCGCTGGTTGCCCCAGATCGGCTGGTTGTGCTGGGCGATGTAGATCTCGGTGTCGCCCAGATCGTCGAGCGCGTTCTGCAGGTACTTCGACCACAGGAGCGCATCACGCACCTTGGCACCGCGGATGGGCAGCAGGTTGTGCATGGTCTGGGCCAGGTTCTCGGCCCCGTTGTAGAGCTTCTTGGCCGGAATGCTGAAGGTGAGCTCGGCCGGGCACTCGGCACCGGGCACGTTGTGGAACACGAAGTCCACGCCGTCGATCTGCATCGGCTGCTGCGACTTCACGATGATCCAGTTCGGCGGCAGGATGCCGATCTGCCCGTACACCACATCCTTGCCCAGACCGGTGTCCACATTGCCCTTGGGCGAGCGCGGCAGGTCCTTGCCGAACTGGTACATGGAGCGACGCCCCATGGCGGTACCGACCATGATGTTCTCGCTGGTGGCCTCTTCCATGAAGCCGTAGGACGCCACCACCGGAACCTTGCGGGACTGCACCTCTTCACCGGTGATCACGCCCAGGGCTCCACCGAAGTGGTCCGCATGGGCATGGGTCATGACCAGGCCCGTGACCGGCTTGTTGCCCAGGTGCTTGCGGGCGAACTCCAATGCATAGGAGCTTGACTCCTTGCTGGAGAGCGGGTCGACCACGATGAAGCCGGTCTTGCCTTCGATCAGGGTCATGTTGGCAATGTCGAAGCCGCGCAGCTGGTACACACCGTCGGTCACCTTGAACAGGCCCACCTGCGCATTGAGCTGGGCATGGCGCCACAGGCTGGGGTTCACGGTGTCGGCAGGAGCGCCTTCCAGGAAGGCGTAGACGTCGAAGTCCTTCAGCACAGTGCCGTCGGAAGACTTGATCTGGCCCGAGGGCTTGGCGATGAAGCCGCGCTTGGCATCCTCGAAGTCCTGCGGGTCGGTCAGGTTCAGTCCTTTGGCCATGTCGGCATTGGCCTGCACCACGGTTGGCGAGGCGTCCGACGCACTACCGCCCACACCACCTTGGCGCGAGCAGGCGCCCAAGCCCAGCACCAGCGTCACGCCGAGCGCACCCCAAGTGAAAAACCGGCCGCGAGCGGACCACAACGGAACAGAAGCCATGCATGTCTCCATGGAAAAACACCCTCGGATGGGGCGATGGCCGCGATCTTCTCCCGCATACAGGTATTTGTCCAATGCATTTGAAACATTGGTTTGATGATTAGAATTCATACATGGAACTTCGCCACCTTCGCCATCTGATGGCCATCGTCGAGCACGGCAGCTTCAGCCGCGCGGCCGACGCCGTGCACCTGACCCAGAGTGCGCTGTCACGCAGCATCCAGGCCCTGGAGGCCGAAGTCGGCGCGCCGGTGGTGGAACGCCAGCGTGGCGATGTGGCCCCCACCGCCATCGGCCAGCTGCTGCTGGACCATGCGCGGCGCCTGGACATCGCCACCCGCGACCTGGAACGCGACATCGCGCTCACCCAGGGGCTGGAGCTCGGTGAGCTGCGCATCGGCGTCGGCCCCTATGGCGGCTCGGCCCTGGTCGGCCCGCCCATGGGGCAGCTGAACCGGGCCCACCCGGGCCTGCGCATCAAGACCGTGCTGGCACCCTGGCAGGAACTGCCCGAGCGCGCCCGCGCCCGCGACGTGGACCTGATCGTGCTGGAACCCAGCCAGGTAGCGCAGATGGAGGACTTCACGGTCCGACCCCTGCACGAGCACCCCATGGTGGCCGTGTGCCGCCCGCAGCACCCGCTGACCCAGGGCCCGGCACCGAGCGCCACCCAGGTGTTCTCCTACCCGCTGGTCGGGCCCAGTTTGACACCGGCGCAGGCCACGCTGCTGCACAGCGTGCTGCCCGCGGCCAGCCGGTCGCCATCACCGAAGCGCGGGCTGCTGGCGGTGGAATGCGACCTCTCCGGCATGCTCAAGGACGTGCTGCGCCACAGCGACGCGGTGTCTCTGATGCCGGACTTCATGGTGGCGGCCGAGGTGGCGTCAGGCCAGCTGGTCTGCCTGCCCGGCATTGACCTGGGGGTCCACGTGCGCTTTGCCTGCGCCTGGCTCTCGGCGCGCACCCTCTCTCCGGCCGCCCAGCGCTTCATGGCCCTGCTGGAAACCCACGACCAGGCCTTGGTGGCACACTCGCAAGCCACGCCCTGAGTGCGAACGCGCCGAGCGCCCCTCAATTGCTACATATTTCATAGCTGCCTACGCAGTATCCGCGCGGGCCAAACCCCAAAATGACCATGAAACTTGCCACCTGGAACGTCAATTCCCTCTCGGTTCGCCTGCCGCAGGTGCTGGACTGGCTGGCCGCCAACCCCGTGGACGTGCTGGCGCTGCAGGAACTCAAGATGACGGACGACAAGTTTCCGCACGATGCCTTTGCCGCCGCCGGCTACCAGAGCGTGTGCTTTGGCCAGAAGACCTACAACGGCGTGGCGCTGATCACCAAGGCACCGGCTGCCGACGTGGTGAAGAACATCCCGGGCTTCGACGACGACATGGCCCGCGTCATCACCGCCACCGTGCAGGGGGTACGCGTGGTCGGCGCCTACTTCCCCAATGGGCAGGAGCCCGGCAGCGACAAGTTCGAATACAAGATGGAATGGCTCTCGGCCCTGCGCCGCTGGCTCAAGATCGAGCTGGAAGCCCACCCGCAGCTGGTACTGATGGGCGACTACAACATCACGTTCGACGAAGCGGACGTTTGGGACCCGGTGGCCCTGGAGGGCACCATCCACTGCACCGAAGAGGAGCGCTACCACCTGCGGGCCCTGGTGGCCCTGGGCCTGCACGACAGCCTGCGCCTGTTTCCCCATCCGCCCAAGACCTACAGCTGGTGGGACTACCGCGACTTCGGCTTTCGCCGCAACCGCGGCCTGCGCATCGACCACATCCTCATCACCGACGCCCTCAAGACCCGCGCCACGGCCTGCGAGGTCGACAAGACGCCGCGCAAGAACGAGCGCCCCAGCGACCATGCGCCGGTGGTGCTGACCCTGGGTGAAGCTGGGTAAAGCTAAGCAAGGCGTCAGCGGGGGAAAGCCCATGTCCCTTACCATCGTGGGTTTCAGTTCGGCCCCGCTGCCCCACCCGCCGCCCCACCTGCCGCCTATTCCGTTGGATCGTTCCATGCACGCACCCATCCATTTCCGCCCCCTGGCCCTGCTGGCACTGGCCGCCCTACTGAGCGCCTGCCAGCCCGCCAGCAACAGCGCCAGCCCCGCGGCAGCAGCCTCCGCCCCCACCGCTTCCGCACCGGCCAATGGCGCCAGTGCACCCGCCACCGGCGCCCCGGTCAGCGTCACCCTGGTACAGCCACAAAAGCGCGACATGGGCCTGGACCTGCGCACCACCGGCACCGTGGTGGCGGTGACGGCGGTGGACGTGCGCGCCCAGGCCAGCAACCCGGTGGTGGCGGTGCACGTGAAGGAGGGCCAATGGGTCAAGGCCGGCGAGCGGCTGGTGACCTTGGATACGCGCAACGACGAGGCCAACGTGGCTCGGCTGACGGCGCAGAAGGCCAAGGACCAGGCCGCCCTGGCCGATGCCCAGCGCCAGCTGGCACGCGCCAAGGACCTGGTGGCGCAGAAATTCATGTCCCAGAGCGCCGTCGACACGGCCCAGGCCCAGGTGGACGCCCAAAGCGCCAATGTGGCGGCCGACCAGGCTGCCATCGACCAGGCCCGCGTGACGCTCTCCTACGGTACCGTCAAGGCGCCCATTTCCGGCCGCGTCGGACTGGTGGGCGTGAACCCCGGCAGCGCGCTGATCGCCAACCAGACCGCCATCACCACCATCACCCAGCTCGACCCGATCCAGGTGCAGTTCACGCTGCCGCAGGACCAGCTCGCCGACGCCCTGCGGGCCGTGGCCAGCGGCAAGGGCACCGTGACGGCCACCCTGCCCGCCACCGGCGCCACCGTGCAGGGCAAGCTGCAGTTCGTCGATAGCCAGGTCGATGCGGCCTCGGGCACGATCAAGGCCAAGGCCAACTTTGCCAACAAGGACCAGGCCCTGTGGCCGGGCGCCTACGTGCAGGTGGCACTCACGCTCAAACAGCTCAACGACGCACTGGTGATCCCGCAGGCCGCCATCGTTACCTCGCAGCGCGGCACCGCGGTGTTCGTGCTGGAAGACGGCAAGGCCGTGGCCAAACCCATCAAGACCGTCTATGCCGCCAATGGCGAAGCGGCAGTGACGGGCCTGAAGGGCGATGAGCGCATCGTGCTCGACGGGCGCCAGAACGTGCGCCCGGGTGCCGCGCTGGTGGAGCGCAAGCCGCAGGACAAGGGAGCCGACAAGGCCGGCAGCAAGGACGGCGCCGCCAAGAGCGCCGACGCCCCCCGCCCTGCGGCCTCCGCGCAGTAATCCCGAGGCCCCGCCATGAACCTGTCCGAATTGTTCATCCGCCGTCCGGTGATGACGGTGCTGCTGAACCTGGCCATCATCGCGGCCGGCATCATCGGCCTGCGCAGCATTCCGGTGGCAGCACTGCCCAGCTACGATACCCCGGTCATCAGCGTCTCGGCCTCGCTGCCCGGCGCCAACCCCGAAACCATGGCGAGCTCGGTGGCGCTGGTGCTGGAAAAGCAGTTCCAGACCGTGCCGGGCCTGAAGACCATCAGCTCGGTCAGTACCCAGGACAACACCTCGCTCACGCTCGAATTCGAGGACGGCCGCAACATCGACGCCGCCGCCGTGGACGTGCAGGCCGCGCTATTGCGCGCCCAGCGCTCGCTGCCGTCCGACATGACCAACCCGCCGAGCTACCGCAAGGTGAACCCGGCCGACGCCCCGGTACTGCTCATCTCGCTCACGTCGCCTGCCATCAGCCCGCAGGAACTGCAGGACTATGCCGAGCACCTGCTGGTGCCCACGCTCACCACCATCGACGGCATTGCCCAGGTCAACATCTTCGGCTCCAAGCGTTTCGCCGTGCGTGTGCGCGTGAACCCGCAGGCCCTGGTGCAGCGCAACCTGGGCTGGGACGAACTCGCCAGTGCCCTGCGCGCGGCCAACAGCAACACCCCGCTGGGTACGCTGGAAAACAAGCGCCAGACCCTGGTGCTGCAGGCATCCCAGACGCTGCGCAACGCCGAGCAGTTCGGCAACCTCGTGATCGCCTTCCGCGGTGGCGCCCCGGTGCGCCTGCGCGATGTGGCCCAGGTGGAAGACAGCATCGAGAACCTGCGCACCTTCGCCACCTTCAACGGCGACCCGTCGATCACTCTGGCCATCCAGCGCCAGCCCGGTGCCAACACCGTGGCCGTGGTGGACGCAGTGCGCGCCGCCCTGCCCGCCATGCAGGCGCAGCTGCCGCAAAGCGTGCGCATGACGCCCATCAACGACCGCTCGCTGTCGGTGCGCGAAGCCCTGCACGACGTGGGCCTGACCCTGGCCGGCACCGTGGCGCTAGTGGTGCTGGTCATCTTCCTGTTCCTGCGCCGCTTTGTCGCCACCGTCATTCCCACCTTGTCCCTGCCGGTGTCGCTGATCGGTGCCGTGGCCCTGCTGTGGGGCCTGCACTACAGCCTGGACAATATCTCGCTCTTGGGCCTGACGCTGGCCGTGGGCCTGGTGGTGGACGACGCCATCGTGGTGCTGGAAAACATCATCCGCCACGTGGAGCACGGCGAAGACCCGTTCGGGGCCGCGCTGCGCGGGGCCCGTGAAGTGGGCTTCACCATCATCTCCATCTCCACCTCGCTGATCGCGGTGTTCATTCCCATCTTCTTCATGCCCGGTGTCATCGGCCTGCTGTTCCACGAGTTCGCCGTGGTGGTGGGTCTGTCCATCGTGGTGTCGGCCTTCGTGTCGCTCACGCTGGTGCCCATGCTGGCCGCACGCTTCCTGTCGGACGAAGCGCACAAGAAACCGCCCAGTGCCTTGGTGCACAGTTTCGAGACCGGCTTCAACCTGCTGCTGGCAGGCTACACCCGCATGCTGGACCTGGCCCTGCGCTGGCGCAAGAGCGTGCTGCTGCTGGCGCTGGGCACGCTGGTGGCCACCGTGTGGCTGGCCATGGTGATCCCCAAGGGCTTCTTCCCCGAAGAGGACATCGGCCAGATCCAGGTGACTACCGAGGGCAGCGAGGACGTGTCCTTCGAGGAAATGGTGCGCCTGCAGCAACGCGCCGAAGCGATCGTGCGCCAGCACCCGGGGGTGGCAGCCGTCAACTCCTTCAACGGCTCGGGCGTGTCGGGCACCGTGAACAACGGGCGCATGTTCGTCACGCTCAAACCGCGCAGCGAACGCGCCTCGGCCAAGCAGATCATCGAAGACCTGCGCAAGCAGCTGCGCCAGGTGGCCGGCCTCAACGTCTTCATGCGCTCGGTGCAGAACCTGCAGCTCGGCGGACGCCAGAGCAAGGCCCAGTACCAGTACATCCTGCAAAGCGTGAATGCGGGCGAGATCGGCGAGTGGGCGCGCAAGCTGCAGGACGCCCTGCGCGGCGACCCGCTGTTCCGCGATGTGACCAGCGATGCCCAGTTCCGCGGCCTGCAGGCCAAGCTCAAGATCGACCAGGAACGTGCCGCCACGCTGGGCGTGAGCATCGAGGCGACGCGCCAGACCCTCTACAACGCCCTGGGCGAGCGCCAGGTGTCCACCATCTACACGCCCACCGACACCTATTCGGTCATCCTGCAAAGTGCACCGGAAATGAAGGAAGACGAACAGGCACTCAACACCCTGTACGTGCGCTCCAACACCGGCGCGCTGGTGCCGCTGGCCTCGTTCGTGCGGGTGGAGCGTGGCATCGGTGCCACCTCCTTCAACCACGTGGGGCAGCTGCAGGCCATTACCATCTCGTTCAACCTGGCACCGGGCGCCGCGCTGGGCGACGCCACCGCGCGCATCGACGAGGCGCGTGCCAAGCTGCAGATGCCGGACTCCATCATCGCCACCTACGGCGGTGACGCGGCGGTGTTCAAGAGTTCGCAGGGCAACCAGGCCATCCTCATCATCGCCGCGCTGGTGGTGATCTACGTGCTGCTGGGCGTGCTGTACGAGAGCTTCATCCACCCGCTGACCATCCTCGCGGGCCTGCCCTCGGCGGCCGTGGGGGCGCTCGCCACGCTGATGCTGTTCGGACAGGACCTGACGCTGATCGCCACCATCGGCATCGTGATGCTCATCGGCATCGTGAAGAAAAACGCCATCATGATGATCGACTTCGCCCTGGAAGCCCAGCGCCACCACGGCATGACGCCCGAGCAGGCCATCCACGAAGCCTGCGTGCTGCGCTTCCGCCCCATCATGATGACCACGCTGGCTGCGCTGATGGGCGCGCTGCCGATTGCGCTGGGCATTGGGGCCGGCGCCGAACTGCGCCAGCCCCTGGGCCTGGCCGTGGTGGGCGGTCTGGTGTTCTCGCAGGCCATCACCCTCTTCATCACCCCGGTGCTGTACCTGGCGATGGACCGCTTCAGCGGCACCGGCCCGGACACCCGCCCGGAACCCACGGACGACCTGAAACCCGAAGTAGGACGCTATTGATTTACTTGCTGACTACGCAGTGGATATGCGGGATGCAGCCGAATTTCAGGGTAAATTCGGGTGCGCCAGCAGCTTCATAAGGTACTTGGGCGACTCCTCGTAGCCCTGACGGTCATAGAAGCGGTGGGCATCGACACGGCGGCTGTGGCAGTGCAGTTCGATGCGGTCACAGCCACGCTCGCGTGCCATGGCTTCGACCTGCGCCACCAGGGCCGCGCCTACCCCCCGACTGCGTGCGCCATCCCCCACGCACAAGTAGCTGATGCGGCAGAAGTCACCGGCCAAGGCCAGTTGTGGCACAAAGTGCAATGACACCACCCCCAGCACCTGGTCCCCATCCACCGCCACCAGCAAGCGCGCATCGGGGTGCGAGCACAACAGGGCAATTTTGGCCGGAACAAGGTTTTCCGTGCCGGGGTAGCCGAGGCTGGTGAGCAAAGCACTGATCGCGGAGGCGTCGTCCACGCAGGCATCACGTACCTGGACGCCTGGCCCCAGGACATAGGTCATGAACCGGCTGAACGGGTCCGGCGCATAGTCGGCAAAGGGGCCGCAATCGACAAAGCCATGGCGCGCGTAGAGACGGTGCGCTGCCGCAAAGCCCTCAGTGGTACCCGTTTCCAGACTCAGGCGCTGCAGCCCCCACTGGCGCGCCTGCGCCAAGGCATGGCGCAGCAGCAGGGTTGCCGCACCGCGGCCACGGGCCTTGCGCGCGGTCCGCATGGACTTGAGTTCCCCATGCAAGGCGTCGAGCCGCTTGATGGCGCCACAGGCCAACAATTCGTCGCCCTCCCACACGGTCCAGAACGTGATGCCGGGTTGGCGCAGCCGATCCAGATCCAGCGCATGCACACTCTCGGGCGGGGACCAGGCCCGCATGTCCTCCAGGTGCTCTTCGAGCAGTTCCGCCACCTGGGGGCGGCGCAGGTCGTCGATCTCAATGTGCATGGCTACTTCAGTCGCTATCAATAGCGTAGCTGCCTACGCAGTGTTTCCGTGGGCTCAGCACCAAAAATGCCATCAGTCTTCGAGCCCGAGCTCCTGGATCTTGCGGGTGATGGTGTTGCGCCCGATGCCGAGCTTGTGGGCCGCTTCGATGCGGCGCCCGCGTGTCGCCTGCAAGGCGGTCTGGATCAGGCTGGACTCGAAGCGACGTGTCAGCACGTCCCAGACATCGGTGCGTCCCTGCTCCAGCAGGGCCTGGGCTTCCTGCTCCAGGTCGCGCTCCCAGCCCGCGCCACTGCCCGCTGCTACCGCCTCGGCAGCGACAGGCAGCGCCACGGCCGCCACGGGGGCGGTAAGGGGTGCCACCACCGGGCGCGCGGCCGACTCGACCGGCGGTGCGGCAGCGGCCGCTGCTGGCGCCGCGTCACCCACGACACCGATTTCGGGTGGCAGGTCCTTGGGTTCGATGACCTGGGCCGGCGCCATGACGGTGAGCCAGTGGCACAGGTTTTCCAGCTGGCGCACGTTGCCGGGGAAGCTGAAATTCTCCAGCCAGGCCAGGGCCGCGTCAGAAATGCGCTTGGGCTCCACGCCCAATTGCTGTGCGCTCTGCTGCAGGAAATGGCGGGTCAGCATGGCCACGTCTTCCTTGCGTTCACGCAAGGGCGGCAGGCGCAGCCGGATCACGTTGAGTCGGTGGAACAGGTCCTCACGGAACCCGCCATCCTTGACGCGCTGTTCCAGGTTCTGGTGCGTGGCCGCAATGACGCGCACGTTGGCCTTGATGGCGCTGTGGCCGCCCACGCGGTAGAAGTTGCCGTCGGACAGCACGCGCAGCAGGCGGGTCTGCAGCTCGAACGGCATGTCGCCGATCTCGTCGAGGAACAGTGTGCCGCCTTCGGCCTGCTCGAAACGTCCACGGCGCATGGTCTGCGCCCCGGTGAAGGCGCCACGCTCATGGCCGAACAGTTCGCTCTCCAGCAGATCCTTCGGGATCGCCGCGGTGTTGATGGCCACGAAGGGCCCTTCGCTGCGCAGCGAATGCTTGTGCAGGGCACGCGCCACCAGCTCCTTGCCGGAGCCGGACTCGCCGGTGATCATGACCGTGACATTGCTCTGCGACAGCCGGCCGATGGCACGAAACACGTCCTGCATGGCCGGGGCCTGGCCCAGCATTTCGGGCGCGGCGGCTATGCGTTCCTCGGCCACTTCCTCGCGCTGGCTTTCCTCCACGGCACGGCGGATCAGCTCCACCGCCTTGGGCAGGTCAAAGGGTTTGGGCAGGTATTCGAAAGCGCCGCCCTGGAAGGCACTCACCGCACTGTCCAGGTCGGAAAACGCCGTCATGATGATCACGGGCAGGCCCGGGAACCGGGCCTTGACCTTGTCGAGCAATTCCAGGCCGGAACCGCCCGGCATGCGGATATCGCTGACCAATACCTGGGGGACATCACCCTCCTCGTCCAGCGCGGCCAGCACATCCCGGGGGTTGCTGAAACTGCGGGTGGGGAGTTGTTCGCGCTGCAGTGCCTTTTCCAGCACGAAGCGGATGGACTGGTCATCGTCAACGATCCAAATCGGCTTCATGGCCAGGTGCTTCCCTTCAACAGACTGGGCTGCTACCTTGCACGGAATTGGTGCAAAGCGCAAGCCGCGGGTTTATGGCAACGGAATCACCAGGGTGAAATCCGTGCGGCCCGGCACGCTATCGACTTCGATCACCCCATGGTGCTGCTGGACAAAATTCTGCGCCAGTGTCAGCCCCAATCCTGACCCCCCATCGCGGCCCGAAACCAGCGGATAGAAGATGCGGTCCTTGATCGAATCCGGTATGCCGGGTCCGTTGTCGATCACATGCAATTCCAGTGCCAACTTGTAGCGCGTCTTGCCCAGGGTGATCTGGCGCAGGGCCCGGGTCTTGAAGGTCAGCATCGCATCACCGGCAGCACGCCGCTCGGCCAATGCCTGGCAGGCGTTGTGGGCGATGTTGAGCACGGCCTGGATCAGCTGCTCGATGTCACCGCGGAATTCAGGCAGCGAGATGTCGTAGTCACGCACCACCTTCAGGCCCTTGGGGAACTCGGCCAGGATGAGCGAACGCACGCGCTCACAGACTTCGTGGATATTCACATCCCCCACCACGTGCGGCTTGCGGTGCGGCGCCAGCAGGCGGTCCACCAGGCTCTGCAGGCGGTCGGCCTCGCGGATGATGACCTGGGTGTACTCCTTGAGCTCCTGGGCCTCGACCTCCATCTCCAGCAACTGGGCCGCACCACGGATGCCCCCCAGCGGGTTCTTGATCTCGTGGGCCAGGTTACGGATGAGTTCCTTGTTGGTCTGCGCCTGTTCGGCCAGTCGCTCTTCGCGCTCCTGGCGCGTCTGCTGCTCCTGGGAGACCATCTCCACCACGACCTCGCCGGACTCCTGTACGTGCGTAAGGATCACATGCACTGGCAAGGGCTCGCCCGCCATGCGGCGCAGCTGGGCGTCGTAGCGGATGGCCGAAAACGCGCTGCGGCTGACATCGTTCCAGGCCCGCACGAAGGGCGCTGCATCGACAAAATAGCTTGCCAGTGTCTGCCCCACCAGCAATCGGCGAGAGATGCCCAGGGCGTCTTCGAGCGCAGAGTTGGCATAGGCCAGGCTGCCGTCGGCCTGCAGCACCGCCACCAGCGTGGCCAGTACGTCAAAGGCCGCAAACCGCCCGGCCGACGGGGGCGCTACAGGCTGAACCACGGTACTCAAAACTTGCTGGTGCCGGTATTGGCCGCAGGGGTCGTCCCCACCCGTGCCAGTTCGCGCTTGATACCGGCAATGTCGGCCTCGTTGCGCTCGATGCTGCGCTTGAGTTCGGCCACGCGGTCCAGGTACTTCTGGTGGTTGCGGGTTTCGGGCCCGACCTTCTCGGGCTCGCCGTTGTTGTATTCCTTGAGCAGCTCGGCCTGGCGCGCTTCGGCCTTGCGCAATTCGGCCTCCAGGATGGCCCGGGCATCGGCATCCTTGCTGCGCTGGTCATTGGCGTCCACCCGCGGTGCATTGGCCGGAGAACTGCCCGACTTGGCCGCTGGCTGCTTGACGGCGGGTACCACCGTGACGTTGCCACCCGACACCAGCTTGCAGTCGCGCCGCTTCGCCTCCGCATCGCTGAGGGTGTTGCTGAATTCGTTGCCGCAGCGGTAGATGGCGCCCTGCGCCAGCGCGGACGCGGCCCACACCGCCAGAGCCACACTTGAAACAATACGCTTCATAAACTCGGTTCTTCGCTGCATACGGCGCAGCATAGTCGCAATTGCCGCCGATTGTGTTCCAAAAAAAGAAAAAGGACGGGCCAGCCGTCCTTTCGGTGTGTAACAAACCCCACAAGGGGGTCTGCATCACAGGGAGAAGTACATGTCGTAGTCGACCGGGG
This sequence comes from Curvibacter sp. APW13, assembly GCF_032337135.1. NCBI lineage: Bacteria > Pseudomonadati > Pseudomonadota > Betaproteobacteria > Burkholderiales > Comamonadaceae > Curvibacter > Curvibacter sp. APW13. The sequence goes on along the minus strand of NZ_JAVXZZ010000002.1, from coordinate 76,678 downwards.
AGACTTCCACGCGGGCGCGGGTGACTTCCTGCATCTTGAGGTCAATGTAGGCGTCGATCCAGGCGTCGGTGAACACGCCACCCTTGGTCAGGAAGGCGCGGTCCTTGTCCAGCGCTTCGAGGGCCTGATCCAGGCTCGAGCACACGGTGGGGACCAGCTTGTCCTCTTCGGGAGGCAGGTGGTACAGGTCCTTGCTGGCAGCTTCGCCGGGGTGGATCTTGTTTTCCACGCCGTCCAGACCGGCCATCAGCAGTGCAGCAAAGCCCAGGTAGGGGTTGCACAGCGGATCGGGGAAGCGGGCTTCCACGCGGCGAGCCTTGTCGGATGCCACGTTCGGGATACGGATGGAAGCGGAACGGTTCTTGGCCGAGTAGGCCAGCTTGACCGGCGCTTCGAAGTGGGGAACCAGGCGCTTGTAGCTGTTGGTGCCAGGGTTGGTGATGGCGTTCAGGGCACGGGCGTGCTTGATGATGCCGCCGATGTAGCACAGGGCAAACTCGGACAGGCCAGCGTAACCGTTGCCAGCGAACAGGTTCTTGCCATCCTTCCACACGGACTGGTGCACGTGCATGCCGGAACCGTTGTCACCGTGGTAGGGCTTGGGCATGAAGGTGGCGGTCTTGCCGTAGGCATGGGCCACGTTCTGGATCACGTACTTCTGCAGCAGGGTCCAGTCGGCGCGCTCCACCAGGGTGGAGAAGCGGGTACCGATTTCGCACTGGCCAGCGCCAGCCACTTCGTGGTGGTGCACTTCGACGGGAACGCCAACGGCTTCGAGAATCTGGACCATCTCGTTGCGCATGTCGATGGTGCTGTCCACGGGAGCCACGGGGAAGTAGCCGCCCTTGGTACGGGGACGGTGACCACGGTTGCCGCCTTCGAGCTTGGCACCGCTGTTCCAGGGTGCTTCGTACTCGTCGATCTGGTAGAAGCTGTGGCCGGGTTCGTTGCTCCAGCGCACTTCGTCGAACAGGAAGAATTCGGGTTCGGGACCGAAGTAGGCTGCATCACCCAGACCTGAGGTCTTGAGGTAGGCTTCAGCGCGCTTGGCGATGGAGCGGGGATCGCGCTCGTAGGCCTTGCCGTCGGTCGGCTCGATCACGTCGCACACCAGCACCATGGTGCACTCTTCGACGAAGGGGTCGATGAAAGCGCTGTTGGCATCAGGGGACAGCAGCATGTCGGAAGCTTCGATGCCCTTCCAGCCGGCAATCGAGGAACCGTCGAAGGCCTGGCCTTCTTCGAACTTGTCTTCGCTGAACTGCGACACGGGGATGGTGATGTGTTGCCACTTACCACGGGTATCGGTGAAACGGAAGTCAACAAACTTGACTTCGTTCTCTTTCACCATCTTCATGACGTCTGCGACGGTCTTGGCCATCAGATACTCCTGTTGCACGGTTGAAAAAAGTTGGTGCGCTTACCTAGCAGCTTCTATGCCAAGCTGCCGGCGCTGCAGTTTTTCGCAAAACCTGATGATTGTGCCTTGGCTGCGCCATCGGGAAGCTGACGCGGATCAGGAATGGCAAAAAAAATCGAAAGTGACGACTGAGTCAATGCACCGCACTGGTGCAATGCACCAAAACAGGTCAATTACCGGATTGCACCATTTCAGGGCCTAAAGACGCCTGAACTTGGTGCAACCCCCTCTTCAATGCGGCAAACGCGGAACCGACTGCCTCTGGGTGACCTTTGACACCGAGTTCGATGTGGCGGCCGTGCTGCGGATGGTCGACGCTGGGAAGGCTGAAAACCTTGACCGGATGCTCCCGCTCGATCTGCTCCATCAGGGGTGTCAGGCTAGCCTCCATGGCGCCATACACGATGATGGATTGCTCTTCCCACTCCCCTTTGCGGAAATGCGCGCGGTACTGGGTGTCGAGCACCCACTCGACCATGGGCCAGGCCATGACCGGGAACCCTGGCACGAAATGCACAGTACCACCAGTGGGGCCGTCGAGGCTGAAGCCCGCAATCTTGTTGTACGGGTTGGGGATGATGCGGGCGCCTTGGGCAAACATGGCCATGTTCAGGCGATGCACATTGTCGGCCCGGTCGGGTTCATACGGCACACCCTGCTCGCGGGCCACGTCCTGCATGCGCTCGCGCACCAGTGCTGCCGCCTCGGGGTGCAGCACCAACGGACGCCCCAGCGCCTGCGCTGCGCATTGGCGCGTGTGGTCGTCCGGTGTGGCACCGATGCCACCGAACGAGAACACCACGTCGCCCGAGGCAAAGGCTTGGCGCAAAGTTGCGGTAATGCGCTGCGGGTCATCACCCACATAGTGGGCATAGGACACCGTGAGGCCACGCGCTCCCAGGATCCCGATCGCCTTGGACAGGTGCTTGTCTTCGCGTCGTCCGCTCAGGATCTCGTCACCAATGATGATCAGGCCAAAGTGCATGTCACAACTCCACATCGCTTGAATCGGCCAGCGGGGCCACCGACGCAGGCATCTGCACCACCCCCTGCCGCACACGGTACTGCTGCAGGGCGGCCAGACAGTAGTGCACAAACCAGAGCGAGGAAAAAGCGAATACCAGGGTGTAGAGCCAGACCGACAGGGGCAGCAGGATAGGCGCCCAGACAATGGCCACCATGCCCAGCGACCAGATCAGACTCGGTGCCGCCCCGAGGTAGCCACAGACGATCCCCATGACCAGCAGGGGCATCGCGTGCTGGCGCAGCAAGGCATGGCGCTCTTCGGCACTGGCGTGCTCGGCCAGGGCATCAAAGGCCATCACCTTGCAGGTCAGCCATCCCCAGATCAAGGCCGGCAGGATCAGGGCCACCGGCGGCAGCAGCCACAGCGGCAACGTCAGCAGGCAAGCCAACAACGCGGCGGCGCTGACCCCCGCAGACCAGAGTGCGCTGCGCAGGAACGAGGCACCCCGCAAGGCCTGCAGTTGCGGGAAGCGCCGCGCAGCCACCAGGCGCACCAACACCGGCGTCATGCCCAGAGCGACCAACAACAGACACCCGATGACCACTACGGGGGTCACGACCAGGATCACCACCATGGGCGCCAGCACGGCCTTGAGCCCACCCAGGTTCCAGCGCTCCATCCAAGCCCATGCCTGACGCAGCATTTCAATGCGTTCCAAGCCCATGGCGACCTGGTCAATGGCCTGCTCCCAGAAGAAGTACCCCAGCCCTGCCAGCATGGAGGCCATCAATACCAAGGGAAGAAGCGACACCAGCATGACCCGTGGATGCAAGCAGTACGCCACTGCCCGCCAAAAGGCGTCCAACACCGCTTTCATCGCAACAACTCCAGGTCGGCGGCGCGCAGCCAGCGCCATTGCCCAGGTGCCAGGTCGGCGGGCAGCTTGAGCTGACCGATCTGGGATCGGTGCAGGCCTTCGACCCTATTGCCAGCGGCGGCCACCATGCGCTTGACCTGGTGGTATTTCCCCTCCGTCAGCGTCAAGCGCAGCAGGTGCTCGTCGACGGCTTCACAAGCGGCTGCGCGCACCGGCTTCGGGTCGTCGTCGAGTACCACGCCATCGAGCAATTTCTGTACCAGTTGGGGAACAATAGGGTGCTTGAGTTGCGCCTCATAGACCTTGGGCACATGGTGGCGGGGCGAACTCATGCGGTGGATGAACTGGCCATCGTCGGTCAGCAGCAGCAAGCCGGTCGTATCCTGGTCCAGCCGCCCCACGGCCTGCACCCCCTGCACGGCACCCTTCTGTGGCCGCTGACGCAAGGGCGCAGGCAACAAGGTGTAGACACTCGGGTACATGGAGGGTTTTTGCGAACACTCCGTTCCGGCGGGCTTGTTCAGCATGACGTAGGCCTTTTCGAAAAAAGTCCAGGTAACGCCCTGAACCCGAAAACGCAGGCCGTCCGCATCGATGTCCGCGCCGGCCTGGGTGATCGTTTCCGGCTCGAGGCCTTCCTCAGCGCCATAGACCTGGACATGTCCTTGCTGGATCAGCCCGGCACATACCCGGCGTGTGCCGAAGCCCTGCGAATAAAGTATCTCTTGCAATTGCATGCGCCAAGTGTAGTAGTCCTGCAAAATCCGCCCCGCACCAGTGGCACAACACCGCACCCATCCGGTAGACTGTGACCACGTGAACCCCTAGCAAGCGAGCCTGTCCATGTCGGATGATCTGGTTTTCAATGACGAATTGCCCAACCTGGCGCCGACCAGCGCTGTGAAGCCCTGGCATGTCATGGTGGTCGACGATGAGCCCGCTGTTCATGAAGTCACCAAATTGGTGATGGCTGGCTTTGAAATGGATGGCCGCCCGATCCAGTTCACCCATTGCTACAGCGCTGACGAAGCCCGTCGAGCGCTGTCACAGCCCAACGACATCGCGCTAATCCTGCTCGACGTGGTCATGGAAACCGAACACGCGGGCCTGGACCTTGCCAAGCACATCCGCGATGTAATCGGCAACCTCAACGTTCGCATCGTCCTGCGCACGGGCCAGCCGGGGCAGGCCCCCGAAGAGCAAGTCATCAAGGACTACGACATCAATGACTACAAGGAAAAGACCGACCTCACGCGCAGGCGCCTGATCACGGTGTTCTACGCCGGCCTGCGCGCGTACCGGGACCTGATGCGCATCGAACACGCACGCCAGGGGCTCAAGCGCTCGATCCAGGCGCTGAGCCAGATCTATGATTCGCGCTCCATGCGTGGCTTCGCGTCAGCAGTGCTCGAACAGGTCAATGTCGTACTGGACCTGAACGGCCAAGGCATCTGCGCAAGCCACATTGCCGCCTACACCGCCAGTTCGGGCAACGGGGCATTGCGCGTGCTGGCGGCTACCGAGGCCTATTCCCAACTGATCGAAGGCGACAGCCTGGACCGCCTGCCACAACATGTCCACAGCGCCATCGAAGGCGCCCTGGCGCGCAAGTCGGGACACTACGGGGACAAGGTGTACGTGGGTTACTTCCGCACCAACGTCGGCAGCGAGAACATCATCTACATGGAGTTTCCCGAGAACATCGGCGCTGCAGCCAGGGAGCTGCTGGAAATCTTTTCCCACAATGTCGCCATCGCGTACGACACACTGCTGCTGCATGAAGATACGGAAAAGGCCTTGCGCGAGACAGTCGCCAAGCTCGAGGCCCTGGGGCACTAACCATCAAGGGGGCGTTTGACTACTGGTCAACCGACTCCACCACACAAAAGCTGGCCGCGTAATCCGTCTCATCGGTGACGCTGATGTGCGCCCGGTATCCGCGGCTTTCGAACCATTCCTTCAGGGGGCCATGCAGCACGATGACGGGTGCACCACTGGACAGGTTGGCAATCTCGCAGGAACGCCAGGTCATGGGCATGCGCATACCCAAGCCGATGGCCTTGCTGAACGCCTCCTTGGCGGAAAAGCGGGTAGCCAGGTAGCGCACTCCACGCTGTGGCCAGCGCGCGCTGCGCCGCTGCCATTGCGCCAACTCGGCCTCGCTGAGCACCTTGTGCGCGAAACGCTCGCCGTGGCGCTCCAAGCTGGCCTCGATGCGGCGCACGTCGCAAATATCGGTACCAATGCCGACGATCATGCCGCAGGGCCCAGACACTGCAGATAAGCCTGCACCGTTGCGGCGTAGCCCATCTCCAAGGCGTCGGCAATCAGGGCATGTCCAATCGATACTTCCAGCAGGCCCGGCACACGGCGAGCAAAGGCCGCCAGGTTGTCCCGATTGAGGTCGTGCCCGGCGTTGACTTCCAGACCCGCATCCAAGGCGGCCTGCGCCGCTGCTGCAAAGCGCTGCAGTTGCGCCTCCTGCTCGGCGCCCCCCCATGCTGCAGCATATGGCTCCGTATAGAGCTCCACCCGGTCTGCCCCGAGCGCCTTGGCCTGTGCCATGGGCTCGGTCTGCGCATCCATAAACAGACTGACCCGCAGGCCCCAGGCCTTGGCCTGCGCGATGATCGGACGCAAGCGCGCATTGTCCTGAGGCAAGGACCAGCCGTGGTCACTCGTGAACTGTCCTTCGCTGTCGGGCACCAGCGTGATCTGGTGCAGCGGTAGACCCCGTTCGCGCAGCTGCGACACGCAATCCATCAGGTTATGGAATGGATTGCCCTCGATATTGAGCTCACGCCCTGGCCATCGCTGCAGCACCGACGCAATGTCCAGCACATCCTGCATCCGTACGTGGCGGGCATCGGGTCGGGGATGGAGCGTGATGCCCGCCGCACCCGATTGCAGGCACAGTTCGGCCGCACGGGTCATACTTGGGATGCCCAGATGCCGGGTATTGCGCACCAGCGCCACTTTGTTGAGGTTGACGGAAAGATTGGTCATGGACGGGGCCCCAGATCGGCGAATGAATCAAAGTAGACAGGCTTTCACAAGGCCTGCACATCCTGCATCACCTGGCGGGTACGCAGGCGGGAAACGCCACAATGGTACTGGAGCATCTGCCGCAGCTGCGGCTTCAGACCGGACAGGCCCTCGCTGCAACAGGTCAGCACACGCGAAAACACCATGTCGCTCTCAAGTGCCGCCTGCAGCGCCAGCCATTGCGTGGCAGTCAGTGCCTGCGTTTCCTGCACCGAGGCTGCACGCAGCCCAGCATCCGGCACCAGAACATAGGCCTGCTGCTTCTCCAAGGGACTATGGGTCAGAGTCTGCACGTTCAGCAAGGGCAACAATCCCACTTCGTGCAAGAGCAGAAGCTCAAAGGTGCGCAAGGCCGCCTGCAGCAGTTCGCCATGTTCTGCAGCCAGCAGGTGCACCATGCGGGCGTAGTGGTCAAACAGACGTGGATGCGGATCGTCTCGCCCCAACAAGCCCAGAACCAGCTCATTGATGTAGAAGCCCGACATCAGGGAGTCGCCGACCGGCATCACATAGCCGCCTTGCCAATCAGCCGATTTCAGGGTGCGAATCTCGCCCTCCCCCCCAAAGGCCAAGTGCAGAGGCTGCAAGGGCAGCAACACCGGACGAAAGGACGAGGTCGGGCGCTTGACGCCTTTGGCCACCAAGGCCGTGCGCCCATGGTGGCGAGTGAACACTTCCAGGATGAGACTGGACTCACTCCAGTCATAACGGTGCAGTACGAAGGCAGGCTCGTCCGCAATGCGCCGGGGGGCCATTTAGCGTTACCGCCGTACCAGTTCACTCATAACCAAAGCTGCGTACCCGCGCTTCGTCATCGGCCCAGCCCGAGCGCACCTTGACCCACAACTCGAGAAAGACCTTGGCATCCGCCAGCTTTTCGAGCTCAACACGGGTTTCCATGCCAATGCGCTTGATGCGCTCGCCCTTGTCGCCAATGACCATGGCCTTGTGGCTATCGCGCTCCACCACGATGGTGGCCGCAATGCGCAGCAGACGCTTCTGCCCTTTGCGCTGTGGGGGCTCCTCATCGAACTTGTCGATGACGACCGTGGAGGTGTAGGGCAACTCATCACCGGTCAGCCGGAACAGCTTTTCACGCACCAGCTCGCCCGCCAGGAATTTCTCGCTACGGTCCGTCAGCTCGTCGGGCGCATACCACCAGGCTTGCTGCGGCAGGTAAGCTGCACAAACCTGCAAAAGCCGTTCTACATCCTTGGGGTTCTTTGCCGACATCGGCACGAATTCACGAAACGGGTGGCGCTGCTGCATGGCCTGCAGCCATGGCGCGATATCGCTGCGACGATGCACGTTGTCCAACTTGTTCGCCACCAACAGGGTCGGAATGTCCGTTCCGATAAGCTTGAGTACCCGCTCATCACTGGGCGCAAAGGTGCCGGCTTCAACCACGAACAATACCAGGTCAACGTCTGCCACCGCACCCACCACCGCCTTGTTCAGGGACTTGTTCAGCGCGTTGCCGTGCAGGGTCTGGAAACCCGGGGTGTCCACGAAAACGAATTGGCTTTCTCCGACAGTGCGCATACCCGTGATGCGGTGACGGGTGGTCTGCGCCTTGCGCGAAGTGATGCTGATCTTCTGTCCGACCAGGGCATTGAGCAAGGTTGACTTGCCCACGTTGGGCTTGCCAACGATCGCAACGACACCACAGCGTTGCCCTTCCTGGGGGGCATCAGCGGCAGCCGGTCTTCCAAGCGACTTCAGCATGGCGTCCACATCAGGCGCCCCGGAATCGACGACAGCGTCCGCACGGACTGGTGGTACGGCTTTCATGTAATACCTTTGGCTTTGATTTGTTCAAGCATCGCGGCCGCCGCAGCTTGCTCGGCCGCACGGCGGGACCCGCCCAGGCCACGTTGCGCGCAACGCAACTCATCAACGCGGCATTCGACATCGAAACTCTGCTGGTGGGCTGCCCCCAGCACCGCAACGACACTGTAGACCGGAAGCTTCATCTTGCGGCCCTGCAGCCACTCCTGCAACTCTGTTTTGGCGTCTTTGCCGGCTGCCTGCATCTGGGGATTGATGTCGACGTTCTGGTAGAGACGCTTGACCAGGGCCAGCGCGGCATCAAACCCGCCATCGAGGTAGACGGCACCGATCAAGGCCTCCAGCACGTCCGCCAGGATGGAGGGGCGCTTGTTTCCACCCGATCGGCTTTCGCCCTCGCCCAAACGCAGACACTGGGATAAGCCCAGGTCCAAGGCGAGCTGGTAAAGAGTTTCCTGGCGAACCAGATTGGCGCGAATGCGGGACAAATCGCCCTCGGTCTGGTCCTGAAGGCGCTCATACAGCATGGCTGAAATCGAGAGATCCAGGACCGCATCCCCCAGGAACTCCAAGCGCTCGTAGTGATCCGCCGAAAAGCTGCGGTGCGTCAGCGCAGTCTGCAACAGCTTCGTATCCGCGAAGCGGTGCTGAAGCCGTTGTGCAAGGAGATCAAGCGCGTCTGTCACCTTACTTGGTGCGCCCGGAATACTTGAGCGTCAGGTAGGCAGGCCCGGCCAAATGGATCTCACGCTGGTACGCAAAACTGACCACGACCTTTTCACCTTCCTTGCTGACTTCGATGTCCTTGCCAGTGATCGACTTGATGTCATTGATCGCTGCAGCCTTGTCAAACAGGTCGCGCGCCTCCAGCGGGGTTTGCCCGCCTCGGGCCGCTTCAGCAGCGCGGGTAATGGCGTGGTATTCGATATAGGTCGGAACCACTTGGGCGGTAACCACCCCCAGCACACCGAAAACCGCTGCATTGAACAACAGGCCGAAGAAAGTGATTCCGCGTTGAAGGGATCGAGGAGATGAACGCATCAGCAGTGCTCCCAAAAAAGGAATTGAATGGTATCAATACACGAGGTCAATCGAAACTGCCAATGCGCTTCGGATTGCCAAAATTCATCCAAACGAAAAAGGCTTTGCCCACGATGTTGGCATCCGGAACAAAACCCCAATAGCGCGAGTCCAGGGAATTGTCCCGGTTGTCCCCCATCATGAAATAGTGCCCTTCAGGCACTTTGCAGGTCACCCCTTCAATGGTGTAGGCGCAGGCCTCACGGCCAGGAAAGTCTTCGATACCTGCAACAAAGGCGGGCTGGCGATCGTCGTTGAGCAAGCGGTGCTTCTTGTCGCCGATCGTTTCCTCGTACTGCTTGAAATAGCGCATCATGCTCTCGTCGAAGTACTCGGGCATGGGCTGCGTGACAACGGGCACACCATTGATCGTCAGCCGCTTGTTGATGTAGGCCACGGTATCTCCGGGCACCCCCACCACACGCTTGATGTAGTCCATGCTCGGCTTGGGCGGGTAGCGGAACACCATCACATCGCCGCGCTGCGGGGGCGTCCCAGAGGTGATCTTGGCATTGATCACCGGAAGGCGGATGCCATACACAAACTTGTTCACCAGGATCAGGTCTCCCACCAGCAAGGTGGGAATCATGGAACCCGAAGGAATCTTGAAAGGCTCGAACAGGAACGAACGCAAGAAGAACACCGCGATGATTACGGGGAACAACCCGGCAGTCCAATCCAGCCACCAAGGCTGTGCCAGCAGCTTACTCTGCACGGCAGCCACATCCACCTCGTCGTGGGCGATGCCCAGCTTCTGCAACTCGGCCTTGCGTTGAACGGCCTGCGCCTGAACCTCCGCGGCAGCCTTTTGTCGCTGGGGCAGGAAATAGAAGCGCTCGGCCAGCCAGTAGAGCCCGGTGACCACAGTGGCCAAGAACAGCAGCAAAGCAAAGTTGCCCTCAATGAGCCCGAGGTACCAGGACCCGGCGTACAGCCCGAATGCGCCCAAAACGGCGGCGGTAAATGCTTGCATCAATCTTCTACCTGCAAAATGGCCAAGAAGGCCTCTTGGGGCACTTCGACCGAACCGATCTGTTTCATGCGCTTCTTGCCCGCCTTTTGCTTTTCCAGCAACTTGCGCTTGCGGCTGATATCTCCGCCGTAGCATTTGGCCAGCACATTCTTGCGCATGGCCTTCACAGTCTCGCGGGCGATGATGTTGGCTCCGATGGCAGCCTGGATGGCCACATCGAACATCTGACGGGAAATGATTTCCCGCATCTTCGCCACCACGGCACGGCCCCGGTATTGTGACTGAGAACGATGCACGATGATCGAGAGCGCATCGACGCGGTCGCCATTGAGCAGGATATCCACCTTCACGACGTCGGAGGCTCGGTATTCCTTGAACTCGTAATCCATCGATGCGTAACCACGGCTGACCGATTTGAGCTTGTCAAAGAAGTCCAGCACGATCTCACCCAATGGCATCTCATAGGTCAACATCACCTGGCGACCGTGGTAGGCCATGTTGATCTGCACGCCGCGCTTCTGGTTTGCCAGCGTCATGACCGTGCCCACGTAGTCTTGGGGCATGTACAGGTGCACCGTGACGATCGGCTCCCGGATTTCGTCGATCTTCGAGACCTCAGGCATCTTGGATGGGTTCTCCACCATGACCAGTTCACCATCGGCCTTCAGCACCTGGTAGACCACGCTCGGCGCCGTGGTAATCAGGTCCTGATCGAATTCCCGTTCAAGACGTTCCTGCACGATCTCCATGTGCAGCAAGCCCAGGAAGCCACAGCGGAATCCGAACCCCAGGGCCTGTGATACCTCGGGCTCGTATTGCAGGGACGCGTCGTTGAGTTTGAGCTTTTCCAGCGCATCACGCAAAGAATCGTACTCACTGGCTTCCGTGGGATACAAGCCCGCAAACACCTGTGGCTGGATCTCCTTGAAGCCCGGCAGAGGGTCAGTGGCCGTAAATGCTGCTCCACCGCTGCCCTGCTTGACCATGGTCACGGTATCACCCACCTTCGCCGCTTGCAATTCCTTGATGCCAGCAATGATGTAACCCACTTCGCCAGCTTCCAGCGAATCGCGCGCTTCGTTGGCGGGCGTGAAAACGCCGAGTTTTTCTGCGTTGTACTGCGCCTCGGTCGCCATCAGTTTGATGCGCTCCCCTTTTTGCAGGCGCCCATCGACCACGCGCACCAGCATGACCACGCCGACATAGCTGTCGAACCAGCTGTCGATGATCATGGCACGCAATGCACCGTCCGGATTCCCGCGCGGCGCCGGCACTTTGGCCACAATAGCTTCCAGAATATCGTCGACACCCATGCCACTCTTGGCCGAGCAGGGGATCGCCGCAGACGCGTCGATCCCAATCACGTCCTCAATTTCCGCCTTGGCGTTTTCCGGATCGGCCTGCGGCAAATCCATCTTGTTGAGCACCGGCAACACCTCGACGCCCAGGTCAAGCGCCGTGTAGCAATTCGCCACTGTCTGCGCTTCAACACCCTGCGAGGCATCGACCACCAGCAATGCCCCCTCACAGGCCGAGAGGGATCGACTGACCTCATAGGAGAAGTCCACATGGCCAGGCGTATCGATGAGGTTGAGGTTGTAGGTGTTGCCGTCCTTGGCCTTGTAGTGCAGTGCCGCGGTCTGCGCCTTGATGGTGATGCCACGCTCTTTCTCGATATCCATCGAGTCCAGAACCTGCGCCTCCATCTGCCGCTCCTCCAGGCCGCCGCAGCGTTGGATCAAACGATCGGCCAGCGTGGACTTGCCATGATCGATGTGGGCGATGATGGAGAAGTTACGTATGTGATTCATCGACAAACAAGCCAAATCTGGCCAACAAAAATGCGCTAAGCGCCAATAAAAAAGGGCGCGGCCAAGAGGCCGCGCCCTGAACCAACAATCTTTGGCAACTGCGAAGGTTGGAGCTTCATTGTAGGCAAAAATTGTGGTCTCAGGACCCTATTTCCGATTCCGGGTGGCCGTTGCGACTCAGCAACAACCAACTTATTCACATCTTATCAACAGACCATCCTGCAAAAATGTGAACAAGCTGTAGATGCATTGTGGAATACCAGCCACTCTTTTCACATTGTGGTCTGCCAACACCAAGTGTCCCCAAAAACATCGTCAGTCCGTCAATTTTACCCGCTCAATTGAAGAAACGCCGAGCACGCCTGCAGCGGCATACCGGTGCGCCCAAACAACACCGGCCACCCAAACCCCTAGCAGCGGCTAGGTTTTCTACCGCGGACCAAATTTGAGAATGGCGTACTGCGTCCACTCGCCACGCTTAAACAGAATGCTCAGCGGCTTGGACTTGTCCTGTTTGGATACCACCGTCTCCAGCTCCCGTACCGAGGCGACCTCCGAATTGGCAGCAGCAACAATGACATCACCTTCCCGCAAACCCGCCCGCGCTGCGGAATCGGTCACACCGTCCACACGTACGCCAGCCTTGACCTTGAGTTCCTTGCGTTGCGCATCGGAAAGCTCGCTGACAGCCAGGCCCCAGGCCTGCAACGCGCCTGTGGAAGGAATCTTCTCTTCCTTGCCTTTGGCCTTGACCGCAGGCTTGTCGCTTTCGATTTCCGCAATCACCACCGTCAGGTCCTTGCTGCTTCCGCGCCGGAATACGGTGACGGTGCTGCGATTGCCCGGTTTGGTGCTGCCAACAAGACGTGGAAGGTCACTCGATTTCTCGATCGTTTTGCCATCAAACTTGGTGATGATGTCTCCCGCCTCGACGCCCGCCTTTTCTGCCGGAGAACCGCTTTCGACGGCGCGCACCAATGCTCCCTGGGGTTTACCCAATCCGATGGACTCGGCGACCTCCTTCGTGACTTGCTCAATTTGAACGCCGATGCGACCACGGGAAACGCGTCCGTTGGCCCGCAGCTGGTCGCTCACACGCATTGCTTCATCGATCGGAATGGAAAACGAGATGCCCATGAATCCACCGGAGCGTGAATAGATCTGGCTGTTGATACCGACCACTTCGCCACGCATGTTGATGAGTGGTCCGCCCGAGTTGCCGGGGTTGATGGCCACATCCGTCTGGATGAAGGGCAGGTAGTCCCCCGTATCGCGTTGCTTTGCGCTCACGATACCGGCCGTGACTGTGTTCTCGAGACCGAATGGAGACCCAATGGCCATGACCCATTCTCCAACTTTGAGACGATTGACGTCGCCAATCTTGACAGCGGGGAGACCGCTGGCCTCGATCTTGACCACCGCCACATCGCTGCGCTTGTCGGCACCAACCAACTTGGCCTTGAATTCCCGCTTGTCCGTCAGCGTCACGATCATCTCGTCGGCGCCATCCACCACATGGGCGTTGGTCATGATCAGGCCGTCCGACGACAACACAAAGCCGGAGCCGACGCCACGGGGCTGCTCTTCCTCCTGGGGCTGTGGACGGTTGGGCCGTGGGCCTTGGCGCGGAAGGTTGGGCAGCGGCAATCCGAATCGCCGGAAAAACTCCAGCATCTCTTCTTCGCTGGGCCCGCCGCCATTGGCCTGTCGACTCGATACCCGCTCCAGCGTGCGAATATTGACTACCGAGGGACTGACCTGCTCCACCAGATCCGTGAAGTCCGGGAGTGTGCGCGTCTGAGCACTTGCTGGAGCAGGTCCACCCAGCCCTCCGACGAACGCCATGGCCATGGCGACTGAACCAACAACGCGCCGAGCCGACGCAGTGAACGGAGATGGGTCGAAGAGCATAGTGAAATAGGTAGACAAGGGGGGATTGAGTAGATAGTGACGCTGGATCGGCCTTCAAGGTTGACCCGAGCCAAACACCGCACAACGCAGGCGATGCCACGCCAAGGGGTCGGATCCCTGAGCCAACCAGAGCCAATGCACCCGCTTGGTCGAGGATTCCATGGCGCGCACTAACAGGACAACTTGCAGATCCAAGGGAATCTGCAGCGTGCATGGCTCGCTCGAAAGCAGCGCATCCGATCTATCCGCCCCTTGCGCAGCACGGACCAATGACCATTCGCGCCGATTCCATTCCAAACGGCGAACACTGGGCGACCTGCATTCGAAGACGGCAACCGCGGCGCACGCAGCTACCACCGCACAAAGCAGCCCGACGTCGAGCCCCTCGCGCCAGCCTAGCCATATCGCCAACATGCCGATCAACCCGCAAGCGACCACCCAAGGCACTGCCGCTACCTGCCAACCCGGCCCCGCAGCCCAGACCACGGCGGGCGGTTGGTAGCGAGGGTCCGTGGCAGAAAGCACTGGATTTACGCGCGTTTGAACACCAAGGTACCGTTGGTACCGCCAAAACCGAAGTTGTTCTTGACGGCCACATCAATGCGCATGTCGCGCGCGGTATTGGCACAGTAGTCCAGATCGCATTCCGGATCCTGGTTCTGCAGGTTGATGGTCGGTGGGCTCTTTTGGTGGTGCATGGCCAGCACCGTGAACACCGATTCCACACCACCGGCGCCACCCAGAAGGTGCCCGGTCATGGATTTGGTGGAATTGACCACCACCTTGCGCGCATGGTCACCCAAGGCTGCCTTGATGGCGTTGCTTTCGTTCACGTCACCCAAGGGGGTCGACGTGCCGTGGGCGTTGAGGTAGTCGACTTGATCAGCGTTAACCCCAGCGTTAGCCAATGCACTGAGCATGGCTCGACGCGGGCCGTCCATGTTGGGCGCGGTCATGTGTCCGGCGTCGGCACTCATACCAAATCCGGCCAGTTCGGCATAGATCTTGGCGCCGCGCGCCTTGGCATGCTCGTACTCTTCAAGAACCAGCACGCCAGCGCCCTCTCCGAGTACAAAGCCATCGCGGTCCTTGTCCCAGGGGCGCGACGCAGCGGTCGGATCGTCGTTTCGAGTGCTCAGCGCACGCATGGCGGCAAAACCACCAATGCCCAGCGGCGACACCGTCGCTTCAGCGCCACCAGCGATCATCACGTCGGCGTCACCGTACTCGATCATGCGCCCTGCCTGGCCGATGCAGTGCAGGCCCGTGGTACAGGCGGTCACGATGGAAATATTCGGGCCCTTGAAGCCGTAGCGCATCGACACATGACCCGAGATCATGTTGATGATGGTGGCGGGCACAAAAAACGGGGAAATCCGACGTGCTCCACGGTTGACGAATTCACTGTGGGTGGATTCGATCAAGGGCAGGCCACCGATGCCCGAACCCACAACACAACCGATGCGTACCGCCTGGTCTTCGCTCAATGCCTCTCCGGTCGCCAGACCTGCGTCCTGTACTGCCTGCGCCGCGGCCGCAATGCCGTAATGGATAAAGGTATCCATCGTGCGTGCTTCCTTGGCAGGCATGTATGCCTCGACGTCAAAGTTACGCACTTCACCCGCAATCTTGCAGGAGAACGCGGACGCGTCGAACTTCGAAATCACATCCACACCCGACTTGCCAGCCAGCAAGTTGTTCCAGGCATCACCCACGGTGTTGCCCACGGGGCTGATGCAGCCCAAACCTGTTACGACTACTCGACGACGAGACATAGCGATCAGACCTTATGGTTATCCAATGGTGAGCCGAAAACGACTCAGACAAAAAAAAAGGGCAACGGGGTTCCAGTCGCCACAATGCACCGGAACCCGTCACCCCCTGGGGCGCGCACGCCCACTACGCGATCAGGCCTTTTTATGGGCGTTGGCGTAGTCGATGGCGTTTTGAACCGTCGTGATCTTCTCAGCATCCTCATCCGGAATTTCAATGCCGAATTCGTCTTCCAATGCCATCACCAGTTCTACGGTGTCCAGGGAGTCAGCACCCAGATCGGCCACGAAAGCCTTTTCATTGGTGACTTGAGACTCTTCAACACCGAGTTGCTCGGCAATGATTTTCTTGACGCGTAATTCGATATCGCTCATGTGTTCCCTCTAAGGGTGGTTGAAAACAATCCGTGATTTTACCCAAGTTAGAGACGGTGCCCTAAATGGCTTGGCCTGCACGGATACAGCAGACCAAAGTTCTTACATGTACATGCCGCCGTTCACATGCAACTCCTGGCCGGTGACATAGGCTGCTTCCGGCGAGGCGAGGTATGCCACTGCGTGCGCAATGTCGGAAGGTTTGCCCAGATGCCCCAGGGGAATCTGCGACAGCAAGGCTTTCTGCTGCTCTTCGGGCAGGCTTGCTGTCATGTCGGTTTCAATGAAGCCTGGCGCGACGCAGTTCACCGTGATGTTACGCGAGCCCAGCTCGCGGGCCAGCGCCCGCGTCATCCCGGCGACACCGGCCTTGGCGGCCGCGTAATTGGCTTGTCCTGGGTTGCCAGAAGCGCCCACCACCGAGGTAATGCCGATGATGCGGCCATAGCGCTGCTTCATCATGGGCCGGATGGCGGCACGGCTCATGCGGAAAACACCCTTGAGGTTGGCATCCATCACCGCATCCCAGTCATCGTCCTTCATGCGCATGGCCAGGGTGTCTCGGGTGATGCCGGCATTGTTCACGAGGATATGCAGGGCACCGAATTCCTTGACCACGGCATCCACCAATGCATCGCACTGCGAACCATCCGCTACGTCAAGCACGCGCCCAGCACATCCAGGGAAGTCCGCCAACTGTGCGGCGATCCGCTGTGCACCGGCCTCGGTGGTCGCAGTTCCGATGACCTTGGCCCCTTTGCGTGCCAGCTCCAGCGCAATCGCCGCGCCAATGCCGCGCGAAGCACCCGTAACAAGGGCGACTTGCCCTTCCATGCGCACTGCCGTCATGCCAACAACTCCTTGGTTTCATTCAATGTAGCGGGATCCATCACCATGCCGGAACGCATGTCCGCCTCGATGCGCTTGACCAGACCTACCAGTACCTTACCAGGGCCACATTCCACTACTGTGACAATGCCGCGCGCTTTCATGGCCCGCACGCTTTCGACCCAACGCACCGGGCCGAAGGCCTGTCGGTACAAGGCGTCTTTGATGCGGACTACGTCAGTCTCCACGGCCACATCGATATTGTTCAGCACATCGATGCCAGGTTTAGCCAAGTTGATCGTTTCCAGGTGGGCCTTGAGCCTTTCTGCTGCCGGCTTCATGAGCGACGAATGGAACGGGGCCGACACAGGCAACAGCAGCGCGCGTTTGGCACCACGGCTTTTGAGCACCTCGCAGGCTTTGTCGACAGCCGCCTTGCTGCCGGCAATCACGGTCTGTGCCGTATCGTTGAAGTTCACGGCCTCGACCACTTCGCCGCTAGCAGCACCGAATTCGGCCGTCACCTCGACGCAGGTCTGGGCCACTGCGGCAGACTCCATTCCCAGCACCGCGGCCATGGCACCCGTACCTACCGGCACTGCATCCTGCATGGCTTGGGCACGAAAACGCACCAGAGGCGCGGCTTGCGCCAGAGTCAAGGCACCACTGGCGACCAGCGCCGAATACTCACCGAGCGAATGGCCGGCCACCAGCGAAGGCTGCAAGCCGACCTCAGCCATCCACACGCGGTAGGCTGCCACGCCCGCCACCAGCATGACGGGCTGGGTATTGGTAGTGAGCGCCAGCGCTTCCTTGGGGCCCTCGTGGATCAGGCGGCCCATGTCTTCACCGAGCGCGTCCGACGCTTCCTGCAGCGTCTGGCGCACCACTGGGTGGTCACCCCACGCATCGAGCATGCCGACTGACTGGGAACCCTGGCCGGGAAATACAAAGGAAAATTGGGTCATATTGCTTATCAGCCCTCGTCGTTACTGCGCAAGCAGCTATAAAACCAGTAGCACCGCACCCCAGGTGAAGCCACCACCGACGCCTTCGAGCATGGCCAGCTGGCCCGCCTGAGTGCGCCCACTGCGCACCAGATGATCCAAGGCCAGGGGGATAGATGCCGCCGAGGTATTGCCATGCTGGTCCACGGTCACCACCAGTTTGTCGGCCGGCAATTTCAGCTTTTTCGCCGTGCTCTGCATGATGCGGATATTGGCCTGGTGGGGAATCAGCCAATCAATGTCCGCATCGGTTTTTCCGGCTTTCGCCAGTGTTGCCCGTGCTGCGTCTTCAAGTACACCGACCGCCAGCTTGAACACCGCCTGGCCATCCATGCGAAGCAAGGGGTCACCCATGACAGCGCCGCCATTCACATGTCCCGGCACACACAGGATATCGACATGCCGACCGTCGGCGTGCAGGTCGCTGGCCAGGATGCCCGGCGTAGCGGAAGCCTGCAGCACCACGGCACCGGCCCCGTCGCCAAACAACACGCAGGTCGTGCGGTCGGAAAAATCCAGGATGCGCGAAAACACTTCCGCACCCACGACCAGGGCGTTGCGGGCAGCTCCCGTGCGGATCATCGCATCCGCAACGGTCAAGGCATAGACGAAACCGCTGCAGACCGCCTGTACATCAAAAGCGGCACAGCCATTGGCGCCGATCTTGTTCTGCAGGATGCAGGCGGTAGAAGGAAACACCATGTCCGGCGTGGACGTGGCAACAATGATCAGGTCCAGATCGGAGGCCGCAATGCCCGCAGCGTCCAGGGCCTGGCGCGCTGCTTCGGCACCCAGGTCGCTGCTGAAAACGCCCGCATCGGCAAAATGGCGAGCCCGGATCCCGGTGCGCTCGACGATCCATTCATCCGAAGTTTCGACCCCTTTTGCGGCCAACTCGGCCACCAGATCGGCGTTGCTCAGGCGGCGCGGCGGCAGACAGCTGCCGGTACCGGCAATACGGGAATACAGAGTCATCAATACATACAGAAAGGCTCAGACCGGAGCCGCCGCCGCTGCCGTTGCCGACAGCAAGGGAGCCGCATGGTCCACACGAGCCTTCACCTGTTCAGTCAAGTTGTTCCGGGCCGCATCATACGCGCGACTCAAGGCGTTGCCAAAAGCGACGGCATCGGCCGAACCATGGCTCTTAAACACAAGCCCGCGCAATCCAAGCAATGCAGCGCCGTTGTAACGACGATGATCTACGCGTTTTTTAAGCGCAGATAAAACCGAATAGGCCAACAAGGCAGCAAATTTCGTAAAGATATTGCGAGAAAATTCCGCCTTTAGGAAACTGCCGATCATCGACGCCAGACCTTCGCTGGTCTTCAGGGCCACGTTGCCGACAAAGCCGTCGCAGACCACGATGTCCACCACACCCTTGAAAATATCATTGCCTTCCACATTGCCATAGAAGTTCAGATCACCGGAGTTGGCCGCATTTCGCAGCAGTTCACCCGCTTTTTTGATAACTTCATTGCCCTTGATGGCTTCTTCGCCGATATTGAGCAAACCGACACGCGGTGACTCGTCACCGCTGAGCACCGACACCAAGGCCGACCCCATGACGGCAAACTGCAGAAGGTGCTCGGCCGTGCAGTCGACGTTGGCACCCAGGTCCAGCACGGTTGTCGCGCCACCGGTGGCATTGGGGATCTGCGCCGCAATGGCCGGTCGCTCGATGCCTTCCATGGTCTTGAGCACATAACGTGCAATCGCCATCAGGGCACCGGTGTTGCCGGCAGAGACCGCAGCCTGTGCAGCCCCTTCCTTCACTTGCGCAATCGCCACGCGCATGGAGGAGTCCTTCTTCTTGCGCAGCGCTACCTCCAGCGGGTCATCCATGCGCACCACCTCGGAAGCCGCCACCACGCGGGCGCGCGGATGCGAG
This sequence comes from Curvibacter sp. APW13, assembly GCF_032337135.1. Lineage (NCBI taxonomy): Bacteria > Pseudomonadati > Pseudomonadota > Betaproteobacteria > Burkholderiales > Comamonadaceae > Curvibacter > Curvibacter sp. APW13. The sequence continues at coordinate 56,933 of NZ_JAVXZZ010000002.1, read as the reverse complement.
AACTCAGCCAGCACCTCGGGCAAACCGACCAGAATCAGCTCAGCGTGGGGATGAGCCTCCAGAAAGGCTCGGCAAGCGGGCAGCGTCACCGACGGACCATGGTCGCCGCCCATGCAGTCGACCGCCAGAGTAATCACCGACACATTGTTCTCCATTGAAATTCGTTCACCAATGAAAAAAGCCCGTCGCTACAGCAATTTGTAGCTTCGGGCTTTGGGGTGTCTGTCAGCGATCAGGCTTCAGACTTGTTCTTCAGCACCTGGCGACCACGGTAGAAGCCGTTAGGGCTGATGTGGTGACGCAGGTGCGTTTCACCGGTGGTGGGTTCCACAGCGATGCCGGGAACGGTCAACGCGTTGTGCGAGCGGTGCATGCCGCGCTTGGAGGGAGATTTTTTGTTTTGTTGAACAGCCATGATTCGCTCCTGAGCGAAGGTGCTGCCCAAACGGCAACACGTGAAGGTTAGTAAAAACGCGCCGAGGGGTTAATGCGCGAAGCCGCTGATTATAGCGCCATTCAGGGCGTCTGTCACGTCCTGTCTTTGGACTTCAGTTGCTGCAGCACCGCAAACGGGTTGGGCTTGGCGTCGACCTCTTCTGAAAAGCCCTGATCCACCGCTTCAAAACGAGGCTTCTGGGGACATTCGTCATGCTTCGGAATCGGCGGCAAGGCCATGATCAGCTCGTCCTCCACCAGAGCCTGCACATCGAAGTCGCGGCTCAGGACGAGGACATCTTCCTCGCTTTCCTCATCCTCGGCTTCCGCCTGCTTTTCGTTGGCGACAAATCGAAAGCTTTGCTCAATTTCGAGGGGGATCAGTGCTTCGGCCATGCAGCGCTGGCAAGTCATGGGCACCTGGGCCTGGGCATGCAGATGCAACCAGACCTGCGGTTGGGCGCCGTAACGCTGGGTGCGCAGCTCACCCTGGACACTCCAATGCACCACCAAGCCTTGGGCGCTACCCTGAATGCTCTCGCACAGGCGCTCCAAGGCAGACAGTTCCGTCTGCAATTCCAATACCGCGCCTTCGGAGGCAAAAATCTCGACGGGCAGATGCCGCGGGTTAAACGGTGTGTGGGTCATGGTGCAAGTGTAAGAGAATCCCCCACCATGACAGCCTCACCCCCCCGCCCGCTGATCCTGGGCTCCAGCTCAAAGTACCGCAAGGCCTTGCTGGACCGCCTCTGCATTGCCTATACCGTCCAATCGCCGGATGTCGATGAAACCCCGCTGCCCGGCGAAACGCCCGAGAAACTTGCCCGGCGCCTGGCATTGGCCAAGGCACGGGCCGTGGCCCGCCAGCACCCGGGCAGTGTCGTCATCGGCTCCGACCAGGTGGCAGACCTGAACGGTGAGCCACTGGGCAAGCCCGGTACCCACGAACGGGCCGTGGAGCAATTGCGCCGCATGCGTGGCCAGACCGTGGTGTTTCAGACCGCGCTGGCCGTGGTGTGCGAAGAAACCGGTTTTTCCGAATGCGACCTGGCCCCGGTACGCGTCAAGTTCCGGGACTTGAGCGATGACGAAATCGAGAACTACCTGCGCATGGAGCAACCCTATGACTGCGCCGGCAGCGCCAAGAGCGAAGGTCTGGGCATCGCACTGCTGGAATCGATCGACAACGACGACCCCACGGCCCTGGTGGGCCTGCCACTGATACGCACCTGCCGGATGCTGCGGGCGGCTGGGATCAATCTGCTTGCTTCGCCCGCATGACCGGCACGCTCTACCTGGTTCCCGCCCCACTGGACTTCGGTTGCGATTCACCCAGCGCACTGGAGGTGGCTCTCCCGGCCCATACCTTGCGCACTGCAGCCTCCCTGCGCCACTGGATCTGCGAAAACGCCAAGACCACCCGCGCCTACCTCAAGCGCATCGAAGCGGCATACCCGCTGTGCGACACCCTGCAGGCCATGCAGATCACCGAATTGCCGCGCGAAGTGCACAAGAAAGGCGACCATCAGGGTGAATTCGATGCCCGCCCGCTGCTGAAAGCGGCGCTGGAAGGCCACAACATCGGTCTCGTCAGCGAAGCGGGCATGCCCGCCATCGCCGACCCAGGCTCCTCCGTGGTGCGCGCTGCGCACCAGCTGGGCATACCGGTAGTCCCCTTGGTCGGTCCCGTGTCCCTGATGCTGACCCTGGCTGCCAGTGGCCTCAATGGCCAGAACTTCGCCTTTGTCGGCTACCTGCCGGCGCAGGAGCCGCAGCGCACCCAGCGCATCACGGAGCTGGAAGGCTTGGCCCACAAGTCCGGACAAACCCAGCTCTTCATCGAAACGCCCTACCGAAACGCAGCGTTACTGCAATCACTACTGAAGGGACTACGTCCCGGCACCGTCCTGGCCACCGCCAGTGGCTTGACGCTGGACAGCGCCAGCGTGCGCAGTGCCAGCGTACAGGATTGGCGCCGCAAGGCATGGACCGTGGAGCAGGATGTCCCGACGGTCTTCGCCCTCGGCCGCTGAAACGCTTGGCTGGGCGAAATCAGTGCACGGCCGGGAGTGAACGCAGCGCCTGCACTGCGCCTTGGCCGATCGCAGCCCCAAAGCGCTTCACCAGGCGTTCAGCCACGTTCTCGTGGTGGGTGTAATCCACCAACTCTTCGGCCTTGATGACCTCGCGGGCCACGTAGTCGATGTTGCCGAAATGGTCGGCCAGCCCCATGTCAATGGCCTGCTCACCGGTCCAGAACAGGCCGCTGAAGGTTTCCGGGCTTTCCTTCAGACGCTGCCCACGCCCTTTCTTAACCACCGCAATGAACTGCTGGTGGATGCGGTCGAGCATGGCCTGGGCGAATTCGCGCTGCTTGGCGGTCTGGGGGCTGAACGGGTCCAGGAAACCCTTGTTTTCACCCGCCGTCATCAGGCGCCGCTCGACACCAAGCTTGTCCATGAGTCCGGTGAAACCAAAGCCATCCATGAGCACCCCAATGGAGCCGACAATGCTGGCCTTGTCCACATAGATGTCGTCCGCCGCCACGGCAATGTAGTACGCCGCTGAAGCACAGGACTCCTCGACCACCGCCAGCACCGGCTTGCTGTGCAGCTTCTTGAGGCGGTTGATCTCGTCGTTGATGATGCCGGCCTGCACCGGGCTGCCGCCAGGAGAGTTGATCAGCAGCACCACCCCTTGCGCACCTTTGTCTTCAAAGGCGCTGCGCAGCGCCGACACGACGGTTTCGGCACTGGCCTCGGCACCCGATGCAATCTCACCCTTGATCTCGACCACCGCCGTGTGAGGCGAACTAACGTCCTTCGGTGATCCCCCGCGCTCCATACCCAGCCACACGAGGGCCACAAAGAACAACAGCCACGCCAGCCGGATGCCGTTGCGCCAGCGCCGTGCCTGACGCTGCTCGACGAGGGAGGCCATGGCCAGCTTCTCGAGCATGTCACGCTCCCATCCCGGCTTGGCATTTGCTATGTTTTCAGTAGCTGCCTGCGCAGCATTCACGCCGGCCTTCGATGGTTTTTGCCCATCTTCGGGATTCGTGGCGGTGGTGTAATCGTCCATGATCAGAATTCCATCTGTGCAATATGGGTGGAAGTATGCCAGTGGACCTTGCCGTCCATTTCGCTGACTGCCACGGGAACGAGCCCGCCGCGACAGGGGCCAGCGCGGCATTGCCCCGTTTTCGGGCTGTACATGGCGCCATGCGTGGAGCACATCAGCCATTGGCCGGTGGAATCGAAGAACTTGTTTGGCTGGTAGTCCATTTCCATCGGCACGTGGGCACAACGATTGAGGTAGGCGTACACCAGTCCTTCATAGCGGAACGCAAAGGCACGGCAATGGCGGCCCAGGTACGTCACATCAAAGGGCACGGCATCGGCACCCTGCACCAATTGCGCGGATTCACAGAGGTACACCGCCTGCGAGCCTACCTGGGGTGTGGAAAGATTCACAGACGACCCTCGAACCATTGATGCAGTTCCGCCACCGAATGGGCCACGTGCAGGGGTTGCAGTGCCGTGAATGCCTCCAGTTCGTGCGCCCCATAGCTCACACCCACACTGGGGCAACGCGCGTTGAGCGCCATCTGCAGGTCGTGGGTGGTATCACCCACCATGAGCACCTGGTGCGGCTCGAGCCCAAACTCTTCCATCAACTCGTTCAGCATCAGGGGATCGGGTTTTCCCGCAGTCTGGTCCGCCGTGCGCGAGCTGTCGAACAGCCCCTGCAGCTCCACCGCTTCGAGCGCATGGTCCAGCCCTTTGCGGCTCTTCCCCGTGGCCACTGCCAGCAAGACTCCCCGCTCACGCAGGCGCTGCAGCATGGGCAACACTCCGTCAAACAGACTGATGTCGTCCTGGTGCTGGAAATAATGGTGCCGGTAGCGCGCGCCAAGCTCCGGGTATTTTTCGGGCGGCACGTCGGGCGCCGCATGGGCCAGCGCCTGCATCAGGCCCATGCCGATCACGTATGAGGCGGCCTCCACCGTGGGTCGGCGACCGCCGACATCGACCACCGCCTGCTGGATGCAGCGCGTGATGATGGCGGTGGAATCGAACAGGGTGCCGTCCCAGTCAAAGGCCACGAGGGCGATGGGGCTGGTCCGTGCGGGAAGAGAGTGGGTGGTCATGTCAGATAGCGCGCATCAAAAGGCGGCGCGAACAAATTGGGCCAGATCGGCATCCAAGTCTGCCTGAAGTTCCAAGGCCTCACCGGTCAGCGGGTGCTTACATTGCAATTTCCAGGCATGCAGGAACATGCGCCGGAGTGGCAGGGGAGCCTGCGCCCGGGCCAGCGCCTTGTTCAAGGCAAAGTCGCCATACTTGTCGTCACCGAGGATGGCACAGCCCTCGCTGGCCAGGTGCACCCGGATCTGGTGCGTGCGTCCGGTCTTGATCGTCACTTCCAGCAGCGAGGCACCATGGGGCAATTCGTCCCGTGCAGCGGTCGTGGCCAGCACCTTCACCAGGGAAAGGGCCGCCATGGCGTCCGGATGGTCCTTGGGCACGACCTTGACCCGGCGCTCCTCAGAAGGTGTGCCTTCATTCACCGTGGTCTTGTGCAGGGACTTGTCCAGCACCTTGAGCTTTTCTGGCCACACGCCGTCCACCGCGGCCAGATAGACCTTGCCGGTCTCGCGCCCCCGGAACTGCTCCTGCAGGTCCTTCAGCGCACTCTTCTTCTTGGCGATCAGCAGCAAACCGCTGGTTTCACGGTCGATCCGGTGCACCAGTTCGAGGAACTTGGCCTGCGGGCGGGCCATGCGCAGCTGCTCGATCACCCCGAAACTGACCCCCGAGCCGCCATGGACAGCCACACCGGCCGGCTTGTTGATGGCCAAAAAGGACTCGTCCTCCCAGACCACTGGGAAGTCGCCCTGCACCTGCCCCCGCACGACGGCCTGCGCCATGCGCTCCTTCTTCTGCTCCACCCGTTCGCTGGTCCGAACTGGCGGAACCCGCACCACATCGCCTTGCGCCAAGCGGGTTTCGGCCTGGGCACGTCCCTTGTTCACCCGCACCTCACCACTGCGGATGATGCGGTAGACATGGGTCTTGGGGACCCCGACCAGGTGCCGGATCAGGAAGTTGTCCAGGCGCTGGCCGTCGGCGTTTTCGTCCACCGTGAGCAATTTCACTTGTGCCGCCACCGTCTGGGGTTTGGACTCTATAATGTGTTTCACTGACGGTTGGCGGTAAGTGGTTGATTTGCTTGGAGTTTAGTCCACAAGACCCCCATCAGCCGTTGGATGAGTCGATGTTGCCGCCCTGATCACCCGAGAGAATCACCCGCCAAAGCGCGTGATGGCCGGTTGCCAGAACGGTCAAGCCGACGGATTGAAACACTGATACGGAATACCCCAAGTGTTCAGACCATTGCGTTCTGGGCACGGATTCAGACGACATGTTTGTGTTGCTGTTACGCCTGATTGCACTGTGCCAGCGGGGCCAACGCGCCCTTTGCTTTGGCATGAATCAGGCTGTGGCCCTTACCAATACTGCGCAGACAGCTACCAAACCGGTAGCAAGTGCACAGCTGCACGCCGTCGTCCCCATCCACGCGCCAGGCCCTGAATACCTCGAGTAATCAGGCCACGATCGGCAATTCCACCGCGTTTCGCTCCGTCAGCAAAACATCTCGCGCCCCTACAGGGCATGTTTTTACTGATGAAGGACGCACTCCATGAAACGGATGCTGATCAACGCCACGCAGGCCGAAGAACGCCGCCTGGCCATTGTCGACGGACAGAAACTCCTCGACTATGAAATCGAAATCGAAGGACGCGAGCAGCGCAAGGGCAACATCTACAAGGCGGTAGTCACCCGCGTCGAACCCTCGCTGGAAGCCTGCTTTGTCGACTACGGCGAAGACCGGCACGGTTTCCTGCCGTTCAAGGAAATCTCCCGGATGTACTTCAAGGAAGGCGTATCGCCCTCCCAGGCGCGCATCCAGGACGTGATCAGGGAAGGCCAGGAACTGCTGGTCCAGGTCGAAAAGGAAGAGCGCGGCAACAAGGGCGCAGCCCTGACCACTTTCGTCTCGCTGGCCGGCCGCTATGTGGTGCTGATGCCCAACAACCCCCGCGGTGGTGGCGTTTCGCGCCGCATCGAGGGCGATGACCGTGCCGAGCTCAAGGAAAACATGGACCAGTTGGAATACCCCAACGGCATGTCCATCATCGCGCGCACTGCCGGGATCGGCCGCAGCGCCCCGGAACTGCAATGGGACCTGAACTACCTGCTCAAACTCTGGAACGCCATCGACGGCGCGGCCAAGGGCGGCAAGGGCGCCTTCCTGATTTACCAGGAATCCAGTCTGGTCATCCGCGCCATCCGCGACTACTTCAACCACGACATCGGCGACATCCTGATCGACACCGACGACGTGTACGAACAGGCCCAGCAGTTCATGGCCCACGTGATGCCCGAGCACGCCGCCCGCGTGAAGCGCTACCGTGACGATGCCCCGCTGTTCAGCCGCTTCCAGATCGAACACCAGATCGAGTCGGCCTACGCCCGCACGGTGCAGCTGCCCTCCGGTGGCGCCATCGTGATCGACCACACCGAAGCGCTGGTGTCCGTGGACGTGAACTCGGCCCGCGCCATCAAGGGTGGTGATATCGAAGAAACCGCGACCCGCACCAACCTCGAAGCCGCGGACGAAGTGGCCCGCCAGATGCGCTTGCGCGACCTCGGCGGTTTGATCGTCATCGACTTCATCGACATGGAAGAGTCGCGCAACCGCCGTGACGTGGAAAACCGCCTGCGCGATGCGCTGCGCCAGGACCGCGCCCGCGTGCAGTTCGGCACCATCTCCAAATTCGGCCTGATGGAAATGAGCCGCCAGCGCCTGCGCCCGGCCCTGTCCGAGGGGGCTTCGATCCCCTGCCCGCGCTGCGGCGGCTCCGGCCACGTCCGCGATACCGAAAGCTCGGCGCTGCAGATCCTGCGCATCATCCAGGAAGAGTCCATGAAGGACAACACCGCTTCCGTGCTGGCCCAGGTGCCGGTCGAAGTGGCGTCCTTCCTGCTCAACGAGAAGCGCAACGAGATCACCAAGATCGAACTCAAGCAGCGCATCAACGTGCTGATGGTGCCCAACAAGGCACTCGAAACGCCGAACTACAAACTCGAACGCCTCAAGCACGACGACCCGCGCCTCGACCACATCCAGGCCAGCTACAAGATGGCCGACGTGAAGGACGAGGCCACTTCGGTAACCCGCCGTTCGCAGGAACCGACCAACAAGCAGACCCCGGTGATCAAGGGCGTGCTGCCCGACGCTCCCGCCCCTGTGGCCCCACCCAAGCCAGCCCCCGCACCCGCGGCGGTTCCCGCTCCGGTAGCCAAGGCGGAGCCGGCAGCACCAGCGTCCGGCGGCTTCTTCGGCTGGCTCAAGTCCCTGTTCGGTGGCTCGCCGGCACCTGCGCCAACCCCCGCACCCGCTGCGACACCCGCAAAACCCGAAGGCCAACGCGATGGCCGCCCCGGCCGCGATGGCCAGCGTGGCAACCGCAACGGTGATCGCCGTGGCCCGCGTCCCGAGGGGCGCGGAGAGGGCAGCCGCAACGGCGGCGAAGGCGGCGCAGAACGCGGCGGCGAGCGCAATGGCCGCGGTGAGCGCAATGGCCGCAATGGCCGCAACGGTGAACGTGGTGAGCGCAATGGTCGCCCCGAGGGCCAGGGCCGTGAGCGCCAGGAAGGTGATCTGCGCACGCAGACCGCCGCGACCGACTCCACGTCCGACAACGGCAATCGTGAACCACGCGCCCCTCGCGGCGAGCGCCAGGAACGCGGCCCCCGTGGCCCGCGCCAAGGCGAAGCCCAGGCCCCCCGCACAGAGTTGGCCAATGGCACCGACGAAACCCTGAACGCAACGCAAACACCGACCGCCGAGGGTGGAGAACCCCGTACGGAAGGCCGCGAGCGCGGTGAACGTGGCGGTCGCAACCGCAACCGCAACCGTGGCGAACGCCAGGACCGCACGCCGCGTGATGAAGCTGCAGCGACCGAAGCCGGAGCCGATACCGCCCTGATGAGTACGGCCGAAGACAATGCACCGGCTACTTCCGGTGAAGCAGGCGAGGGCCGCGAACGCCGCTCCCGCGACCGTTATGGCCGCGACCGAGGCAACCGTGGCGATCGCGCCAACCGCCCACCCCGCGCGGAAGATGCTGCACAGGAAACCCTGCCATTTGCACAGGCAACGGCGGTGGCCGAGTCTGCCTCGGCCCCGGCAGCCCAAGCACCCGTGGCTGCGGCAACGACGACCGCTTCTTCGATGCCCCGCGTTGCGAGCTACGCCCTGCCGATGGATGCCTTGGCACAGATTGCCCAGGATTCGGGTCTGCAGTGGGTCAACTCCAACCCGGAGCGGGTCGCCGCCGTGGCTGCTGCCATTGCTGCAGAACCCAAGCCGGTGCATGTACCGCGCGAGCGCCCCGCACCCGTGGTGCTGGACGACCGCCCGCTGATCCTGGTGGAAACCCGCAAGGACTTGCGTGAAATGACTCTTCCTTTCGAGGAAAGCCAGTCGGCCTGAAGCAGCACTGCACCGGGTGGCGTCGCATGCATCTGCATGGCGTCACCCACCAATGAAAAAGGCACCGCAAGGTGCCTTTTTCATTTCCAGTCGGGGCGAGAAAAAGATCGGTGCTCTGCAGGAGACCTATCGCCTCAGGCCCCCTCGCTCGCCAGACCGCGGCGCAACAGATCCGGGTGGCTGAACACCTGGTTCTTGCCGTGTTGCTGGGCATAGTCCACCGCACTCTCAGCGCGTGCCAATGAGGTCTGGGGCGAGTCGTCGGGCGTGATGCGCGTAAAGCCTGCGCTGATCGTGACGCGTCCGACCTGCGGGAAGTTGAACTTCTCGATGTTGGCCCGGAAACGCTCGAAAGCAGCCAGCACCAAGGCCTCGTCCGGACAATGCATGAGCACACCGAACTCGTCGCCACCGAAGCGGTAGAGCCGGTCGTAGGTGCGGAAGGTGTTGTTGACGATACGGGCCACCAGCAGCAAGACCTCCTCGGCGACCACCTGTCCATGCTGCTCCTTGAGCGCCTTGAAATCGTCGACGCTGATCGCACCCAGCCAGTAGTTGGGGGGAACCCGGTGGCGGCGCTCCTTGCCGGGCGCCACAACCGTTTCCATTGCCTTGTCGGGATTTTCCAACTCGCCCAATTCATCGAGCACCGCGCGGTAGAAGGTATCGTCCAGCGACTTGCGATTGAGCAAGCCGGTGAGCGCATCGCGATCGCTGTAGGCCAGCAGGTTGTACATGTTGATGAAGACGTGGTGCAGGTCCCCAATCAGGTCCAGCTGGGGCTGTGTCAGGCTGCCGCCCGAATGCACCTCGATGACACCCTCTTCCTGGTTGCGGTTGTCCAGGAACAGCGGCAGGTAGCTGATGCGCGGTCCGTTGTCGCCCGCCCAGGCATATTCCACCACGCCCTTTTCCATCAGGCAGCGCATGCGGTGACGCTCATCCTCAAGCTTTGGCAACTGGTCGAAGTCAACCCGCAAGGGGTCCTGCACCTTGCCGCCACCACGGGCATCGAGGGTCACGATGTCAATCCATCGCTTGACGCCCTCTTCACTGACTACCTTGGAAATCAGCACGCGGTCGATGGGCAGCAGCTTCACCATGGCCTTGGCCAGGGTTAACTCCAGCAAGTCGCGATCACGGTGGTCCGTGAGCTTGATGAGGTGTTCGGTGAGGGATGTCATGGTCGCATAATAGCCATGATTGACCGCCAAGTCACCCGGCGCCGGTCAGGTTTTTGCGGCTTCGCGATAGGCCGTGAGCGCGGCGGCCATATCCTGGCGTTCTTCGGCCATGGCACCCAGATGCTGCCAGGCACGACGCCGCATGTCGGCATCCCTGAGCCCGCCCACCGACTGCTTGAGCAATTGCTGGGCCTTGCCCCACAGTTGCATGCGCATGCAAGCCACTCCGGCCAGATAGTTCCACAAGGCATCCGCCGGGTGCGCGGCCTGGGCCTGCTCGATGCGGCGCAACCATTCGGTGTCCAAGGCTGCATCTTCCTTTGCAAACAGCGTTTCCATCACCGCCACCAGCTGAACACGCTGAGCATCGTTGAGCCTTGCTGTGCCGACACCCGTGGCGGCCGACCACACCGGCATGAGCCAGCTTTGGGCCATGGCGGCACTGCCACCGCTCTGGGCCAAGCGTCGGGCTGCGAACAGCGCAACGTCGGGCATCGCTTGCTCCGCTGGATCGAGTCCGGCCCAGACGCGCTGCACTTGCACCGGGTCGTGGGTGGCTCCCAAGGCCTCGATGGCCAGGCCGCGGGCAATACTGGCACCCGCCAATTCGGAAAAGGCCCGGTGCTTGGTCAGCAAGCGAGCGGTGTCCAGTGCCAGCCGGGCATCGCCGGCCAGGCGCGCTGCCTTGAAGCGCAAGCGCAGGGCCAAGGTGCGCCGCGATGTCCCTAAAGGCAGCTGGTTTAGTTGCTCCAGGGCCTGTTCGGCCTGGCGATCATCGAAAGCCCAGCGCGCCCCGCGCAGGCGCACGCCATCGAGCAGTTCCTGCCCCTCACGGGTTTGGCTTGCCTGCAAGGCGCGCCCGAGATGGTTCTCGCGCGCACTGCGGTCCTGAACCGCATGGGCGCTCTCGGCAGCAATCAGGTGCGCCATGGCGCGCAGCCGGGTACCGAAAGGCAGCTTCTCACCGCCGCGCCCCAAGGCCTCATCCATTTCGAGCACACGTTCCGCAGCCTTGCGGGCCCGCACGAAACGCCCGCAGACCAGCAAGGTCAAGGCGTCCAGCAAGGCGGCATACATGGCGCGTTCGCGCTGGGACAGGCGCCAGCGTCGCGCCTGCTGGGGAATGTTGAGCAGCGCCGACACCGCATTGAACGCCGTATGCAGCACGACAAACAGTCCGGCGACGAGCACCACCGCGAGGTTGAACGAGAGATCGACGCGGTAGGGCTCCCAGAACAGGGTCACCGAGTCATGGTTATTGCCGGCAAACAGTGCAGCGACCACCGCCACCGCAAACAAGCCCAGCAACCACAGGACCGCGCGCATGTTCAACGCCCCGCCGCAGCCGTGGCCAGGGCCGCCAGCGTGTCATCCACACGGGGCAATTCCATGACCTTCATCTGCCCCATGACCTGCTGGGCCAAGGCCGTCGCCGTCTGGGTCTTTCGGGCCGCCGGGTCGAAGTAGCGTGTGATGGCGGTCGATGCCGTCGCCAGGTCAGAGCGCGCCGAGTCCAGCTGGCGCGACACCAGCCCCAGGCGCGCATTGAGCAGGCGCAACTTCAGGTTCTCCCGCAGGAAAAAGGCTTGCTCCGGCGCCACCAGACTCGCTTCCGGCGCGTCGATACGGCTCACCCGCACCAAGGTACGGACCTCATCCTGCAACGCCTGCAACCAACGCCAGGACCATTGCATCAGCGGTTCATCAGGCTGGCGTTTCGTTGCAGTGGTGTCGCGGTGCGCTCCCACGGCATTGGCCAGTGGCAATTCGTCGGCCAGCAGCACCAGCTCGTCGAGCTTGATCAGCAGGGCTGGCGTGTCGGCCACCACGCTCGACTTGACCTTTGCGAGGTCGCGCGCAATGGCGCGTTGCACCGGTGCCAGTCGGGGCTGTGCGGTGCGACCAATGCGCACCTCGGCCGCGCGCAGCGCTGCCAACAGCGGCTCCACCGAGCCGGTGAGCTGCGCCTGCTGCTGCGCCAGGCGCAGCGCGGATTCGATGTCGACGACCAGGTTCTCATCGCGCGAGCGTGACAGGCTCTGCATCAGTTCTTCGAGCTGTGAACGCTGCAAGGCCACTTCGGCCAGCTTGGCATCGGTGACGGCGAGCTTGGCTGCAGTTTGGGTCGCTGTTTCCACGGCCTGGCGTGCCTGGGTCCGGGCCTCGGCTGCGGTATTGCCCGCATCTTCGCTCTGGCGTGCGAGTTGTTGCTGCATGCCAGACACTTTCTGCCACAGCACCAAGCTGCTTCCCAGCGCCAGTGCCGCAATCACTGCCAGTGCCTGCAGGCGACGGTCCGACCACCACGGTGCGGCAGCGGCCACAGGCAGCGCCACGTCGCTGGCAGACGATTCGGTTACGGTGGGATCAGGGCTCATTGCAGGGATTGTATCGACGCTACCACGCTGTCCAGCGCTGGCCGCGTCGTACATACAAGCCCGAATCCAGCGGCCTGCGCAGCTTGGGCAATGCGCGGATGGGTGCACACGGCGCGCGCTTGCGCCCAGCCTTGCTCCGGCAAGGCCGTACGCAGATTGGCAATGGCTTCGGAGCTGCTGAACAACCAGACCGAACCATCCTGCGCGCATTGCTCCGCCTTGGCGCGCTCTTCGATGGACAGCACCGGGGCGACACGCTCGTAGACCACGACATGCTCCACCGTACCGCCGCGCGCCACCACCTGGGCGGCCAACCAGTCGCGGCCAACACCATCCTGGGAGGAGCTGCCCTGAGTGGTACCGCGCACCACCAGCAGACGAAAGCCAGCCCCGACCAGACCCTGCGCCTGTTGCCACAGGGCTTCCGAATCGAACTGGGCGCTGTCCGATGCCGGAGAGACGATGCGATCCTCGGCCACACCCTGGGCCAGCAAGGCCTTGCGGGTTCCCGGCCCCGGAGCAAACGCTATTGTTTTGCTAGCTGTCCACGCAGTATTTCGGCGGACCTCAGGCCAATTCAATGCAAAGAACGCATCCACCGCATTGGCGCTCACGAAGAGGGCTGCGCTCCACGGGCCACGCGCCCAGGTGGCGCGCACCGGCGCCGCATCTGCCACCGGGGCCACTGCGATGAGCGGCAAGGCCCAAGGCTGGTATCCCTGTTGCGCCAAGGCCGCCACCCAGGGCGCAGCATCGCGCGCTGGCCGTGTCACCACGACCCGCATGCTTCAGTCTCGCCCGGCTGTGTTGGCTGCCACGGCCTGCTGCAGATCGCGGGCCACGGCCTCGCCCAGCGCCAAGGCCTGGTCCAGGTTGGCGGCAGCACCGCTACGCTGCGCCTTGGCCAGCGCGAGCTTGCCGTCCGGGTCGCCCCAGACGGCACGGATGTCCAGCTGGTCACCCACCCAGACGGCGTGAGCAGCCAGTGGCATGGAACAACTTCCGCCCATGACGCGGCTAACCGCACGCTCTGCGGCCACGGCGAGCCAGGTGGGCTGGTGAGCCAGCGCAACAAGCACCGATCCGACATCGGCACGGTCACTGCGCACCTCGATGCCCAAGGCACCCTGCCCGGCGGCGGGCAGCATCTGCTCGGGCTCAAAAATCGAACGGATGCGCGCTACCAGTCCCAGGCGCTTGAGCCCAGCGGCTGCGAGCACGATGCCGTCGTACTGGCCTTCGTCGAGCTTGCGCAAGCGCGTGTCGAGGTTGCCCCGCAGCGGCTCAATCTTCAGGTCCGGGCGCAGGGCGCGCAGCAGGGCCACGCGACGCAGGCTGGAGGTCCCCACGATCGCACCCTGGGGCAGGTCTTCCAGGCGGGCATAGGTGTTGGACACCCAGGCATCGCGCGGGTCTTCACGTTCCATGACGCAGGCCAGATCGAATCCGGGCGGCAACTCCATGGGTACGTCCTTGAGCGAATGCACGGCCAGATCGGCGCGGCCCTCTTCCAGCGCCACTTCCAGCTCTTTCACGAACAGGCCCTTGCCGCCGACCTTGCTGAGGGAGCGATCCAGGATCTGGTCTCCCTGCGTGGTCATGCCCAGTAGCGAAACCGCATGGCCCATGCCTTGGAGCAAGGCTTTCACGTGCTCTGCCTGCCAGAGCGCCAGACGGCTTTCGCGCGTGGCGATGGTGAATGTCGTCACAGTCGTAACCTGTTTGTAATGGTTGGATAGCCTTCAATGCTAGCATGGGCTTTTCCACACCCGGCTTGATCCAGCATAGGAAGACACCATGAATTCCACGCCTGCCAAGGCATCTTCGCGCCAGACCAAAGACAACGAACGGCCCTTGCTGGACGACATCCGGTTACTGGGACGCATCCTGGGCGACGTCATCCGCGAACAGGAGGGGGTGGAAGCCTTCGAACTGATCGAGCGCATCCGCCTGCTGTCGGTGGCGTTCCGACGCGACGCCGACCACAGCGCCGATGCCGCGCTGAAGAAACTGCTCAAGGGCTTAAGCGGCGACCAGACCGTCAGCGTCATCCGTGCCTTCACCTATTTCAGCCACCTGGCCAACCTGGCCGAAGACCGCCACCACATCCGCCGCCGGGAAATCCACGAGCGCAGTGGCGACACCCAGGAAGGCAGCATCGATGTGGCCCTGTCACGCCTGCGCTGGGCTGGCATTGCGCCCGACGCCATCGCGCAAACGCTGGCGCGCAGCTACGTATCGCCGGTGCTGACCGCGCACCCGACCGAGGTACAGCGCAAGAGCATCCTGGATGCGGAACGCAACATCGCCCGGCTGCTGACCCAGCGCGATGCGATCGTGCTGCAGTCCGCCGCCTTCGGTGGCAAGAAGGACGCCCTGCGCCAGCGCGAACTGCAGGCCAACGAAGACCAGCTGCGGGCCCGCGTGATGCAGCTGTGGCAGACGCGCCTGCTGCGCTTTTCCAAGCTCACTGTGGTCGACGAGATCGAGAATGCCCTGAGCTACTACGAATCCACCTTCCTGCGCGAGATCCCGCGGCTGTATGCCAACCTCGAGGACCAGCTCGATGTGGGGCCAGTGCACTCCTTCCTGCGCATGGGCCAGTGGATCGGTGGCGACCGCGATGGCAACCCCAACGTCACCGCCGATACCCTCGAGTACGCCCTGCGCCGCCAGGCCGAAGTGGCCCTGCGCCACTACCTGACCGAGGTGCATTACCTCGGCGGAGAGCTGTCCATTTCCGCCCGCTTGGCCGACTGCACGCCCGCCATGCAGGCGCTGGCCGAAAGTTCGCCCGACACCAACCCGCACCGCCAGGACGAACCCTACCGCCGCGCGCTCACCGGCATGTATGCGCGCCTGGCAGCCACCCTGCGGACCCTCACCGGAACCGAAGCAGCGCGCCATGCCGTAGCTCCCCAGAACCCCTATGCCTGTGCGGAAGACTTTGCACAGGAGTTGCGCACCATTGAAGCCTCGCTGTGCGCCCACCACGGCCAGGCCCTGGTGCGCGAGCGCCTGCGCCCCTTGCTGCGCGCCGTGGAGGTGTTCGGCTTTCACCTTGCCACCGTCGACCTGCGCCAAAGCTCGGACAAGCACGAGGAAGTGGTGGCCGAGCTGCTTAGCGTTGCCCGCATCGAATCCGATTACAGCGCCCTGCCCGAAGACGCCAAACGACGCTTGCTGCTGTCGCTGCTCAACGATGTCCGCTCGGTCCAGGTGCCCACGGCCCAGTACAGCGCCCACACCCAGAGTGAGTTGGCCATCTTTGCCACGGCCCGGCAATCGCTGGCCGCCTACGGCCGCCATGCCATCCGCCACTACATCATCAGCCACACCGAGTCGGTGAGCGACCTGCTGGAAGTGCTGCTGCTGCAGAAGGAAGCCGGGCTACTGCGCGGCAGCCTCAGCGATGCCCCCGACCACCCCGCGCAATGTGACCTGATCGTCGTGCCGCTGTTCGAGACCATTGAAGACCTGCGCAATGCGGCACCCATCATGCGCGAGTTCTATGCCATGCCCGGCATTGAAGACATGGTGCTGGCCAGTGGCGCCGAGCAGGACATCATGCTGGGCTACTCGGACAGCAACAAGGACGGCGGCATCTTCACCAGCAACTGGGAGCTGTACCGGGCCGAGATTGCCCTGGTGGACCTGTTCGACGAGCTCAATGCACGCCTCGGTGCGGGCAAGCGCGTCCAGCTGCGCATGTTCCATGGCCGCGGGGGTACCGTGGGCCGCGGCGGTGGCCCCAGCTACCAGGCCATCCTGGCCCAACCCCCCGGCACCGTGCGCGGCCAGATCCGCCTGACCGAGCAAGGGGAGGTCATCGGCTCCAAGTACGCCAACCCCGAGATCGGCCGACGCAACCTCGAGACCCTGGTGGCGGCCACGCTGGAAGCCACACTGCTGCAGCCCACCAAGCCTGCCACCCGTGCCTACCTGGACGCAGCCGCCGAGCTGTCCAGCCACAGCATGGCGGCCTACCGCGCCCTGGTGTACGAATCGCCCCGCTTCGCGGAATACTTCTTCAGTGCCACGCCGATCCGCGAGATTGCCGAGCTCAACATCGGCTCGCGACCCGCTTCGCGCAAGGCCAGCCAGCGCATCGAGGACCTGCGCGCTATTCCCTGGGGCTTCAGCTGGGGGCAATGCCGCCTCACGCTACCCGGCTGGTATGGCTTTGGCTCGGCCGTGGAGCGCTTCCTCGAAGGCGGCGCCGGTGCAAAGGACGAAGCGGCGCAGCGCCTGGCCCTGTTGCAGAAGATGTACCGCCAATGGCCCTTCTTCCGCACCCTGCTGTCGAACATGGACATGGTACTGGCCAAGAGCGACCTGGCCCTGGGGTCACGCTATGCTGAGCTGGTGCCCGACGCCAAGCTGCGCAAGCAGGTGTTTGCCGCCATCGACAAGGAGTGGCACCGCACCACCAACGCACTGGAACGCATCACCGGCGACAAGCACCGGCTGACGAACAACGCCGCCTTGCAGCGCTCCATCCGCCACCGCTTTCCCTACATCGATCCACTGCACCACCTGCAGGTCGAGCTGGTGCGCCGTTACCGCGCCGGTCAGTCGGACGAGCGCGTGCAGCGCGGTATCCACATCTCCATCAACGGCATCGCAGCCGGCCTGCGCAACACCGGCTAGAGGGGCGCTCCCGCGCTTCAGCGCGAGAGCAACTCCTTGACGGCCTGCAGCTGGCGCCGCGACACCGCCACGGTGTCGTCGATGCCACGCAGGCGCAGCTGCCAGCCCTCGCCGTCGGCATCCTCGCCATGGTGCTTTTCCAGCGCAGTCACCGCCTGGACTGCCACCAGGGCATTGCGGTGCACGCGCATGAACCCGGGCCCAAAACGCTCCTCTACCTCGCTGAGTGCACCGTCCCAGATGTAGGAGCGCGCACTGGTGCGGACCGTGACGTACTTGAGTTCGGCCTTGAAGTAGAGAATGTCGCGCAGCGGAATCCGGTGGGTGCGATTGCGCTCCTGCACCACCAGAACCGCCTCGGCATCTGCAGCATCATCCGGTGCGTTCAGCAATTGGTGCCGCTGCACTTTTTGTAGCGCCGCACGCAGTCTTTCCAAGCGCACCGGCTTGGAAAGGTAGTCCACCGCATCAATATCGAAGGCTTCAACGGCGTGTTCCGTATGCGCCGTGACAAAGACCACCGCCGGTGAGCGCTCCCGCTCGCGCAATGCCTTGGCCAAGGCCAGACCGCTGGCGCCGGGCATGTGGATGTCGGCCAGCACCACGTCTACACGCTGGTGCTGCAGAATGTCCATGGCCTCCGTGGCACTGGCCGCCTGGGCCACCACCTCGGCGCTGGGATCGGTGCAATCGCCCAGCAGGCTGCACAGACGCGAACGGGCCAAGGATTCGTCATCAACCACCAGCACACGCAGCGCCATGGACTCGAGCGGGGTTGGTGCAGTCATAGTGGCACCTCGATGCGAACCTGAAACAGGCCATCCTTCATGCCGCTGCGCACCTGTCCCTGCACATCATGCATCAGGGCAATGCGTTCCTTGACGCTCTGCAGCGCGACACCGTGGCCGGCCACGCCCTGGCCACCGGGCACGGTGTTGGTGACCTTGATGACCACCGCCGAGCCACGCCGCTGTGTCGATACACGAACATCGGCACCGGTATCGCTCGGCTCCACGCCATGGCGGACTGCGTTTTCCACCAGGGGCTGCAACACCAGGGAAGGCAGCTGGGCCCGCTCGGCTGCCGGGTCCAGATCCCATTGCACCCGCAGTCGCTGGCCGAAGCGCACCTGCTCGATCGCGAGGTAGCGCCGGGCCAGATCAATCTCCTGGGACAGGCTCACCGTCTGGTTGGGGTCGCGCAGGGCCTGGCGGAACAGGTCACTGAGGTCTTCCAGCAGCGCCTCAGCCTTGGCGGGCTCGGTACGCACCAGCGCGATGGCACTGTTGAGGGTATTGAACAGGAAGTGCGGCCGGATACGGGCCTGCAGTTCCGCCAGCTGTGCTGCCGTGGCCGCGGGTGTGCGGCCCTTGGCCCGCATCCACAGCCCTGCGACCAGCAGCAAGGACAACCAGGCGCCGGAGGCGAACACCGCCGACCACGGCACCTGCTCCAGCAAGCCCGCCATCCACAGCAGGAAGCTGCCATAGGCAGCGCACAGCCCGCCCAGCAAGCTGGCGAGCAGCAACTGCACGCCAAAGGGCTGGCGCCCCAACAGGCGCTTGGCCAGACAGGCCGCCAGCAACCAAGCCAACGTGGCCGGCAGCGCGGCACCGGTGGCCAGTGAAAAGCGGAACATCCAGTCGAGCAGCCGTGTAGACGGGTACATCATGGCAATGCCCACGCAGACCTCGACAAAGAGAACGGCACGCAACACCACCCCGGTATGGCAGGCGTCGAACACGAGCAGCGACGGCTTGCGCTCCGGGGCCGGGTTGGCGCCAGAGGGCTCGGGGAAGACCGATAAAATTTGCGTATCTCTCATGCGCGACCGATTTTGCGCTCTACCTCACGGAAATCACACCATGTCCCAAAACCAATTCGATAAAAAATCACAGGCGTGGTCCGCCCTATTCTCGGAACCGATGAGCGATCTCGTCAAGCGCTACACCTCCAGCGTCTTCTTCGACAAGCGCATGTGGCAGGCCGACATCGCCGGTAGCCTGGCCCATGCGGAAATGCTCTCTGCACAGGGCATCATCGGCCAGGACGACTACGCCGCCATCCAGAAGGGCATGGCACAGATCACCCAGGAAATCGAGTCCGGCCAGTTCGAATGGAAGCTCGACCTGGAGGACGTACACCTGAACATCGAAGCCCGCCTGACCGAACTGGTGGGCATTGCCGGCAAGCGCCTGCACACTGGCCGATCGCGCAACGACCAGGTCGCCACCGATGTGCGGCTGTGGCTGCGCAGCGAGATTGACGCCATTGCTGCCCTGTTGGTGGAGTTGCAGCGCGCGCTGGTCGAAGTGGCCGAGCGCAACGTCGACGTCATCCTTCCGGGCTTCACCCACCTGCAGGTCGCCCAACCGGTCAGCTTTGGCCACCACCTGTTGGCTTACGTGGAGATGTTCGCGCGCGATGCCGAGCGCATGGCCGACGTGCGCCGTCGCGTGAACCGCCTGCCCCTTGGCTCGGCTGCCCTGGCGGGCACCAGCTACCCACTGGACCGCGAACGCGTGGCCCGAACGCTGGGAATGGTCGACGAACAGGGCAACGCCTGCGTCAGCCAGAACAGCCTGGATGCGGTGAGCGATCGTGACTTCGCCATCGAATTTTCAGCCGCTGCATCCCTCACCATGGTGCACATCAGCCGCCTGAGCGAAGAGCTGATCATCTGGATGAGCCAGAACTTCGGCTTCATCAAGATCGCCGACCGCTTCACCACCGGCAGTTCCATCATGCCGCAGAAGAAGAACCCCGATGTGCCCGAACTGGCACGCGGCAAGACCGGGCGCGTGGTAGGCCACCTCATGGGCCTCATCACCCTGATGAAGGGCCAACCGCTGGCATACAACAAGGACAACCAGGAAGACAAGGAACCCCTGTTCGACACCGTCGACACGCTCAAGGACACCCTGCGCATCTTTGCCGAAATGATTGGCGGCCAGTACAACGCCCAGACCCAGCGCAAGGAAGGCGGCATCACCGTCAACGCACCGGCCATGCAGGCCGCTGCGCTCAAGGGCTATGCCACCGCCACCGACCTGGCCGACTACCTGGTCAAGAAGGGTGTCCCCTTCCGTGACGCCCACGAAACCGTCGCCCATGCCGTCAAGGCCGCGTCCGAGTCCGGGCGTGACCTGGCCGAGCTGCCATTGGAAACCCTGCAAGGCTTCCATGCCAGCATCGGCAATGATGTCTATGGCGTGCTGAGCCTCTCCGGCTCGATGAACGCACGCAACGTGCTCGGCGGCACCGCACCTGTGCAGGTGCGTGCACAGATTGCCCGCCACCATGAACGCCTGGGCATGGCCGCTTGATCGGCCCACTGGGCAAGAACATCAAGGGCAGTCTCCGTGCTGCCCTTTTTTTGTCTGAAGAAAACGGAAACAGAAGTCAGGACGCACAAAAGCAAAAACCCTTGCAAGCTTTCACCTGCAAGGGTTTTTAGTTTTGGCGGAGTGGACGGGGCTCGAACCCGCGACCCCCGGCGTGACAGGCCGGTATTCTAACCAACTGAACTACCACTCCTGGTAGATAGCTTTCGCCTGCATCTCGCAACACAGGCCAAGCGCTACAACTTGGCGACCCTACGGGGATTCGAACCCCGGTACTCACCGTGAAAGGGTGATGTCCTAGGCCTCTAGACGATAGGGTCAAAACCTTGGACTAATCCGCTTCGGTATTTGATTGGTGGAGGTAAGCGGGATCGAACCGCTGACCTCTTGCATGCCATGCAAGCGCTCTCCCAGCTGAGCTATACCCCCAAATCCTGGGTCAACATTCACTCAGTTTTCACTGCGCTTATGTCGTTTACCGAAGACTCGAATTATATACATGTTTTTCAGGCCTTGGCAAGCTGTCCCAAAATTTTTTCTCTTTGGCTCAACTCCAGCATCGCGTCCAGCGACGGCGTCTGCGCCGTGCCGAAGGCGAGCACACGCACGGCCATGGCCAGTTGCGGCATTTTCAGGCCGCACTCGGTCAGCACTTCCTTGATGGCGGCGTTGATGGCCGCCTTGTCCCAGGCGCAGCTCTGCAGGCGGGTGGCCAGCGCCGCCACGGCGGGGCGCACGGCGTCGGTCACATGCTTGGCATGTTCTTCTTCGCTGGCGGCCACGTCGCCGTAGAAACGCGCCAGCCAGTCGGCCAGCGCCACCAGGGTTTCGCAACGGTCCTTGAGCAGGTCGCACAGTGCGGGCAAGCGTGCATCCGCGGTGATGCCACGCTGCGCCAGGAAAGGCTGCGCCAGCGTCGCCAGCGCCTCACCGGCCAAGCCCTTGAGGTGCTGGGCATTGACCCAGCGCAACTTGGTCTCGTCGAACTGGGCGGCACTGCGGCCGAGGTGGTCCAGGTTGAACCACTCCAGGAACTGGGCACGGCTGAAGAGTTCGTCGTCGCCGTGGCTCCAGCCCAGGCGGGCCAGGTAGTTCACCATGGCGTCGGGCAGGAAACCGGCATCGCGGTACCAGGTGACGGGCTTGGCGCCGCGGCGCTTGCTCATCTTCTCGCCGTCCTCGTTGAGCACGGTGGGCAGGTGGGCGTACACCGGCGGCTCCTTGCCCAGGGCACGGAAGATGTGGATCTGGCGCGGGGTGTTGTTCACATGGTCGTCACCGCGGATCACATGGGTGATGGCCATGTCCATGTCGTCCACCACCACGCAGAAGTTGTAGGTGGGCGTGCCATCTGGGCGGGCGATCACCAGATCGTCGAGCTCATCGTTGCTGAACTCCACGCGGCCCTTGACCTTGTCTTCCCAGGACACGGTGCCACCCTGGGGCGTCATGAAACGCAGCACCGGCTTCACACCTTGGGGCACGGGCGGCAACACCTTGCCGGGGGCCGGGCGCCAGGTGCCGTCGTAGCGCGGCTTTTCCTTGTTCGCCATCTGACGCTCGCGCAGGGCGTCGAGTTCTTCCACGCTCATGTAGCAGGGGTACACCAGTCCGGCGGCCTGCATCTGGGCCAGCACTTCCTTGTAGCGGTCCATGCGCTGCATCTGGTAGAACGGGCCTTCGTCGTGGCTCAGGCCCAGCCACTGCATGCCTTCCAGGATGACGTCCACTGCCTCCTGCGACGAGCGCTCGACATCGGTGTCTTCGATGCGCAGGATGAAGTCGCCACCGGTGGCACGCGCAAAGGCCCAGGGGTACAGGGCCGAGCGGATGTTGCCCAGGTGGATGAAGCCCGTGGGAGACGGGGCGAAGCGGGTACGAGTCTTGGTCATGTCAGAGGGTTTCCAGACCACGCGCCAGGTCGGCGGTGATGTCATCGATGTATTCCAGGCCCACCGCCACGCGGATGAGCCCTTGGGTCACGCCAGCGGCCTGGCGCTGCACTTCGGTCAGGCGGCCATGCGAGGTGCTGGCAGGGTGGGCCACCAGCGTCTTGGTGTCGCCCAGGTTGGTGCTCAGCGAAAGTACTTTCATGCTGTCGAGCACATGGAAGGCACGCGCACGGGCCTGTTCGGGGTCGGCGGCCTTTACTTCGAAGGACACCACGGCACCGCCGCAGTTGGACTGCTGGCGCATCGCCAGCGCGTGCTGCGGGTGGCTGGCCAGCCCGGGGTAGAACACGCGCTGCACGGCGGAGTGGGCTTCGAGCCACTGCGCCAGCTTCAGCGCATTGTCCGACTGGGCCTGCATGCGGATACCCAGGGTTTCCAGGCCCTTGAGCACCACCCAGGCATTGAAGGGCGCCAGCGTCATGCCTGCGCTCTTGAGCACCGGCAGGAAGCTCTCGGTCACCAGCTTCTGGCTGGCGCACAAGGCACCGGCCATGACGCGGCCCTGGCCGTCGAGGTACTTGGTGCCCGAATGCATGACGATGTCGGCGCCCAGGGTCATGGGCTTCTGCAGCGCCGGGGTGGCAAAGCAGTTGTCCACGGCCAGCAGAGCACCGGCGTTGTGGGCGATGTCGGCCAGCGCCTGGATGTCGCACACCTCGGTCAGCGGGTTGGTGGGCGTTTCGGCGAACAGCAGTTTGGTGTTGGGCTTGACGGCGGCCTTCCACGCGGCCACATCGGTCTGCGGCACGAAGCTGGACTCGACCCCGAACTTGGCCAGGTCGGAGCCGATGAGCTTGATGGTGGAGCCGAACATGCTCTGCGAGCACACCACGTGGTCGCCGGCCTTGAGCAGGCCCATGCACATCATCAGGATGGCGGACATGCCCGAGGCGGTGGACATGCAGGCTTCGCTGCCTTCCAGTGCGGCCAGGCGCTGCTCGAAACTCGCCACCGTGGGGTTGCCATAGCGGCCGTAGGTAAAGCCCTCTTCCTCGCCAGCAAAGCGGCGGGCCGAGGCGGCGGCCGAAGGTTGCACATAGCCGCTGGTCAGGTACAGGGCTTCGGAGTTCTCACCGTACTGGCTGCGCTCCACAGCCATGCGCACGGCCAGGGTGTCCAGATGCAGGTCTTGCGGGTTTGGCTTGTCGCTCATGCGCGGTCCTTACTCGCTGGCGTTGGGCAGGGCCAGTCGCGAGGTGTCGTCAGCGTCTTCCGAGCCGCCCACGCGTGCGGCGTTCAGTGCTGCAATGTCATCGGTGGTGATGTCGCCGGTGATGTACACGCCGTCGAAGCACGAGGCATCAAAGCCCTTGAGGCCGGCATTGAGTGAACCCACAGCTTTCTTCATCGGCTCCACGTCCTGGTAAATGAGCGCGTCGCAACCGATGATGGCGCGGATTTCATCCACATTGCGGTTGAACGCCACGAGCTCATTGCTGGTGGGCATGTCGATGCCATACACGTTGGGGAAGCGTACCGGCGGTGCGGCGCTGGCCAGGTAGACCTTGCGCGCGCCGGCATCGCGTGCCATCTGCACGATTTCCTTCGAAGTGGTGCCGCGCACGATGGAGTCGTCCACCAGCAGCACGTTGCGGCCCTTGAATTCGCTCGCGATCACGTTGAGCTTCTGGCGCACGCTCTTCTTGCGCACAGCCTGGCCCGGCATGATGAAGGTGCGGCCCACATAGCGGTTCTTCACGAAGCCTTCGCGGTAGGGCTTACCCAGGAGCTGCGCCAACTGCTGCGCGCTCGGGCGCGACGATTCGGGAATCGGGATGACCGCGTCGATCTGGTCCGGCGGCACGGTGGAGATGACGCGCTTGGCCAGCGTCTCGCCCATGTTCAGGCGTGCCTGGTACACCGATACCCCGTCGATGACCGAGTCGGGCCGCGCCAGGTACACGTACTCGAAGATGCAGGGCATGAGCTGCGGGTTCTTGGCGCACTGCTGGGCATGCACATTGCCCTGCAGGTCGATGAACACGGCCTCGCCAGGGGCAATGTTGCGCTCCAGCGCAATGCCGGTGCCTTCCAGCGTGACCGATTCGCTCGCCAACATGCGGGTGCCGTCCGCCCCCTTGCCCATGCACAGCGGGCGAATGCCGAAGGGGTCGCGGAAGGCCAGCACACCGTGCCCGGCAATCAGCGCGATGACCGCGTACGAGCCCTTGATGCGCTCGTGCACGCTGGCCACGGCCTGGAACAGGTGCTCGGGCTGCAGCCCCGAGTGTCCGCGGGTGCACTTGTCCACCTCGTGCGCCAGCACGTTGAGCAGCACCTCGGAGTCGCTCTCGGTGTTGATGTGGCGGTGATCGGTCTCGAACAGCTCTTTTTTGAGCGCCTTGGCGTTGGTGAGGTTGCCGTTGTGCACCAGCACGATGCCGAAGGGTGCGTTCACGTAGAAGGGCTGGGCCTCTTCCTCGCTGAAGGCATTGCCCGCCGTGGGGTAGCGCACCTGGCCCAGGCCGCAGTTGCCCAGCAGGCCACGCATGTTGCGGGTGCGGAACACGTCCTTCACCATGCCCTTGGCCTTGTGCATGAAGAACTTGCGGTCCTGCTGCGTAACGATACCCGCCGCGTCCTGCCCCCGGTGCTGCAGCAGCAGCAGGGCGTCATAGATCAGCTGATTGACCGGCGATTGACCAACAACGCCAACGATTCCACACATAGTTTGGTTCCCATCAAGGAAGGTATTTTCCGAATTCCTGCGGCAGCACCGGCTTCAGCCCGGACAGCACCACGTTGGCCACCCGCGGCCCCGTGGCCTCCTGCCACCAGCTGCCGGTGTGCAGTGGGGTCATGCCCACCACCAGCACCACCGCCAGCAACAACACTGCCCCGCGCACCACGCCAAACAAGGCTCCCAGCGCGCGGTCCGCCGGGCTCATGCCCACGGCGGATATCAATTTCTTCAGCACAAAGGCGATGAGGCTGCCCGCAAACAGGCTGCCCACGAACACCACCACGAAGCCCGCCGCATAGCGCAGCGCCTCGCCCGCACCGGCCATGGGCAGGTGCTTGGCCACATCGGGCGCAAACCACTGCGCCAGCACAAAGGCCACGAACCAGCTGGCCAGCGAAATCAGCTCGTACACCAAGCCGCGCCACGCACCCACCACCATGGAGAAGAGCAGCACGCCCAGGAAAATCCAGTCCACCGTGGCCATGGCGCGCGCCTTACAGCTCCAGGATGGCGCCGCTCAGCTCCAGCTTCTTGGCTTTCTCGGCCGCCTTCTCGGCGGTGGCACGGGTCTCGAAGGGGCCGATGCGCACGCGCAGCCGCTTGCCTTCCTTCAGCTGCACTTCCTGCGTATAGGTCTTGAAGCCGGCCTTTTCCATCTTCAGGCGTGCCTCGCGGGCCTTGGCCATGTCGGTGAACGAGCCCACCTGGACGACGAAACGGCCCTTGCCGGCATCGGCCTTGGCATCGTGCTTGGCTTCCGCCTTTGCTTCGGGTTTGGGTGCAGGCTTGGGCTCGGCCTTGGCCGGCTCCTTGCCTTCCAGCAAGGCCTGGGCCTTGGCGGCGTCGGCCGCAGGCTTGGCCACCGGGGCGGGCGTCGGCTTGGGTTCTGCCTTGGCTTCAATCTTCGGCTCAGGCTTGGGCTCGGGCTTGGCGGCCACGGGCGCAGGCGCGGGCTTGGCCGGGGCAATGATTTCTTCCTTGGGCGCCACCTGGGCCACTGCTGCAGGCGCAGGGGCCGGCGCAGGGTTGGGTTGTGCCTCGGCCACGGCAGGTGCCGGGGTGGTCAGCGGCGGCGGGGCGGTTTCGTCGCCCACGGCGCCGCTCTGCACGGGCGCGGGCGCCACGGGCAGGTTACCCAGCGGCTTGACCTTGTTCTTGTCCGGAATGTCGATCGGAATGTCCACCGCAATCGGGCGCGGCTGGTTGTCGAACAGCAGCGGAAAACCGATGACACCGGCCAGCACCAGCACACTCGCCCCGATCAGGCGGTGGCGCGCACGCTTGCGCAGGGCCTGCACGCTCTCGGCGGCGGTAGGGGCTGCGGGGGCGTCTTCGCCACCTTTGCGGAACTTGAAAAATGCCATGTGCGGGTGGTACGGGCTAGAGGTGCGGGGCCTGCAGGCGGGGAATTCCGTCCTGCAAAACACCCCCGACGGTGTAGAACGAGCCGAAGACCACGATTCTATCAGTGGGGCCTGCGGCAGCCAGGGCCGCTTGCAGGGCGGCAGACGGAGTCGCGTGGGTGCTCAGGGCCGCGTCCGGGCGCATCCCTAAGCGCTGCCAGCGCTCCTGCAGTTCCTGCCCCGTGGCGGCGCGGGGCGAGGGCAGGTCGGCGAAATACCAGCGGTCCACCAGCGGGCCGATGCGGGCAAACATGGGCGTGAGGTCCTTGTCGGCCATGGCACCGAACACCGCGTGGGTGTTCTGGAAGAAACCCATGGCGTCCAGGTTGGCGGTGAGCGCGGCCACCGAGTGCGGGTTGTGCGCCACGTCCAGCACCAGCGTGGGCTGGCCCGGAATGATCTGGAAGCGCCCCGGCAATTCCACAAAGGCCAGGCCATTGCGCACCGCCTGGGCCGTAACGGGCAGGCGCTCGTGCAGGGCTGCCAGCGCGGCCAGCACGCCCGCGGCGTTGACCAGCTGGTTGGCACCACGCAGCGCCGGGTAGGCCAGGCCGGCATAACGCCTGCCGCGCCCAGCCCAGCCCCACTGCTGCTTGTCGCCCGAGGTGTTGAAGTCCGTCCCCACCCGCCACAGGTCAGCACCCACTTCCAGCGCGCGGTCGAGCACGCTTTGGGGCGGCATGGGGTCGCTCACCACCACCGGGCGGCCCGTGCGCATGATGCCGGCCTTCTCGTAGCCGATGCTTTCGCGGTCGGGCCCCAGCAGCTCCATGTGGTCGAGGTCGATGCTGGTGATGATGGCGCAGTCGGTGTCGATGATGTTCACCGCGTCCAGCCGCCCGCCCAGGCCCACCTCCAGCACGGCGGCATCCAGGCCGCTGCGGGTCATCTCGTGCAGGATGGCCAGGGTGGTGAATTCGAAGTACGTCAGCGAAACTTCAGGGCCTAATTGGGTTCTGGCCCGCTCAACATCTGCGAAGGCAGCTACCAATTTGCTAGCGGAAACCGGCTCGCCGTTGATGCGCAGGCGCTCTTCGAAGTGCACCAGGTGGGGCGAGGTGAACACCCCGGTGCGGTAGCCCGCCTGCTGCAGGCTGCTTTCCAGCATGGCGCAGGTGGAGCCCTTGCCGTTGGTGCCTGCCACGGTGAAAACCGGGCAGTCAAAGCGCAGCTGCATGCGCTGGGCCACGGTGCGGATGCGCTCCAGCCCCAGCTCGATGCCGTTCACCCCGCGGGGGTGCATCTGCTCGCAGTAGGCGAGCCAGTCGGCCAAAGTCGTCAGGTTTTCCATGGGGGGCGATTGTCGCCGACGTGGGAAAATCCCCCGCCATGACCACCGTATACGCCATTCCCAACTGCGACACCGTGAAGAAAGCCCGCGACTGGCTCTCTAGCAACGGCGTTACCTACGAGTTCCACGACTACAAGAAGCAAGGCGTACCTGCCGAGCGCGTGCAGCGCTGGATGCAGACCGTGGGCTGGGAACCGTTGCTGAACCGCAAGGGCCCCACCTGGCGCAAGCTGGCGCCCGAGGTGCAAGCGGCGGTAGTGGACGCCGCCAGCGCCCTGGCCTGCATGCAGGCCCACAGCAGCGTCATCAAGCGCCCGGTCATCGAATGGGACGACGGCGCGCTGACCGTGGGCCTGGTGCCCGACGAGTTTGCCCGCCACGCGCGCTGAAGCCCGCACGGCCCACATTCGGCCCTCTCCACCCTGCCTCGCCTAAAATCAGGGGGTTTCCCGCAGCCGGGCCGCGCCCGGGTGCCCCCTGCCCCGCTTTGCCAACCCTTTCTTCGCAGACTCTTCGCAGACCATGACCACCACCAAGATCGACGGCGTGTCCGTTACCACTGCAGCCAATGTGTACTTCGACGGCAAGTGCGTCAGCCACGGCATCACCTTCCCTGACGGCACCAAGAAGTCGGTCGGCGTGATCCTGCCCGCTACACTCACCTTCAACACCGGCGCCCCCGAGATCATGGAATGCGTGGCCGGCAGCTGCGACTACAAGCTGGACGGCAGCGACACCTGGGTGACCAGCGGCGCGGGCGAAAAGTTCAGCGTGCCTGGCAACGCCAAGTTCCAGATCCGCGTGACGGAAGGCCACGCTGCCTACCACTACATCTGCCACTTCGGCTGATCGCCACCCACCCACCGGCGCTTCTTCACCCCCTGCAGTCGCTCTTAATTTCATAGCTGCCTACGCAATCTTTGCGCGGGCTAGAGGCCAAAAACATGTCCAACACCATCCTGCAAAACATCCCCGTCGGCCAGAAGGTCGGCATCGCCTTCTCGGGCGGCCTGGACACCAGCGCCGCGCTGCTGTGGATGAAGAAGAAGGGCGCCCTGCCCTACGCCTACACCGCCAACCTGGGCCAGCCCGACGAGAGCGACTACGACGCCATCCCCCAGAAGGCCATGGAATACGGCGCCATCAAGGCCAAGCTGGTGGACTGCCGCCCGCAACTGGCCGCCGAAGGCCTGGCCGCGCTGCAAAGCGGTGCCTTCCACATCACCACCGCCGGGCAAACCTACTTCAACACCACGCCCCTGGGCCGCGCCGTGACCGGCACCATGCTGGTGAGCGCCATGAAGGAAGACGATGTGAACATCTGGGGCGACGGCTCCACCTTCAAGGGCAATGACATCGAACGCTTCTACCGCTACGGCCTGCTGACCAACCCGATGCTTAAGATCTACAAGCCCTGGCTGGACCAGACCTTCATCGACGAACTGGGCGGCCGCGCCGAGATGAGCGCCTTCATGACCGCCAACGGCTTCGGCTACAAGATGAGCGCCGAAAAGGCCTACAGCACCGACAGCAACATGCTGGGCGCCACCCACGAGGCCAAAGACCTGGAAATGCTCAACAGCGGCATCAAGATCGTCAACCCCATCATGGGCGTGCCCTTCTGGCGTGACGATTGCGTGGTGAAGGCCGAAGAAGTGAGCGTGACGTTCGAAGAAGGCCGCCCCGTGGCCATCAACGGCGTGGAATACCCCGACCTGGTGAGCCTCTTCCTGGAAGCCAACCGCGTGGGCGGCCGCCACGGCCTGGGCATGAGCGACCAGATCGAGAACCGCATCATCGAAGCCAAGAGCCGCGGCATCTACGAAGCGCCTGGACTGGCGCTGCTGTACATCGCCTACGAGCGCCTGGTGACCGGCATCCACAACGAAGACACCATCGAGCAGTACCGCGAGAACGGCCGCAAGCTAGGCCGCCTGCTGTACCAGGGCCGCTGGTTCGACAGCCAGGCCATCATGCTGCGTGAGACCGCCCAGCGCTGGGTGGCCCGCGCCGTGACCGGCACCGTGACCATGGAACTGCGCCGCGGCAACGACTACAGCCTGCTCAACACCGAAAGCCCCAACCTGACCTACGCGCCCGAGCGCCTGAGCATGGAAAAGGTGGAAGACGCGCCCTTCAGCCCGCTGGACCGCATCGGCCAACTGACCATGCGCAACCTGGACATCACCGACACCCGCGCCAAGCTGGGCATCTACAGCAACGCTGGCTTGCTGGAG
Organism: Curvibacter sp. APW13; assembly: GCF_032337135.1. Lineage (NCBI taxonomy): Bacteria > Pseudomonadati > Pseudomonadota > Betaproteobacteria > Burkholderiales > Comamonadaceae > Curvibacter > Curvibacter sp. APW13. Next base: position 26,814 of record NZ_JAVXZZ010000002.1, on the reverse strand, counting down.
CTGGGCAAGGGGGATGACTTCCTGAAGCTGGGCAAGTAAGCCTCTTTAGAAACGTCAAAGACAAAGCCCGTCAGGTGGGAGCCTGGCGGGCTTTTTGATACTACTTCGCCGTCAAAATAACTGTATATTTGTACAGAAAAATCACTCCCATCGACCATCTTTGTGGCATGATACGGGTTGATATGGGTTCATGTTGAACCCATTCAAACTGACGATCAACACATGAACTTGAACCAAGCCGCGCAAGCCATCGGGGTGTCAGCAGTGACACTCAAGCGATGGCTCATCAGCGGAAAAGTAAAAGATGTAGGACGCAATAGGAACAACTGGCGTGTCTTCACTGCTGGCGACATTGAACGAATCAAGCAGTATGCAACTAGGGACTCCGGAAGTTCAGCGGTCGGTACATGTTCTGCACCGCTAGATCGTTCAATCTATTCAGCGGCATCATTCTTCACCGGAATCGGTGGGTTTGATATCGGCTTCGAATCAGCCGGTTTCTCAATCTCAATGCAGTGCGAGGTCGAGCCCTTCTGTCAATCTCTTCTCAAAAAACACTGGCCAAGTATTCCCCTTCACCCTGACATCACGAAATTAAAAAATGACGACATCCCAAAATCTGACGTTTGGGTCGGAGGCTTCCCGTGTCAAGACCTCTCTCTTGCTCGAATGGGTAAAAGAGATGGACTTAGAGGGAGCAAGTCCGGACTGTTTTATGAGTTTGCTAGATTGGTTGGAGAGGGCAAGCCCAGAGTTATTCTTCTCGAAAACGTTGCGGGCCTACTCAGCTCCCACGGAGGAAAAGATTTTGGAATCGTGCTCTCAACGCTGGCCGAGCTCGGGTATTCTGTCGGATGGCGTACTTTTAACAGCAAACACTTCGGAGTGCCCCAATCACGGCAAAGGGTCTACGTTGTCGGATGTCGTGGAGACGGGAGAGGTCCAGGAGAAATACTTTTTGAGTCCGAATGCAGCGAAGGGCATCATCCGAAGAGCGGATCGCATGGGACGCAATCTGCGGCCTCATTTCAGGATGTCATTGGAGATCCTTGCGGCGAAGGCCCCGTAATTCAGGCGCTTGCTTATTGTCTTTACGCGACATCTGCTCGCCATACGGGGACAGACTGGAGCCGTAACTATGTTTGCTATCCCAAAATTGGCAAGGTTCGTCGTCTGATTCCTGCTGAATGCGAAGGGGTCATGGCCTTCCCGAAGGGTTGGACCATTCCCTCGCATACAACCATGAGTGCTGATGACTTAGATTCCGCTAGATATCACGCCCTTGGCAATGCGGTCACTCCACCAGTTGCGGAGTGGCTTGCTCTGCGAATCAGACAATATTTGGAATCTCGTGACTTCCCCGAAGCAGATCAAAAATTCAATGCGTCGTTGTATACCTTGAGAAACGAGGGACTGGGCCAGTTGGCACTGTCTTTCGGCAATAGTGAGGTCGCGACAACACCCTGAATATCTTTGAGTCCGTCGAGCTTGAGAAGCCCCCCGGACTCCGCGACCAATGCGGCTGGAGATAGCTGAATTTCATACTTCGATGACGATGCATCAAAGTTCAGTCGCAATATCCCCGCGTCAAACGCCCAATGACAGAGTTTGCTTAGACAAATCCCATTACGGACTTCATTCAAGTCATATTCCGCCCACGGAAGAATGTGTGCAGCATCTACACCTGAACTACCGGTTATTGCTAATTTGGGGAGCCGCATGCCAGTGAACATGCAAGTGTGGTTATAGGCTTCACGCACTTGAGTGCTGAACTTGGTTCCTGCAGCACCTCTCAAGGCAACTTGTCGCCAAACTTTCATTCTGTTTCTGGCAGCGTCCTTCAATTCTTCTAAATTCACTTCCCCAAGAGCCATTGCATCTTCAGTTTCAGTGACATGAACACCAAGCCACATAAGCTCATCAAGATTTGGCAGATGCAGCTCTTTGGTTATATGGCGAAGGGGGTCATCTGACTCAATCGTCGCCAGCCGCATAGTTTTGGCCGCGGAAATCACTGCCTTGACATTACCACTATTGAACGCACTCTTATGCTGGGTAATAGCGGTCGCAAGGGCAGAACTCTGCTTGGAAGCTGCCTCCCAACAACCCATAACAATGCGCAGGCGCTCAATCACATCAAGCCGAACAGAATCTAAAGTCGAATTCGACAACACCATCTGCGTCGGCGAAATAACTATCTCGGTAGCCGACAGCTCCACTACATCAAATGGAATGGACATCACCGAAAAATTTTCTTTGTATATTTGAAGCTTCCCTCCCGGTGTTGCACCGATTTCTCGCTTGGGCTTTGGCAACAAAAGAATGGCAGCCAAGATCAAATAGACATGAGAATCACCGCGTGTATCAAGAAGCCTAATTCGAGGCTTACCTTGGGTATGGCGAACAAAGTTATTAGTCGGAAACCTGAACCCGGGGAGCAGTTCTAAGACTAACTGACGATCGATCACATCATGAACACGTATGTACTCATGAATTCCCGCCATTTCATACTCACCTCTTCCTCCACTCGTCCTAAGTGCGATCCGCATTCACTCCTCCCATATAAGTAAGAATTTTGTTTGCGAAGAATAATACGTCCGCTATGAACTGCCGTTTATCTTAAGCATCAAGAATCGCTCCAAATTTGACATTCGATGGGTACACAGCAAACGTGTCAGCCGAACATTCCCTGATGATCCCGGCAATACTGCAGCCCACCAAATCGCTTGGCGTTATTCCAGCAAAACTTGCCTTCGGGGTAGCTGATTTTTTCACGGCAGTGGGCGCAAATGAGCTTTTTGGCAATGCTCTCGTCGTGCACGGCAGGTGCAGGCTGTGTAGCCGCTTCGGCGGGCTGCGCTGGCTTCGCGACTAGTGCCGGCACGGATGCCACAGGCGCTGCCTTGGGCTTCATAAAGTCTGGCAGGGCCAGCAGGTCCGCCGGGCGGTGTTGGCGCTTGAGCTTTTCGCCCCACTCTTTGATGGTGTCCATGCTGCGTACGTTCAACAGCGCTTTGAACACGCCGCCTGTGCTCACACTTTCTCCCAGCCTTTCATGCCAGGTAGGGAACTGGTCTGCCTTGATGAGGAAGCTGGTGTCAAAAGCCTTCGGGTCGGGGCGCTGGATGATGGCCTTGGGGTGCATCATCACCACGCTGTGAAACTCGGGCAGCTTGTCGGTGCGGGTGCTTATTTCCAGCCGCTCCAGCAGCTTGCCCAAAATGCGTGCGTGGCGGCGGCTTTGCTCGTAGGGCGACGGGATGCCGTAGCGTTCTTTGCCATACCGCACGGTGAATTCGCCATGGGCATTCACCTCCAGGTCGCCACCGTAGTTTTTGGTCTCAATCAGCACCATGTAGCCGGTGCGGTTGATCACCAAGTGGTCAATCTGCGCCACCTCGCCGTCCACCACAAAGCGCAGGTCGTGCAACAGCACGTTGTTCTGCGCGTCTTTGTAATGCCCGTCCAAGTAGAAGGCGGCGGCGCGCTCACCTTCTATGCCAGTCTTGCAGCGGCGCAGTTCGTCGCGCAGCCATTCCTTTTGGCGCATGTCCAGCAGGGGAGACTTTTGCAGGTCTTCTAGCAGCGCCAGTCGCTTGGTTTTGTCGTCGGCTGATTTGATCAGCATGGTGTTGTTTGCTCCCGTTTTGGGGAGTGACTATACCTTCCAGCAACGCCCTTTTTCGGCGCTCTGGGGTCGTTAATTTATCCACTAATCGCGGTACAGACTAGCGGCGCGCAGCAGCAGCCAACGCCACCCAAACCACCACCACAAACGGCAGCGTCAGCGTGGGCAAGCCCGTGCCTGCCAGCGCGACCGACAAGCCCCACTGCACTACCGACGTTGCCCCCGCAGCCAGCACGGCCAGCGCTGCGTTGCGTGCGGTAGCGGGTAGGAACACGTGCCCCAGCGCCAGTGCGGCCAAGGCGCCGTTGAAGCCGGCCAGGCCGCTGCCCAAGGCCTGTGGTGTGGCACCTAGCGCCCAGGCCACGGCGGAGCCCGCCACGGCACCGGCCAGCGCCAATGCACAGGCGCGCGGGGCGCTGAGCAGCAGGCCTGCCAGCACCAGCGCGCCGGTGCCCCAGTGGCTTTGGAAGAACACCTGGGCCACGCCGTTCAGCACGGCACCGGCGGCCAGTTCCGCAGACAGGGCTGTGGGAGCGGCCAGCGTGGCTGCAGGGTGTGCGGTGGGGGCCTGCCAGCCCATGGCCGCGGCCAAGCCCAGCACGCACCACAGCATGGTGATGAAAGGCAAGGACAGCGCAGGCAGCCCCCGCGGCGCCAGCATGCGCTGCAGCAGCAGGCCCACGGGCACGGTGCCCAGGGCTGCGAGGCTGGCCACCAGCCACACGGAGGGGATGGCGGGAGCAAACAGCAAAGTGGTAAGGGCCGCCAAGCCGCCGTTGAAGCCCCACAGGCCATTGCGCCACGCGCCCCGGTCCACACCGGCCCAGGCGGCCGCCGTGGTGCTGACGACCACGCCCCACAGCAAGGCCGCGGCCATGGCGGTGCTGCACCACGCCACGCCCAGCAGAAACACCGCCCCGGCATAGCTGTTCGCCTGCAGCGCCACCTGGGCTATGCCGCGCAGCACAGCGTCGGCCCCGCGCAGCAGCGCATGGAGCCGGGTGTGGCCAGTCACGTCCAGGCCGGTGCGGGTGAAGGGCATGGTGAAAAAGACATTTCTCTAGCCAAATAGGCCTCTAGCCCCCATAAAAAGTGCGCAGGCAGCTATGACATTCATAGCGACAGCGGGACACATGCGGCAGGCCAAGGGTGACGTAAGCTGACGTGGGGCAGCTTGCGGGCTAGCGCCCCACCATGCCCTCCGCCTTCATCCACGCCAGCGTATCCATCAACAGCGCGTCCAGCGGGGTCTGCACGTAGCCCAGCTCGCGCTCGGCCTTGCTGGAATCCACCAGCAGGGTGTAGGACGTGAGGCGCGCGCCTTCGGGGGTGATGTCGGGCTCGGTGCCGGTGAGGTGTGACAGCAGGTTTTTGCTGCGGCCCACCAGCATGAGCACCCATTCGGGGAAGGCGCCTGCGGGTGTCTTGCGGCCCAGGGCGGCACCTACCTTGTGCACGAATTCGACGAAGGTGGCCTTGGTACCGCCCACCAGGTAGCACTGGCCAAAGCGCTGCAGTTCCCAGGCGCGCACCTGGGCCTTGGCGATTTCGCGCACGTCGGCAAAGGCGCCCACGCCTGGGGGAATGCCGGGGAGCTTTTGCTGGTCCACCATCCGGATCAGGCGCGCCCAGTTGTGCCGGTCGCCCGGGCCCAGGATGTGCGAGGGGTTGAATACGATCCACGGCAGGCGCGACTCCTTGACCAGCTTTTCGCTCTGGTACTTGGTGACTTCGTAGTTGATCCAGCTCTCACCCCCACGCTGCGGCGTGGACTCGGTGAGTTCGCCTTCCACCAGCTGCGAATAGGCCGAGGTGGACGAGGTGTGCACAAAGGCCTTCACGCCCACGCTTTCAGCCGCGGCCAGCATGTTGGCGGTGCCCTGCACGTTGGTGGCGGTCTGCTGCGCGGCATTGCGCTTCCACATGCTGGTGTCGGCGGCGGCGTGGAACACCGCCTCGCAGCCCTGCATGGCGGCTTGCAGGCTGGCTACATCGCTCAGCGCCGCGCGCACGGGGGTGCCACCGGCGGCGGTGATGGGTGCATCGGTTTCCGGCCGACGCGACAGGGCCTTGACGGTGTGGCCGCGTGCAAGCAATTCACGCAGCAGGTGGGCACCCAGGAAGCCGCTGGCACCGGTAAGAAAGACTGTGGCCATGGGAAAGCACTCGGTAGTGGTGGGGCCCACAGCTTACGCCAAGCGCCCTGCCCCCCAGCGCTTGCAGGGCCACTGCGGCAATCAGCCCGGTGCGGTCACGCTGTAGAGCTTGACGGGGTTTTCGCCCTTGCCGTCCACACTTTCCAGGTCCACGCCAAAGCCCCACAGGCGCGCCACGTGCTTGAGCACTTCCAGCGCGTCGTCGGCCAGCGGGCGACCCTGGTACTGGGTGTGGCGCAGCACCAGGGTGCGGTCGCCGCGCAGGTTCACGTTCCAGACCTGGATGTTGGGCTCGCGCGTGCCCAGGTCGTACTGCTGCGACAGGGTCTGGCGCAGGGCGCGGTAGCCGTCTTCGTCGTGGATGGCGCTGACCACCAGTTCGCTCTGGGCCGAGTCGTCGTGGATGGCGAAGAGGCGCATGTCGCGCATGAGCTTGGGGCTGAGGTACTGGCCGATGAAGCTTTCGTCCTTGAAGTTGCGCATGGCGTGATCCAGCGCGGGCAGCCAGGGGGTGCCGGCCAGGTCGGGGAACCAGCGGCGGTCTTCCTCGGTGGGGTGCTGGCAGATGCGCTGGATGTCGCGGTACATGGCAAAGCCCAGCGCGTAGGGGTTGATGCCGCTGTAGGCGCGGTGGCCCACGGGGGGCTGAAAGATGACGTTGGTGTGCGAACCCATCCACTCCAGCATGACACCGTCGCTCAGGTAGCCGTCGTCGTACATGGTGTTGAGCAGGGTGTAGTGCCAGAAGGTGGCCCAGCCTTCGTTCATGACCTGGCTTTGGCGCTGGGGGTAGAAGTACTGGGCGATCTTGCGCACGATGCGCACGATTTCGCGCTGCCAGGGCTCCAGCATGGGCGCGTGCTTTTCGATGAAGTAGAGGATGTTTTCCTGCGGCTCCTTGGGGAAGCGCTCATGCGCCTGCGCGGTGGCTTCCTTGCCGGGGCGGCTGGGCAGGGTGCGCCAGAGCTCGTTGATTTGCTGCTGGGCGTAGGCCTCGCGCTGCTCGCGCTCCAGGCGTTCGCGCGCCAGGGTGCGCTTGGCCGGGCGGCGGTAGCGGTCCACCCCGAAGTTGGAGAGCGCGTGGCAGGAGTCCAGCAGCTGCTCCACCACGTCAAAGCCGTAGCGTTCCTCGCACTGGGCAATGAAGTCCTTGGCGTAGACCAGGTAGTCGATGATGCTGGACGCATCGGTCCACATGCGGAACAGGTAGTTGCCCTTGAAGAAGCTGTTGTGGCCGTAGGCGGCGTGGGCAATCACCAGCGCCTGCATGGCGGTGGTGTTTTCCTCCATGAGGTAGCTGATGCAGGGGTTGGAGTTGATGACGATCTCGTAAGCCAGCCCCATGTGGCCACGGCGGTAGCGCTTCTCGGTGGCCAGGAATTCCTTGCCGTAGCTCCAGTGGCGGTAGTTCACGGGCATGCCCACGCTGGCGTAGGCGTCCATCATCTGCTCGGCGGTGATGATCTCCAGCTGGTTGGGGTAGGTGTCCAGCCCATAGCGCTCGGCCGTGGCGGCAATCACGCTGTGGTACTGCTCGATGAGCTCGAAGGTCCAGTCGCTGGGTGAAGGCAGCGGCTGCGCCGGGCGCGCTCCGGCGGGCAAGGGCTCGGTGGGCACGTGGTGGGCGCGGCGTTCGCCCACGGCGGCGGCCTTCCAGGGGTTGTCCAAGGCGCGTCGCTCCAGCACGGGGTAGTTCAAAGCACTCATACCACCGCCCCCGCTTTCTTGAACAGGTCGCGGAACACCGGGTAGATGTCGGCCGGCTCGGCGACCTTGCGCATGGCGAAGTTGTCGTGGTTGTCGAGCAGCTGCTCGTATTCCTGCCACAGGTTCTGCTCTTCGTCGGCCACCTGCACGTAGGCGAAGTAGCGCACCAGCGGCAGGATGGAGCCCGAGAGCAGCTTGCTGCAGGCGCCGCTGTCGTTGGTGAAGTTGTCGCCGTCGCTGGCCTGGGCCACGTAGATGTTCCAGTCGGCCGCGGGGTAGCGGGCGCGGATGATGTCCTGCAGCAGCACCAGCGCACTGCTCACCACCGTGCCGCCGCTCTCCGTGGAGTGGAAGAACTGCTCTTCGCTCACCTCCGCGGCCTGGGTGTGGTGGCGAATGAAGACGATGTCGATGCGCTCGTAGTGACGCGTGAGAAACAGGTACAGCAGGATGAAGAAGCGCTTGGCCAGTTCCTTGCGCGCCTCGTCCATGGAGCCCGACACGTCCATCACGCAGAACATGACGGCCTGGCTGTTGGGTATGGGGACCTTGGTGCGGGCCCGAAAGCGCAGGTCGATGGGGTCGAGAAAGGCCACCCGGCCGATGCGCTCCTGCAGCGCCCGGATGCGCTGCTGCAGTTCGGCCACGGCTTCGCTGGTGCCGTCGTCCTGCGCCAGCAAGCCGTCGAGCTGGGCCTGCAGGGCTTCGAGCTCGCGGTGCGGCGACTTGGTGAGTGCAATGCGCCGCCCCAGAGCCCCGCGCATGGTGCGCACCACGGCCAGGTTGTTGGGGGTGCCGTCCTGGCTGTAGCCGGCGCGGGCGTTGCGGAACTGCGGGTTGTCACCGATGTGGGTGCGCAGCAGGTGGGGCAGTTCCAGGTCTTCGAAGAAGATCTGCATGAACTCTTCCTTGCTCAGGGTGAAGGTGAAGTCGTCTTCGCCTTCGCCGCTGTCGCTGGCCTGCGAGCCCTTGCCCTGCCCGCCCTGGGGGCGCTTGATGCGGTCGCCGCGCAGGTGGTCGGTGTTGCCGGGGTGCACGGCATCGCGCACACCGCCCTGGCCGTGGTGGAACACGGGCTCGCTGATGTCCTTCTTGGGAATGGTGATGTTCTCGGCACCTTCGATGTGGCGGATGTCGCGCTGCGACACGGCACGACGCACGGCCTCGGCAATCTGCTCCTTGTAGCGACGAACAAAGCGCTCGCGGTTGCCCACCGACTTGTTCTTGCCTGCGAGCCTGCGGTCGATGATTTGCAATGCCATCTCCATGCTCCCATGCCGGGGGTTATTCGCCCCGTTTGCCGACTACGAACTCTTTCGAACGCGCAGATACCACTCGCACAGCAGGCGCACCTGCTTCGGGGTGTAGCCCTTGTTGACCATGCGGGTGACGAAGTCCTCGTGCTTGCGGGCCTCTTCGGCGCTGGCCTTGGCGTTGAAGCTGATGACCGGCAGCAGCTCCTCGGTGTTGGAGAACATCTTCTTCTCGATCACCAGGCGCAGCTTCTCGTAGCTGGTCCAGCTTGGATTCTTGCCCTGGTTGTTGGCCCGGGCCCGCAGCACGAAGTTGACGATCTCGTTGCGGAAGTCCTTGGGGTTGGCAATGCCGGCGGGCTTCTCGATCTTTTCCAGCTCGGCATTGAGCGCGCCGCGGTCAAAGACCTCGCCGGTGTCGGTGTCGCGGTACTCGTTGTCCTGGATCCAGTAGTCGGCGTAGGTGACGTAGCGGTCGAAGATGTTCTGCCCGTACTCGCTGTAGCTTTCCAGGTAGGCGGTCTGGATTTCCTTGCCGATGAATTCGGCATAGCGCGGCGAGAGGAATTCCTTGATGAAGCTGGTGTACTTGGTTTCCAGCTCGGTGGGGAACTGCTCGCGCTCGATCTGCTGCTCCAGCACGTACATCAGGTGCACCGGGTTGGCGGCCACTTCGGCGCTGTCGAAGTTGAACACGCGCGAGAGGATCTTGAACGCGAAGCGGGTGGAGATGCCGCTCATGCCCTCGTCCACCCCGGCGTAGTCGCGGTACTCCTGGTAGCTCTTGGCACGCGGGTCGGTGTCCTTGAGGCTTTCGCCGTCGTACACCTGCATCTTGCTGAACAGGCTGGAGTTCTCGGGCTCCTTCAGCCGGGTGAGGATGGAGAACTGCGCCATCATCTTCAGCGTGCCCGGGGCGCATACGGCCTGCCCCAGAGAAGACTCGCGCACCAGCTTCTCGTAGATCTTGATCTCTTCGCTCACGCGCAGGCAGTACGGCACCTTGACGATGTAGATGCGGTCCAGGAAGGCTTCGTTGTTCTTGTTGTTGCGGAAGGCCTTCCACTCGCTCTCGTTGCTGTGGGCCAGCACCACGCCGTCGTAGGGAATGGCACCGAAGCCTTCGGTGCCCTTGTAGTTGCCCTCCTGCGTGGCGGTGAGCAAGGGGTGCAGCACCTTGATGGGGGCCTTGAACATCTCCACGAATTCGAGCAGGCCCTGGTTGGCCAGGCACAGGCCACCGCTGTAGCTGTAGGCATCGGTGTCGTCCTGGGCGTAGCTTTCCAGCTTGCGGATGTCGACCTTGCCCACCAGCGAGCTGATGTCCTGGTTGTTCTCGTCGCCGGGTTCGGTCTTGGCGATGCCCAACTGCTTGAGGATGCTGGGGTAGCGCTTGACCACGCGGAACTGGCGGATGTCGCCACCGTATTCGTCCAGGCGCTTCACGGCCCAGGGCGAGAGCACACGCTGCAGGTAGCGCCGCGGTATGCCGAACTGTTCCTCCAGCACCGGGCCGTCTTCCACGGCGTCAAACAGGCCCAGCGGCGACTCGTTCACGGGCGAGCCCTTGAGGGCGTAGAACGGTACCTTCTGCATGAGGTACTTGAGCCGCTCGGCAATGGAACTCTTGCCGCCGCCCACGGGGCCCAGCAGGTAGAGGATCTGCTTGCGCTCTTCCAAGCCCTGTGCAGCGTGGCGGAAGAAGCTCACTACCTGCTCGATGGCCTCTTCCATGCCGTAGAACTCGGCAAAGGCGGGGTAGCGCTTGATGACCTTGTTGGCAAAGATGCGCGACAGGCGCGGGTCGTTGCGGGTGTCCACCATCTCGGGCTCGCCAATGGCAGCCAGCATGCGCTGGGCTGCGGTGGCGTAGACCATGGGGTCGCGCTTGCACTCGGCGAGGTATTCGTCAACCGACATCTCCTCTTCGCGGCCACGGGCATAACGTGCGGCAAAGTTGCTGATGGCATCCATAAGACCTCCTACAGCTGCCGGCGCTTCAGACCTCCAGCAGCAAACGGCTTGCACATGGAAAAACGACCTGCTGACGATTGCTTTGTAACACCACTTGGGTGTTTTGAACAGGGCAATCATTCCCCCGATAAGCCGTGTGGAATAAGCCCATTTCAAGGCAATCCTTTGGGGGTGCGTGACGACATTTAGACCCAGCCATTGCACTGCCGATATGCCCTGAACAGGAGGCCGCCATGCAAGTCCACCACGAGATCCGTTTCCAGTCGCTTTTCAGCGAGGGCCGTGCCCTGAGCTTCCCCTGCGATACCGAGGGGCACGTGGACCTGAATGCCCTGAGCCCGCTGGCGCTGGACAACTACCTGTTCGCCCGCGCCACCGTGGGGCGGGAATACGCCCCGGCCGCCCTGATCCACTCTGTGGAAGAAGTACCCGGTGCGTCAGGCCCCTGGCCGCTGTAGCGCGTAGAGCGCCGCACTGCGGGCGTGGATGGCCGTGGTGTCGAACAGGGAAACACTCGCATCGGCAGCGCCCACCAGCAGCGAGATTTCGGTGCAGCCCAGGATGATGGCCTGCGCGCCCTGCGCCACCAGCTCGGCCATGACGGCGCGGTAGGCCTGGCGCGAGTCCTCGCGCACCTGGCCCAGGCACAGTTCTTCGTAGATGATGCGGTGCACGGTGTCGCGCGCATCAGAAGGTGGCACCAGCACGCGCAGGCCGTGCTTCTCGCTCAGGCGGTCCTTGTAGAAGGCCTGCTCCATGGTGAAACGCGTGCCCAGCAAGCCCACGGTGGTGACACCCGCCGCTTGAATAGCTTGCGCCGTGGGGTCGGCAATGTGCAGCAGGGGGATGGACACGGCCGCTTCAATGGCCGCAGCCACCTTGTGCATGGTGTTGGTACACAGCACCACGAAGTCGGCCCCGGCCCGCTGCAGGGACTGTGCGGCGGCGGCCAGCAACTGCCCGGCCGTGTCCCAGTCCCCCACTTTCTGCAGGTGTTCGATTTCGGCAAAGTCCACACTCACCAGCACCAGCTTGGCCGAGTGCAGGCCGCCGAGCTGCTGCTTGATGGTTTCGTTGATGGCGCGGTAGTAGGGCACGGTGGATTCCCAGCTCATGCCGCCAATGAGTCCGATGGTTTTCATGGTGTGTCAGGACAAGGTGCGTCGGGTGAACGCACCACTATACGGTGCGCCGGGTCCCGGTGGGCGCCCACCTAAAATGAACCCCTGATTCACGGGGCCTCAGCGCCTCTCCTCGCAAGGCTTCTCATGTCCAACACTTCCGACGTCCGCATCCGCAGCGTGCGCCCGCTCATCACCCCCGCCATCCTGGAAGACGAACTGCCCCTGCCCGAAGCGGGCGCCGTCTTTGTGCAGCAAGCACGCCGTGCGGTGGGCGACATCGTGGCAGGCCAGGACGATAGGCTGCTGGCCATCGTGGGCCCCTGCTCCGTGCACGACCCCGAGGCCGCTCGCGAATACGCGACGCGCCTTGCTCCGCTGGCTAAGCGCCTGGAGAAGGACCTGCTGGTGGTGATGCGGGTGTACTTCGAGAAGCCGCGCACCGTGGTGGGCTGGAAAGGGCTCATCAACGACCCGGCGCTGGACGGCAGCTTCCAGATCAACCGCGGCCTGCGCCTGGCGCGCCAGCTGCTGCTGGACGTGACCGCCACCGGGCTGCCCATTGCCACCGAGTTTCTGGACACCACGCTGGGCCAGTACTACGCCGACCTGATTTCCTGGGGCGCCATCGGCGCCCGCACCACCGAGAGCCAGATCCACCGCGAACTGGCCTCGGGCCTGTCGATGCCGGTGGGTTTCAAGAACCGCACCGACGGCGACCTGCAAGTGGCGGTGGATGCCATCCGCTCGGCGCAGCACCCGCACGCCTTCCCCTCGCTCACGCACGAAGGCATGCCTGCGGTGCTGACCACGGCCGGCAACGAGCACGCCCACCTGGTGCTGCGCGGCGGCACCAGCGGCCCCAACTACGAGGCCGCCCACATTGCCAAGGCGCAGGAACTGCTGCGCAAGGGCGGCGCACCGGAAGCGATTCTGGTGGACTGCAGCCACGCCAACAGCAGCAAGCGCTATGACCGCCAGCCGCTGGTGGCAGCGGACATTGCCGCGCAGGTGGCAGCCGGGCAGAAGGCGATCATCGGTGTGATGGTGGAGAGCCACCTGGTGGCCGGCAACCAGAGCGTGATGCCGGGCCAGGCGCTGGTGTACGGCCAGAGCATCACCGATGCCTGCCTGAGCCTGGAGGACACCGTGCCGGTGCTGGAGCAGCTGGCTGCAGCGGTGCGCAGCCGGCGTCAGGCAGCGGGAGCCTGAATGCTCATGGCCCGAAACGCCAGCAGCAGGTAGCCCACTGGCGTCGACCAGGGCAGGAAGTGCTCGGCCGAGAAGTCGTCCGAAAAGAAGAAGGCCAGTTCGGGGTGGGTGGAGCGCGTCGCTTCGTCCACCAGGTGGTAGGCCATGTGCCAATCGGGAAAGTCACGATGGGCGCGCTGACTGCGCAGCAGCACCCGCACGTGGTCGTGCCGCGGGTCTGCATCGATGCGCGCCAGCAGCGTTTCGACGGTTTCCTGCGGGCCTTCGAGGACCTGCAGGAAGTGGCCATCGGCATAGAGCAGCATGCCGGTGATGTCGTGTTCCGCGTTGAATCGCCGCGCTCCTTCCAGCAAGGCCTCCATCTGCACGCTGTTGAAAGGTTCGGTGGCGCGGCTGGAGTACACCAGCTGCAGTATCGGTTGGTCCATGGTGCGATCGTAGGGAGACAGCCCAACGCTGTCCAGCCCATGTGGTGCGCCGGTCAGTGGCGCAGGTAGGTGCTGGCGACGCCCCGCATTTCGGCGGCCTGCACCCCCAGAGCCGGCAGGCCCGCATGCCGCCCGGTGGCCACGTTGGGCACCCGCATGGAGGCCAGGTTGTCGCGGCTCATCAGCGGTTCGCCCGGCAGGCACTCCATGGCCAGCGCCTGCAGGTAGGCGGCCCAGTGGGGCAGCGGCAGGATCGGCCGGCTGCAGCCGGCCAATTCGCCTGCGGTCTGCACGATGCCAGCCAGCGTGTATTCCTGCGGACCACAGGCTTCCCAGACGTTGACACGACCCGACGTCAGATGCATGTGCAGCAACTGCACCAGGGCCTGCGCCACATCGCCTACCCACACCGGCGCAAAGCGGGCGTCGGCACCGGCCAGCGGCACCACCGGTACGGCGCGTTGCAGCGCGGCAAACAGGTTGAGCAACTTGTCGTGGCAGCCGAAGATGACGCTGGGGCGCAGCACGGCCACTTGCAGGCCTTGTGCCGCGGCCCGCGCCAGCACCTGCTCGCCACGGGCCTTGCTGCGCAGGTAATTCGACGGGGCGCTGTCGGGCTGGTCGTCCGGCACGCCCAGGGCACTCACGTGCAGCAGGCGCGGCACGCCTTGGCGCAGACAGGCGTCGGCAATGGTCTGCACCAGGTCCACGTGCACACGCTGGAAACGCTGCGGGGAGCCCTGCAGGATGGCAATGAGGTTGACCACGGCGTCGGCACCCTGCAGCAGGCCGTCGAGGGTGGTCGGGTCGTGGGCATCGGCCTCCAGCACCGTGACGTTGGGCAGGGGCAGCAGGTGGCGCGCCGCCCTGCGGCGCCTGCTCGGCACCACCACGGGCACACCCTGGCGTGCCAGCAGTTCACACAGGGTGCGTCCGACGAAACCGCTGCCACCAAGAATCACGACTTTTTGCATGCGTGCACTTTAGGGCCTGGCAAGCGGCCCTGATGCCTGCGTGGGCTTTTTCAAGAGAAAATCGGCACTACCCCCGCATGGATATTGCGCTTCAAGCTATACAAACAGTAGCAATAAAAGTAGCAAACCACCGTTGACACAAGCACCGCCGACAGGGGCGCCAGCGCGGTCAGGCACTGCGAAGCTGCGCCAACACTCCACGCACCGGGACTTGCTCCCCCTGCGCAGGCAGGGTGAAGACCCCCACCGACTGCACCAGGGCACTGGCCTGGGACCGCAGGCTCATGGCCGCCGCGGCGATTTCCTCCACCAGGGCGGCGTTCTTCTGCGTACCCTGATCGATCTGCGCGATGGCTTCGTGCACCTGGCTGACGCTGACGCTTTGTGATTCGCTGGCCTTGGAAATTTCGCCCACAAAGTCGGCCATGCGCTGGATCGACTCCACCACCTCGCTCATGGTCTGGCCTGCGCGGTCCACCAGCGCTGAACCCTGTTCAATGCGGTTCACACTGGTGCTGATGAGTCCCTTGATTTCGCGCGCCGCACTGGCGCTGCGCCCGGCCAGGCTGCGCACTTCGGCAGCCACCACGGCGAAGCCCCGGCCCTGCTCACCGGCCCGCGCCGCCTCCACGGCCGCATTGAGGGCCAACAGGTTGGTCTGGAACGCAATCGAGTCGATGACGCCGATGATGTCCAGGATCTGGGTGCTGCTGTCGTTGATGTCCTTCATGGTGCGCACGACGTCCGCCACGGCTTCACCGCCGGCATTGGCCGTACTGGTGGCTTGCTGCGCCAGTTGGTTGGCGGTGCGGGCGTTGGTGGCGTTTTGCTGCACCACGGCGTTGAGTTCTTCAATGGCCGATGCCGTTTCCTGCAAGGCGCCGGCCTGGCGTTCGGTGCGGGATGCGAGGTCAGCATTGCCCTGGGCGATCTGGCTGGCCGCGCTGGCCACGCTTTCCGAGCCTTCGAACACGTCACGCACGATGGACACCAGATTGCCTTGCATGGACTTGAGCTGGGCCATGACACTGTGCTTGTCGTCGTCACGCACTGGCACATGGGTCGCCAGGTTCCCGGCCGCAACGTGGCTGGAGATGGTGGACACATGGGAGGGTTCCCCCCCCATCTGATGCGTGATGCTGCGGGTAATGACAGCACCAAACAGCGTGCCCAGCACCAGCGCCAGCCCGCCTACCGATGCCGCCACCAGCATGCGCGCACTGAAGTCATCCGAGGCTTGGGTATACAGGTCGCGCGACACGTCCAGCTGAAGCTGTATCAGGTCGCCCACCACCGATTGCAAGGGGTCGAGCGCGGGGTACATGTCGTGGGCGGTGTAGGCTGCCAAAGCGGCCTTGTCGTTGGCACGGATGAGCCCTTCGAGCACCCCGACCGAGGCGTCCGCGGTCTTGCGCAGGCCCTCGAAACGCTTGATCAGCGCCTTTTCGTCGTCGGTAAGAAAGGTGTTTGTATAAGCCCCCCACTCGGCGTTGATGCGCTGGCGCGCACTGGACAGGTTATCCAGCCCCTGGGCGCTGGTGAGTGCACCATCACGCACCTTGTGCGCCGTATCGACGATGTTGACGGCATATTCATCGGCCACCACCTTGAGCTGGCGCAGGGGTACCACCCGGTCCTGGTACATGCCTTCAAGCGCCTGGTTCGAACTGCGCATGCCCTGCATGCCCAAGACGCCCACAGCGAGCAAGAAGAGCAGGAAAAGGCCGATGAGAAACGCAAGCCGAACGGCAATACGAACGTTGGACAGACGCATGGTGTATTCCTCCCTGATGCCACAGACACAGGTTCCCGCGGCTTTTGGTCTGCCGCTTGAGGGAACTTACGCAGACGCTGCGCCTGAAAAGGCGCCTCATCTTTTTTCAGTGTGGCGCCGAATTTTGACAATCACAAGTCAGGCAGCAAATACCTATGCACCAAAAATGGGCTTTCCCCAAAAGAGTGCATGCACTGCATGACCAGCAAGGACAGGAATGCATTTGCTATTGCTTTTGAAGCAAACTTCCTTTGATCCAGAGCGGTTGGGGGCAAATCCTGCGTTACACCACGACCGGCTCGGGCTCCAGCAGGATGCCGAAACGCTCGTAGACGCTGGTCTGGATCGCCTTGGCCAGTGTCATGACCTCGCCCCCGGTTGCGCCTTCACCGTTCACGCCCGGGCCACGGTTGACCAGCACCAGGGCCTGCTTCTCGTAGACGCCGGCCTGCCCCATGCTCTTGCCCTTCCAGCCACAGGCATCGATGAGCCAGCCGGCCGCGAGCTTGAACTGCCCGTTGTCGAGCTTGTAGTGCACGAGCTTGGGTTCGCGGGCAATGATGTCGGCACACTGTTCGGGCGACACCGTGGGGTTCTTGAAGAAGCTGCCGGCATTGCCGATGACAGCCGGGTCGGGCAGCTTGGCGCGGCGCACCGCGCAGACCCAGTCGAACAGTTGCTGTGCCGTCGGTGCGGTGCAACCGTGCTCGGCCATCTTGCGCTCCAGATCGGCGTAGCCCAGCACGGGTTTCCAGTCCTTGGGCAGGGCAAAGCGCACCCGCAGGATGGCGGCGCGGTCCTTGAGGCCCATGCGGCCGGGGCCACCGGCGTGCTTGAACACCGAGTCGCGGTAGCCGAAGGCGCACTGGGCGGCGTTCAGGGTGAACACTTCTCCCGACTGCAGGTCAATGGCATCGAGTTCCCAGAAACGGTCCTGCAGCTCCACGCCATAGGCACCGATGTTCTGCACCGGTGCGGCACCCACGGTGCCGGGAATGAGCGCCATGTTCTCCAGCCCCGGCAGTCCCTGCGCCAGCGTCCAGCAGACGAAGTCATGCCACGGCACCCCGGCACCGGCCTCGACCCGGATGTAGCGCGCGTCCTCGCCCACCACCCGCATGCCGTCGATCTCCATCTTCAGCACCAAGGGTTCCACATCGCCCGTGAGCACGATGTTGCTGCCGCCCCCCAGCACGAATTTGGGCTGGCGCCCCCACAACGGGTCGGCCAAGACGGAGCGCACGTCCGCCTCGTCCGTCACCCGCACCAATGCCTGGGCGCGCGCCACGATGTGGAAGCTGTTGTACGGCTGGAGTGCAACGTTTTTCTCGACTAACATGCTGGGATTGTCTCATTCACGATTTACTGTTTTTGTATGCCTTCTTTCGATACCGTTTGCGAAGCCGACATGGTCAAGGTGAAGAACGGCGTGGACAACTCCGCCAAGGAGATTTCCACCCGCTTCGACTTCAAGGGCACTTCGGCCGCCATTGAGATCAAGGACAAGGAAATCACCATCATCGGTGACGCCGACTTCCAGCTCGAGCAGATCCTCGATGTGCTGCGCAACAAGCTCACCAAGCAGGGTGTGGACGTGCGCTTCCTCGACATCGGTGACCTGCAGAAGATGGGTGGCGACAAGGTGAAGAAGGTCGTCAAGGTGAAGAACGGCATCCAGGCCGAGCTGGCCAAGAAGATCCAGCGCCTCATCAAGGACAGCAAGATGAAGGTGCAAGCAGCCATCCAGGAGGAGAAGGTGCGCATCACCGGCGCCAAACGTGACGACCTGCAGGCGGCCATCGCCCTGCTGAAGAAGGAAGTGACCGACGTGCCGCTGGACTTCAACAACTTCCGGGACTGACACCATGCCGCGCCTGCGCCCGCTGCTCTACTGCCTGGTCGCCTTGGCCTGTGGCGTGGCAATGCAGGCCAGTGCGCAATCGGTAGCCCTGACCGGCATGCTGGGCAACAAGGCCTTGCTGGTGGTGGATGGCAGCCCCCCGAAGGCCGTACCCGCGGGCGAGAGCTACCGCGGCGTGAAGGTCGTCAGTACCCAGGGCGATTCGGTACAGGTCGAGATCGACGGCAAGCGTCAGACCCTGCGCCTGGGCGATGCCCCGACCAGTGTGGGTGGCGGGGGCGCCGGCGCGTCCGGCACCCGCATCGTGCTCAGTGCCGACAGTGGCGGGCACTTCATGGTGCAGGGCCAGATCAACGGCAAGGCCACCACCATGGTGGTGGACACCGGTGCCACCGGCGTGGTGATCGCCGAGAGTGAAGCCCAGCGCATGGGGCTCAAGTACAACGCCGGGCTGCCGATGAAGGTGAGTACCGCCAACGGCGTGGTCCCCGCTTGGTATTTCAAGATCGGCACCCTCAAGGTCGGCGACGTGGTGGCCTACGACGTGGACGGCGTGGTGACCACCGGCTCCATGCCCTACGTGCTGCTGGGCAACAGCTTCCTGTCCCGCTTCCAGATGACCCGCACCAACGACCAGATGGTGCTGGAAAAGCGCTACTGAACGGCAAGGAACTGGCCATGCGCGACGAAGCCGAGTACGAGGACCTGCTGGCCAACTGGGCCGATCTGGAACTGGGCCTGGGCGTCATCCTCTCCAGCCCGCACCGGGCCCAGGAATTCCTGGCACGCGTGCACCAGTACGACCGCTGGATGCAAGGCCTGCTGGACCGCGAGACCGACCTGGGCCTGTACCAGCTGTTCCAGCTGGCGAGCAACTCGCCGGTGGGCTACAGCGCCTCGCACGCCCTGATCTGCGGCGCTTTGTGCCACCTGATGGCAAGGGACCTGGGCCTGGACAGCAGCGCGCGCGACAGCCTCGTCCATGCGGCGCTGACCATGAACATCGCCATGACACGCCTGCAGGACGAACTGGCCTTGCAGAAGGAGAAGCTTTCGCCCGAACAGCAGGAAGCTATCCGCACCCACTCGGTCAAGGGAGCCATGATGCTCGGTGCGCTGGGGGTGCGTGACGAGAACTGGCTCGACATCGTGGCCCACCACCATGACGGTGAACCCGGCGTGAAATCGGCGGGATCCGCCCAGGGCACGCCGCCCCAGGCAGCGATCCTCAAGGCGGTCGACCGCTATGCCGCCATGATCAGCCCGCGCCACACCCGTGCCGGGCGCAGCGCATTGGATTCGATCAAGTCCATTCTGGGGCTGGGTGCCACGGTGAACGACCCCATCGGTGAGTCGCTGGTGCGTTCGGTCGGCCTGTACCCCCCGGGCACCTATGTGGCCCTGAACACCGCCGAGCTGGCCGTGGTGGTGCGGCGCAGCCCACGCCCGAACCAACCCTTTGTGGTGCTGATCAGCAATCCGCAGGGCGAACTGCTGCCCGCGCCGCGCCTGCATGACCCTGCCGCTTCAGGCACACAGATCCGCGCCTCACTGGCCGCGGCGCAGATGGACCTGCACATCAACCACGCGCACATCCTGCGCCTGGGCGCCTACGCAGCGCGGCTGCGTTAGTCAGCTTTTCAGTGCTTGTGCCCGTGTCCGTGTCCGTGCCCATGTCCGTGGGCGTGGTGAGGCATCTTTTCCGGCGCGTCCTTCTTTTTGCCCAGCTTGGACTCGGTGCCTTTCGCCAGGCGACCGATGTTTTCGGCGTGGCGGTAGATCAGCAGCAGCGTCATGCCCATGATGGCCAGCACCACCGGGCCGCGCATGATCCACAGGACGCCGTCAGACAGCACGTAGATGGCGGGCGCTGCCAGTGCGGCACACAGGGATGCCAGTGACGAATAGCGGAACAGTACCGCCACCACGATCCACACCAGCATGGTGAGACCGCCCAGCACCGGGCTGAAACCCAGCAAGACACCCAGCGCGGTCGCAACCCCCTTGCCGCCCACGAAGCGGAAGAACACCGGGTACAGGTGGCCCAGGAAGGCGGCCAGCCCGGCGAGCGCCATGGTGCCTTCGGCCAATCCGAACGGTTGGCCGAACCACTGGATCAGCACCACCGGCAGCCAGCCCTTGGCGGCGTCCAGCAGCAGCGTGACGATGGCGGCCTTCTTGCTGCCCGAGCGCAGCACGTTGGTGGCACCCGGGTTCTTGCTGCCGAAGGTGCGCGGGTCGGCCAGGCCCATGGCGCGGCTGACGATGACGGCAAAGGACAGGGAACCGATGAGGTAGGCGGCCAGGATGGCGGCTACGGAATACAGGGTTTGCATGGAATCTCGCAGAAACACGCGCGCCCAGTGGCGCGCTTTCGTGGGTCTATTGTGCCAGTGCCGACCGACTCACTCCGACAGCGCGCACTGCACCGGTTTGGCACCCAGCAGGTCGACGCAGACCTGGGGGGCGATGCCGACCAGGTAGCCCCGTCGCCCGCCGTTGATCAGGATCTTCGGGATATCGAGGATGGTCTGCTCGATGAACACCGGCATGGTCTTGCGGGTACCGAACGGCGAGGTGCCGCCCACGAGATAGCCACTGTGGCGGTTGGCTACTTCAGGGGTACAGGGCTGCACCGACTTGGCACCGATCTGGCGCGCGAGGTTCTTGGTCGACACGGTGCAGTTGCCATGCATCAGCACCACCAGGGGCTTGGCATCCTGGTCTTGCATGATGAGTGTCTTGACCACGTGGTACGGGTCCCAGCCCAGCACCTTGGCGCTGTGCTGCGCACCGCCGTGTTCCAGGTACTCGTAGGGGTGCTCGGTAAAGGCCACCTTGCTGGCCTTGAGCAGCGCGGTGGCAGGAGTTTCGGAGACGTGGTCTTTTCGGGCCATGGGTCTATTGTCACAGTGCCGGGTCGCGCAGCTCCCAGCGGATGGCGTCGATGGCCTTGAGCACTTCGGGGCTCAGGGTGGTGCCCCAGGCGTCCAGGTCTTCGTCCAACTGGGCCACGCTGGTCACACCGATGATGGTGCTGGCCACCTGCCACTTGGTGTAGCAGAAGGCCAGGGCCATCTGGGTGGGCGTCATGCCGTTGTCGCGGGCCAACTGGTTGTAGCGCTTGGCGGCCACCAGCGCTTCGGGGCGGCCCCAGCGCTGCTTGCGCGTGGACTCGAACTTGCCCAGACGCGCAGACTTCGGTGCACCCTCGCCGGTCAGTCCCGAATCGTCGTACTTGCCGGTAAGCAGCCCGAAGGCTAGCGGCGAGTAGGCCAGCAACCCCACATTCAGCCGATGGCAGGTTTCGTCCAGACCGTTCTCGAAGGTGCGGTTGACCAGGCAGTACGGGTTCTGGATGGTGGCCACGCGCGGCAGGCCGTGCTGCTCCGCCAGGCGCACGAACTCGTGCACACCATAAGGCGTCTCGTTCGACAGGCCAATGGCGCGCACCTTGCCGGCCTTCACCAGCTGGCCCAAGGCTTCGAGCTGCTCATGGATGCTGGAGGCCGTGGTGTTTTCGTTGGCCGGGTTGTAGTAGGCCCCGCCGAACATCGGTACGTGGCGATTCGGCCAGTGGATCTGGTACAGGTCGATCACGTCCAAGCCCATGCGCTGCAGGCTGCCCTCGCAGGCAGCGATGATGTCCGCGCCCGAGGTGTTGGTGGCGCCACCACGCACCCAGGGCATGCCGCGCGAGGGGCCCGCCACCTTGGTGGCAATAACCAGCTTCTCGCGGGCGCCGGGGCGTGCACGCAGCCAGTTGCCGATGATCTTTTCGGTGGCATTGAAGGTTTCGGCGCGCGGCGGCACGGCGTACATCTCGGCCGTGTCGATGAAGTTCACGCCGCGCTCCAGCGAACGGTCGAGGATGGCATGGGCCGTGGGTTCATCCACCTGTTCGCCAAAGGTCATGGTACCCAGGCAGATGGGGGTGACAGACAGGCTGGAGGTTCCGAGGGTGACTTGCTTCATGGTGTGTGCAGTGGTGCTGTGATGGGCGAAAGGAGCCATTGGAGCCTGCGGGCTATTCCCCGTGGGCACGCATGGGATTGAGGTGGTGCAGCTTGTGGCTGGGGATGAGCGGGTAGCTGTGCGCCGCGGGCAAGGCGTAGTGCCACCACTCGTGCGGAATGTGCTCGAACCCGGCTTGTTCCATGATGCCGAGCAACTGCAGCCTATTGGCCTGGGCCTGCGCCGACACGTCGGTGCGGAAGTGGTGCGACTGCTCGCTCATGTCGTCGAACCCCGTTCCCATGTCCAGCTCTGTGCCGTGCGCGTCCACCAGCGTCAGGTCCACCGCCACGCCGCGCGTGTGGTTGGAGCCCAGCGCAGGGTCGGCCACGTAGGCCTTGTCGGGTGCGCTGTTCCACAGCATGACCTGGGCTTCGTGGGGGCGGAAGGCGTCGAAGATCTTCAGGCGCAGCCCTTGCGCCTGGGCGAGGGTGCTGGCATGGCGCAGCGCATGGGCGGCGTCACGGTGCAGCAGGCAGATGGGGCGTTGGTAGATGGGCACGCCTGCAATGTTGTTCGCCGTGGCGTACACCAGGTCCAGCACCACGCCGTGCGACTGTTCCGATATCTGCTTAATCTCCACCGCATCCTCCTCCACAACCGCCGTCACCACCACCGTCCGAACCACCATCGCCACCACTGCTCTCGCTGCCCCCGAAACCGTCGGCATCACCGGGGGCGCTGCCGTCCCCGCCGCCGCTGTCGCTACCGAAGCTGGTACCGCAGTAGCTGCCATCGGCACTTTGGCGCGCAATGTCCTTGCAGTCCGGCACGTAGCGGTAGCCGCCCGCGATGGTGAATTTGGTGTCCAGCGCGAAAAGCAGCGGCAAGCGCGCGGGGTTGCGGGGGTTGATGCCCTCTTCCTTGCAGCACCAGTACCAGGTGCGGCGCAGGCCATCGTTGCGCTTGGGGTCGCGGCCCAGCACTTCTGCCGGGGTGTGGTGCAGCAGCCGGCCGAAGGCCCTGTCGCACCAGGCCGCATAGCCGCGCGTGTGCAGGATGAACTCATGCCAGGCCGCATCCACCACCAGCGAGGGCATGCCCACGAACCGCTGACCGCTGCGGCTGTAGGCCAGAAAGAACTGGCGCAGGCCGCGCAGCACCAGATCGGCATCACGCGGGTTCAGCTGCGGGTACTGGGTGCACAGCTTGGCGCCCAGGTAGCGCGGCAACGGCGCCTCGCGGATGAACTGGCGGCGCAGGCTCTGCCGCCAGGCGTTGACCGCCACCAGCAGGAGCAAGCCCAGGACGACCGAGGCCACCAGCCCCGCACCACGCACCTGCAGGCCGAATGCCAGCACCGGCACGCCCGGCAAGGCCATCCAGCGCAGCCAGCCCAGCCAACCGATGCGACGCGACAAGCCCAGCGAACGCGTCAGCACCTGGGTGCCGGGCAGTCTCATGCGGCGCCCACCTGCGCTTTTGCCCGCTCCTCTTCCTGCAACCGAAGCACCCGGCGCTGCACCTTGCCCGTCGTCGTCATGGGCAGGCTGTCGATGAACTCGATTTCCTTGGGGTATTCGTAAGGCGCCAGCTGGCCGCGCACGTGGGCCTGCAGGTCGCGTTCCAGTTGGGCATGAAAATCGGCATCAGCCCTTGAATTGACTGCGTGAGAAGCTATGAATTCAGGAGCAACAACGACATAGGCCTTGACCAGGGCGCCGCGCTCGGGGTCGGGCTTGGGCACCACGGCGGCATTGGCCACGGCCGGGTGCTTTACCAGGCAGTTCTCGATCTCGCCCGGGCCAATGCGGTAGCCCGCGGACTTGAACACATCGTCGCTGCGGCCCTGGTACCACAGGTAGCCGTCGGCGTCGCGCACGGCCTGGTCTCCCGTGCGGCACCAGTCGCCGGTGTACTTAGCCCGCGTGGCGGCCTCATTCTTCCAGTAGCCCAGAAAGATGATGGGGTCGGGGTCGCCATGGATGTCGAAGCGGTTCAGTGCCACGTCGCCGGGCACGCCCACCGGGCACTCGTTGCCCTCGTCGTCGATCACCGCCACGCGGTGACCGGGGTAGCCGATGCCCATGCTGCCAGGTTTGGAGGGATAGCCGATGGCCTGCCCGGTGCGCGCAGCCAGCATGTTGCAGTTTCCGACGATGTAGTTGATCTCGGTCTGGCCGAACATCTCGTTGGGCGGAACGCCGAGCTGGTCGCGGCAGTAGGCGAACACGGCGTCGCCCACCGCTTCGCCCGCGCTCATGAGGGCCTGGAGTTTCAGCTTGAACTGCTGGCGCACAGTGCGTTTCGGCGTGCCGGGGCAGGCCTTCATCATGGCCTTGAGCGCGGTGGGGAACAGGAAGGTGTGGGTGACGCCGCAGTCGCGCATCAGTTCCAGGGCCACCTGGGCGCCGAAGCGGCCCCGGTAGGCCACGATGGGGCGGCCGAAGAACAGCGTGGGCAGCAGCGCGTCCATCAGGCCACCGGTCCAGGCCCAGTCGGCAGGCGACCAGAACACCGCGTTCGAGCCCTGGGCGATGGCGTCGGTATCCATCCAGTCAGCAGGGCGTGCGCCGTTCACCGGGTCAAAGCCAAACCAGTTCTGGCTGGCCACGAAGCCGGTCAGGTTGCCGATGAGCGCACGGTGGGGAATGAGCGCGCCCTTGGGGTTGCCGGTGGTACCGCTGGTGTAGATGAGCACGGCCGGGTCGTCGGCCAGGGTATCAGCGCAGGGGAAGGCGCCATTGCGCCCCGCCAGCAGTTCGCGCCAGGCGGCGTCCGCACCTGCAGCTACTTGTTTGCCGCCCCCCACTTCCACCACGCAGCGCAGGGCCGGGCAGGTGGCGCGCGCGCTGTGCAGTGCGGGCAGTGCCGTACTGTCGGCAATGGCCAGCACGGCCTCGCTGTCCCGCAGGCGGAACTCCAGCGCCTCGGGACCGAACAGCAGCGATAGCGGCATGGCCACGGCACCGAGCTGCAGCACGGCCATGTAGGCCACGGCGGTCTCAAAGCTTTGGGGCATGACCAAGGCCACGCGGTCGCCGCGCTGCACGCCGCGTGCCAGCAAGGACCGCGACAGCCGGTTGGCCGCCGCCTGCAGCTCATGGTAAGTATGTTTTTGGCCACCAGCCCCCGTGGAATATGCGTAGACAGCTACCCTTTTCGTAGCGTCTGGACGCTGCGCCCAGCGTGCACTGCAGGCCTGCGCCATGTTGAAGTGCCTGGGCACCTGCCAACGGAAGTCGCTGTGCAGGCGCGCATAGGCTGCGGGCACGGTGGAAGGTACGGAAGCGGTCTGGGCGGGTTTGTCGCGGGTCTGACTGCGGGCCATGGCGTGTCTCTCTATGATTACCGGAATGTACCGAATAAAGAAGCAACACCGCAGCGAGTTTGTTCCCATCCGCACCCAGACCTACCACGTGCAGGTCTGGGGCGAACCAGCGCCGGACAAGGTGCCCCTGGTGATGGTGCACGGCTGGATGGACGTGGCGGCAAGCTACCAGTTCGTGGTGGACGCCTTGGCCCAGGACCACTACATCATCGCCCCCGACTGGCGCGGCTACGGCCAATCCACCAGCGCAGGCAAGGTGGACAACTACTGGTTTCCCGACTACCTGGCCGACCTGGACTTCCTGCTGGACCACTACGTGGGCGACACCCCCGTGAACCTGGTGGGCCACAGCATGGGCGGCAACGTGGCCATGATGTATGGCGGCGTGCGCCCGCAGCGCATCCGCCGCCTGGTGAACCTGGAGGGCTTTGGCCTGCCGGCCTCCAAACCCCACCACGCCGTGAAACGCTACGCGCAGTGGATGGACGAACTCAAGGCCCTGCACCGCGGTGAGATGGACCTGAAGACCTACGAAAGTGTGGACCAGGTCGCCCGGCGCCTGATGAAGAACAACCGTCGCCTCGGGGAAGACAAGGCACTGTGGCTGGCGCAGCACTGGGCCCGCGAGACGGCCGATGGGCAGTGGTCCATCCTGGCCGAAGCCGCCCACAAGGTCTCCAACGCCCACATCTACCGCGTGGAAGAAGCCCTGGCCCTGTACGCGCACTTAAGCATGCCGGTGCTGGCCGTGGAAGCCAGCGACGACAGCCTGACCGGCTGGTGGCGCGGCAAGTTCACGCTGGAGGAGTACCACGAACGGCTCAAGACCGTACCCAACGTGGAGGTCGCCGTAGTGCAGGACGCAGGGCACATGCTGCACCACGACCAGCCGGAGGTGCTGGCGGGGTTGATTGAGCGGTTTATTGCTTGATCGCGGTGCTTGTCCGTTCGGACTGAGCTTGTCGAAGCCCTTCGCTCGGTGCACGTTGCGCAGCAGGCCGGGTCGCGCCCCGGCAGGCGCCTTCCTTTCTTTGCTTCGCCAAAGAAAGGAAGCAAAGAAAGGCGAGCCGGATGCGTCGGCCCTTCGGGCTCACTGCGTTGCTCGTGTGGTGCGGGAGGCGCGCAAACTCGCCTGCGGCTCAAACAGTGCACGCCTCTTGATCCGCCCCACCCTGCGCTACTCGACTCCGCATGACGGCGGGAAATACCCCACGCGCCATTGCTTCGCTCGGCGCGGATTGCGAGCAAATTCGTCGATAGCCCGCATAAATATTGCGCAGTCCGCTATAACCTCGATAGCGATTTAGTGTCGGCTTTAGGCGGCGGATTCAACCGGTCGATGCAACACACTAACCACCGCATAGGCGGAAGGAGTGTTGCAGATGAAGCGGCGACCCAGGATCTACTACACGGATAGCCAGAAAGCGCTGATGTGGGAGCG